>JBDSUF010000046.1:0-9513 GCA_039927835.1 Alteraurantiacibacter sp.
GCAAACGGGGCATGGAAGGCTCCAACCAGATGTGGGGCGGGCGCTTCGCTGAAGGGCCCGGTGCGATCATGCGCGAGATTAACGCATCCATTCCGTTCGACAAGGCGCTGTGGCGGCAGGACATCGCCGCGAGCAAGGCCCACGCCGCGATGCTCGGTGCTTGCGGGATCGTCTCGAGCGAGGATGCGAAGGCGATCGAGCAGGGTCTCGATGCGGTCGCCGCCGAATTCGAGAAGGACGGCGTGCCCGAGGACTGGGCGCTCGAGGACATTCACATGACCGTCGAGAGCCGGCTCGCCGAGCTGATCGGCCCCGCCGCCGGCCGCCTCCACACTGCGCGCAGCCGCAACGACCAGGTCGCGACCGACTTCAAGTTGTGGGTGCGCGACGCGATCGACCAGGTGGACGCGGGCCTCGAAGCGTTGCAGCGCGCGCTGGTGACCCGCGCCGCCGAGCACGCCGACAGCATCATGCCCGGTTTCACGCACCTGCAGACCGCGCAGCCGGTCACGCTAGGCCACCACATGATGGCCTACTACGAGATGGTCGAAAGGGACCGCTCGCGGTTCTTCTATGCCCATTATCGAATGAATCGGTGCCCCCTTGGCTCAGCGGCGTTGGCCGGCACGGGCTTTCCGATCGACCGCGAGATGACCGCACATGCGCTCGGCTTCGACGGGCCGACCGCGAACAGCCTCGACGCGGTCTCCGACCGCGACTTCGCGCTCGATTACCTCATGGCCGCGGCCCAGTGCTCGCTGCACCTCTCGCGGCTGGCAGAGGAATTCGTGATCTGGGCGAGCCAGCCGTTCGGCTTCGTCCGCCTGCCTGATGCGCTCAGCACCGGCAGCTCAATCATGCCGCAGAAGAAAAACCCCGACGCGGCGGAGCTGGTGCGCGGCCATGCCGGGCGGATCACCGGCTGCCTGGTCTCGCTGATGGTGACGATGAAAGGCCTGCCGCTAGCCTATTCGAAGGACATGCAGGACGACAAGCCGCCGGTGTTCGAAGCCGCCAACCTGCTCGGGCTCAGCGTGGCCGCGATGACCGGGATGGTGGCCGACAGCACCTTCCGCACCGAGCGGATGCGGCAAGCGGCCGAACTGGGCTATGCCACTGCGACCGACCTGGCCGACTGGCTGGTGCGGCAGGCAAATGTGCCGTTCCGCGAGGCGCACCACATCACCGGTGCGGCGGTCAAGCTGGCCGAAAGCCGCGGCGTGGCGCTCGACGCGCTGCCGCTGGCGGACTTGCAGGCAATCGATGGCCGCATCGACAGCCGCGTGTTCGCGGCGCTTTCGGTCGAAGCATCGGTTGCGGCTCGCGCCAGCTATGGCGGCACCGCGCCCGATCAGGTGCGGCTGCGCGTGGCTGAGGCCCTGAGCGAACTGGAGCATGAGGTATGAAACGGCTGACCCTGATTGCGCCTGTGATCGCCTCGGCCATGGCGCTCTCCGCCTGCGGTCGCACGGCCGATCTTGAGCCGGTCGAGGGTGCCAGCCTGCCGCCGGCACCTTATGGCGCGGGCGATCCGCCCAATGCCGAGCAGCTGCTCGCCAGCGAGCCGCAAGCCGTACCCGATCGCAGCGTCGAGCTGCGCAGCGTCTCCGAGGAACGCGAGGACGATCCGTTCGACCTGCCCCCCGAAGGCTGAATTTTCAAAGGTTTATTGATGGACCATTTCGAGATCCGTAACGGCGAACTGCACGCCGAGGACGTGCCCCTGTCGCGCATCGCCGACGAGTTCGGCACGCCGGTATATATCTACTCGCGCGCCACGCTTGAGCGGCACGCGCGCGTGTTCCGCGAAGGTCTGGCCGGGCTGGAGAAGCAGCCGCACCTAGCTTTTGCGGTCAAGTCCAACCCCAACCTGGCGGTGCTGCGGGTGATGGCGCGCGAGGGTTTCGGGGCTGACGTTGTCTCGGGCGGCGAGCTGGCACGCGCGCTGGCGGCGGGGATGGCCCCGGCGGATATCGTGTTCAGCGGCGTGGGCAAGACCTGGGCCGAGCTGGAAATGGGCCTGGCCAAGCATATCGGCCAGTTCAACATCGAGAGCGAGGAAGAAGGCCTCGAACTGGCCGAGCTTGCCACCGAGCGCGGCCAGGTGGCCCGCTGCGCCTTGCGGGTGAACCCCGATATCGACGCGGGGACGCACGAGAAGATATCCACCGGCAAGGCCGACAACAAGTTCGGCGTGCCGATCGACATGGCGGTGGCAATGTACCTCCGCCTCGCCGCGCTGCCGGGTCTGCAAATGCGTGGGCTGGCGGTGCACATCGGCAGTCAGTTGTCCGACTTGCGCCCACTCGAGCTGGCGTTCGAGAAGATCGGCGCGCTGATGCAACAGATTCGCGCAGCGGGCGGTTCGGTCACGCATGTCGACCTCGGCGGCGGGCTGGGCGTGCCCTATCGCGCGGGCGAGGTGATGCCGAGCCCGGCGGAATACGGCGCCATGGTCGCGCGCGTCACCAAAGGTTGGGACGTGACGCTGATGTTCGAGCCCGGCCGCGTGATCGCGGGCAATGCCGGCGTGCTGCTGACGCGCGTGGTGCGCGTGAAGCGCAACGGCAATCGCGTCCCGTTTGTCATCGTCGATGCGGCGATGAACGATCTGGCGCGGCCTGCGCTGTATGGTTCTTGGCACGATTTTGACGCGGTGAAGCCCAGTGGCAGCCGCATGGTTGCCAATATCGTCGGCCCGATCTGCGAGACCGGCGACACCTTCGCCATGGACCGACCGACCGATGCGCTTGAGCGCGGTGACCTCGCGGTATTCCGCACCGCCGGAGCCTATGGCGCGACCATGGCGAGCAGCTACAACTCGCGCGGCTTCGTGGCCGAGGTGATGGTCGATGGCGACAAGGTAGCCAGCGTGGCCGACCGCATCCTCCCGGCCGAAATCACGGCGGCCGAGCGCGTGCCTGAGTGGCTCGACTGACATGCGCAGCCTGCCCCTGTTCCACCGCCTGACCGGTCAACCGGTGGTGGTGCTGGGCGAGGGGCCGATGGCCGAACCCAAGCGCCGTCTGGTCGAACGCGCCGGCGGCGAGGTGATCGCCGATCTGGCCGATGGCATCGATCGCGGCGCGCGCCTCGCCTTCATCGCGCATGACGACGCCTCCTTGTGCGAAAGCGACGCGATCCGCGCGCGGAGTGCCGGGCTGCTGGTCAACGTGGTCGACCGCCCAGAGCTGTGCGATTTCACCACCCCCAGCATTCTCGAACGCGATCCGGTGCTGATCGCTATCGGCACCTCGGGCGCGTCTGCGGGTCTCGCCAAGCAGGTGCGGTTGCGGCTGGAGACGCTGCTGCCGGCGGACCTCGGCCTGCTCGCCGCAGCGCTCGAGCGGGTCCGCTCGAAATTGCGCCAGGTGTGGCCCGGTGCAGCAGCGCGGCGGCAGGCGCTCGATGCGGCGCTGGGTGCGGGCGGGGCGCTCGATCCTTTGGCCGAGGGCGCGCACACGCGGGTGGACGGCTGGCTCGCCGATCCCGCCGCGAGCGCAGCCACCGGGCGATCAGAGATCGTCCTGACCAGCCACGACCCGGAAGACCTGACCTTGCGCGCCGCTCGCCTGCTCGGCAGCGCCGACGTGGTGTTGCACGATCCGAGCGTGCCGCAGGCAATTCTCGCCCGCGCCCGCGCCGATGCCCGGCGGATCGCCTTGCCCTGCGATGACCGTGACCTGACCGGTTTGGTCGTCACCGTTCGCGCAACAAACAATTGATTTAAAACGCATTACAGTCTTTTAACTTCATTCCCCGGCGGTGCCCCGCCACTCCTGCGCAGCGGACCGACTGTCGGTTGCGCCAACAACAGGAGTCCACGGGATGAAACTGCCCTCTATCGATCTGACGAGCCTGCCCGATCTCACCACGCTGACCGGCATGTTCGGTTCGATGCGCAGGGATGGCTCGACCAGTACCGGTTCGACGTGGTCAGCGATACCATTGCTGGCGTGATCAGCGCGGGCGGCAGCGAGATATTCCTGCGCGTCGCGGTCGGACTGGGCCACGCCGAGGCGCACGATCTGGCCGACAGCTTCGCCCGCACGCATATCAGCGACCGCATGCGACTGGTGGCGCTGGAAGCGCAGGCGGGCGTGCTCGATGTGGCGGAACGCGATGCACTGTGGCGGCGGGCGGAGATGAGCGGCAGCCGCTTGGTCGCCGGTGAAGCCACTCGGCGGCGTGCGGCGCTCGCGGCCTAGAAGATACCGCCCGCCAGCCGGTCGATAGCACCTTGCAGGATCACGGCGGCGGCGTGGCTGTCGATCTTTTCGGCGCGTTTGGCGCGGCTCATGTCCTGCGCGATCATGTCCCGCTCGGCGCTGGCGGTGGACCAGCGCTCATCCCACAGCAGCACGGGCAGGCCGAGGCCAATCTCCGCCGAACCCAGGTTGCGGGCGAAGGCGCGGCTTGCCTGCGCGCGCGGGCCGGATGAGCCATCCATATTGAGCGGCAGGCCGATGACCAGTCCCTTGACCCGGCGCTCGGCCACCAGTTGCCCGATCAGTGCCTTGTCGCGGGTGAACTTGCCGCGCGGCAGCGTCTTGCCGGGCGTGGCGAAGCTCCAGTTGGCATCGCAGGTGGCCACGCCGATGGTCTTGGTGCCGAGGTCGAGCCCGATCAGCGCGCCGCCTTCGGGCAAGGCATCGGCAAATTCGCGTGCGACCTCGGTAATCAGGCTTTCGGTCACGGGGTGGGCGGCTGCAAGGCATTGACGCGGCGGACCACGTCCTCGCGCAGGTTGGCCCAGAACAGCAGGATATCGTAGATGTGGTAGTTGTTGCCCGGCAGCACGTGCGCGCCCATCTCCGGCGGATCGCCGATGATCAGCAGGCCTTGCGCGTTGCAGGCGGCGGGCACGGCTTGCGGGACCAGTTCGCCGGTGCTGAGGTCCGCGCTGGGCACCAGCGTTCCCAGGTTCGCCTCCGACTTGGCGCTGCCGTTGACCGAGCCGGTCAGCGGATTGACGCACAAGATCGCACTGTCGCCGCGCGGTTGTCCGTCGAGGCCCGGAGAACTGCGGTATTGACCCATCATCAGCGCGGGATCGGGATCGTTGGCGAAGCTTGCCCAGGCCATCAGGCAGGCGGGCTGGTCGGGCGCGGCGCAGGCGGGCAGCGGCAGGCCGGGCAAGTCGTGCGTCACCGAGATCGGCCAGCCGACCGGATAGACCGCCGCAATGCGCGCCATCAACGGGGTGCCCGCTACATGCTCGCGTAGCAACCGCAGGACATGCGCCGCGCCCTGGCTGTGGCCGGCGAGAACGATCGGCGTCTCGGGGTCCACGGTGGCGACGAAGTAGGCAAAGGCCTGCTCTACGTCGGCATAGGCGGCATCCTGCGCGGCCAGCGCGGCGGGTGCATCGCTGAGGAAGGCTCCGAATGTGGCTTGCCGGTATCGCGGTGCCCAGATCTCGCTCGCGCGGTTGAACGCGCTGCCCATACCGCGCACGAACACGCGGGCGAAGTCCTGCGAGTTCTGGTCTTCCAGCGGCGCATTCCACGCATCGCTGCTGTAGAAGCTGGTCGGGTGGACGAAGAACACAGCGAACTGGCGCGGCGGAGTCAGCGTCTGGGGCGGCGGTGAGGGACTGCCTTCGCGATACGTTGGCTGCCACAGGGCCGGATCGGTCGGAGCCCCCATGCCGGGGCGCGAGAACCACATGCCGGGATCGGCATAGGCGTTGTCGGCCAGGGCCTGCTGCTCGCTGAAGTCGACCGTCGGCACCAGCGCCAGCTTGGTCAAGTCCTCGCCATACAGGCGCAGCGCGAACAGCACGCCGAGCACCGCCAGCACGCCGAAGACGATCAGGTAGAGGAACTTACGCATCGGCCTTGGCCTTTCCAATGGCGCGCACATGCCCCGCCGCCTGTGCCGCCCGGTGCTCCAGCGCCACCTTGATCATCGCCAGCAGCGGATCGGCGAGGAACAGCCCGATAACGCCGAACAGGATACCCATGATCAGCTGGAAGGCCAGCACCAGCGCAGGTGCCAGGTCAACCGTCTTCTTGGCGATCAGCGGGATCACCACATAGCCGTCGAAGGTCTGCACCACGAAGTAGACGAGGATCGTGTAGAGCCCCATCTCGTAGCCGCCCGAGAAGCCGACCAGCACCATCAGCACGCCCGAGATGAACGCGCCGAGGTTGGGGATGAAGGCCAGCAGCCCGGTCAGGATCGACAGCAGCGCGGCCATCGGCACGCCGTAGGCCGCCAGCATCGCGTAAGTCAGCAAGCCCTCGAACACCATGCCGACCAGCCGGCCGAACATCAGCCGCCGCATGGTGAAGGCCATGTCGCTCATCAGCACGTGGAACTCGGCGCGGCTGTTCTGCGGCAGCATCCAGGCGAGGCCGCGCTCGTAGAGCCGCGGCTCCATCGCGACATAGAGGCCCATGATCAGCACCAGCACCAGCGTGGTCACCGCCCCCAGGATGCCGCCCAGCGCGCGGGTGACCGTGCCCACGCCGCTGACCGCCTGGCCGACCAGGCCCTGCAGGTCGGACACCTCCATCGCAAAGCCCTCGGCCGATGCGGCGGCGAGGGCGCGCTGCACCTGTGCCTCGATCAGCATGGGCAATTGCGCTGCCTCGCGGCTGATCTGGTTGCCGGCGAACATGGTCAGCCAGATGAAGAACGCCGCCGCTCCCAGCAGCACGATGGCGATGCGCCACCCGCGCCCGATCTTGAGCGTCCGGCCGAGCAGGCGCGCGCCGCCGTCGATCATCGCGGCAAACACCATCGCGCCGAACACCACCAGCAGGCTTTGCGCGATCCACACCGCGAGCACCGCCAGGCCGACCATGCCGATCCACACCGCGGCGCGGGTCATTTCCTGCCGGATCGCCGGATTGGCGATGCGGGTGGGGCTGGCGCCGATATCCTCAATGCCTTCGGGGCGTTCGGCTTCCTCGGTCATTCGGCTACTGCTCCCTGCGCTGTCGGCATGAGGGCCGGCCTCAGGCTGGTCCAGGCGCGATCAGGCCTCATGGCGGGGAGCCAAGTCAAGGGATTGTAGCTCGAACGGCCATCGAGCGAGAAGGTGATGAACTCCGCCCGCCCGCCGATATCGCTGATCGGCACGGCGCCGCCGAGGCCATTGCCGAACGGCGGGCCGGGCGCGCGGCTGTCAGCCGAGTGATCGCGGTTGTCGCCCATCAGGAACACCGAGCCAGCGGGCACGGTCAGCTCGCCAAAGTTGTCGAGGCCCTGGTTCGTGTGATCGATCACGAGGTAGGTCGCGCCGTTGGGGAGCGTCTCCTGGAAGGTCTGCGGCTCGTACACCTGCTCGCCCGAATCGAGCCGCGTCAGGCTGTCGGCGAACACGTCGAGGCAGGGGCGGTCATCGCACAGGTTCTGGTTCGCCGCCGCCAGCCGCACCGGCGGCACCAGCTCGCGCCGGATCGGCTCGCCGTTCAGGATCACGCGGCCATCGATCACCGCGATGCGGTCCCCCGGCAGGGCGATCACGCGCTTGATGTACTCGGTCAGCGGATACGATCCGTCGGGCGGCATGACGACGACGATATCACCGTACTCGGGCGTCGACGGGGCGATCCGCCAGGTGTCGCGAGCCAGCGGATGGAAGCTCAGCGACGACCAGTTCCAGCCGTACGGATACTTGCTCACCACCAGCCTGTCGCCGACCAGCAGGCTCGGCATCATCGAGCCCGAGGGGATGTAGAACGGCTTGGCCACGAAGCTGTGGAACGCCAGCACGCCGAGCAGCATCAGCGCCAGCCCGCGCAGTTCGGCGAGCCAGTTGACCGGCTGGCGCTTGGCCGCCCTGGGTTCGCTTACGAGCAGATCGGCCTGCGCGTGTTCGGTCTTGGTATCGTTCACGCAGGTCTGTCCTTAAGCTCAAAAGCCTCAATGATTACAAAGGCTTGTGCCCAAGGATGATCGTCAGTCAGGGTCAGGTGGATCTTCGCTTCGTGCCCGGCGGGAATCATCGCCTCCAACGCCGCCGCCGCGCCGCCGGTCAGGTGCAGCGTGGGCGCTCCCGACGGAGCATTGACCACGCCGATATCCTTCATGAACACCCCGCGCTTGAACCCGGTTCCCACCGCCTTGGAAAACGCCTCCTTGGCGGCGAACCGCTTGGCATAGGTGCCCGCGCGGGTGTGCGGACGGCGCGCGGCCTTGGCGTTCTCGACATCGGTGAACACGCGATTGGTGAACCGCTCACCATAGCGGTCGAGCGAGTTCTGGATCCGCTCGATATTGCACAGGTCGGAGCCGAGGCCGATGATCATGACACTCTGCTCACCGCGCCGCATCCATCAAATCACGCATCCGCCGGACCGCCGTTTCCAGCCCCACGAACACCGCCTCGCCCACGAGGTAGTGCCCGATGTTGAGCTCGGCCAGTTGCGGTATCGCCGCGATCGGCTGCACATTCTCGTAAGTCAGCCCGTGCCCGGCGTGCGGTTCGATGCCGTTCTTGGCCGCCAGCGCGGCCATGTCGCTCACCCGCTTCAGTTCGCGCGCCAGCTTGTCGCTGTCACCGCCGAGCCAGGCGTGGGCATATTCGCCGGTGTGGAATTCCACCACCGGGGCGCCCAGCCGCAAGGCCGCCTCAAGCTGCCGCTCGCTCGCCTCGATGAACAGCGACACGCGGATCCCCGCATCGGCCAGCCGGGCGCAAATCGGTGCCAGCTGGTTATGCAGGCCGGCGGCGTCGAGCCCGCCCTCGGTGGTCCGCTCCTCGCGCTTTTCGGGCACGATGCACGCGGCGTGGGGCATGTGGGCCAGGGCAATGGCGAGCATTTCCTCGGTCGCGGCCATTTCCAGGTTGAGCGGCAGATCGGTCGCCGCCTGAATGCGCTTCAGGTCATCGTCGCGGATGTGCCGCCGGTCCTCGCGCAGGTGCGCGGTGATGCCGTCGCCGCCCACCGCCGCCACGATCTCAGCCGCGCGCACCGGATCGGGATGATCGCCGCCGCGCGCGTTGCGGATCGTCGCCACGTGATCGATGTTGACGCCCAGACGCAGCTTGCCTGGGCGCAGGACGTTGGTCATGTCAGGCCTTTCCGGCGCGGCTGCCGGGCTTGGTGACGGGAACGGCGGCCAGCTCGGTCGGCACCTCGTCCTCGGCATAAGTGGGGAAGTTGATCGCCACCAGCGGGAAGAACGGCACGCCCAGATCGACCGACCCGGCGCTGCGGTCGACCAGCGCCGCCTCGGCGACAATCTCGCCGCCCTCGGCTTCCACGCAGTCGATCGCCTCGCGACTCGACAGGCCGGTGGTGACCACATCCTCGACCATCAGCACGCGCGCGCCCGCCGGAATGGTGAAGCCGCGCCGCAGCTCGAACTTGCCGGTGGGGCGTTCGACAAAGATCGCGTCCTTGCCCAGCGCGCGGCCCATCTCGTGGCCGATGATCAGGCCGCCCATCGCCGGGCTGACCACCAGGTCGATCTTGCCGCGCAAGTCACGCGGCAGCCGCTGCGCCAGCGCCAGCGCCAGCCGGCTGGCGCGTTCGGCACTCATCAGCACGCGTGCGC
>JBDSUF010000047.1:0-53610 GCA_039927835.1 Alteraurantiacibacter sp.
CTTTTTTCGCCTCACCGATTATCCGCCCGAGGACCGCAGCCATGTTCCGGCCGAGGAGCTGCCGGTTGGCGGCGGACGCACCCTGCATGTCCCAAAGAGCCTGAAGGGCGCCGCCGTCTTCTCGTTCAAACGGCTGTGCGGCGAGGCGCGCGGGGCGGCGGACTATCTTGCGATCGCGCGGCGTTTCCACACCGTGATCGTCGTCGGTATCCCCAAGCTTGGCCCCGAGAATCGCAATGAGGCGGCGCGCTTTGTGTCGCTGATCGACGCGCTGTACGAGCACAAGGTCAAGCTGTTCGCCACCGCTGCCGCCGCGCCCGAGGAGCTTTACCCCAAGGGCGACGGTGCGTTCGAATTCGAGCGCACGGTCAGCCGCCTGATGGAAATGCAAAGCGCCGAATACATGGCGCTGGGGCATGGGGAAGATTGCATTGCCAGGCCCCACCCCATCTCGTCATTCCCGCGAAAGCGGGAATCCAGTCGAGGTTGAGCCAACTGGATTCCCGCTTTCGCGGGAATGACGAAGGTAGTTGGTGAGCGTGAACGCCCTACGCGCCGATCCCCAGCTGCTCCAGTGATCTGTCGAGCATCACCAGTTGCCACAGCAGGCGCGAATGGTCGCTCCGGCCCGAAATGTGCGCCTCAGCCAGCCGCGCCACCTGCGCCTTGTCGAACCAGCCAGTTCTGGCCAGCGCCGAGCTGGTCGCCACACCGCGCGCCTGGTTGGCCAGCGGGCCGCGCAGCCATTGCGCGATCGGGGTCACGAACCCCTGTTTGGGGCGATAGAGAATGTCCTTGGGCAGATAGCGCTCCATCGCCTTCTTGAGCAGCCACTTGCCCTGCACGCCTTTGACGCGCAGCCCCTCGGGCAAGGTCGCGCCGAACTCCACCAGCCGGTGATCGAGCAGCGGCTCGCGTGCTTCCAGACTCACCGCCATCGACGTTCGGTCGACCTTGGTCAGGATGTCGCCCGGCAGCCAGAACTTGCAATCGGCATATTGCGCGGCGTCGAGGCCCGAACGGGCGGGCGCGCCTTCCATCAGCGCCACCAGCGGCTGTTCCGCACGGTATTCGCCCAGCGCGCGCAGCAGATCGGGGCCGTACAGCGCCGCGCGCACTTCGGGCGGCACGCTGCCGAGCGCGCGGGCGTAGCCCTCTGCCCCCGAACCCGCCAAGGCCAGCAGCGTCGACTTGGCGCGCAGCGGACGCGGCGCCCAGTCGGCCTTGGGCCACGCGCGGCCGAGCGGGCCGATCACGCTTTCGCGCAAGCCAGCGGGTAGCAGGCGGCGCAGGCTTTCCTCGCGGTGATGGAACACCTGGCGGCGGTATCCGGCAAAGGCCTCGTCGGCCCCGTCGCCACTGAGGGCCACGGTCACGCTCTCGCGCGCCAGCTGGCACACGCGCCAAGTCGGCAGCGCCGAGGCATCGGCAAAGGGCTCGTCGAACATCGCGGCGAGCTGGTCGATCGCGTCGAACTGGTCCGCGCCAACCTTGCGGCTGGCGTGGTTGGTGCCGAACATCTCGGCCACGCGCGCGGCGTAGGTGGTTTCGTCGACCGCCGCCACGTCGAACCCGATCGAGCAGGTGCGCACCGGCTCGCGGCTGTTCTCGGCCATCAGCGCCACGACGCTCGAGCTATCGACCCCGCCCGAGAGGAACGCCCCCAGCGGCACATCGGCAACCATGCGCGAGGTGACCGCCTGCCCCAGGTGGTGCAGCAGTTCGGCCTCCAGATCGGCCGGCTTGCCCTTGCGCCGCTCGGCAAACGACAGGTCCCAGTACTGCACTGGCGCGGATGGCGTGGCATCGTGCTTGAGCAGCCGCCAGTGCCCGGCGGGCAGCTTGTCCACGCCCTTCAGGATCGACCGATGGTCGGGCACATAGCCCCAGGCCATGTAGTCCTCCAAGGCCAGCGGGTCGGCCTCGCGGCGCAGGAGCGGGTGCGCGAGCAGGCCCTTCAATTCGCTGGCAAAGGCCATGCTGCCATCGCTGAGCATGGCGGTGAACAGCGGCTTCACGCCAAACCTGTCGCGCGCCAGGAACAGCGTCCGCTCGGCCTTGTCGTAGATCGCGAACACGAACATGCCGTTCAACCGCCGCACGCAATCGGTGCCCCAGCGCTGGTAGGCGGCGAGGATGACCTCGGTATCGCCGTGCGTTCGGAACTGCGCACCTTCCGCCTCAAGTTCGCGGCGCAGTTCCTTGAAATTGTACACTTCACCGTTGAAGCTGATGACGTGGCGGTCGTCTACCGAGTGCATCGGCTGCGGCGATCCGGCAATGTCGATGATCGACAGGCGGCGGTGCCCCAGCCCCACGCCGGGCGCGGTCCACACGCCGTGCCCGTCAGGTCCACGATGCGCCATGGCATCGCACATCCGCTCGACCCGCAGCGGATCGACCGGCTTGATCGTGCCGCAATGGAAGATGCCCGCAATCCCGCACATGCCGGGGCCGTTACCCTGTCTGGCCGACGCGGTCCATCCACGCATCAACGGCTCCGGTGGCGGACAGGAAACGGCGGATCGCGACCTCGGGAGCAACCGGGCCGCCGTTCTGCGCGGAGAGGATCAGCACCATGGTCGAACGCGGATCGCCGGTCAGCCGGTCGCGCATGTTGGACAGCTTGAGCCGCGCCACGCTGCCGGTCGTGAGGTCGCGGTGGCGGTACCAGGTCACGGCCAGACGCTGGTCCGCCCCGTTGGTCAGCAGCAGGTCGGATATGCCCCCCGCGATGGCCGGACCCGGCTCCTGCCAGCTCCAACCGCTGTCAGGCATCAAGGCTCCCTCGCCAAAACCGCCCGCCTCGCGCCCGTCCTCCTGGCTGGCGTAGAGCGCGAAGAACACCTCCACGCGCGCGCCGTCATTGGCGAGGTACGAGCCGAGCAGGCGGTGATCGGCCCCGGCGGCGCGCGGTTCCCACCACGGGCCGTCGGCGATGGGGACCAGATGCCAGCCGGCGACGGCGGGCAGGTCGATCCGTTCGGGCAGCAAGGCCGCCACCTGCCGCGCCTGCGCCGCCCAGCCGACAAAGCCGACCGACATGAGCAGCGCCGCGACCAGACACCGGCCCGATCCGGCGGAAAAGCCTTCGAGCGCCTTGTACAGCGGCGCACTGGCCAATGCCTCGCCATCGATGAAGGAATCGTCGCGCGGCCGGTCGAAGAACGGCCAGGCGGCGAGCAGCAGCAGCGCCATCACCAGCGCGAAGAAAATCCAGCCGTAGAAGATATGGTCGAACCCGGCGGCGAATTCGACGCCCTGTGACTGGGCGATGTAGATCGTGCCCCATGCGCGCACGCCGTTGGCCAGCACAGGCAGCACCAGCGCCGCCGCCATGAACAGCGTGCGGCGCAAGGGTGAGGTGAAACACACGTGCGCCGCCAGCGCGCCAAGCGCGACCATGGCGATGAGGAACTTCACCCCCGAGCACGCCTCGGCCACCTCGAACAGCCCCGCCGGGGTGGCGATGAACACGCCCTCGATCTCGGCTGGCACCCCGCTCAAGTGAGTGAGGCCAATGGTCAGCTTGGCGGTGATCATCTGCAAGGTGGGCACCAGTTCGTCGCCCACGGGGACGAGGAACAGCGCATAGGCAAGCGGGAACAGCAGCGCGCGCACCACGCGCGGCCCCAGCAGCAGCAGGACCATGGCCTGCATGGCGAACACCAGCGCGAAATGGGTGACAATGGCGGCGCCGCACACCTCACCCAGCAGCCACAGGAACAGCGTGCCCGCCAGCAGCGGCAGTCCCGGCCACCAGGCTTGCGGGGTCAGCTTGGCTAGCTCGGGCGCGCGCAGCCACACCAGCCAGCCGACGATCAACGGCACGAACAGGTTGTGGTTGTAGGTCGAGCTGTTCCAGAACTGGCGCAGCATATCGGCCATTACCGGCGCGAACAGGATCAGCAGCCCGGTCCAGCCGAGTGCGAGGTGGACCAGCGGCCGACGCCAGGCGGGGACGATGGCCTCGGTCAGCGCCGCTTGGCCGGGAAGCGCGAGGTCAGGCTGCATCGCGCTGGCCCTCCCCGTTCAGCCCCACCAGTCGCGGCAAGTCGGCCAGCATCGCGGGCCATGACTGGTTTGCCAGCACATAATCGCGCGCCGCCGGGCCAAACGTGCCGGGGTTGGCGAGCACGCGGCCAATGGCGGCGGCAAAGGCGGCATCATCACCGGCGATCAGGAAATGCTCGCCGTCGCGACCCTCGATTCCGGTGGCGGCGGCGGGTGAGACCACGGTGGGACGGGCCATGGCCATCGCCTCGAGCACCTTGTTCTGCACCCCGCGCGCGATATCGAGCGGCACGGCGACCACGTCGGCGGCGGCGAGGTAGGGCCGCACGTCGGGCACCGCACCGTGGACGCAGGTGCGGTTGACGCCTTCGAGCGCGAGCACTTCAGGCGTCGGCGCACGCCCGACAATGTGGCAGCTCGCCTGCGGATGGCGTTCAAGGACCAGCGGCATGATCTGCCGGGCCATGCGCCGGGCGGCGGCGACATTGGGCGGATAGTCCATTTGACCGGTGAACAGCAGGCGCGGGCCGGTCGGCGGCATGACCGACGCGGGGATGACCCCGGCGGGCGAGAAGAACGCCGCGTCGATGCCGTTGCGCAAAGCCCGGATGTCGCGCCCGCCGGCGGCACGCGAGCGGAGCAGCGCGGCTTCCTCCTCGCTCGCCAGCAGGGTGTGATCGGCGCGCGCGGCCAGTTCGGCCTCGACACGCTTGAGCAGCCTGCCCTCGCGCGCATGGACCAGCCCACGACCGGGCCCAGCCTCAGCGGCATAGGCCTCGAACTTGGCCGAATCGACGTCGCACAGGTCCACGACCAGCCGCCCCGACCAATCGGCGGGCACGAACTGGCCCATCTGGCCCGAATAGAGAAACACGGTGGCGATGCGCCCGGAGGCCAGCAAGCCGTCGACCCAGCGCGACAGGCTGGCGCTGCGCCAGGCGGCCAGGCTCACCGGCTCGCCCGCCAGCAGCGCCTCGGCGCCGGCCCGCCACAACGGCTTGCGCCGAATCTCGACGCGGTGCGAGGTCGCGACCCGCGCCAGCTCGGGCAGGTGCAGCAGATCCGCCGCGTCATCGACAAACGCGCCGACATGCACCGGTGCCAGCTGCGCCAGTGCTTTGAGGACATGCGCCGAACGAATCCGATCGCCCCGATCGGGCGGAAACGGCATCCGGTGCGCCAGGAACAGAATCTCCCGCTCGCTCACCCCAGCCCTCGTGAAATCAGCGGGCCCAAGCGATTGGCGAGGCGCAGCGGCAGTCGCTTCCACAGCGCGATGCGCGCGGCGTGCCTGGCGCTGGTCGGATCGGCGTCGCGCGGTTCGGCGCCCGGGGCGTGCCATGCGGCATAGGCGAGCGGTTCGGGCGCAAATCCCCAGTTGCGCTTGAAATGGTAGGCCCCGCTGCCGGTCTTGCTGCGCCCGAAATCGAACCTGTCGCAGCCGCGTTCCCGCGCGTGGTTCATCAGCGCGTAGTACATCACGTCGTTGGCTCGCCAGTGGCGGGCGGTCACAGTGCCGCCACCCCAATAGGGCATGATGGCGCCATCGTGATACAGCGACAACACGGAGGCCAGCGGCATCCCCTCGCGGCTGACGGTCAGGATATCCGCGTCGAGCGCGTCGAGCACCGCATCGAACAGCGCGCGGGGGAACACCGGCGTGCCAAGGTTGCGCACACTTGTCGCATAGACAGCGTAATGCACGGCTCGATCCGCCTCATCGCGCCCCACGCGCACGTCCAGCCCATTGCCCAGGCCCCGGCGAACTTCGGCGCGCTGCTTGCGCGGAACGGCGAGCAATTGCGCCTCGTCATCGGCGGCGAGCGGCTGGACGAAGCCGGAATGGCTGTCGGTTCGTGACTGCCAATCGGCCGGCACCTCGCCGCCGCGCACTTCGATCGTCGGGCACGAACGGCGCAGCGCCAGTTCCTCCGCCGCGCGGCATAGGGCAATGGCGCAAGCCGCATCACTCGCCAGCACGCCGCCATCGACGGCAAAGCCGCTCGACGCGAGCACGCGGCCGAACAACGGCGAATGGACTTCGGACAAGGGCAGCCAGCCGGTGATCTCGCCGCCTCGCTCAGCCGCCAGCCCGCAGGCGCGGTTGCCGGTGCCGCGCTCGACCGCCAGCAGCCACGCCGGGCGATGGAACACCGATCCGCCCGCTGCCCCAACAAAGCCCTCGATCCGCGCCACCTCATCGGGCTGCGCCAGATCGACCAGCCGGACAGTCACGCTTGCAAGAGCAAACGGCGCATTCATCCCGGCACGCCGCCCGCTGTCTCGAATCCCAGCAAGCCCCCGGCATCGATCCGCGCCCGCTCGCGATGCGCCAGCACGTCCATCCGCCCCCAGGCGAACTCGTGGATCAGGTGGCGCAGCTTGTCGGCCATGCCCGCCAGCTTGGTATAGTGGCGCAGGCGCGACTTGAGCGGCGCGCCGGCCACGCGCGGCTGGCCGGGATCGATCTCCCACGGGTGAAAATAGAACACCGCCGGCCGCTCATCGACGCGGTTGACCTGGCGGATGGCCCAGCGCGAGAAGCCATAGGGCAGCACGCGGAAGAAGCCGCCGCCGCCCGCTGCCAGCCGCCGCCCGGCAAACATTGCCGTGGTCACCGGGATCTCGACCATATCGGCCCACGGCAGCGGCTTGAAGGCAAACCGCGGGGCATCGGCCCAGCCATAATGATCGTGCGCCACCGGAGCGACGCTGGAGGAATAGGCATAGCCCTGCTCGACCAGTTCGGCGAAAGCCCAGGGGGTGCGCTGGTCGATCGAGAAGCTGGGCGCGCGATAGCCGGTGACGCGCACGCCGGTGGCGTCCTCGATCACTGCGCGCGCTTTCCGGATATCCTCGCCGAACTGCTGCCGCGTCATCGTGTGGACGCGCGCGTGGTCCCACCCGTGGCTGGCGATTTCGTGCCCGCGTTCGGCCACCTCGCGGAGCAAGGCGCCGTGGCGCTGCGCCACCCAGCCGAGCGTGAAGAACGTGGCCGAGGCGCGTGCTTCGTCGAACAGGTCGAGGATTTCGCGCACGTTGCGGTCCACCCGGTCGTCGAGCGAGTCCCACGCCCCGCGCTCGATCACGTCCTCGAACGCGCCGACCTGGAACCAGTCCTCGACATCGACCGACAGGCCGTTGACGATGCGGGCATCAGTAGCGGCCGGAAGCGGCAGGGGAACGACGTTCACGGCTCAAAGTACTCCGGTAAGCAGACGGATCAGGCGGCCTTGCTTTCGTCCATCTCGCCTTCGATCCACTCGATCAGCATGGTCAGCGTGTGGCGGATCGTGCGCTCCTGCTCGAAGGCCTTGGCCTCCAGCCGGGCGATCTTGTCCTGCATCGCCGCCAGATCAGGCTGCACGGCCGAGATCAGCCGCGCTTCGCTCTGCGTCGACAATTCGACCACGGCCTGCTGCAATTCGGCGATCTGCGTGTCCCGCTCGGCCAGCAGGTCCTCGACCAGTTGCGCATCGACGAACTGGCGCGGCTCACCATTGCGGGTCAGCGGCTCGAGCAGCGGCGCGGCAACCGGCTGGGGCTGCGGCATCGGGGCGGGCGCGGCGGCGGGGAAAGCCCGCTCGGCGTCCATCTCATCCAGCACCGCGTGGAGCATGGCGGCATCGATTCGCCCGCGTTCCTCCACCGCGCCCAGCAGCAGCAGGCGGTTGGCGATCTGGTTCACGCGGCGCGGAATGCCGCCGCTGGCATCGTACATCTCGGTGAACACGCGCTGGTCGAACGCCGGATTGCCGTCCCAGCCGACCTTTTGCAGGCGGTGGACGATATAGGGCTCGATCTCGCCCTTCTGCATCGGATCGAGGTGATGCGCGGCGATCACCCGCTGGCGCAACTGCTCCAGGTCCGGATGGCTTTGCAGCGTGGCGCGGAATTCCGGCTGGCCCAGCAGCAGGGTCTGCAGCAGCGGGTGGCTGCCCAGCTGGAAGTTCGACAGCATGCGCAGCTCTTCGAGCGCGGCAACGGTCAGGTTCTGCGATTCGTCGACCACCAGCAGGCAACGGCGACCGGCGCGCGCTTCCTCGTGCAGGAAGCTCTCGATCGAGCCCAATGCGCTGGCCTTGTCGTGCCCCTCGATGTCGAGACCGAACGCCTGCGCGACGACGTGGACGATCTCCTCCCCATCGAGCTTGCTGGTGACGACCTGCGCCACGGTGACCTGCGCCGGATCGACGCTGGCCATCATGTGCGCGACCAGCGTGGACTTGCCCGCGCCCACCTCGCCGGTGATGACGATGAAGCCCTCACCCTGCGCCAGCCCATAGCCGAGGTACGACAGCGCCTTCCTGTGCGTGACCGAGCGGAAGTAGAATTCCGGATCGGGCGTCAGCTGGAAAGGCTTGCCGGTGAGACCGTAGTAATCATCAAACATGGGTCGAAACTCCCCTAAGACCCGTCAGAACGAGTAGCGCAGGCCCACCAGGGCCGATGCATTGGTATAATCGGTCAGCGCAGCATCGCGCATGACCCCGTCGACACCCACAGCCGCCGTCCCGGTCAGGCCGGCCAGCAGGTTGCGGTAATAGCTGACCGATGCAGCGTAGCCGGTGCCGTTGCCAGAACTGTCGAATCCACTGTCGAACCAGTTGACGAAGGCATTGCCGGAAATTCCGCTGCGGGCATCGAGCTGCTGGCTGAGGTAGGCCCCGGCCCAGGTGTTCTCATCGAGCACGCCGTTGACATTGGCGAGCACGGTGCCCGCCGCCGCGATGTACTTGCGCCTGTCATACCCTGCCGCCACGCCATAGCTGGTGCGACCGACAGCCCGCGACAGGCTGGCCGAGACGCCGCGCGCACGGAACACCGAGCTGCGCAGCGAACCCAGGTTTGCCAGCGAACAGGTGCCGCCCTCCAGCGCTGCAACGCAGGCGCCAAGGTCACCCGAGAGCGGGTTACGGAAGGCTTCGAATTCGGTCGGTAGATTGGCCAGGCTGTTGACCAGGTTACCGCCAAATCCGCTGAGACTGTCGTAGACGCCGACGTTGAAGCTGGTGCGCGCGCTGGGCGCCCACGAGAACGAGCCGGTGTAGGTCCTGCCGCCGTAGCGTCGGCCGTACAGTGCCTGGAAAGTCGTGCGGTCTGACGGGCGCCACATCACGCCGACATCCCAGATCAGGCCGTCGGTCTGGTAGGCAATCTGCCGCGGCGAGCTGTCATCGGTGACATAGCGGCCCGCGGCATCGCGCACCGGCTGGCCGCCCGCATCGCGCACCGCGTCGCGGTTGGACACCTCGACGTCCTCGTATCCCACGCCGCCAACCACGGCGAGCGTCGGCGAGACCGGCACGGTCACGTCACCGCGCACGTGGCGGTCATCGATCCGCTGGTCGAGGTTCGACACGTCCTGCCGGTTCCAGCCGCCGCCGACGCCCACGCCAATCGGCAGCACGGTGTTGGGGGCAATGCCGACGCGGGCACTGGCGAGCTGCGACAGGCTGTCGTCGAAATAGTCGACCGGCTGGTCGCCCGGCGCGAGCGCCACGCCATCGGGCGCCTCGACGCGCGAATAGCCGATGCGGTACGCGCCGCTGACTTCCAGCGCGCCAACCTGCGACTGCATCGAAGGTCCGGCATAGACCGCATAGATCTGGCTCGAGCTGTCGTTGTCGATGCTCGATCCGCCCAAAGTCGTCGCGCCGCCGCTTTCCACGCGGCTGCGGGCGGCCATGGCTCCGGTCTCGAAGGTCAACTGGCGCGGGATCAGCGACAGCGAGGCGCGGGCGATGCCGCTGATCGTGTCACCATCTTCGACATCGCCATAGCCGATGCGCCGTTCGTAGCGCAGGCCGATCGAGCCCGCTGAATTGCGGGTCGAGAATCCGGCGTCGACCCCGGCGGCAAGCTGGGTATAGGTCACCAGGTCATTGCCGGGGCTGAGCTCGGCCGAGAGCACCTGCGACGCCTCGATGTAAGGCGTAACGCTGACGCCGCCGGTCCGCTCACGGCGCTGCTGGGGCGCAGAATCGGAGGCGGAATCCTGTTCCTGCGCGAATGCGGGAACGGCGAACAGCGCCGCACAACCGGCGGCAAGCAGCAGTTTCTGGGGCAGCAAAGTCTGGCGCAGCGAATGGGTCATCGCATCAGCCTCCATATCCATAATAGCCACCAAAGCGGCGACCGCTGGGGCTGAAGTGAGCGTCATTGAGCAGCAGTTTGATGTCAGGGCAGGTCGACAGCAGCGTCAGCGCATCTTCCAGCGCGCTTTGCCCGGTCTGGTCGGCGCGGGTCACCACCAGCACCTGGCCAACCAGGTTGGCGAGGTCGGCGGCGGGAGAGGCGGCCAGCGCGGGCGGGCTATCGAACACCAGCACCCGCTGGCGCGCGCCCATCGTCAGCCGGTCAAGAATGACCGCGGCTTCCTTGGCGGCGAGGTATTCGCTGTCGGCATTGGTCTGGTTGCCCGCGGGCAGCACATAGAAGCCGGCGATGTCGGTCCCGATGACGCAGTCCTCGACGCGGATCGACGGGTTGGCGAGCGCGTCCATCAGACCGGGGCCCTTGGGCAGGCCGAGCATCGACAGGATCGACGGCTTGGCCACGTCGGCATCGACCAGCACGACTTCGCAATCACGCTCGGCCGCCATCGCCAGCGCCAGGTTGACCGCGCAGAAGGTCTTGCCCTCGCTCGGCAACGGCGATGACACCAGGATGCGGCGCGAGCGCCCCGAGGCATCGGCACGCGCGGCCTTGAGCAGCTGGCGCTTGACGATGCGGAACTCCTCCATCAGCCCGGTGACCGGACCTTCGGGATCGATCAGCCCATGATGCGCCAGCAGCTTGCGATCGACCGCATAGTGCCGCGCGGGCAGTTCCACCGCTTCATACACTGGAGCGGGTGCCGGCGGCGCTGCCGGAGCAGGCGCGGATGGCGCGACCGGTTGGGCAAAGACTTGAGCGCGCACCGGCTCAGCGGCGGCCGGAGCGGCGGCCGGCACAACAGGCTCCACCGGCAGCCGCTTGACCGGGTTGGAACGGCTCGGCGACATGCGATTGGTCGGCGGGGCAAGGTTGATCGGCACCGGCGCGGGCACAAAACCCTGGTCGCCGAACAGGCTTTCGGCCCGCTCGAACAGCGACAGGCCCTGGCCGGGTATGGGGATACGGGTGTGTTCGGTCATCGCTTCCCCCTCACGCCATCATGCCGCGCTGGACGAATTCCAGGCTGACGAGGACGACGAACAGCATGGCCAAGGCGCCCGCTGCTCCAGCGAAATACTTCAGGTGGCGGCGCTGCACTTCGCGCGCGGCGTGGCTCATCGTGTGCGAGATCGTGCCCACCACCGGCAGGTCGAACGCGCGCTCCAGCTGGCTGGCGGTTGAATAGGTCGAACCGAGCTTGCTCAGCGCGAAAGCCACGCCGGCACCTGCGCCAAGGCCCAGGAACAGCACGCCCACCAGCAGCAGCGGACGGTTGGGAGCAGCAGGCACGCGCGGGGTCGTCGGCGGATCGATCACTTCGAACTGCACCGCGCTGTGCTCGCTCTCCACCTGCCCGCGCAGGCGCAATTGCTCGCGGTCCTGCAGCAGTTCATCGTATTGCTGGCGCAGCACTTCATAGTCACGGCTGATGCGCTGGGCTTCTGCCGCCGCGCCCGGCTCGGATGCCTGGCTGGCCATCGTCGAGGCGAGTTCGGAGCGCAAGGCAGCCGCGCGCGATTGCAGCGACTGGACATTGGCCAGGTTCTGCGAGCGCATGGTGACCAGCGAGGTATAGGTCGGGTTGGACGAGCCGGAGCTGCCGTTGTCCGCCGAGGCCCGCTCACGCAGCGTGGCGATCTGGCGGGTCAGCGCGACCACGTCGGGGTGCGAATCGGTCAGGCCCTGTGCGCGATATTGCGCCATCGTCGCTTCAGCCTGCATCAGCTGGGCCTGCGGGCCGCCCGCGCCCGGCACGATCAGAGTGCGCGGCGTGCCGGCGATCTGGCCATCGATACCTGCCAGGTTGGTCTGTGCGGCGGCGAGGTCGGCCTCCACGCTGCGCAGTTCGCTGCGGGTGGCGGCCAGGCTCTGCTGCAAGGCGCCGCTGCCGCCGATCAATTCGGGGTGCAGGCTTTCAAACTCGAGGCGGCGCTGTTCCGCTTCCTCCAGCTCGCGCTGACGGGCGGCGAGCTGGGTGTTGATGAAGTCAATCGATGAACTCATCTCGCCGCGTCCGCCGCCGAGGTTCTCTTCGCGGAAGATGTCGATCATGCGCTGCACGATGACTTGCGCCAGTTGCGAGTTCTCGCTGTCGGACAAGTCGCTGCGGCCGCTGACGGCGGTGATCTCGAACACGTTTTCGCCATCACCGACGACCTTCACGTCCTCGGCCAGGCGGGCGACGGCGCGTTCCATGGCCGAGGCGTCGGTCACTTCCTCGCCGAGCCGGGTGGAGCGGACGACCTTTTCGAGGTTCACCGCGCTCACCAGAGTCTGGCGCACGCGGTCGATATTGCGTTCACGAGTGCCCGAACCGACGCCGATCTGGTCGGCCAGCACATCGTCGAGTTCGACATAGATGCGCGCTTCGGATTCGTAGCTGTTGGGGATCAACGCCACCACCAGCCAGCCCGCCAGGCACAGGCCCCAGGCGATGCCCAGCGCCAGCCAGCGGCGGTTCCACACCGACCACAGCGCTGCGCGAAGTTCCTCGACCAGCTGGTTCAAGCGTCTGCTCCCCTGCTCGCGATCAGAACATCGATTCCGGGATGATGATCACATCACCCGGCATCAGCATGACGTTGGCTTCGCTCTGTCCGCGGCGCAGCAGGTCGCCCAGTCGCAGCGAGTATTCCTGCTGCAGCCCGGTGGTGCGATTGAAGCGGATCAGCTTGGCCTGGTTGCCGCTGGCATATTCGCTGAGGCCGCCGACCGCGATCATCGCGTCGAGCAGCGTCATGTTGGCGCGGTAAGGCAGCGAGGAGGGCTGCTCGGTCGCACCGACAATGCGCACCTGCTGGCTGAAGGTGCCGGCAAATTCGTTGATGATCACCGTCACCAGCGGGTCGGCGATGTACTGGCTCAGCTGCAGGCGGATGTCCTCGGCCAGCATGGTCGGCGTCTTGCCCACGGCGGGCATATCGGCGACCAGCGGCGTGGTGATGCGACCGTCGGGCCGCACCTGAACTTCGGCGCCCAGTTCGTCGTTGCGCCAGACGTGGATGGTCAGCTTGTCGAGCGGGCCGATGACGTATTCCTCGCCCGGCCCCTCCTGCATCGCGACAAATGTCGCGGGCGCAAGCTGGGGCGCATCGCCGCCCGTCGCACACCCGGAAAGCGCCAGCGCGGCAGTGGCGCAGGTGGCCAGCAGGCGGGCGGTTCGGTTCACTTGCATCGCGTCCACGTCCTCAAAAGCTTGGCGGACGCGAAACCTGGCGACACCCGTCACCACGGCTCCACGTCCTGCGGATCCACTGGGCCTTGTGGGCAGAAAGGGTGAATATTGCGTTAGTCTTGGGGTCGAATGCGCTGGATTGACCGGGTTTTGCAGGCGCTGTCCCGCTATGGGACGGGCCCAGACGCAGGCGTTTAGACGAGCATTTCGCGCGCCGGTCCCTGTCCCAGGAAAGTCGCCGGGCTGGCCGAGGCGCCATAGGCCCCGGCGAGAAACACCGCGATCAGGTCACCCACTTCGGCGCGCGGGAGTATGACGTTGTCGGCAAGGCGATCGAGCGGGGTGCACAGGCAGCCGACGACGTTGACCTCCTCCTCGCCGGGCGCATCGAACCGGCTGGCCAGCGCGACCGGATAGTTCCGCCGCACCACCGCACCGAAGTTGCCCGAGGCGGCAAGCTGGTGATGCAGCCCGCCATCGGTAACGAGGAAGGTGACGCCCTTGCTCACCTTGCGGTCAACGATACGGGTCAGGTAAACGCCCGCCTCGCCCACGAGATAGCGGCCCAGTTCTATCGCAAATACCGTGCCTTGCAGGTCATTGCTGACACCATCCAGCGAGACGCCAAGCCGCGCACCGACCGCGCCGATATCGAGCGGCTGGTCCTTGTCGAAATAGGGGATGCCGAAGCCGCCGCCAAGGTTGAGGTGCGGCAAGGGCTGGCCAATGGCCTCCGTCAGCCGGACCGCCGTCGCCAGCGCATTGCCCTGCGCCTCGCTGATCGCGGCGGCGTCGAGCGCCTGGCTGCCGGCGTAGATGTGCAGCCCGCGCCATTCGCAGCCCGCAGCGATGATTGAGCCGGCGAGATCGGCCACCTGGTCCTCGTCCACTCCGAACGGCTTGGCCCCGCCGCCCATCTTCATGCCCGATCCGCGCAGTTCGAACTCGGGGTTCACCCGAATGGCGAGGCGCGGTGTGGTCCCGCAAGCCATGCCTGCATCGAGCGCCCGGCGCGCTTCACCGGCCGATTCCACGTTGAGCGTGACCCCGGTTTTCACTGCCGCGAACAGCTCGGCGTCGCGCTTGCCCGGCCCGGCAAAACTGATCTCGCGGGGGAGGAACCCGGCCTTGCGCGCCAAGGCCAGTTCACCGCCCGAAGCCACGTCGAGGCCATCGACAAGCTCGGCCATGAATTCGAGCAGCGGGGGGAAGGGATTGGCCTTCATCGCATAGTGGATATTCAACTGCGTCGGCATGGCGGCGCGCAACTCGGCCATCCGCGCCTCGATCATGGCCCGCGAATAGACGAACAGCGGCGTCTCGCGCGCATCTGCAACCAGCGACGAGGCTTTGCGCCCGCCGATCGCCAGCTCACCATCGATGGCGGCAAAACCTGCGGGAATGGGACCGTGCGCCTTCATGCGGCTATCTCCATCGCCAGCGCCGCGCGGTCGATCTTGCCGTTGGGGTTGAGCGGCAGCACGTCGCGCCAACGAACCTCGGCGGGCTGCATGAAATTGGGCAAGTCACGCCGCAAGGCCGCGCGCAGGGCCGTCTCGTCGCCCGATCCGCGCACCACCAGTACGATTGCCTGACCCAGCCGCGCATCGGGCACGCCGAAGGCCACGGCGGCACTCACCTGCCCGCTGGCGAGCGCGGCATCCTCTATCTCCTGCGGGCTGATACGGTTGCCAGCGCTCTTGATCATCGCATCGCGCCGCCCGACGAAGCTGAGCAGCCCCTGTGCGTCGCGCCGCACCCGGTCGCCCGACCAAACGGCGGTGCCGCCATAGCTGGACATGGCGGGCGCGGGCTTGAACCTCTCGGCCGTCCGCGCCGGGTCCTGCCAATAGCCTTGCGCCACCAGTGGGCCGCAGTGGACCAGTTCGCCTTCCTCGCCATCCGCCGCCAATTGCCCCGCATCGTTGATCACCAGCACCTCGGCAAAGGGAATCGCCGTGCCCATACTGCCGGGATGCTTGTCCAGCAGCGCCGGATCGAGATAGGTCGAACGGAACGCCTCGGTCAGGCCATACATGGCATAAATGTCTGTTTGCGGGAACTTGCCGCGCATAGCTGATGATAGGTCGCAAGTCAAAGCCCCGCCACTGTTGGTCATCCGCCGCATGGTCGCATGCGCTCCGGCGGGCCAGTCCTGCTCGAGCAATTGCGACCACAGCGGCGGCACGGCGGCCAGCGTGGTCACCCCATGCCGCGCGCACGCCTTCACCACGTCGCGCGCCAGCAGATAGTCGAGCGGCACCACGGCGCCCCCGGCATGCCAGGTGGAAAGCAGCTGATTCTGGCCATAATCAAACGCCAGCGGCAGCACTGCCAAGGTCACATCGTCCGCCGCCAGCGAGAGGTAATGGGCCACGCTGACCGCGCCGAGCCACATGTTGGCGTGGCTGAGCATGACCCCCTTGGGCTTGCCGGTCGAGCCACTGGTATAAAGGATGGCGGCAAGCTCTGCGGGATCGGCCACGGATGGCGGCAAGGCCCCATCCAGCGCCTCGGCAGCGGCCAAGGCCGCATTCTCCTCAAGCGCCCGACAGTCGAATGGCAGATCGCCGTCCTCCAGCGTGTCCAGCCGCGCGCCTGTCCCGACCAGCAGAACCGCGCCGCTATCGGCCACAATATGCTTAACCTGCGCGCGCTTGAGCAGCGGATTGACGGGCACGTGAACCAGCCCCGCCCGCGCTGCCGCCAGCGGGATCAGGCACGTCAACTCGCCCTTGGCGGCCCACGAGGCAATGCGCGAGCCCTTGTGGGGCACCTCCGCCGCCAGCCACGCCGCCAGCCGCGCGACACGGCTTCTTAAGTCCTTCCAGCTAAGCACTTCCTGCCGCAAGACCAGCGCCACGTCCTCGTCCCGCCCGCACAGAGCGAGGTGATCGAGCGGCCGGGGCACGGGATCGAGCGGAACGGGCACAAGGACTCCAGCACAGGAACGCGAACGGGTGACGGCGATCAGCTATCACGACACGGTTAAGGAACTGCAAGGCCTTGGGCTTGCGGACAAGGGACCGTTTGTGCGGCCGGAGTGGTTTGCCTTAGTCGAAGAAGCTGGCGCAACGCCGCTGATCGCCACCGCGCGCGACGACAGCGGCACAATCGCCCTCGCCCTCACCCAAGGCCCGCACGGCCTCGAACCGCTGACCAACTGGTACGCTTTCACCTGGGCTCAGCTGGCCACGCCCGAGGCTGATCCGACCCTGCTCGCAGCCCTCGCCCGCTCGCTGGCGCGATACGGCAGGGTCGCGCTCGCCAAGCTGTCCGCTGCCGACGCCGATGCGCTCGAAGCCGCCTTCCGCCAGACCGGCTGGCTGGTCCGCCGCGAAGTTTGCGACACCAACCATTACCTCGCCGTCGCCGGGCGCAGTTTCGACGATTACCTCGCCGCCCGCCCCGGCCCCTTGCGCACCACGCTGAAACGCAAGGCGAAGAAGGTGGAAGTGCGGCTCTCCCGACAGTTCGACCCCGCCGACTGGGCCGCCTACGAAACGATCTACGCCGCCAGCTGGAAGCCCGCCGAGGGCGACCCCGCCCTGCTGCGCCGATTTGCCGAACACGAAAGCGCGCTCGGCCATTACCTGTTCGGCATGGCGCTGGCGGACGGCGAGCCGGTCGCGGCGCAGTTCTGGACCGTGGAGGGCGGAACCGCTTACATCCACAAGCTGGCGCAGCTGCCGAGTGCCGACAAGCTGTCACCCGGAACCACTCTGACCGCCGCGCTGATGGAGCAGGCGATCGATATCCACAGCGTCGGCGAAGTCGATTTCGGCACGGGCAACGATGGCTACAAGGCCGACTGGATGGAGGCCACGCGCCCGCGCTACCGGCTTACCTGCCTGCGCCCCGGACATCCGCAAAACTGGCCGCAAATGGCCAAGTGGGCGCTCCGCAGCCTTGTTTCCCCGCGCGGCGCTGGCTAGGCCCTGACCATGACCGCGATCCACAACGACCATGCCGAAACCGACCTGATCCTGCGCGGCGTGCTGCGCGATGTGCTGGGCCTGCGCGCCGAGCAGGTCGATGCCTTCAGCCACGAAACCGGCCTGTTCGGCCATTTGCCCGAGCTTGATTCGATGGCCGTGGTGTCCTTGCTGACCGAAATCGAGGACCGGCTGGATATCGTGCTCGAAGATGACGAGATCGATGGCGACCTGCTGGAAACCTACGGCGCGCTGCTCAGCTTCGTAATCGCCAAGCGTTCGGACGGCTGAGTAGCGATGCAGCTCGCCTGCTGGAGCGCGCCCGGCGGCAGCGAGGAACTGGTGGTCCGGATGGGTCCGACGGACGCCAGCGTTCGCGTGCTGGTGCTGCCGGCGTGGTTCGACGAAGCCAACAAGACGCGGCATTTCACCATCGAAATGATGCGTGAACTGGCCTTGCTGGGCGTGGCGAGCGACTTACCTGACTTGCCCGGTTGCAATGAAAGTCTCGCCCGGCTGGAGGAGCAATCCCTGGCGTCATGGCGCGCAGCAGCGGCCAGCGCGGCGGATGAGCTGGGATCAACCCATGTGCTGGCGATCCGCGCTTCCGTGGCGATTGCGCCCAAGACGCCCGGCTGGGCCTATGCGCCCGTCGCGGGCAAAAGCGTGTTGCGGAGCCTGCTGCGGGTGCGGGTAATGGCATCACGCGAGGCCGTGCGGGCCGAAACGAGCGAAGACCTTTTGGCGGCGGGACGGAGCGAGGGCCTGGCACTGGCGGGCTATCGCCTAGGTTCGGCGCTGGTGGCAGATCTGGCCGATCACGCCGATACCGCCTCACCGCTCGGTGAAATTGCCCAAGCCGCTCTCGGCGGTCCGGGCCTGTGGCTGCGCGCCGAGCCGGACCACGATGCAGCGCAGGCCAAAGCGCTGGCGGCGCTGATCGCGCAAGGTTTGCAGCCGTGACGCGGCGCCATTTCACCTTTTCCTGCGCGGGCGAAACGCTCGCTGCAACGCTCGATGAGGCCGCTGGCAAGGTCGGCCTGCTGATCGTCAGCGGCGGCAACGAAACGCGCGCGGGAGCCTTCGCCGGGCAAGCGCAACTGGCGGCGACCGTGGCCGCAGCGGGCTACCCGGTCCTGCGGTTCGACCGGCGCGGGGTGGGTGACAGCAGCGGGGACAATGCGGGGTTCAGGGGTGAGGCAGAGGACATCGCCGCCGCCCTCGCCGCGTTCCGCCAGCAGCAGCCGCAAGTCCGCCGCGTGGTCGCGTTTAGCAATTGCGATGCCGCCAGTGCCGTGCTGCTGGCTGGCGGCGCGGGATGCGATGCGTTGGCGCTGGCCAATCCGTGGACCTTCGACGAGGCGCAAGGCGAGTCGGATTCTGGGCCAGACGCGCAATCGATCCGCCGCCGCTACCTCGCCAAGCTGCGCAATCCGCGCGAGGTCTGGCGGCTGGTGACGGGCGGGGTCTCGCTGACCAAGCTGGCGGGTGGCCTCGCCAAGGCAGCTGGTCCGGCGGCTGCGTCCGGGCTGGCGGCGGACATGGCCCGAGCCATCGCGGGTTATCCCGGCCCGGTGCGCTACCTGCTCGCGGCGAATGATCGCACGGCGCAGGCGTTCATGCACGCGTGGCCGCAATCGGTCGGTCGCTGGCAGGTGTGCGATGATGCCGGACATTCATTCGCCGAAGATCACACAAAAATGTGGTTGTTCAAACAGTTGCTGGCGTTACTTGATGAACAGACTGGCCAGCTCGACATGGGTTGACCAGCGGAACTGGCCGACGGGGCGCAGTTCGGCCAGCCGATAGCCGTTCTCCCGCAGCAGCCCCCCATCGCGTGACCAGCTCGACGGGTTGCAGCTGATGTAAGCGATGCGGGGGACGCTGCTGGCGGCCAGTTGCTCGATCTGGCTGCGCGCTCCGGCGCGGGGGGGGTCGACCACCACCATGCCGAAGCGGGCCAGTTCGGCCGGCTGCAAAGGGCTGCGGAACAGGTCGCGGTGCACGGCCTCGACGCTGGCGCCGTGGGTCCGCGCTGCGGCTTTGCACGCCAGCACCGCGTGGCGCGACGCCTCGCAGGCGGTCACCTGCGCGCGGCCTTCCCTGGAGAAAGCGCTGGCCATGGCGAAAGCAAAGGTGCCGAGACCGCTGAACAGGTCCGCCACCTGGCCCGCATCGCCCTGCCAGTCGCGCACCGCCGCGACCAGCGCCTGTTCGCCGTCGCGAGTGGCTTGCAGGAACGCGCCGGGCGGTAGTGGGACTGGGACATTGCCGAGAGTTACCGTCACCGGCTCAGGCTCCCAGAAGCTCTCCGGGCCATAACCCTGGTCGAGCGTCAGCCGCGCGAGGCCATTGTCGCGGCAAAAATCGAGCAAGCCCTCGATCTGGTCGAGCCCGTCCACCTTGATGTTGCGGATCGCGCAATCGACGCCCTGATCGGCCAGCGTCAGGTCAATCTGCGCGGCGTACTTGTCCTTGCGCGGTGACAGCCACGCCCTCAGCGGTGCCACCAGCGCGAACAGCTCGGGCACCAGCACGTGGCATTCCTTGATGTCGACCAGCCGGTGCGAGCCGCCCTCGCTGAAACCGACCAGCGCCCGCGCGCCGCCGTTGACCGCGTGGAGCGTGGCCCGGCGGCGGCTGCGTGGCGGCGACAGGTGGACCGGGGCGAACACCTCGGGCGCCAGGCCCTGCGCGCGCGCGGCGTGGAGCACCCGGCCGGAGACATACTCGGCCAGCGCGGCATCGTCGCACTGTTGCAACTGGCACCCGCCGCACTTGCCGAAATGGCGGCACGGCGGCTCCGCGTGATGGGGGCCGCGCACCAGCGTGCCATCGGCCCGCACCGTGTCGCCCGGCGCGCTCAGCGGCACATGCCGGCCGCTGGCGGTGACCCCGTCGCCCTTGGCGGCGAGGCGGATGATGACTTCAGTGTCGCTCACAATAAGGCCCGGTAAGCCGCTGGAATGTGGTGGACAAGATCGCCTGCAGTAAACGCCGGCCCCGCCAGTCGCGCCGCTTCGGCGTGCAGCCAGCAGCCTTCGAGAGCGATGCCCATCGGGCTTTCCATCCCCACCGCCATGCGGCTGGCGATCAGGCCCGCGAGCACGTCCCCCGTCCCCGCCGTACTCAGCCAGCTGGTCGCGGGCGGCATGATCGTGACCGGGGTGGCGGGCGCGGCGAGCATCGTGTCCGGCCCTTTGGCCACCACCACGCCCTCAATCGCTTCAGCAAGGTCGCTCACTTGCTCGATCCGGTCCAACCCGACGCTGCCGAATGTGTTGCCCAGCGCGTCGAGCTCGCCCGCGTGCGGAGTGACGACCAGCGGGCTGAGGCGGCCTTCGAGCATGTCGGGCGTGAGCAAATGCAAGGCATCGGCATCGCACACCGTCGGCAAGTCACAGCCGAGCACGAAAGCCAGCCGGTCGCGCGCTTCCTTGCTGCGGCCAAGGCCGGGGCCGACCAGTAGCGCACACAGCCGCTCGTCGGACAGCAGCTCGTCCAGCCCGTCAGTGACGACCACCAGATCGGGCGAAACCGGACCCGGATCAGCGAGGGCGAACAGCTTCACATAGCCCGCCCCGCCGCGCATCGCCGCGCTGGCGGCCAGAATGGCCGCGCCGGGCATTTCGCCACCGATCACCGCCAGCGTGCCGCGACTGTACTTGTGCGCATCGGGCTCGGGCTCGTCCAGCAGCGGTCGGAAGGCGACCTGCGCCACATCCCAGCCCTGCGGCACGCCGATATCGACCAGCCGCCGCTCACCCATCAACTGCATCGCGGGCATCATCCAGTGGGCGAACTTCCACGCGCCCAGCGCGATCGTCAGGTCATGGATCGGCAGCGTATCGTTGAGCACGTCGCCGCTGTCGCAATCGATGCCGCTGGGGACATCGACCGCGACGCAGTTCTCGTGCGCTGCGGCAAGTTCGCACAGCAGCGTCTCGAGTTCCGGATCGATCACCCGCGCCATGCCGCTGCCGAACAGGCAATCAACGAACACGCCTCCCCTATGCGTCTTGGGCGCGGTCTTGAGCACCTCCCCGCCCCATGCAGCCTTGGCGGCACGCGCGGCGGCGGTCTTGGGGGTGAGCGGCGCGACCACGCTGACCTTCAGCCCCCGTTCGGCCAGCACTCGGGCGATGACATAGCCGTCGCCGCCGTTGTTGCCCGGTCCGCACAGCACGGTGACCGAACGTCCGGCGGCCACGCGCCAGATCCATTCAGCAGCCCCACGCCCGGCGCGCTCCATCAGGGTGGAGACGGTCTCGCCAGCATCGATCAGCGCCTGTTCGGCCGCCTTCATCTGCTCGATCGTGAGGATCTGGCTATTGTGCATCGGACCGCAGCATGGCAGCCGGGACGACATAGCGATCCTGCCCCACGGTCACCGCAAATGCGCCGTCCTGCTCGACTACAGTCGCACTGTCCGCGCCATCGGCGGCGATCAGGCCATTCTCGTCGGGCAGCACGATAAAGCGACGGAACGCGCCATCGGGGTGATGGATAATCAAGTTGGTCGCCCCTTCGGCGCGCACCACTTCGAGCGTGCAATCGTCGGCCAACTCGCTCGCGCCAGCCACGGCGCAGGCCACGGTGTCACCCTCGGGCTCGGGCGCAGCCTCGGTGCCCGAACAGGCTGCCAGCAAACCCGCCAACCCGACCACCAGCAAGCAACGCCAATCAGCCACGCTTGAGTTGCGTAACATCGCGCACCGCCCCCTTGGAGGCGCTGGTGGTCATCGCGGCATAGGCCTGCAGGGCAGCCGAGACCTTGCGCGGACGCTCCGCCACCGGGTGCCAGCCAGCATCGTCCTGATGGTTCCGGCGACTGGCCAGTTCGGCATCGTCGACCGCCAGATGGATCGTGCGGTTGGGGATATCGATCTCGATCAGGTCACCGTCACGCACCAGCCCGATCTCGCCGCCCTCCGCCGCTTCGGGCGAGGCATGGCCGATGGAAAGGCCGCTGGTGCCGCCCGAAAAGCGCCCGTCGGTCAGCAAGGCGCAGGCCTTCCCCAGCCCTTTCGATTTCAGGTAGCTGGTCGGATAGAGCATTTCCTGCATGCCCGGCCCGCCGCGCGGCCCTTCATAACGGATTACCACGACGTCGCCTGCCACCACCTGATCGGTGAGGATCGCGGTGACTGCGGCATCCTGGCTTTCATAAACCTTGGCCGGACCGGTGAACTTGAGGCTGCCCTCGTCCACGCCCGCTGTTTTCACGATGCACCCTTCGCGGGCGATATTGCCGAACAACACGGCGAGCCCGCCATCCTGCGAGAAGGCGTGTTCCTTGCTGCGGATCACCCCGTTCTGGCGGTCGGTATCAAGCTCCTTCCAGCGGCGGTTCTGGCTGAAGGCGACCTGCGTGGGCACCCCGCCCGGCGCGGCCTTGTAGAATTCCTGCACCATCGGGTTGTTGGTCAGGCGGATGTCCCAATCGGCAATGGCATCGCCCAGCGTGGGGCTGTGGACCGTGGGCAGCGCGGTATGGAGCAGCCCGGCGCGGTCGAGTTCGCCCAGAATGGCCATGATCCCGCCCGCCCGGTGGACGTCTTCCATGTGCACATCGGCCTTGGCCGGGGCGACCTTCGACAGGCACGGCACCTGACGGCTCAGCCGGTCGATATCCTGCATGGTGAAATCCACCCCCGCCTCGTGCGCGGCGGCGAGCAGGTGGAGCACGGTATTGGACGATCCGCCCATGGCGATATCCAGCGTCATGGCGTTTTCGAACGCGGCGAAGCTGGCGATGCTGCGCGGGAGCACGCTGTCGTCGTCCTCCTCGTACCAGCGCTTGGCCAGCGTCACCACCAGCCGCCCGGCGCGTTCGAACAGACCCTTGCGGTCAAGGTGAGTCGCCAGTTGCGAGCCATTGCCGGGTAAGGACAAGCCCAGCGCTTCGGTCAGGCAGTTCATCGAATTGGCGGTGAACATGCCGCTGCACGATCCGCAGGTGGGACAGGCGGCGCGCTCGATCTCGAGCACCTGCTCGTCGGTGTAGCTGTCGTCGGCGGCGGCGACCATGGCATCGACCAGATCGAGCGCATGCTCAACGCCGTCGAGCACCACCTTGCCCGCTTCCATCGGCCCGCCGCTGACGAACACCACCGGGATGTTGATCCGCATGGCCGCCATCAGCATGCCCGGCGTGATCTTGTCGCAGTTGGAGATGCACACCATGGCATCGGCGCAATGCGCGTTGACCATGTACTCGACACTGTCGGCGATCAGGTCGCGCGACGGGAGCGAGTAGAGCATGCCATCGTGGCCCATGGCGATGCCATCATCCACCGCGATGGTGTTGAATTCCTTGGCCACACCGCCCGCCGCTTCGACCTGCCGGGCGACCAGCTGACCCAGATCCTTCAGGTGCACGTGGCCGGGCACGAACTGGGTGAAGCTGTTGACGATGGCGATGATCGGCTTGCCGAAATCCTCGTCGGTCATCCCCGTGGCACGCCACAGACCGCGCGCGCCGGCCATGTTGCGGCCGTGGGTGGACGTGCGGGAACGGTAAGCGGGCATGACAGTCTCCTTGGCCGTTTGCTCTTGCGACTGCGAGGCGAAGGGTCAAGCGGTTTGCAGCCTCGTGGCCGGGTCAGGCGGGCTTCGGACCGAAGCGGTTCTCGTTCGCCTCGCCCCGTCTGACCAGCAGAATGACCAGCAGCACCAACGTGCCCATATAGATCGCGTTGTTGGCAAACAGCAGCAGAATCTGTCCAAAGTCGGGTTCGGCCTTGGTGCCAAGCGACGCAAACATGTTTGCCATCAACGCAAAACCGCAGAACAGGAATGGTAGCGGCAGCAATCCCCATACCCCGGAACGCCCGGCATCATGCAGGCGGCGGGTAACGGCGGCGGCGAGCAGCACCACCGACACTACGGCAACGGCGGCCATCGCGCCCGATAGGAAAGCGAAATCGGGCATCAGTTCAGGATGCGCGCCCTCAATGCTGATTTCGTAATGGCCTGGCCCCTGCGTGATTGTCGCGGATTCGGGATGCTCGACTGCGAATTGCTGCATGCCGATAAAAGTGCGGAAGATTTCCGGCACAAAAACCACGAAGCTGGCCGTCATCATCAGGCCAAAAACAACTCCGGCGTAGGGCCAGAAGCTGCCCGCACGCTCGCGCCCGCTGAACCGTAACAGTTGCGCAAAATGGCCAAGAATGTCCTGCATGTCTGGCCTCCCCCCTTGGTGGTGATTTAACCCAGCTCTCTTACCGCTTGCCGGGCAATCTCGACCAGCATCTTCGCCAGCCCCGCTTGATACCTCTCGCGCCCGGCCATGTCCTGCCGCAGTTCGATGCCGACATAGGGGCGGCCGAACGGTTCGCAGTGGCGGTTCATCGTCGCGTTGAGGAGGACACCCGAGTACGGCTCCTGGTCGCCCACGATCAGACCTTCCATCTCGAGTTGGCGGATGGCGACGCGGGCGGCGCGGTCGTCGCGGTTGTAGAGCACGCCGACTTGCCACGGGCGCGGCTTGTCGCAGGTGGCGAGCGCGGGGGTGAAGCTGTGGAGCGAGACGACCAGCGCGGGTTTGGTCTGCTCCAGCAGCGCGGCGAGCGCATCGTGGTAGGGATCGTAGAAGCGGGCAATGCGGGCTGCGCGGTTTTCGGGTGAGAGGTCGTTGCCGGGGATCACGTGGCCGTCGCTGGTGAGCGGGGCGACGCCGACGCTGTCGCGGTCGCGGTTGAAATCGCAGACGAGGCGGCTGACGTTGCCTTGGAAGGTCGCGAAGCCTTCGGCCTCGGCCATCAGCTGGCCGATGGGGTCGACGCCGATATCGATGGCCATGTGCTGGTCGAGCAGCGCGGGGTCGATGCCGAGCGAAATGTCGTCGGGGACGCGGTTGCTGGCGTGGTCGGAGACGACGAGGATGCCGCCTTGTGTAGGCGTGCCGATAAGTCTGTGAGATTCGCATTCTATAATATTGATATTCAACGTAATTGTCCGGCCATTTGCCACCAGTCTGGGTGCTGCTCGCTGAGTGCCTTATGCGCGCCATCGCGCAGCTCTATCTGCTCGTAAAGGGCAAAGCACGTCGCCCCCGAACCCGACATGGCCACCTTGAACGCGCCCGTTTGGCGCAGCGCCGCCAGCACTTCGGCGATGGGTGGACACAGGGCGATCGCGGGCGCCTCAAGGTCGTTGCGACCGGCCATGGCGATCTCGCGCGCGGTGCCTTGCGGCAGGGGGCCAAGGTCGAGCCCGTCCCAGCGCTTGAAGACGGGACCGGTGCTGAGCGGGACTCGCGGGTTGACGAGGAGGACGGGCGTGCCCGCCAGATCGTCGACCACCTCGGCCCGCTCGGTGCCGGTGCCAAGGCCGATATGCGTGCGGCTCTCGACACAGGCGGGAACGTCCGCGCCCAGCTTCGCGGCCTTGTCGCGCCAGTTGTCGGCCAGGCCAAACGCGTCGCGCACCAGCCGGAACACCGCCCCGGCGTCTGCCGACCCGCCGCCGAGGCCAGCCGCCACGGGCAGGTTCTTCTCGAGCGTCACCGCCAGCCCCTGCGACCGAGGCAAGGCGTTCAGGGCACGGGCGACGAGGTTGTCGAACGGGTTTTGCAGCCCGCCAGCGAACTCGCCGATCACGGCCACACTGTCCTGCGCGGCAGGATTGGCCACCAGCACGTCGCCCGCATCGACGAAGGCGAACAGCGTTTCCAGCTCATGATAGCCATCCTCCCGCCGCCGCCGCACATGCAGGGCGAGGTTGATCTTGGCGTAGGCGGTTTCTTTCACCGGTCAGCGATCACATGTTCGGATAGGTCGGCCCGCCGCCGCCTTCGGGCGTGACCCAGGTGATGTTCTCGTTGGGGTCCTTGATGTCGCAGGTCTTGCAGTGGACGCAGTTCTGGGCGTTGATCTGATAGCGCGGCTCGCCCTCCTCGACGCCCAGCCACTCGTAGACCCCGGCCGGGCAATAGCGGGCGGAGGGACCGGCATAGACGCCCAGCTCGCTGGTGCGTTGCAGCTCGAGGTCAGCGACGTGCAGATGGCCCGGCTGGTCCTCGACGTGGTTGGTGCCGCTGATGAACACCGACGACAGCCGGTCAAAGCTGATCTTGCCGTCGGGCCGGGGGTACTTGATCGGCTGGTACAGGTCCGCCCGGCCCAGCGTCTCGCTGTCCTTGTGATGGCCCAGCGTGAACGGCAGGCCGATCCTGAGCGTGCGCATCCACATGTCGATGCCCGCCAGCGCCGTCCCGAGCCCCTCGCCCAGCTTGGCGATGAATGGTTGCGCATTGCGCACCTGCTTGAGCTCGGTGGCGATCCAGCTGGTCCGCACCGCCGCGTCATAATCGGCCAGCGTGTCATTCGCCCGGCCCGCAGCCATCGCGGCAGCAATGGACTCCGCCGCCAGCATTCCGCTCTTCATCGCGGTGTGGCTGCCCTTGATGCGCGGCACGTTTACGAAGCCCGCCGCGCAGCCGATCAGCGCAGCCCCGGGGAAGGCCAGCCTGGGCACCGACTGCCAGCCGCCCTCGTTGATCGCCCGCGCGCCATAGGCCACGCGCCGCCCGCCTTCGAGCACCGCGCGGATCGCCGGGTGCTGCTTCCAGCGCTGGAACTCCTCGAACGGATAGACCCACGGGTTGGCGTAATCGAGCGCTGTCACGAAGCCGAGCGCAACTTGCCCGCCCTCCTGATGATAGAGGAACCCGCCGCCCCAGGTGCCGCTTTCGGACAGCGGCCAGCCCTGCGTGTGGATCACCTTGCCCGGCTCGTGCAGCGCGGGATCGATGTCCCACAGCTCCTTGATGCCGAGACCGTAGACCTGCGGCTCGCACTCGGCCTCAAGGTCGAAGCGCGCCTTCATCTGCTTGGTCAGGTGGCCCCGCGCGCCCTCGGCGAACAGCGTGTACCTGGCGTGCAGCTCCATGCCCGGCTGATAGTCCGGCTTGTGGCTGCCGTCGTGCGCCACGCCCATGTCCTGCGTGGCGACGCCCGCCACATTGCCGCTCTCGTCGAACAGCACCTCGGAGGCCGGGAAGCCGGGGAACACCTGCACGCCCAGCCCCTCGGCCTGCTCGGCCAGCCAGCGGGTGAGGTTGCCCAGCGAGCCGGTGTAATTGCCCGCATTGCCCATCAGCGGCGGCAGCAGCAGGTGCGGCATGTCCCACTTGCCCGTGCGGGTCAGCACCCAGTGGAGGTTCTCGGTGACGGGCGTCTTGGCCAGCGAGCAGATCTCGCGCCAGTCGGGCAGCAGCTCGTCCAGCGCGCGCGGATCGATCACCGCGCCCGACAGGATATGCGCGCCCACCTCGGCGCCCTTTTCCAGCACCACCACCTCAAGCTCGGCGTTGAGCTGCTTGAGCCGGATCGCGGCAGCAAGACCCGCTGGCCCCGCGCCCACGATCACCACGTCGACCGGCATGGACTCCCGCTCGCTCATGCCCCGCACTCTCCCGCTGCCTTGTTCATTGCCAAAGCACTTGATCGCTGCCCGGCATGAGGTCAAGACCGCACGGCAACCATCATGGACCGACCAGCCCCGCCCTCCTTGGCCGACCAATTCGCCGCCGCGCTCGACTGGTGGCGCGAGGCGGGCGTTGACGCGGTGTTCGCCGACGAACCGGAGGCGATGTACGATCTGTCGGCAGGGGCCGCGCCTGCAGCTTCCGAGCCGGTCCCGACAAAGGCGCGCGCCGAACCCGCCGCCGCTCCGCCGCCGACCCTTGGTGGCGACAAGTCGGCCTGGCCCGCCACGCTGGCAGACTTCGCGCCATGGTGGCTGACCGAGCCATCGCTGGCACCCGGCCCGCTGGCGGCGCGCGTTGCTCCCCGGCTGGTGGTTCAAACCGAGCTGTTGGTGCTGGTCCCGATGCCCGAGGGGGAGGACGGCGCGGAACTTCTGTCCGGCCGGCAAGGCGTGCTCATCGCCAACATGCTGCGCGCCATGGGCATTGCGCCAGAGACCGCCTCGCTTGCCGCCGCCCTGCCCAGCCACATGCCCGCCGCCGACTGGGAGGGCTTGCACGAACAGGGTCTGGGCGAGGTGCTGCGCCACCTGATCGCGCTGGCCGCGCCGAAGCGCACGTTGATCCTGGGACAGGATGTTCTACCGCTGCTCGGGCTGGAAAAGCGGCAAGGCGTTCGAGAACTGCCACTGACCGAGTCCACAGCGCCGCTGCTGGCGAGTCTTGCGCCCGACATTCTGCTAGGCAACGCCAGATCGCGGGCCGACTTGTGGCGCCGCTGGCTCGACTGGACGGGAACTGGATGAGACTTGCTGCGCTGGCCGCCGCTGCTGTTGCTTCGCTCGCGCTGCCCCCTGCCGCCTCGGCGCAAGGATCGCGCGAATACTTCGTGGCGCACATCGCGCAGAACCGCGCCCCGCGCCAGTTGAGCGAGGACGACGCGGCCTATTATCGCGGGCTGTTCCGCGCCATCCGGGCCGAGCGCTGGACCGAGGTGCAGACCATGCTGGCCCAGCGGACCGGCGGTCTGCTCTATGCCGTGGCGCAGGCCGAATACTACACACACCCCAACTCGCCGCGGGTCGAGCTGGGCCAGATCACGGCGTGGTTGCCGCTGGGACGCGACTTGCCGATGGCGCCGCAGCTGGTCCGGCTGGGCCAGTCGCGCGGGCTGACCGAGGTGCCGCAGCTGCCATACCAGAACCAGTTCCGCGCGGTCGGCAGCTTCCCGCGCCGCACTCGCCCCGCGTCGATCGAAGACACGACGATGCCCGATGCGGTGAGCACCGCCATTCTCGAACGCATTACCAACGACGATCCGCAGGGTGCCTTCGCTCTGCTCGCGGGCGTCGATGCCACGCTGAGCCGGGAAGCGCGGGCGGAGTGGCGCCAGCGGGTTGCGTGGTCGTATTTCATCGAGAACCAGGACGCCCAGTCGCTGTTCCTCGCCCGCACCGTGGCTGAAGGAGCGGGCCCGTGGGTGGCCGAGGGCGAATTCACGCGCGGCCTTGCCGCCTTCCGCCTCAACGATTGTGCCGAGGCCGACGAAGCCTTCCGCCGCGCGGCCGAGCGGGCCGAGAATGTCGAACTGCGCAGCGCCGCGCTCTACTGGGCCGCGCGCGCTGCCGTGCGGTGCCGCCGCCCATCCGACAGCAATGCCTTGCTCAATCTGGCTGCGGGCGAGGATCAGACGCTCTACGGAATGCTCGCCGCCGAACAGCTCGGCCGCAGCCTGCCCGACAGGATCGCCCACGCCGACTTCACCGACGAGGACTGGCAGCGCGTCGGCCGCTATGACAACGTCAAGGTTGCCGTGGCGCTGACCGAGATTGGCGAGGACGAACTGGCCAGCGAGGTGCTGCTGCACCAGGCGCGCATCGGCGATCCGGCGGACTATGCTGCTCTTTCGCGCCTCGCCCGCGATCTCGGCTTCCCGCAAACGCAGTTGTACATGGCCTATAACGCCCCGCCCGGCGCGCAGGCTGATCCGACCAGCTTCTATCCCACGCCAAAGTGGACGCCGCTGACCGGGTGGCAGGTTGATCCCGCGCTGGCCTATGCCCACATCCTGCAGGAATCGAACTTTCGCGCCTCGGCCCGCAGCCCCGCCAATGCGCAGGGGCTGATGCAGATCACGCCGATCACCGTGCGCCAGCACGCGCCCCGGCTGGAGCTTGGTCCCGACCAGGTCGACATCTTCGAGCCGCGCACCAACCTCGCCTTCGGCCAGCGCAATCTGCAAATGCTGCAGGAGGACCCCGCCACGCACGACCAGCTGCCCAAGATCATGGCCGCCTACAACGCCGGGCTCGCCCCCGTGCGCCGGTGGGAGACCGAGGTGCGCGATTTCGACGATCCGCTGCTGTACATGGAGGCAATCCCCTATTGGGAGACGCGCAGCTATGTCGCCATCGTGATGCGCAATTACTGGATGTACGAACGGCAGGCGAACGCCGTCTCGCCGAGCCGCATGGCGCTGGCGCAGAACCGCTGGCCCGCCTTTCCCGGCACAACGGGCAATCCCAACGATCCCAACCGCGTGCTGTTCAGTACTGGAGGTCAGTGATGGCAATCGACGAAAGCCGTGCATTCCGCCCCATCGCCATCGCGCTGCTCACCGTGTCCGATACACGCGGGCCAGAGGACGACACCTCGGGCGATGTCCTCGCCGAGCGCATCGCCGGTGCGGGCCATGTGCTGATCGCGCGCACGATCCTGAAGGACGATGCCGATTTGATCGTCGAGCAGTTGCGCCGCTGGATCGCCGATCCGACGATTGACGCCGTGGTCTCCACCGGCGGCACCGGGCTGACCGGGCGCGATGTGACACCCGAGGCGCTCGAGCGGGTCAAGACGCGCGACATTCCCGGCTTTGGCGAGCTGTTCCGCTGGGTCAGCTACCAGTCGATCGGCACCTCGACCGTGCAATCGCGCGCCTGTGCGGTGGTGGCGGACGGAACCTATATCTTCGCCCTCCCCGGCTCGAACGGCGCGGTACGCGACGGGTGGGACAATATCCTCGCCGAGCAGCTCGATGCCCGCAACCGGCCGTGCAACTTCGTCGAACTGATGCCGAGGTTGCGCGAGAAATAGCTTTCGTCCGCACCATGTTCTCTGTATGTTCCACGTCATGGCACAGCAGCGGGACAAGGTGGATGGACGCGGTGCGCAGAGCCGTGCAACCAGCACCCGCTTTGCCCTGCCCCAGCGCGAGGTCGACGATGACTGGCGCGACGCGATGCGCGCCCTCGATGGCAATCCGCCCAAGCTGCGCACCACGGTGATCGAGGAGCATCCGCGCTCGATCCTCACCTTCAACAAATCGCCCGACATCGGCTTCGACCGCTCGATCAACGCCTATCGCGGGTGCGAGCATGGCTGCGTCTATTGCTACGCCCGCCCCAGCCATGCGTACCTTGATCTGTCGCCGGGGCTCGATTTCGAGACGCAGCTGTTTGCCAAGCCCGATGCCGCGCGGCTGTTGCGCAAGACGCTGGCGCAGCCGCGCTACACGCCAAAGCCGATCGCCATGGGCACCAACACCGATCCGTACCAGCCGATCGAGCGGCGCTATCGCATTACCCGCAGCGTGCTCGAGCTGTGTCTGGAAACACGCCACCCGGTGACGATCACCACGAAGAGCGACCGCGTGCTGGCCGACCTTGACCTGCTCGAACAGCTCGCCGCGTTGAACCTGGTGGCGGTGGCGATCTCGGTCACCTCGCTCGACCCGATGTTGTCGGGCAAGCTGGAGCCGCGCGCCGCCGCGCCGCTCAAGCGCATGGCGGCGCTGGCGCAACTGGCGCGGGCGGGCGTACCGGCGCACCTCTCGATCGCGCCCGTCATCCCCGCGATCACCGATTGCTTTATGGAGGAGATCATCGCGCGCGGCGCCGCCGAGGGCGTCCGCACGGCAGGCTGGATCATGCTGCGCCTGCCGCTGGAAGTGGCCCCGCTGTTCCGCGAATGGCTCGACGTCCATTTCCCCGACCGTGCCGGCAAGGTGATGAGCATCGTCCAGTCGGTGCGCGGCGGGAAGGACAACGACGCGCGCTTCTTCAGCCGCATGAAACCGAGCGGCGTGTGGGCCGACCTGTTCCGCGCCCGCTTCCGCCTCGCCAGCAAGCGCGCCGGGCTGGATCGACCGCGGTTCGACCTCGACTGCAGCCAGTTCCGGGCGCCTTCGCCGGAAGGGCAATTGCGGTTGCTTTGACAGCCGGTTCAGCAATGGCTCGACCAGCAACGCGCACAATGGGAAGCGCGGCTGGATCGTCTCGACGTATTCGTCATGAAGCAGCAAAAGGATCAGGATCGATGAACCACGACGCCCCCGCCCTCCCGGCAGATCGCACGATGGTGCTGGAGCGCATCATCAAGGCGCCGCGCGCCGCCGTTTGGGGTGCCTGGATCAATCCCGCGACGCTGCCCCAATGGTGGGGGCCTGACGGATTCTCGTGCCGGACCTACCGCATCGACCTGCGCAGCGGCGGCGAATGGCTGTTCGACATGATCGGGCCCGATGGCACCGTTTATCCGAACCACCACCGCTATGTCACCGTGCACGAGCCGGAGTACATCGCCTATACGCTGCTGTGGGGCGAAGACGGGCCCAAGCACGCCGACGCCACGGTCACGCTGGAGGAATTGGCCGGCGGCACCCGCGTAATCATGGCCATGGTGTTCACCACGCCAAAGGAATTCGAAGAGGCCAAGGGCTTCGGCGCGATCGAACTGGGCCAGCAGACTTTGGGCAAACTGGCGCGGTTTATCGGGGCCGAATAGCGCCGTGCCGTCACTTTATCGCATGCCAGCCTCCAACCAGCCCTAAATCGGGAACCGCAATCGCGATCATTCATCCCCCGAAAGATGACGGCGCAAATTCCTGCTCCGTCATAGGGCAAACAAAATTGCGCTTGCCGCCGCTTGGTCTTCAAACCGTGGCGAGGCAAGCGGGTCACCAAGGAGTATCGATATGCGTTCCACCCTCAAGTCACCCGCGCTTCTACTGGCCGCCGCTGCAACAGTAGCCCTGGCCGCGCCGACGCTTGCACAGCAGATCGGCAACCAGGAAGGGACGACGGTTACCGTCACGGCTGACCTGCCGAACGACCTGACCGTGCTCACCGAAGGTCCCGAGCTCGAAGGCTACATTTCGCGCCGGACCGGCAATCGCGTCGAAATCACCAGCGAAAACGGCACTGTCACCGAGTTCCTGCTGAGCGAAGACACCCAGATTCGCAGCGCCGGCGGCTTCCTCGGTGCGCAACGGACGGCGCTAAACTCCGACCAGTTGTTCAATGGCGTGCCGGTGACGGTCGAAACGCTCAATTGGGAAAACGGCCTCGTCGCCAAGAGCGTGCGCATGAAGAACCGCGACCTGCGGACGGCCGCCCTGGTCCACAACGGCACGGCCCAGCGTTTCGGCGAGCACGACACGGCAATCGCCGCGAATACCGCCGCCACCGACGCGCTCCGTGCGCGGGTCGGCAGCATCGACCAGTACAACATCCGCGGCACCACCGACGTCAACTTCGACTCTGGTCGCTGGCAGCTGACTTCCGCTGACCAGGCTGAACTGTGCCAGACCGCGCAGCAGGCCGAGCAGATGGAGAACTCGCTGCTGCTGGTCGTCGGTTATACCGACAACGTGGGCGACGAGGACTTCAACCAGGAGCTGAGCGAAAAGCGCGCCGGTCGGGTGGTCAATTATCTGCAGCAGCACTGCGGCTGGGAGCCGTGGCGCATGTTGACGCCCACCGGGATGGCCTTTGCCGATCCGGCGGCCGACAATTCGACCCCCGAAGGTCGCGCCGCCAACCGCCGCGTGGCGGTGAACATCCTGGTCAGCAAGGCTGTTGACGGGATTCAGGAAGAAGCGGTCGCCCAATCGGGCTTCTGATCACCTGATCTTGAGTTGGGAGGAGCAGGCTAGCGGTCGCCTGCTCCTCCCTTCATCGTTGTGCCGAATGCCTGCCGAAGCGTCAGCTTGCTGATCTTGCCGGTGGCTGTGTGCGGGATTTCATCGACGAAATGGACCGCGTCGGGCAGCCACCAGGTGGCGACCTTGTTCTTCAGATAATCGCGCAAGTCTGTCTCGTCGAGCGATTGGCCAGGCTTCACCACCACCACCAGCACCGGACGTTCCTCCCATTTGGGATGCGGCACGCCAATGGCTGCGGCCTCGGCCACGGCGGGGTGGCCCATGGCGGCGTTCTCCATCTCGACCGAGCTGATCCACTCGCCGCCGCTCTTGATCAGGTCCTTGGTGCGGTCGGTCAATTGCAGGCTGCCATCGGGATGGATCACGGCCACATCGCCGGTGGGAAACCACTGCGCTGCATCCACGCAGTCGGTCTCGGCCTTGAAATAGCGCCGCACCACCCACGGCCCGCGCACCTCGAGCGAGCCCGCCGTCACGCCATCGCGCGGCAGTTCACGACCGGGTTCATCGAGGTCGACGCAGCGGATCTCGACCCCGAACGGCGTGTGGCCCTGACGGGTCTTGATGATCACCCGCTCGTCCGCGCTCATCGTGTCCCACCCTGCTGGCACGGGGCTGCAGGTGCCCATCGGGCTCGTCTCGGTCATGCCCCAGGCGTGCGCCGGATCGATCCCGAGGTCGAGCAACCGACGGATCATCGCCGGCGGCGCGGCCGATCCGCCGATCACCGCGCGTTTCAACGTCGGCGGCAGCGTGGCGCCGGTGGCGTCCATATGCTGGAACATCGCGCTGTAGACTGTCGGCACGCCGCCGATATCGGTCACGCCCTCGGCATGCATCAGGTCACATAGCACCGCCGGATCGTTGACCGCGCTCATGACCAGCTTCACGCCCACCGCCGGGCAGGTCCAGGCAAGCCCCCAGCCATTGGCGTGGAACAGCGGCACGATGGCCAACACCACGCTTTGCGGACCGTAGTTGAACACCGCTGGCTGCAAGCCCGAAAGCATGTGCAGCATGTTAGACCGGTGCGTGTACAGCACACCCTTCGGGTCGCCGGTGGTGCCGCTGGTGTAGCACAGCAGCGCGGGATCGCGCTCGTCGACCGGGGTCCAGTCGGCGGCGCCGTCATGCTCGGCCAGCAGCGCTTCATACTCGCCGTTATCGAAGCAGACGAAACGCTCGGCGCAGGGCCAGCGCGGCTTCAGCGCCTCGACCAGCGGGGCGAAGACGGCATCGTAGAACAGCACCCGGTCCTCGGCATGGGTGACGATGTAGGCCAGCTGGTCGGCGAACAGGCGCGGGTTGATCGTGTGGATCACCGCGCCCGCGCCGATGATGCCGTACCAGGCGGAAAGCTGGTGCGCGTGGTTCATCGCCATCACGCCCACCCGCTCGCCCTTGGCTACGCCCATGCCGCGAAGCGCCTGCGCCAACCGTTTTGCATCGTGCCGGATCGCGGCATAGTTCGATCGAGTGGTGCGGCCATCGGCCCAGCGGGTGACGATCTCGCGGGTCTCGTTCGCGCGCGCGCCGTGGTCGATCACGTGCGTGAGGACCATGTCCCAATCCTGCATGGTTGCCACCATCAGGTCCGTCTCCGCCTCTCTATCGGGGGCCGTTGCGGGCTTTTGCCCTAGGCCACGAGGCGCAGTCTGGCCGCTCCCGTCACCGGACGCAAGGACACCTTGCCGAGGCCGGGGAGCAGCGCCAGTTGGTCCACCAGTTCACCGTGCAGCGCGAAATCGCGGCCGAGCCGGACCACCGGGTCTTCCGTTTCGCCGATGGCCAGGTGGACGATCACCTCGCCATGCGCCGGCTTGCCCTCGGTGAGCAGGCCCGCCAGCCCGGTCAGCCCTGCCAGATCGAGCACTTCGACCTCGAGCAGCATCCGCGCCGCGCCGCTGACTTCGGCGAGCGGTCGCGCGCCGCGCACGGTCACGCGCGGCGGATCGTCCGCCCCAGGCTTGTCGAGTTCGACGGTCAGCAGCAGGCAAGTGCCATCGGCCGCCCAACGCTGGAAATTGTCGACCAGCGATTCCTCGAAACACGCCGCGCTGAACTGGCCCGAGCTGTCGGAGAAGTCCGCCCGCACGAACTCCGCCCCGCGCTTGGTGCGGCCTTTGGAGACGCGCTCGACCATCGCCGCCATCACCGCTTGCGTGCGCCCGCCACTGACCTCCCCGCCGGTCAGCGAGGCATAGGAGCGCGCGCCCTGCGCCGAGGCGATCATGCGGTATTCGGTCACCGGATGCGCGGCGAAATAGAAGCCGAAGTTATCCCGCTCGGCGGCCATCTGCTCGGCGCGGGTCCACGGCGCTGCTTCCGCCAAACGCACCGATGGTTCGGCATGGTCCTCACCGCCGAACAGCCCGGCCTGCCCGCTGGTCCGCTCGCGACTGGCAGCATCGGCCACGGCGATCAGCATATCCGCACTGGCGAGCACGCGCGCGCGGTTGGGTTCGAGCCCGTCGAACGCGCCTGCCCCTGCCAGCCCTTCCAGCTGGCGCCGGTTCATCGTGCCGGCGGGCGAGCGGCGGAACACGTCTTCCAGACTGGCGAAAGGGCCGTTGGCCTCGCGCTCGGCCACCAGCGCCTCCATCGCCTTTTCGCCCACGTTGCGAATGCCGGCCAAGGCATAGCGCACGGCATAGCCCTCGTCGGTCGGCTCGACCGAGAACTCGGCCTCGGAGGCGTTGACGTCCGGGCCGTGCAGAACCACTCCGCAGCGCCGCGCATCGTCAACAAAGGCCGCCAGCTTTTCCGACTGGTGCATGTCGAAGCACATAGATGCGGCGTAGAATTCTTCGGGGTAATGCGTTTTCAGCCACGCGGTCTGGTAACTGAGCACGGCATAAGCGGCCGCGTGGCTCTTGTTGAAGCCATAGCCGGCGAACTTGTCGATCAAGTCGAACAGCGTGTTCGCCTCGGCCTTGGGGATCTGCGAGACCTCGAGGCAGCCATCGATGAACCGCTGGCGCTGGTCGTCCATCTCGGACTGGACCTTTTTGCCCATCGCGCGGCGCAGCAGGTCGGCATCGCCCAGCGAGTATCCCGCGAGGATCTGCGCCGCCTGCATCACCTGTTCCTGGTAGACGAAGATGCCGTAGGTCTCGGCGAGGATGCCTTCCAGTTTGGGGTGCGGAAACTCGATCCGCTCCTCGCCCGCCTTGCGCCGCCCGAACAGCGGGATGTTGTCCATCGGACCGGGCCGATAGAGCGAGACGAGCGCGATGATGTCCTCGAACTTGGTCGGCTTCACCGCCGTCAGCGTGCGGCGCATGCCTTCGGATTCCAGCTGGAACACGCCCACCGTGTCGCCGCGCTTCATCAGGTCGTAGACCGCCGCATCGTCCACCGGCAGCGTTTCGAGCACCAGGTTAACCCCGCGCCGGGCGAGCAGATCCAAAGCCTTGCGCAGCACCGACAGCGTCTTGAGCCCAAGGAAGTCGAACTTGACGAGCCCGGTGTCCTCAACGTGCTTCATGTCGAACTGCGTCACCGGCATGTCGGAACGAGGATCGCGGTACAGCGGTACCAGTTGCGCCAAAGGCCGATCGCCGATCACCACGCCCGCCGCGTGCGTGGAACTGTTGCGCGGGAAGCCTTCGAGCTGCAGCGCCAGATCGACCAGCCGCTTGACCTCGGCCACGGTGTCGTACTCGCGCCGGAACTCGGCCACGCCGTTGAGCGAACGCGGAAGTGTCCACGGATCGGTCGGGTGGTTGGGGATCATCTTGGTCAGGCGATCGACCTGACCATAAGGCATCTGCAAAATCCGCCCGCAATCGCGCAGCACCGCGCGGGCCTTCATCTTGCCGAAGGTGATGATCTGCGCGACGTGATCGTGGCCGTATTTGGCCTGCACATAACGGATCACTTCGCCGCGCCGCGTTTCGCAGAAGTCGATGTCGAAGTCGGGCATCGATACGCGTTCCGGGTTGAGGAAGCGTTCGAACAGCAGGCCCAGCTTGATCGGATCGAGATCGGTGATCGTCAGCGCCCAGGCGACCAGACTGCCCGCGCCCGAGCCGCGCCCCGGCCCTACCGGAATGCCCTGCGCCTTGGCCCACTTGATGAAGTCGGCCACGATCAGGAAATAGCCGGGAAAGCCCATCCGGGTGATCACGTCGACCTCGAATTCGAGGCGGTCGGTATAGACCTTGAGCTCCACGTCCGACATGTCGCCGTATAGCTCCAGCCGGGCCGCCAGCCCTGCCCGCGCATCCTCAGCCAGCATGCGCACCTCGCCTTCGAGGTCACCTGCGAGGCTGGGCAGGATGGGCTTGCGCTTGGGCGGCGCGAAGGCGCAGCGTTGCGCCACCACCAGCGTGTTGGCGGTTGCCTCGGGCAGGTCGGCGAAGATCTCGGCCATCATCCGGTCGGACTTGACGAAGGCCTCGGGCGAGGAGCGCGGCCGGTCGGGGCTGTCGATGTGCGTCGAGCTGGCGATGCACAGCATGGCATCGTGCGCCGAATGCTCATGCGGATTGGCGAAATTGGCCGGGTTGGTCGCCACCAGCGGCAGGTCTTGCGCATAGGCGATGTCGATCAGCGCCGCTTCGGCGGCCTCCTCCACCGGATCGCCCCGGCGCGACAGCTCGATGTAAAAGCGGCCCGGGAACAGCGCCGCCAGCTCCTGCGCCATATCCTGCGCGCGCTCCGGCTTGCCATCGGCAGCAAGGCGCGCAATCGCCCCCTCGCCGCCACCCGACAGCGCGATCAGACCATCGGTGCGACCCGCCAGATCGGCCAAGGCGACATGCGGTTCCAGCTCCAGCGGGCGGTCCAGGTGCGCTGCGCTGACCAGGTGGCACAGGTTGAGCCAGCCCGCCTCCTCCTGCACAAACAGCGGCAGGTAATCGATCGCGCCGCCCGGCTCGCGGCACACGCCAAGCAGCGCGCCGATGACCGGCTGCACGCCCTCGGCGCGGCAATATCCGGCGAACATGGTCGCGCCATAGAGCCCGTTGCGGTCACAGATGGCGATGGCGGGGAAGCCGCGCTCCCGTGCCAGTTTGGCGATGGCCTTGGGATCGATCGCGCCTTCGAGCATCGAGTAGCTCGACAGCACGCGCAAGGGGACGAAGGGAGCAAAAGCCATGCCTGCCTAGGTAGGCGATTGGTCGCCGAGGGCAATCGCCGCGGCGCCTTATCGACAGCCTATTGCCCCATTTGCCTCAGCACGAGGCGAGCGCCTGCGCACCCGGAGGCCTATTCCAGCACGCCTTCGTGCAGCCGCACCACGCGATCCATGCGTGCGGCCAGCCGCTCGTTGTGCGTGGCGACCAAGGCGGCGCTGCCTTGCAGGCGCACCAGGTCGATGAACTGCGCGAACACGATCTCGGAGGTCTTCTCGTCGAGGTTGCCGGTCGGCTCGTCGGCCAAGACCAGCTTGGGGCTGTTGGCGAGTGCCCGGCCCACCGCCACGCGCTGCTGCTCGCCGCCGGAGAGCTGGCTGGGGCGATGCTGCAGGCGATGCCCAAGGCCCATGGCGCTTAGCAGATCGGTCGCCCGCACCGCTGCTTCGGCGCGGGTCTTGCCGATCAGCATCTGCGGGATGATCACATTCTCGATGGCGGTGAAATCGGGCAGCAGGTGGTGGAACTGGTAGACGAAGCCCAGATTATCGCGCCGCAGCGTGGTCCGCTCGGCAGCATCGGACGTAGAGGCATCTGTGCCCGCCATGCTGATCGAGCCGCCGAACCCGCCCTCCAGCAAACCGACCGCCTGCAGCAGCGTGCTCTTGCCGGAGCCGGACTGACCAAGCAGCGCCACGATCTCGCCCGGCATAACGTCCAGATCGACGCCGCGCAGCACCTCGATGGTCTCGCCGCCCTGCTCGAAGCTGCGCGACAGCTGGCGCAGCGAAATAACCGCATCACTCATAGCGCAATACCTCCACCGGATCGGTATTCGCCGCGCGCCACGCGGGGTACAGCGTGGCGAGGAAGCTCATCCCCATGGCCATGCCGGCAATGCCGATCACATCGAACGGGTCGACCTTGGCCGGCAGTTCGGTGAGGAAGCGGATCTGCGGGTCCCACAGCGTCACCCCCATGAAGTATTCGATCCCGTTCACGATCGACTGGCGGAACAATAGCACCAGGAAGCCGAGCACCAACCCGGCCACCGTTCCGAGAATGCCCACAGCCGAACCCGTGGTGACAAAGATCTTCAGCAGGCTCTTCCGCCGCGCGCCCATGGTCCGCAGGATGGCGATGTCGCGGCTCTTGCTGCGCACCAGCATGACCAGCGAGGAAAGAATGTTGAACGCCGCCACCAGCACGATGATGCCGAGCGCGAAGGCCATCGCCACGCGCTCCACCTGCAGCGCTTCGAACAGGCTCGCGTTCATCTCCTGCCAGATGGTCACCACGGCCCGGCCTTCGAGCGCAGAAGCGAGCGGAGCCATGATCTCGCGCGCCTCATCGGCATCGCGGGTGGTCACCTCGATGGCGCTGATGGCATTGCCGAACAGCAACAGCGTCTGCGCGTTGCGCATCGGCATGATCACCATGGTATCGTCGAAATCGTAGACCCCCACCTCGAAGATGGCGGTGACGATATAGCCCACTTGCCGCGGCACCGTGCCGAACGGGGTGGCGCGGCCTTGCGGGTTGATGATGGTCAGCGTGTCGCCCATCTGCACGCCCATTTTCAGCGCCAGGCGGCTGCCGATGGCAATGTTGCGCGTGCCGGGCTGCAGGCTGGCCAGGCTGCCGATCACCACCGAGGGCGCGAGCTGGTCGATCTCGGCCTGCTGGTTGCCGCGCACCAGCACGGCTTCGGCGCGGCCCGAATAGGTGGCGAGCAAGGGCTGTTCGACCAGCGGCACGGCGCGGGTCACGCCATCGGTGGCGCGGGTCTGCTCCAGCACCGGCTCCCAATCGTCCATCCGCCCGCCATAGGGTTGCACCACGGCGTGGCCGTTCAACTCGGTAATGCGGTCGAGCAGTTCGGCGCGGAAGCCGTTCATCACACTCATCACGATAATCAGCATGGCGACCGAAAGCATGACCACGGTGATGGAGATGCCCGCCACCAGCGCGATGACCGCCTCGCTGCGGCCAGGCAGCATATAGCGCTTGGCAATGGTCCATTCAAAAGGGGTGAGGAACACGGGATTGCCTGTCTGCGGGGGTGTGGCGAGGGTGTGGCGGGGGCTTAAGGCCCGCCTGCCAAACTGGCAACCGCTTTGGCGGGCGAATGCGCCGACGTTAACGCGATCCTTACCATATTCCGCGTAACCCACCAGAGTGCCAAAGACGCTGAACCGCATTGCCTACAGGGCCAAGGGGGCGCTTGATCGCCGCTCGAGTATGGGCAGCGCGCGGCTGATGCTGTTCACCGTGCTGCTGCTGGGTGCGATGCTGGCGGGGTCTTCATGGTTTGCTCGGGCCGCCACCGGCGAGCAGCGCGAAGCCGAGGCGTGGCAGGAACATACCTTCGCCGTGCTGGGCAACCTGTCGGATATCCGCGTGGCCGCGCTATCGATCCGGCGGGGAGAGCGCGGCTACCTGCTGACCGGCGAAGATGCCTTTTTGCAACCCTACACCGCCGGGATGGCAGCGCTGGACATCGCGATGCCCAAAATGCGCCGCCTGTTGGCTGACAATGTCCGCGAAACAGCACGGGCAGAAGAATTGTTCATTTTGCTCGACGAGTTTACCGCCCAGGCCCGCATGACCGTGGCCGAACAACGTGCGGGCAACCATGCCGATGCCGTGGCGCTGGTCCGGACCAACCACGGCCGCCAGTTGACCAACCAGGCGATGGCCGTGCTCGACCGGATGGAAGCGGTAGAACAGCAATTGCTCGACGAGCGCAACCAGCGGGCCGACGACGCCGCGCGCCGGTCAGACAAATTTCAGGACGTGCTCAATGTTAGCGGTCTGCTGTTGCTGGTGATCGGAGCTTATTCCAGCCTCGCCTTGCGCCATGCCATCCAGCGCGAAGAGGCGATCCGTCACGAACTCGACCGCGTGGCCACCACCGACGAGTTGACCGGCCTTGCCAACAGGCGCGAGCTGTTCGCCTCGCTCGACCGGATGATCGCCGCCTCACGCCGCAGCGGGCGTCCGGTTTCGGTCGCGGTGCTCGATATTGACCGGTTCAAGCTGGTCAACGATACCTACGGTCATCCCGCCGGAGACGAGGTGATCCGCCGGATTTCGCAGATGGCCCAGCTGATGATGCGCGAGCAGGATCTGGTGGGTCGGCTAGGCGGCGAGGAATTCCTCATCGCTTTCCCCGATTGCGCGGTTGGCGATGCTGCCGCCGCTTGCGAGCGACTGCGGCAGGGCATTGCCGCCCTGCCCGTGCTGCTACCCAGCGGCGCGGCGCTGTCGGTCACGATCAGCTCGGGCGTGGCCGAACTGACCGTCGAGGACGACCGCAAGAGCATCATCTCGCGCGCGGATGAAGCACTCTACCGCGCCAAGAAAGCCGGCCGCGACCAGGTTCACCTAGCCGCTTAAGCCATCAGGCGGCGACTGGCTGGTGGACGTAGATCGCGCGTTCGTGGCTGAAGGCCTTGAACCCGAAATAGCCGTGATAGCTGCCCATGCCGCTGCCGTTGACCCCGCCGAACGGCAGGCGGTTTTCAAGGTAGTGGCTGAACACTCCGTTGACCGTCACCCCGCCTGAGGACGTGCGCGCGAGTATCTTGTCCACATTGGTTTGGCTGGGGCTGAACACATAGAGCGCCAGCGGCTTGTCGCGCGCCTCGATGTATTCGATCACCTGATCGAGCGTGTCATAGGTCATCACCGGCAGCACCGGGGCGAAGATTTCGTCCTGCAGAATTGTCATCTGCGGGGTCACGTCGGTCAGCATGGTCGGGTGAATGGTCAGATCATCGGCCTCCAGCGTGCCGCCTGCTGCTACCGTGGCGCCTTGGGCAATGGCGTCGTCGACCATGCCCTTCACGCGGGCGAAGTTGCCCTGGTTGACCACCTGGGCGATGGCGTTCTTGTCGATGGAGCCGCTGGCGTAGAGGTTTTTCTCCACATTGGCTTTGAACCCTGCGACCAGCCGCGCCTTGTCGGCCTCCTTCACGAACACATAGTCCGGACAGATGCACGCCTGCCCGCCGTTGAACTGCTTGGCCCCGGCGAGCGCAGCGGCGATGGCATCGATATCGGCACCTTCGTCGATGATCACCGGGCTCTTGCCGCCCAGTTCCAGCGTAACGCTGGCGAGGTGCTTGGCAGCGGCGGCCATCACGATCTTGCCGACCCGCGTCGAGCCGGTGAAGAAGATGTGATTGAACGGCAAGTCGAGCAGAGCCTCGGATACCGACACGTCGCCTTCGAACACAGCGACTTCGTTCTCGGGGAACACCTCGCCCACGATCACCTTGGCGAGCGTCGCCACGTTGGGACACAGGTCGGTCAGCTTGAGCACGCAGCAGTTGCCCGCAGCCACTGCCGCCGCCAGCGGACCGAACACCAGGCCCAGCGGGAAGTTCCACGGTCCCAGGATCAGGCACACGCCGCGCGCTTCACAGGCGATCATCGCCTTGTCGGTCGGCACGCGAGTGGGGATCACCTGCGTCGGCGTCATCCACTCTTCCAGGCCATCGATGTTGAGCTGGATATTGCCGGTGATGTTCAACACTTCGGTCACGCGGATTTCGCCCTCGGGCTTGCGGGTGTCCCTCAGCACGGCGGCCACGATGTCATCCGCGTGGGCTTCCACCGCCGCCTTGAGCGCGGCCAGCTTGGCGCGGCGTTCGGCCACGCCGGTCGCCTTGATGTTCCACTGGTTCGCCCGCTGGGCGGCGAACACGCGGGCGATATCGGCGGCTGAGGCGTTGGAGACGGTCATGGCGGGTCCTCTAGGGTGAATCTCGAGCCGCCCAAATAGGACTGCCCGCCTCCTTAGGGAAGCGGGCAGCCACGTTTAGCGTTGATTTTGTCTGTCAGGGCCGACCGCGATCGGACACCCCGGGGATATCCGGCTCGAGATCGGCGATCTCGGGCTCGTGCACCTCAACAACGCCACGGCCAAGGTGGCTACGGCTGCGGCTGTAGGCGAAATATATCACCAGCCCCAGCGCGCCCCACGCGGGCAGGAACAGCATGGCCGCACTGGGCAGGTTGAAGAACAACAGCACGCAACCGATCATCGTCAACGGAGCGATCACCCACACCCCCGGTACCCGGAAACTGCGCTTGCGATGCGGATCGCGCTTGCGCAGCACCATCACCGCGATGGCCACCATGAAGAAGGCATAGAGCGTGCCGGCGTTCGAGATGTCGGCCAACTGCCCCACGGGGAAGAAAGCCGCCGCCACGGCCACCGCGAGACCGGTGATTATGGTCACCACGTGCGGCGTCTTGAAGCGCGGGTGGACGGTGCTCAGCCGGTCGGGTAGCAGCCCGTCGCGGCTCATCACGAAAAAGATTCGCGTTTGCCCGAACATCAGCACCAGGATCACCGATGGCAGCGCCAGGAACGCCGCGATGCCCAGCATATTGCCTACGCCCGAAAAGCCGATCACTCGCAGCACATGGGCCAAAGCCTCGTTCGAGCAAACCAGTGCATCGGCATGGACGGCCATCGCGCACTGGCGGGCCAGTTCAGGTGAGCCCGCCTCAAGCGGGATACCCAGCGCGTCCATGATCGGCTGGCCGCCGATGGTGCCGATCGCGCCGCCTGCCACCAGAATATAGAAGACGGTGCAGAACAGCAGCGATCCGATCAGCCCGATGGGCACGTTTCGTTGCGGATCCTTGGTTTCTTCCGCCGCGGTGGAAACGGCATCAAACCCCACATAGGCAAAGAACATCGTTGCCGCCGCGCCCACGGCGCCCACGCCCGTGCCCCAACCGCCGAACAGCCCAGCGGGCAGGAACGGATTGAAACGGTCGGCATCAAATTCCGAACTGGTCAGTGTCAGCCCGATGAACACGGTCAGTGCGGTTACCTTGATCAGCACCAGCACGGCATTGACCTTGGCGCTTTCACTGGTGCCAACAACCAGCAGGGCAGTGACCAGCAGGGCAATCAAAAGCGCCGGCAGGTTGATCAGCCCGCCCTCGGCACCGCCCAGCGCCAGCGGACCTGCGCTGAGCCAGGCTGGCAGGCTTATGCCGAAGAATTCATTGAGGATCGTCCCGGTAAAATAGCCCGACCAGCCGACCGACACGGCGGAGGCGGCGATGGCATATTCCATGATCAGCGCCCAGCCCACGGTCCAGGCGAAGAATTCGCCAATGGTGGCGTAACTGTAGGTATAGGCGCTGCCCGCCACCGGGATCATCGAGGCGATCTCGGCATAACACAGCGCCGCCACGATGCAGACCGCGCCGGCAATGGCAAAGGCGATCATCAGTCCAGGCCCCGCCTTTTGCGCGCCCACGGCCGTCAGCACGAAGATGCCAGTGCCGATCACGCAGCCGATGCCCAGAAGGGTCAGCTGGAACCATCCGAGCGAGCGGTGCAGGCCCTTCTTCTCGGCAACGGCAAGAATGGCATCAAGCGGCTTCACCCGGTCCAGCAGCATAGTTCTCGATCCCCGAATTTATCTCTGGCACGGGTTGTAACGCAAACTCCGCCCCCGGCAATCCCCGACACCGGTTGCAATGGTGACAAAATCACCCACCCCTCAGCAGGCTGACGCCCCAGTCGCGCTCCATCAGGTACAGCAGCACACGCGAGGCCTCACCGCGCGCGCTGGCGAGGCCGCCGTCGCGTTCGACCAGCAGGCGGGCGTCGTCGTTGGCGGTCTGGCCCAGGCGGGCGGCCTGTTCCAGCGTGGCGACGGTGAACGGGCTATCGCCGCTCTGCCGCGTGCCGAGCAGTTCGCCGCCGCCGCGCAGGCGCAAATCCTCCTCGGCCAGCCGGAACCCGTCCTGCGTCTCGCGCATCAGCGCCAGACGTTCGCGACCTGTTTCGGACAGCTCATCGCCGCGCAGTAGCAGGCAGGTCGATTTTGCACTGCCCCGCCCCACCCGGCCGCGCAACTGGTGGAGCTGCGCGAGGCCGAAGCGCTCGGCCTGTTCGATCACCATCAGCGTGGCGTTGGGCACGTCCACGCCCACCTCGATCACCGTTGTGGCGACGAGCACCTTGGCCTCTCCGCGGGCGAACCGCTCCATGCCGCGATCCTTTACCTCGGGAGCCAGCTGGCCGTGGACCAGCACCACCGCGTCGCCGAACCGCTCCTTCAGGCTGGCATAGCGCTGCTCGGCGGCGGCGATGTCCTCCGTCTCGTGCTCGCGCACCATCGGGCACACCCAATAGGCCTGCTGCCCGGTCAGGAGGTGTCGCTCGATCCCCGCCACCACATCAGGCAGCCGGCCCAGCGCGACCACGCGGGTGTCGATTGGCTGGCGGCCCGGTGGCATCTCGTCCAGCCGGCTGACGTCCATCTCGCCATATTGCGCCAGCACCAGCGTGCGCGGGATCGGGGTGGCCGTCATCGCCAGCGTGTGCGGGGTAACGCGGCCCTTCTGGGTTAGCAGCAGCCGCTGGCTGACCCCGAAGCGGTGCTGCTCGTCGATCACCACGAGGCCGAGGTTGCGATAGGCCACTGTGTCCTGAAAGATCGCATGCGTGCCGACCACCAATTGGATCGAACCGTCTAGCAGCCCGATCAGAATCGACTCGCGCGCCCGGCCCTTGTCGCGCCCTGTGAGCAGCGCAATCTCCACGCCAGTTGGCGCCAGCAACTTGCGCAGCGTCTCATAATGCTGGCGGGCGAGGATTTCGGTGGGGGCGAGCAGCGCGGCCTGCGCCCCGCCCTCCACCGCCAGCAGCATGGCTTCCAGCGCCACCACGGTCTTGCCCGCACCCACATCGCCCTGCAGCAGGCGAAGCATCGGCGCGTCCTGCGCCATATCACCCGCGATCTCGGCATTGGCACGGACCTGCGCCCCGGTGAGCGGGAACGGCAGTTGCAGCTTGTCGCGCAAGTGCCCGTCACCCACCAGCGCCTGCCCGCGCCGCTTGCGGTTGGACTGGCGCACCAGCATCAGCGCCAGCGCATTGGCGAACAGCTCGTCATAGGCCAGCCGGTCGCGCGCCGGGGGATGCTCACCCTTGTGCGCCAGGTGCAGCGCATCGCGCCACGCGGGCCACTTGTGCTGCGCCAGCACGCCGGGTTCGATCCATTCGGCCAGCTCGGGCAGCTTGGCCAGCGCCTGCTCGGCCAGCGATAGCACCTTGGGCTGCGTCAGCCCTTCGGCGAGCGCGTAGACCGGCTCCACCAGATGGCCCAGCAGCCCGGCGCTTTCGTCCGAGACGTGATCCGGGTGGACGATCTGCAGCATATCGCCATAGCGTTCCAGCTTGCCCGCGACCCAGCGCTTCTCGCCCACCGGCAGCGTCTTTTTGGCGGTGTAACTGGCCTTGCCGAAGAAGGTCAGCGAACAGACGTTGCCCGGCCCATCCTGCGCCAGCACGCGATAGGGGCCGCGCCCGGAGAAACTGCTGCGATGCTCGATGGGAGTCAGCGCGATGACGATCTGCTCGCCCTCGCTCGCCTGGTCGAGATCGGCCACGCTGCGGCGCTGCACGAAGCGGTCGGGCAAATGGTAAATCACGTCGCGCAACCGGGTCAGCCCCAGCTTGTCGAGTGGCTTCTTCAGCTTGGGGCCCACGCCTTCAAGGCTGTCAGTCTCGGCAAACAGCGGGTTGAGCAATTCGGGGCGCATAGTGCGGGTCTAGCGGATTGCGTGAGCGCACGGTAGGAGGCGCGCATGAGCAATCCCCCTGAAATCGCCACCCACCTCCAGCCGTCCGAAAGACTGGCTCGCATGAAGTTCCGCGCCTGGCATCGTGGAACACGTGAGGCGGATTACATGCTGGGCGGATTCTTCGACCGTTACCATGCGGAGTGGGAGGAGCAGGCGTTGCAATGGTTCGAGGCCCTGCTGGACGAGGATGACGTGGACGCGATGGCCTGGGCGCTGCAGACGCAGACCCCGCCAGAACGGTTTTCGGGGCCGCTGATGGTGGCCCTGCGCAAGCTGGACTACGTTCAAATAGGATGATGCCGGATCGGCCAGCCGATACCGCCGGGCGATGTAAGGTGAAGGGGAAAACTATGAGGCAATGGAAGGTCTTGCTTGCAATAATGATTGCGGGTGCCGTTGGATTGGCCCCGTACGCAGAGGCTACGGCGCAGATCGGCCAATTGCTCGGATCGCCCCATGGCTCTATCTGCAAGTTCCGAAGTCGCGAGCGCGTCAGGGTGGCCAGTAACATGCCGGAAGGTTCCGACCTTGGTTATATGCAACGCATGACCTTACGCCGGCTTGCCGACATGGCCCACAGCCGCGGTTACGACGCTTTCGTTACGCAGGAAGAGGAGTGTGAAGCCTACCTCCTCAACGGGTCGGAATACAGTCGATCCTGCCGCTACGAGGCGACGATGAGCAATGTAGCAGACCCAACGGAAGAGATGGCCGACGAAGAGACGGCCTATTTGGTGGCCGAAATCTTCGCGCTGACCGACAGCGAAAGGTCCAGCTATCCCCGGCCGACTGGAATCTTCCTGCGCGGCAATGATTGCCTGTTCGATTGAGCCACGACTCGCGCCTGCATAGGTCTATCTGCTGGTGAGGTTGATCGACCGTCCAGCGGATCGATTACGTGTCGATCTAAAGGCTGGCTAAAGCCGGCCCGCCACCCTATTTGCGCCCCACACGATCCTCCTTCCCGAAACCGGGCAGGGGGCCGTTGCGCGTGCGCCAATAAGGATCATCCATGCCCGATTACGCCCGTATCCTTGCCGCCCGCCAACCGCTGACGCTGGCGAGCGTGGCGCGTGGTTCGCAGCCACTGGTGCTGGCCGACCTCGCGCGGGCGAGTACCGGGCGCGCGGTGTTCATCGCGCCCGACGATGCCGCGATGCGCGCGGTCACCGACGCCGCCCATTACTTCGCGCCCGAGCTGGAAGTGCTCGAATTCCCCGCGTGGGACTGCCTGCCATTTGACCGCGCCAGCCCGGCGCTCAGCGTCTCCGCCCGGCGATTGTCGGCGCTGTACCGCTTGCAAGCCGCCGGACAACGCAAGCAGCTGCTGGTCACCACAATCAACGCCGTGCTCCAGCGGGTGCTGACCCCGTTTCGCGTGCGCGAGGCAGTGCGCGAGCTGAAGCCCGGCATGACCATCGGCCGCGAGAGCCTGATCGCCCTGCTCCAGCGGCAGGGTTACAGCCGCACCGATACCGTCGTCGATACCGGCGAGTTCGCGGTGCGCGGGTCGATCTTTGACCTCTACCCCTCGGGCATGGAAGGCGGGCTGCGGCTCGACTTCTTCGGCGATGAGCTGGAATCGATGCGGCTGTTCGATCCGGGCACGCAGTTGACCACCGGCACGGTCGAAGGCCACCTGCTGCTACCCGCCAGCGAGGCGCTGATCGACGATTCCACGATCACCCGCTTCCGCACCCGTTATCGCGAGCTGTTCGGTGCCGCCGCCACGCAGGACCCGCTGTACGAAGCGGTCAGCGAAGGACGCCGCCTGGCAGGCATGGAACACTGGCTTCCGCTGCTCGAAGACAAGCTCTCCACGCTGTTCGACCACCTTGGCGCCAAGGATCAGGTGGTGATCGACAGCGGCGCGCTGCAGGCAGCGGACGAGCGGCTGACCGACATCGCCGACTACCACCGCCAGCGGCGCGAGGTCTCGGGCCAAGCAAAAGGCTCCTACCGCCCGCTCAATCCGGTCGAGCTGTACCTCAAGCGCGAGGAACTGGACCGCGCCGCCGCCGCGCTGCCGATCCACAAGACGGGGATCTTCGCCGAACCCGAAAGCGACACCGTGCTCGATTTCGGCTTCCGTTCCGCTCGCGATTTCACGCCCGAGCGATCCGCGGGCAAGAACGCCTACGAAGCCGCTGCCGCGCATTTCAAGGCGCTGGCCAAGGCCGGTAAACGCCCCTTGCTGGCCGCCTATTCCGAAGGCAGCCGCAGCCGCATCGCCTCGATCCTGGGTGAAGCGGGCACCACAGTGTCGCTCGCCGCAAACTGGCAGGAAGCGCTCGGCCTCAGCGCCAAGGGCAAGCCGACCGCACTGGTGCTGCCGCTCGACACCGGCTTTGCCAACGATGAGCTGGAACTGATCACCGAGCAGGACCTGTTGGGCGACCGGCTCGTCCGCCGCCGCAGGAAGAAGAAGGATGCTGACGCCTTCCTGGCCGAATTGCAGGCGCTGCGGCACGGCGATCTGGTGGTCCACCTGGATCACGGCATCGGCAAGTACCTGGGCCTCGAACCGATCACCGTGGGCAAGAGCCAGCACGATTGCGTGCGGCTGGAATATGCCGGCGGCGACAAGCTGTTCATCCCGGTGGAGAACATCGACGTTCTCAGCCGCTATGGCAGCGGCGAGGAAGGCGCGGTGCTCGACCGGCTCGGCGGCGAGGCATGGCAGCGCCGCCGCGCTCGCCTGAAGGAGCGGATAAACGCCATCGCCGGCGAGCTGCTGGTGGTGGCCGCCCAGCGCGCGCTCAAGGTCGCGCCGGTGCTCGAAGTCGATCCGGCCAGCTTCAACCCCTTCGTCGACCGCTTCCCCTGGTCCGAAACCGACGATCAGGAAGCCGCCATCGCCGATGTGCTGGGCGATCTGGCGGCAGGCAAGCCGATGGACCGGCTCGTCTGCGGCGATGTCGGGTTCGGCAAGACCGAGGTCGCCCTGCGCGCGGCCTTCGTGGCGGCGATGGCGGGCCAACAAGTGGCGGTCGTGGCCCCCACCACGCTCCTCGCCCGGCAGCACTTCAACGGTTTTGCCGAGCGGTTTGCCGGTTTCCCGCTCAAGGTCGGCCGCCTGTCGCGGCTGGTCGCGGCTAATGAGACCAAGGCCACGCGCGAAGGGCTGGAGAACGGCACGATGGACGTCGTCGTGGGCACCCACGCGATCCTGTCCAAGACCACGAAGTTCAAGAACCTGGGCCTGGTGATCGTCGACGAGGAGCAGCGCTTCGGGGTCAACCACAAGGAACGCCTCAAGCAATTGCGCGCCGACGTTCACGTCCTGACGCTCACCGCCACGCCGATTCCGCGCACCTTGCAGATGGCGATGTCGGGCCTGCGCGAATTGTCGACCATCCAGACCCCGCCGGTCGACCGCCTGGCGGTGCGCACCTATGTGATGGAATGGGACGATATGGTCATCCGCGAAGCCCTGCTGCGCGAACACCATCGCGGCGGGCAGAGCTTCATCGTGGTGCCGCGCATCGCCGACATGGAAGCCGTGTCCGACTGGTTGCACGCCAACGTGCCCGAAATCCGTTACGTCGCCGCGCATGGCCAGATGAGCCCGACCGAAGTGGAAGAGCGGATGAGCGCCTTCTACGAGAAGAAGTACGAGGTGCTGCTGAGCACCACCATTGTCGAGAGCGGGCTGGATATTCCCTCGGCCAACACCATCATCATCCACCGCGCCGACCGCTTCGGCCTGGCGCAGTTATACCAGCTGCGCGGGCGCGTGGGCCGGTCGAAAATCCGTGCCTATTCGTACCTCACCACGCCTGCGGGCAACGTGCTGAACGAAGTGGCGGAAAAGCGCCTGAAGGTGCTGGGCGATCTCGATTCGCTGGGTGCGGGCTTCCAGCTCGCGAGCCACGACCTCGACATTCGCGGTGCGGGCAACCTGCTGGGCGACGAACAGAGCGGGCACATCCGCGAGGTGGGGTTCGAGCTGTACCAGTCGATGCTGGAGGATGCGATCCTGGCGGCCAAGGCGGGCCAGATGGGGCTCGAGCGCCAGAAGGACAGCGTCAGCCCGCAGATCACCGTCGATGCGCCGATCATGATCCCCGACGAATATGTGCCTGACCTCGCCGTGCGCATGGCGCTCTATCGCCGCCTCAACGATGCCGAGAACAAGGGCGAGGTGGAAGCGCTGGCGGCCGAGATGATCGACCGCTTCGGTGCGCTGCCGCCCGCGACCCGCAACCTCGTCCGCCTGATCGAGATCAAGCAGCAGGCGATGGCCGCCAATGTGGCCAAGATCGACGTGGGCGCGCGCGGCACGCTGGTGACCTTCCACAACGACGATTTCCCCGATCCCGAAGGCCTGCTGGCATACGTCGCCCGGCTGAACGGCACCGCTCGCCTGCGACCCGACATGAAGTTGGTGATCGAACGCGCGTGGAGCGATCCGGAGAGCCGGTTGAACGGGCTGGTGCAGCTGACCAAGGGCCTGAGCGCGATTGTGCGGAAGGCGGCGAAGGTGGGTTAGGCCAAACCGCCTTCCTTGTCGTCTGCAACGGACCTAAGTTCCGCAAAAGCAAAATCAACCGGCAAGTTTCACGCTTTCACTATGGCAAATGCGTCCTCCTCCGGCGCGCTTCGAGCGCAGAAGTGCGTCATCGGCAACCGCAATGAGCTTTTCTAGACTGTGCCCGTTCTCGGAAGCCAAAGCGAATCCGACACTAGTGCCGATCGTGATGGTATGGTTGGCGATGCCATAGGGCGCCGAGACCGCGCGAACGATCCGGCGTGCAAGAAAATCTGCTTCGGAACGATCAGTGATCCCGCTTTGCACGACCACGAATTCATCACCGCCAATGCGGGCGGCGAAGTCGCTTCCTCGAAGGATATTGGCCAATCGCCCAGATACTGCCTGCAACAGCAAGTCCCCCACCGGATGGCCATATTGATCGTTCACCGGCTTGAAGCGATCCAGGTCGAGACAGTGAATGGCGAGGTCGCCGGTAGTTTGACCGAGCATTGTGATCTGATTGAACTGTTCCCTCAGCCCATAACGGTTTCGCAAGGCGGTCAGACCATCATTCTGTGCAAGGTCGGCGAAGAGGCCCTGCATCGTGATACCTGCCGAGACAAACCGATAATGCGCGAGCATGCTTTGTATCCCGCCAAGCAGGAAGACTGCGAGCAGAACGCTGACCCCATTGTAGATCGCATTGGCGCTAAACAAGGAAACCAGGATTGTAGGAAACACGCCAAGCAACATCGCGGCTACGCTTATCCACGGGCGATATGCTATCCCAGCCGCAACCCCCGCAGCATATCCAACCAGCAACGCCACAACGAGGACGTGCATATCTTGCGACGCTATTACAAAGGCTCTCGCGCAAAAAAGGCCGAACAGGGCAGCGAAGAGTAAGTAGGCCAAGGCAAAGATACGCTCTAGCCTCCGCGCACGCTTAACGGTCAAGTTCGCTTGACTGGCCTCAACGCGAAATTTGAGCTGGATCACAAGCCGGGCCAACACCACGACTGAGCCAAGGATGCCAAGTGCTGCGGATGGCATATCCGCTGTTTGCGCCAGTACAGCCGCAACCACGGCCATGAACGATACTGCGATGATCGAAGTGGGAATGAGCGTCCTGAACAAGCTCTGGACGAGCTCGACGTAAGTTCCTTCGGGAACTGCGATCTGAAAGGGTGACAGCGGGCTCATCTCAATTCTTCAGGGTGTAAAGACAGCTGCCTAAGTTTGCGTTAATTCATGATTGATCGGACAGCCCCGCGAAGCCGCAGATGTTGTACCCGCACACTGGACGTTGCAATCAGGCCATGCCTAAGGGCAAGCTGGTTCCTGATGCCCTGCCGGTTGGCGGGTCCATGTCCTATCGCGAACTTTGAGGTAGGCGAGGAACGTCCGCAATAGAGTCGCTAGCCGACAGGCAGGTTTTGTCCGTCATGCGGGCCCGCCGCGCTTGTTTTTGTGCGCGATCCCGACGGCACCCCTCGGAACAAGTCCGGGGTGAAGGTTGGAGGTGTGGTGGTTTGAGGTTTGGGCGTTTCCCTCTGTCCTACAGTGTCAGGACCATGCCAGCGCCCCAGGCATGACGAGCCCCATCACACCCCTTCTTCGCTGCCATATCCAGCCGCGTCAGGCCCGCCGACTCTTCCCCCATTGGACACTGTTCCAGGTGTTCCAGGTTGTAGGACTTCGTCGCCCCAACTGGCTCAAATCAAACGGCTTTCGCGATCAGCAAGTCCAACTCGTCCGCCGTCATCGGCTT
>JBDSUF010000048.1:0-109569 GCA_039927835.1 Alteraurantiacibacter sp.
TGGCCAATGTGCTCAATCGCTTCGGGATCACCCACACGATCGTCGACGGGCGCAACAATGCCGAGTGGGAAGCGGCGATCCAGCCGAGCACCAAGGTGTTCTTCTTCGAAACCCCGGCCAATCCCACGCTCGACATCGTTGACCTGGCCTTTGTCTGCGGGCTTGCCAAGGCGCACGGCATCACCACCGTGGTCGACAACGCCTTTGCCACCGCCAGCCTGCAGCGGCCGCTGGAATTCGGCGCCGACGTGGTCGCCTATTCGGCCACCAAGCTGATGGACGGGCAGGGCCGTGTGCTGGCGGGCGCGTTGTGCGGTACCGATGCGTGGATCAACGGCGTGCTCAGCCCGTTCCAGCGCAACACCGGGCCGATCCTCTCGCCGTTCAACGCCTGGGTGGTGCTGAAGGGGCTCGAGACGCTCGACCTGCGCGCTCACAAGCAGAGCGAGAACGCGATGGAAGTGGGCCGCTTTGTGGAAAGCCGCGTGGCGCGCGTGCTCCATCCGGGCCTGCCCAGTTTTGCCCAGCATGAGCTGGCGGCCAAGCAGATGGACGCCTTCGGGCCGATCTTCAGCTTCGTGGTGAATGGCGGGCGCGAGGCGGCGTTCAAGGTGCTCGACGCGCTGGAACTGGTCGATATCTCGAACAACATCGGCGATTCCAAGTCGCTCGCCTGCCACCCGGCCAGCACCACGCACCACAACATGGGCCCTGAGGGCCGCGCCGACATGGGCGTGGAAGAAGGCATGATCCGGCTGAACGTGGGCCTGGAAGATCCGCTCGATGTGATCGAGGACCTTGATCAGGCGTTCGCCAAGGCGGGGATCTAGCCCCGCACCCGGTCGCATCTGTAACCGCATCGTTGTCAAACGCACGCTGATCTGTCATTGCCGGATGGTTCCCGGTTGCGATAAATTTGATCGCAATTTCCCTGCAAACAGTGTATTTGCCCATCGTTGGAAAAATTATCCAATGATTTCAAGGCGATAAACATTTGACCGGGATCTACGACTTCTACGCCGCACTGGTTGAATCGTCCGATGATGCGATCGTGGCGAAGGACGTGAGCGGCATCGTCATTTCGTGGAATCCGGCGGCCGAGCGGCTGTTCGGCTGGACCTCCGAAGAAATGGTCGGCGGGTCGATCCGCCGCCTGCTGCCAACTGATCGCCAGCACGAGGAGGACGATATCCTCGAGCGAATCCGTGTCGGAGAGCGGGTGGGTCAGTTTCTGACCAAGCGGTTGCACAAGAGTGGCAAGCATTTGGACATTTCGGTCACCGTCTCTCCCGTGCATGACGAGACAGGCACCGTTGTGGGCGCCAGCAAAATCGCGCGGGATGCCGGGCCGGAGCTTAAGCGGCAGTCCGAACTGCTCCAGTCCAAGGCCCGTTTCGAGACTTTGGCCAACAATATTGCCTCGTTGTGCTGGATGGCCGACCCCGACGGTCACCTGTTCTGGTACAATCAGCGGTGGTATGATTTTACCGGCACCACCTTCGAGCAGATGGACGGCTGGGGCTGGGAACAGGTGCAGCACCCCGATCACCTTGAGCAGGTCAAGGCCGGCTGGGTCGCCAAATTGCAAAGCGGCGAGGAGTGGGAGGATACGTTTCCACTGCGCTCCAGCGAAGGCAAATGGCGCTGGTTCCTCAGCCACGCCAAACCCATCCGCGACAAGGATGGCCGGATCATCCGCTGGTTCGGCACCAATACCGATATCACCGAGCAACGCGACCAGGCCGAGCAGATCCGCCTGCTGCTGATGGAGGTCAACCATCGCAGCAAGAACATGCTCTCGACCATCCAGGCGCTGCTGCGGCGGAGTATCGACGGCAACGATGAATTCGTCGCCAGCTTCTCCGAACGCATCCGCTCGATGGCGTTGCATCAGGACATGCTGGTCAAACGCCAGTGGCGCGAGGTACCGTTGGGCGAGCTGGTCGAAGGGCAACTGGGGCTGGGTTCGGATGCGCCCGGCACGCTGACAGTGGACGTACCGCCGCTGTCGCTCAGCCCGCGCGCGGCCGAGGTGATCGGCATGGCGCTGCACGAACTGTCGACCAATTCGCTCAAGTATGGTGCGCTGTCGGCCAAGGGCGGGCGGGTGACCGTCGCGGGCGAAGTGGTGGGCGACACGCTGACCCTGACATGGAGCGAAAGCGGCGGCCCCAAGGTCTCGCCGCCGACACGCAAGGGCTTCGGCACCACGCTGATCAACGACGTGCCCCGACGCTTCTTCGGCGGCGAGGCAGGGATCGATTTTGCGCCCGAGGGCATAACCTGGAAGCTGGTCGCGCCGCTGGAGATGGTCGTTCAGGGTGGCCAACAGGGCTGAACCGATCCGGGGCCAAGCGGCAACAGGAATGCGATCAATTGCGCGCCTTCGCAGTTACTCCCCTTGCCGCCCGCCGCAAACCCGTTACGCTGCCGACTCATGACCATCAGTGATGCCATGAAGTCGCTGTTCCAGCACGTTGCCACCACTTCGGGGGTGACGGTGCGTGTGTCGGTCAACTTCATGCCCGAACAATCGCGGGTCGATGCGGGCCGCTGGTTCTGGGTCTACCACATCCGGCTGGAGAACCACCGCGAGGACGCCGTGCAACTGCGCACGCGGCACTGGCGGATCACCGATTCGCGCGGCATGGTCAATCTGGTCGATGGCGAGGGGGTGGTGGGTGAGACCCCGCTGTTGCTGCCGGGCCAATCGCACGATTACGTATCGGGTTGCGAGTTGACCGTACCGATCGGGGCGATGGAAGGGCATTACACCTTTACCCGGCAGGACGGATCGCACTTTGAGGTGGCGATCCCGCATTTCCCGCTGGCCGTGTCGCAGGAAGACGAAGCGCGTCGCTGAGGGCTACGCGTATTTCCGCCATGCCGGCCTGACGAAAATCCCCGCAGCCCTCGTCGATCGTGTCAGCGCACCCGCGCAGGCGCCATGATCACCGCATTGGCTAGCAGCAGGTCGAGCCCGTCGAGGTAGCCGCGCGTGGCGGGGTCCTGGGTGAAGCCGATGGCCAGGCCGCGGCCGACCGGTTCGGCGACCATGAACGGCTTGAACGCCATCTGGCGGCGGTTGTCGGCCCACACATAGCCGCTGGCGACCAGCCCGTCGGCAGCGGCAAAGCGGACCACGTTGGTGCCCGCCGCGTGGCTGACCGGGGCGAACACCAGGTCGCCCGCCGCAAACACCACCGGCGTGGCGCTGTCGTAACCGGCGGAGAGGAAGCTGTCGCCATCGATCGCGGTGTTGAGCAGCGCGCCGGGCAGCACGTCGGGCGCGCGGGCCGGATCGGCGATGGCGGCGAGATAGTCGGCTTCGGAGGCGATGGCCTCGCCTTCCGCGTCCTTTGGCTCACCCTCTTCCTCGTCCTTCGCCGGTTCGCCGCCCAGCACGGTCTCGCGCTGCATGGTGAACAGGGCGCTGTCGCCACGGTTGAACGCGGTCAGCGCGTTGCCGATCGCCACCACCACGCCGCCACCACGGGCATAGGCGGCAATCGCGCCCTTGGCTCCGGCGCTCAGCGCGTCGCTGTAATTGCCATCGGGCACCAGCAGCGCGTCATACCGGCCCAGATTGGCTTCAGCGACGGTGCCGGTGCGGATCACCGTGACCGGAATGGCGAGGCGTTGCTCCAGCGTATAGCGCAAGGCGCCCGCGCTGGTCGGATCGACCCCGTCATCCCACAGCATGGCCACCCGGGGAGCGCGCGACAGGCGGCGGAAGGCGTCGGACCCGAGGTTCGGCCCGCTGTCGACCCAGCCGGAATTGAGCGCCACGGTCTCGGCACCGATGCGCGTGGCGAGCGCAGTCAGCTCATCCAGCCGATCGCTGTTGTCGCCGCGCGCGAACACCACGGTGCCGCGCGGAAAGGTCTGGCCACCGACCGAGAAGGCTTCGTCGGTGGCGCGGCCCACCAGCCCGGCGGCGAGCGCCTCGGCCACCAGGCGCACCTGGCCGCTGTCGGTCCAGCGCACTGCCAGCCCGAAGGCTCCGGGAGCGGCGGCGCGGGCGGGGAGTGGGTCGTCGGCACCAATGGGCTGGCCGCCAGTGCCTGCGGCGCATTCGCGCACCGCAAGGCCCGACATCTGCCCGACCGACCACGCGGTGGTATCGTACAATTCGTGCGCCAGCCCGCGCGAACGGCGGTTCTCCTGCCCGGCGATGAACTGCGGCGGCAGCGGTGTGTCGGCATCGAGCAGACTCTTCACCAGCCGCCCGGTCGCCTGCGCGGTGGAAACGGATAGATAGCCTGCGGGGTACGAACGTCCGCAAGCTGTCGCCGGGCCTGAAACGCGGGTTACCGCAATGCCCTGCAAGGCCAGTCGCCGCGCCAGTTGCTCGGCATTCCACAGGCGTTGCGCAAGGTCGATGACATAGCCCGCACCGCCTGCCTGCCCGGCGATCGCGCTGCGGCGAAAGGCGGCATATTCGGTGACGAAGCGAGTGGCGTTGTCGGCCACGGTCTGCGCGGTGGCCAGCGTGGTGGTGAAGTGATTACGCACCCCGTCGGCATAGGTCAGTACGCTGCCGTCGCTGCGTTCCCAGGCGAGGCCACGCGCGCTCGCCTGTTCAAAGGTCATCCCGACCGCGCCGTTGTGCGTTGGCCAGCTGTCGCCGTAACCGGGGTAGAACAGGTCGAACACCTCACGGGTGAAATAGGGCTGGCCGATACGGTCCATCGCGGCGGCATTGTTGCGGCCGAGCAGCCCCATCAGGTCGCGCTGGCCCTGCGTCACGTTGGGATTGATGGGGTCGGCCACGGGGGGGAAGAAGTAGCTCTCGTCACCGCCCATCTCGTGCGCGTCGACCACCACCACCGGCTGCCACTGGCGGATCGCGGCGATGCGTCCGCGCGTTTCGGGCTGGGTGACGGCGAACCAGTCGCGATTGAGGTCGAACAAGTAGTGGTTGAAGCGCCCGCCCGGCCACGGCTGGTCGGCGGCGGCTGCGTTGCGGTCGCCCGATACGGCAAGGCCGGCCTGCGCGCGGTAGCCGTTGACGAAGCGCCCGCGTCCGTCGGGGTTCTGGCTCGGGTCGATCACCACCACGGTGTTGTCGAGGATCCGCTCGACCCCGGCATCGCCCTGCGCGGCGAGCAGGTGATAGGCGAGCGACAGCGCCGCATCGGTGCTCGAAATTTCGTCGCCATGTACGCCGTAGCCGAGCCAGGTGACCGGCAGCAGATTGCCGAGCGAGGTGGGCGCGGTGCCTTGCGACAGCTGCGCCAGGTCGGCACGCACGGCTTCGATCCGGGCCATGTTGGCGGGGCTGGAAATCACCGCATAGACCAGCGGGCGACCCTCCCAGCTGCGGGCATACTCGATCAGCCGCATGCGTTCGGGCTCGGCCTCGGCCAAGGCACGCAGATATTGCACCGCCTGCTCGGGGCTGGAAATCTGCGCGCCGCTGCGATGGCCGACAACCTGCTCCAGCGTCGGCACTTCGGGGCGGAAGCTGCCGTCCACCATACTCTGCGCCAAAGCGGGGGAATTCAACAGGCCGAGGAACACGGTGAGGGCGGCGAGAAAGCGGCGCATGGGCAACTCCGGCAGGTCAGGCATGTGCGCCGTTCTGTGTGGTTTCACCTGCAATCGGTCAAGCGAATATCTGCTGCCGCCTTGCCGCCCGCCGTGGAGCGCATTACATCGCCCCTTCCCATGAAGCGCACCCATCTGCCCCTCAACGCCTTGCGCGTGTTCGATGCCGCCGCGCGGCACCTCAGCTTCACCCGCGCGGCGGACGAGCTGGCGGTGACGCCCGCCGCCGTCGGCCAGCAAATCCGCGCGCTGGAGGATGTCCTGGGCGTGGTGCTGTTCCGCCGCACCAGCAAGGGGCTGGAACTGACCGACGAAGCGGTCGCCGGGCTCGACCCGCTGCGCGAAGGGTTCCTGCGGTTCGAGGAAGCCGTGCAGGCGATGCAGGCCGGCCAGTCGAGCAGCAATTACACCATCGCGGTGCCGCGCGAATTCTACGCCCAGTGGCTGGCTCCCCGGCTGGCGGAGTTCCGCGCCGCCAACCCCGATGTGCGCTACCAGCTGATCGCTGACGAGGACGCCGATTTTACCGAGGCCAACCTCGACGTCGCCATTCGCCTGACCGAGGGTCCGGGTGAGCTGGAGGGGGTGCAACTGGCGCCCGGCTCGCGCGTCACCGTCGCGGCCAGCGAGGATTCGCCAGGGTGGATTTCATGGCCGGGTTTCCCCGCGCCCGAGGGCGAGGATGCGCTGTTGCAGGCGGGCAATGCCGGACAGGCCTTGTCCTCCGCGCTTGCCGGGCTTGGCCGCACCACGATGCCGCTGCCGCTGGTGGCCGAAGCGCTGGCCGATGGCCGGCTTGTGGCGCTCGACGCGCCCGAAGAGACCCGCCGCGCCTATTGGCTGGTCGCCCCGCGCCCGCAGTGGCGGCAGAAGAAGGTGCGGGCGCTGGTGGAATTCTTGTTTAAGTAGCCTCAGGCGCCGGCGGGGCCATCCGGCCCCTTGGCTATCCTCGCTCCCGGTCAGCAAGCTGACCTTCGCTGCGGGCGGCCGTTCGGCCTTGCGGTCCATTCTGGACCGATTCCGTTCTTTCAAATGTGCCCGCTAACAGCAAATGTCACCATCCTGACTGCCCAAGATAATCGCCTCGCAGCCTGCATTAAGCTTTGACCTCATAGATCGAATGTGGTGCCATCGGGTTGTTGCCCGGTGGGCCGTTCGTCGAAGGGGAAATCTCATGAATCTGCCGTTGGGCAACGTCGGCCTCAGGGCCGTTCTGCTGGCATCTGCTGCCGCCGCACTGGTGCCGTCTGCCGCCGCCGCTCAGGACGTGCGCAATCTTGATCGCGCCACCAGCGATGTGCTGATTTTCGAGGGCGAGATCACCACTGCGCCGGTGCGTTACCGCTATACCATTCCCGCGCGCACCCGCTTGCAGGTCGACGCCATTCCGGCCGAGGGCTCCACCCTCGATCCCACGCTGACCATCACCGATGTGCGCAGCGGCGAAGTGCTGGCCGAGGATGACGACAGCGGGGGCAACATGGCTTCGCGTGCCAGCGTCGTTTCCGAACGCGCGCAGCTGGTGGAAATCACCGTCAGCCCGTTCGGCTTCCTCGAGGAGAACGAAACAGCCGGTGCATTCGAGTTGCACCTGCGCCCGCGCGCCTGGTCGCCGCCGGTGACCCGCGCGGTCACGCCGGGTTCGGACACCAAGGGCTCGCTTGAAGTGGGCGGCAGCCAGCTGTTCACGATCAATGCCGAGGCCGGCCAATTGCTCGAAGTGGCGCTGGTGGCGGCCGTGACGCAGGACGAAGAGCCGGTTGAAGGCGCGCTCGATCCGTACCTCAAGCTGTACAAGGGCCTCGGCACCGATGGCGAGGTGCTGGAAGAGAACGATGACAACGGCGCCACCCTCAACTCGCTGATCCGCTACACGGTGGTCGAAGCGGGCACCTATACGTTCGAGGCCATGCCCTATGGCGACACCGGCGGCGACTTTACGCTGCGTGTGGCGCCGCCGCGCGAACTGGTGGTGAGCGGCGAAACCGCGCTGGCCATTGGCGAGCCGTTGGCAGGCTTTGCCAACGCGCCCAGCTACGAAACCGAAGGCGAGGACAAGCCGGCGGCGATCTACTCGCTGTCGCCTGCGCTGATCGCGGCGATCCGGGGCGGCGCAAGCGAGGTGACGTTCAACCTGACCAAGCCGCTGTCCGAAGATCCGGATTTCCCCGGCGGGATTGATCCTTACCTCGAATTGGGGTTCGAGACGCCGCTGGGTTTTGCGGCGATGAAGTCCGACGACGACAGCGGGGGCGAGCTTAACTCGCGCATTCCTGTCGATCTGGCCGCATTGGCCGCAGACGGGGATTGGCTGGAACGCCTGCGCCTGCGCGCCACCAGCATCGGCGCGGCCGGCGGCTTTTCGATCGAGGTGGCCGAGGGCCTGCAGGATCCGGTGGTACCGACCTACGACGACTTTGCGCTCGACGCAGTCGAGGCAGCAGCCGACGCGGCCGAAGCCGAGGGCGAGGCCGACGCCGAGGGCTGGGAAGAACCGGCCGAATAATCGCCCGCAACAGGCAGCAGCGAAGCCCGATTGGCGGGGGCACGGGAAGACCGTGCTCCCGCCATTCTTGTGCGGCCATGCCATCGCAGCATTTGCTTGCGATTTATTCACCATTCATGGCGCATAGTACAAATATTGTCGGTTAATATTGCAATGTTGTTGTGAGGTGGATTGGATCTGGCGGAGGCTATAGTGAGCAAGTTCACGTTGTTACGAAACCAGGGAGAGGAATCGTGCAGGACACTCCAGAACAGCCGGTATCGGGCCAACAAGCCGTTTCGGCGGCCGAATTTGTGCGCAATTTCGCCCGCCTGCGCGAAGTGGCGCTGCAGCATCCGGTGATGATTTCACATCACGGCCGCGTGTCGCACGTCCTCACCTCGATCGAGGATTTCTGCCGCGCGCAAGCAGCGCCATGTGCGGGCACGCCGGGCGACGAGTCGCCGACCGCGCTGTTCGACCTTGCCGATTGGCTGGATGACGCAGTCCTCGCGTGCAATCACAACGAGCGGATCGTCTACGCCAACAGGGTGGCGGCGGCCCTGTTCCGCGTGCGCGTGCCGCACGATGGCGGGACCAGCCTGCGCCTCGCCTTGCCCGCGTTCTACGATTCTCTGCTGGAAGTGAATTTCCGACACACGCTGAACTCGCGTGAGCCGACCACGGCTGACCTGCCGTCGCCGTTTACCCCGGGCAACTGGCTCAATTTCCGCTGCGTGCCCCTGCGTGATTGCACCGTGATGGCGATCCGCGACATCACCGACGAAGTGCAGCACCTGCGCCTCGCCGACGTGAAGAAGGCCATGTTCGATGCGCTCGCGCTCAACGGCACGATTGGCTGCGCGCGATTGAACGTGCGCGGGGCGATGGAGCGGGTCGACGATACCTTCTGCAATTGGGTTGGCGTAGCGCAGGACAAGCTGCTGGGCGTTCCCCTGCTCAACCTGATCGACCGCAGCGACCGGGCGCGTTTTCACGAAGGCATGGAACGCGTGCTGAGCGGGACCGGCAGCCTGCGCACCGTCGTGCGGTTGCTGCCAAACCGCTCGGGCGTGCTGGCGGTCGATTGTGCGATGGTCCAGCTCCAGGGCACTTACGGAGCGGAAGGTGCCGTTACGGTGTTTACTCGCGACGGCGGTCCGGTTGAGGTGCAGGCGTCCGGGTCACAGTGATTCCGCGCAGTTTTGCGTAAGTTGCCGTTTACTCTGGATTTACCAAACGCCAAGTCTACGCCGTGACGGCGTGGCAGCCTGACAAAAATCAATGATGTATGATATGTAATAGGTGGCGGCGGGCGCGTTTGCGATCTGTTGCCGGTCCCGTGCGATCTTGTTGCCATGGATCAACCCCCCTTATCTCCACCGCCGCTCAACAGACACTTGAGCACCCTTGCCGCCGACCAGCGCGGGTCGATGATCGTCGAGGCCGCCGTCGCGCTGCCGCTGATGATCGTCATGCTGCTGGGCGCGATCACCTATGGCACCTGGTTCATGGCCGCGCACAGCCTGCAGCAGGCCGCCAACGACGCCGCCCGTTCAGCGCTGGTGGCGCTCGACGATGACGAGCGCTCCGAAGTCGTCGCCCACAGCGTGGCGGAAGGGGTGCTTTCGGCCGGCACGCTGGCCCCCGCCGATGTCGAGATCGAGACCAGCACGACGGGGAATTTCTACGTTGTCCAGCTGACCTATGACGCCAGCGCCCACCTGTTTCTTTCCAATCCGCTGATCCCGCTGCCTTCAGCCACCATTGTGCGCCGGGCCTCGATCCAGCTCAGCTCGATCTGACAGGGAGCTGCCACAATGACCGCCTCACGCTCCTCGCTCCAGTCAACCTCCGCGCTCCGGCGCCTCGCGCAGGACGAGTCGGGCGCCGCCGCCGTGCTGTTCGCGATTGCCCTGCCGGCGCTGGTGGGCCTGTCGGCGATGATCGTCGATCTCGGTTCGCTGTACCTGTCCGAGCGGCGGCTGCAGAACCTGGCCGATGCCGCTGCTGCGGCGGCTGCCACCAGCGGCGGCGGCGCGGAGGGTGCGGCCGCGGTGGCCGACCTGCTCGCCGATGCCGGGCTCAGCAGGGTCGAAGTGGCGGAACTGACCGATGGCCAATACACCCGCGACCGCGATATCGCGTGGGACGAGCGCTTCGATCCGACAGCGGCTTATCACAATGCCGCCAAGGTCGTTCTGCGCCAGGAGGTGCCACTGTTCTTCGGCAGCCTGCTGACCGGATCGAACACCTCGAGCGTGGTGGCGCAGGCCACCGCCGCGCGGATGGACCTGGCCGGCTTCCGCCTTGGCACCCGTGTCGCCTCGCTCGACGCGGGGCTGGCCAACGGCGCGCTGTCGGCGCTTGCGGGCACGCAACTTGGGCTCGATTCAGCGGACCTTGGCGCGCTCGTCGGCACCCAGATCGACGTGCTGGATTTCGCCGCCGAGTTAGGCCAGCTGAACGGCCACCCCGATGCCACCTTCGGCGAGATATTCGACGGCGATACCACGCTGGCGCAGGCGGTGCAGGCGATGGCCAACGCCGCACCCACGCCGGAGACGTCGGCGCTGCTGGGCGACGTGGCCGGGGTGGCATCGGGCGAATACCTGACCGTGTCCGACATGATCGACCTGGGGCCGCTTAAACCGACCGACATCAACGATGGCCATGCCAACGTCAGCGTGGATGCCTACTCGCTGTTGCGCGCCATGTTGCAGGCGAGCCATGGCGACAGCTACAAGGTGAGTTTCACCACCAGCGTGGCGGGGCTGGCGAGCACCACGGTGCACCTCGCCGGCGGCTATGGCGAGGAAGTCTCCCCATGGCTGTCGGTCGATACCGCGTCGGGGGTTACGCTGCGCACCGCCGAAACGCGCATTTACGTGCAGGTGCGCACGAACCAGGTTCCCGGGCTGCCCGTGGGCCTCAACATACCCCTCTATACCGAACTCGCCAGTGCCGAGGCGCAGATGACCGACATCAACTGCTCGTCGGGCGATGGCACCGAAGGGGTCGACGTATCGGCCACCCCGTCATTGGGCGACCTGGCGATTGCCAGCATCAATACCAACGCGATGGAAAACTTCACCTCGCCGATGGCGCTCAGCCCCGCCGCGCTGGTCCACACAGGCGTGCTCGACGTGAATGCCTATGCCAATATCGAAATGGGCGGCGGACAGGCCGAGACGCTGCATTTCAGCCTGGCCGAGATTGCCGCCAAGACCAGCAAGAGCGCCGGGACCAGCAACCTGGTCGAAGGCGTCGCCTCCTCGCTGGTCGACGAGGTCGAGCTTCAGGTACGCCTGCTGGGGTTGGGGCTGGGCCTCGGCAGCACGACCGTGCAAAACACCGTCGCCAGCCAGTTGCTGCTGCTCGCCCCCACGCTCGACACTGTGGTCAATTCGCTGACGAACGTGCTGGGGGTGAAGCTGGGCGTGGCCGACGTAACGGTCGATCGGATCCGCTGTGGCCGGCCGACGATGGTCGGCTGAACCGATATCGGGCGCGCTTACCCGACCCCTCCCGTCAAGTAACGCGCCCGGATACGGGGCCCCGGCAAGCTGCCGGGGTCCCGCTATCCCATGGGGGCTCAGCCGCCGCGATTGGCCGCGGGAGTTGGCGGCGGGGTAGGGATGGGCGCGCTGGCACCGCCGGGCGCGGCACGCGGGCCGGTGCCCGGATCCCAATCGAACGGCAGCGCGAAGCGGCTGCGGTCGTCGTTCTCGGCGGTGACCTGGGCCTCTTCGCCGGCGCGGACACGGGCCTGCTGGGCGCGGCTGGCGCTGATGTAGTCGCGCGGCATGTAGTTGCCTTCGTGGCAGGCGTATTCGAAGAACTGGTAGCTGTCGTCGCGCGTCCATTCGATGCGCGTGGTCCACGGCGCCGTGTAGACCTGCGGATCGCTGTAGGTCAGCTCGTGGACAATGGTGTCCGGCCCGGTCATCGTCAGGCGTTCCACCGTCATCGCAGCGGTGCTCATCGGCACAGTGTTGAACGCCGGGGTTTCCAGCGTGCCGGTGAACTGCGTGGCCATGTTGAGCGGGCTGGCCGAGCGGTGGAAGCTGTCCTGCGTGGCGGCATCGCCGCTGACGATATTGGTCGTCTCAATGACCAGCGTCTTGCCTTCCCACCAGCCGCGACTGTTGCCCATCCATGCTTCGACCGGCTCGGCCCACTTGGCGGCGCGCGCTTCCTCGGCTGTGGGGAAGATCTTGACCACGCGGGTGCCGAGCATTTCGAGCACGATGGTCATGGTGCCGGGAGACTGGAACACGCGGATGCCGTTGTTGTAGCGGAACGGGTACATCGATGCGGGAAAGCCGCGCGAAACGCAGCGGTCCCAGCTGTCGAAATCGCTAACCCAGTTATAGGCCTGCCCGGGCACCCAGCCGCTGCGGCCGGCGCGGAACAGCTCCTGCGCCTGCGGGGTCAGCGGCGGCAACTGGCCGTTGGCGGGCGAGACCAGCATCGAGGTGCGCTTGCCGAAATCGTGCTGTTCGAACCATTCGGCCAGCCCTTCGGTGCCCGACGCGCCGACGCCTTCTTCGTTGGCGTTGGTGAAATTGCCATCGTTGCCGCGCGCGGCGGCCAAGCGGCGCTGGAATTCCTCGTCGGTCACCCAGAAGCGGTTGCCGTAGTGTGCCGGGCGCTGGAACAGGATGCGGCCTTCGTTCAGCCGCTCGATCGGCCAGGTGCCGGTGAAGTCATAGTCGCCCCACGGCAGCCGCTCGGGCGTGTAATCGGTCGGGACCGGCGGCAGCGTTTCGAGGTCGGCCGGGCGGGGTTGCGCGGTGGCGGCTGGTGCATCGATCGAGGTAACGGCCAGCGTGGCAGCGGCCAGCGCAATGGCAGAGGCGAAATGGCGGATCATCCGGCGGGGCTCCCTATCCCAAGGTGTCTTTGTCCGGGAAACTAGGAGCATTTTCGGGACCGCGCCAGTGTCGAAGTTGATTCAGTCTGTAAGGAATTGTAATAGAAAACGCCGGTCGCGACGGCGTTCACTTGACGGGAATGGGGCGGAACCGGCGGCCTGGCTAACCCATTGCTTCGGACTGCTCCTGCAACCGCGCGCGTCTGGCGAGCTCCATCTCGATGCACGCGGCCTTGAATTCCAGCGAGGCGGTCGAAGTCAGGATGTCTTCAATCTCGCCGAAAACCTTCAGTTGCACGATCGGCTCATGATCGCCTGCGCGGTTCTTTTTGTTCGATGTGGCCATCAGTAGTACTCCGAAGTGACAAGCGGTTTTGCGAACCGCCGCGATGCGCGGACGGGTCAGATGAGTTTGCCCAGGGCCATGCTGAAGACGCGGCCCCTGGCGACGATGCAGTGATCAACCAGGCGGATGTCGAGCTGGGCGGTAAGCCGGCGCAGGCGATCGGTGGCATCGTGGTCCGCCGCACTGGGTTCGGCGCTGCCCGAGGGGTGGTTGTGGGCCACGATCAACCCGGCCGCATCGAGGTCGAGCGTGCGGTGGACCAGGTAGCGCAGGCGCAACACCAGATTGTCGCGCGATCCCTGCGCCACGCGCTCGTCGCGGATGTACCGATGATCGCGGTCAAGGTAGATCGCGTGCAGTCGCTCTTCGGACGGGTTCTGCAGCTCGGCGATCAGATAGTTGCGCAAGCGCGGATCGCCCAGATCGACCGGCGCCGAGACCAGCTGTTCGAGCGCCCCAAGGCGGGCCAGTTTTTGGCAGGCGACCAGGGCTTTGGCGACGTCGGGCTCATCGGGTAGGGCGGCGTTCAGCGTATCCGCCGATGCGTTCATGATGTTGGCGATCGAGCCGAAGCGATCGAGCAGCACGGCTGCCTGCGCGGTGGATTCGCGTCCCAGCAGCGGGGTCAGGAGGCTCGCCAGGACGGGTAGGTGCCGAAGCGCCTCACCCTGCGGCGATGCGCGGCCAGCCCCAACGCGTAAGCCAGCACCTGAATATACGATGGCCCGTGTATAAGCAGGAAGTACGCGATTGGCGGCACGTGCGAATCCAGCTCCCGGCCGAGGTGCATCAGGGTTGCTATCAATTGCGCGGCTAACAACCATAACGGGTATATCCGGTTAGCCCTGATCGCCACGAGGGCCAGCAAAACCAGCACGACAAGATCGATCACCAGGAGACCGGGATCAATCTTGTCGTACGCGCCGCTCTCGGGGGTGAGCAGGCGATATCCGAGAAACAGAACAACCATGGACGTGAGGATTGCTCCGACCTGTTTCTCGGGGCCGGCCCCGCGCGCGAAGGCATAAGCCGTCAGCGCGAAGATGATCAGGTATTGAATGTAGGCGCGGTACTCGACCAGCAGGGCGTGGATCACTGCTCCATCACAGGAGAGAGACCCCGCCCCGTCATGGTCAGGCGACGTTCTCCGCCAGCCCGGTTTCGACCAGTGCGGTCACACCGGAGGCGGGGCAGCGGCCTGGCGTATCGGGCAAGCTGGTGATCTTGGTGAAATCATCGCGCAGCGACTTGTGCACGCGGGTCAGGTTGCTCATCGCATCGACCATCTGCTTCTGCGCTTCCTGCAGGCGGATGACGGCCGTCTGGCCCTGGTACTGCGGCAAGTCGGTGTCCAGGCGCACGTTCATCATGCTCACGTTGAGCCGGGCGAGCGCGCGCAGGCTCTCGTTGGTGAAGCGCTCGGCGTCTTCCAGATCGCGGGCGACGCGGGCGCCCGCAGCTTCGACAGTCAACATGTGTGATCCTCCTGAATTTAGCTTCCAGAGAGGTGTTGCGAAAGACAATCGGTGCCGCGCTTCAGACCAGTTCGCCGATCTGGCTGGCGACGGCCAGCAGGACCAGGCAGATCACCAACATACCAAGAGCGATCCCGGTAGCGGCAAACAGGCGGTTCAGCACGGCGCCCCTTCCGTTGAGCACCTCCGGAACCACCACCGGAAACGAGCGGGAGGCCCATGGCGAAGCAACCTCGAACGGGATCGCATCGGCCAGGACCAGCTCGTCGACAGCATGGTTCCGGACACCGGGATGACCGTCCGCAAGGTCTTGGCCTAGCTGAAAAAACTTACCTGTAAGATCGTTACAGGCTGGCTCAGGCCCAGTAGAAGGCCCAGCAGCAGGCCCTGCAAATGTCGCCGCGAACGGACGATCCGCGGCCCATTCACGGTCGTGCAGGTACACGCGATAGGTGCGCGCCAGATCCTTGCGCAACAGGCCGCCGGCCTTGTTGCGCACGGTCTCGACTCGCTGGATGGCAGCGCTTTCGGAGATGCCCAGCTGGAAGGCGATTTCCTTGCTGGTACGACCTTCGGCCAATAGCTCCATAGCTTCGCGCTGCCGCTCCGTAAGGGCGACAAACAGGGGCTGGAGCTGGGAACAGTTCGTATTCATCTTCGTGTGACGCTTCTTCATCCAGGTGTGACGCTTCTTCATCCAGACCGAGGCGCTGTCACCGCAGACGCCTTTATACGCCAGAGTTCTGGCAATGGAAAGTTAGCCGATAGCGACGGGTTATAACTAAGACATTGTCAACCATCTGAATGGCCAATAGTTCCCAATCGTTAGCACCGGAAAGAAAAATTTCGCGCGGGCTGTGGAAGGCTCGCCCGACCTCTAGTCGTGCTTCGGTTCCTCGCGCTCCAGCTCCCCCCTCCCGCATTCCTCGAGCAAACGCTCCCGGCCAATCTCCGCCTCGCGCGCCATCATGGCGTCGATCTTGGCGTTGAGGCTGGCGAGGACTTCCTCCTCGTCCTGATAGTTGTCGCGTTCGTACTGGGCGATCACCTCGGCGCGGATGCGTTCGTACAGCGGCTGGCCGGGCCGCACCTCGGTGCCATAGCGCGCGGCGCGGCGGTGCTTGAGGAAGAACATCACCAAAGCATCGTTATGGCGGATTTCGGTGCCCAGCACCTGCCCGCCAGAGACGACCATCCGCTCCTCGCCCCGGATCGCGCGGGCCAGCGCGCCGTCCTCCAGCCGCTCGACCCCGCGATCCACCGCGGCATCCCACGCGGCGGAAAACTCCTCCGCCCCCGCCTTGTGGCGCAGCTTGTACAAGGCCTCCATGCTCGCCCCGATGGCCCGCGCGGCCTCGCTGACGATGCCGGTGGCGGCGAGGTTGGCGATGAACTCGCGCTGGCGATTGGGCGTGATCGAGTTCCTGCGCGGCGCGACATGCGGCACCGGCGCGAACTGCAGCAACGGATCATCGGGCGAGGGCAGCGGCCCGTCGCGCACGGTCATGTAGGAGGTGGCCTGGCGAGGGGTGGCGCGGGTGGTTTGCTGAGTCATGCGACTCGGGTGGCGGAGGGGAGGGGGTGTAGGAAAGGGGGAATGGGCTAAAATTGGCAACCGGCTGATCCAGGCACAATAGGCGGACAACCTCTCCCGCTCTTCCTCGCTTCAAAAAAGCAGGTTATCAGTATCCTAAGGGGACTGTTTAATGGCCACCAAAGAACCAATCGACGGAACACCAGAGAAGCACATCTTCCGTGGTATGATCGCGGACTATGACCTTCAAACCGGTCTTTGCGAGCTTCTGGACAATGCGTTAGACTATTGGGCGGCTAACAAGCGAAAATCAAAGCTCAAAATCGAAGTCAGCCTGGAATCTGATCGACAGATAATTACGGTGAAAGATAATGCTGGTGGCGTAAAAGAGGCTGATCTGCGCCTCTTGATTGCTCCGGGGGCAAGCCGTGGAAGCTCTTCCGAAAATCTAATTGGTATATTTGGTGTAGGCGGAAAACGCGCTGGCGTCGCGTTGGGCGAGCTTGTGGAGATTAGAACCCGCCACAAGAATGAGGCAACTCACAAGATTCGAATCGACGAAGATTGGCTTCAGACCGAAAGCTGGGATATAAACTACGATGAATGTCCGGCTATCGGAACTGGCTGTACAATCGTTGAAGTTTCAAAGCTTCGGCAACCCTTCGCCGCAGAGAGCATTGAAATAATTTCGAAAAACCTAGGTGAAATCTACGGGCGATTTATAGATAAAGGATGTGAGATATACGTTAATAAGATTGAAATCCTTGGGAAATCTTTCGATGTATGGTCTTATCCTCCGGACTATCTTCCTAGAAGCCTAAATTTTTCTATTTTTCCTGATGGCGAAGGCGAACTTGCCGTAACGATGCACGCCGGGTTGATTGGAGACCGCGATCCTGAGGCGGAAAATTACGGCGTCTATATCTATTGCAATGATCGCCTAATCGTAAAAGAGATGCGAGAAAGGGATGTAGGCTATTACATCACTGGAGAAGCTGGCGTCCCTCACCCTGACGCATCACTTTGTCGAGTGATTGTGAATTTGACGGGGCATGCGGAGCTAATGCCTTGGAATAGCAGTAAGAGCGATGTGAATATCGGACATCCCTCTTTTCTGCAACTTCGCGCAAATATAATATCTTTGGTCAGTTACTATACGAAACTTTCGCGTCGATTAAAAAATACATGGGATGAGTTCGTTTTTCCGCATAATTTCGGTTCCTTTGAGGTTATGGACCCATCAGAGGTAGTGGACGGCGCAAAACTCGTTTTGCCGAAGCTGCCGCGTGGCCGCAAGCCATCCTATCTAGAGCAAGTTCGGCAATTAAATGCTCGGAAAGCCGCATCCGAGCCCGTCACTATTGGCCTGGTTGACGCAATGGTGATGGTCAATGCCCTCTCAAGGGTGAAGGTCGAAACTCGTAATCGCGCAGCCTTAATTCTGCTCGACAGTAATTTCGAGATCGCCCCAAAAGAATACATCGTGACTAATAAAACAGTATTTCCACCTACCACTTATAATGATAAGTATATTCGCGGAATACTTAGTAAGAGAACAGAAGTTGTGAGGGAGGTTCGGGCCAAGATTCCCAAATTCACGCAAGAAATGGCCAACAATGTTGATTTTTATTACGGGTTGCGTAATAAATTAATTCACGAACGAACCACTGTTCCGATTAACGATCGGCAGGTCGATGATTATCGGAAGCTTATTGAGAAGATACTGAAATTGTTATTTGGACTGAGATTTCCTGCTGGCTGACGAAAAGTTTGGCTGGCACTTGGGTTCGACGCCCAACCCTTGACCCCACCCCCACACCCCGCTAAGGGCCGCCACTTCCGGGGAAGGTCTGACCTTACCCTGGGCGAAAAGAGCTGAACATTGGCGGTGTCGTCTCCCCTCGCAAGCGGGCAGGTAGCCGTCAAAGTAACCCGGTGCCTTCGTGCAATCGGGTGGAGCGTTTCAGGCTCGTGCTTCTGCGACAAGAAGGACGCCTTCGGCGGTTCCCTTGTTAGCTGGACCCCGGATCAAGTCCGGGGTGACGGTTTCGCGGATGGGCACGGTCCTCAATCACTCCATCCATCGCAGGCGGGCACCTTCAACCAAGGTGAAGTCAACACATGCCCACGATCAACCAGCTGGTCCGCAAGCCGCGGACCCCGGTGAAGGCCAAGAGCAAGGTCCCCGCGCTCGACCAGAACCCGCAGAAGCGCGGCGTTTGCACCCGCGTTTACACCACCACGCCGAAGAAGCCGAACTCGGCGCTGCGCAAGGTGGCCAAGATCCGCCTGACCAACCAGCGCGAAGTGATCGCCTACATCCCCGGCGAGGGCCACAACCTGCAGGAGCACTCCGTTGTGCTGATCCGCGGCGGCCGTGTGCGCGACCTTCCCGGCGTGCGCTATCACGTGCTGCGCGGCGTGCTCGACACACAGGGTGTCAAGGATCGCCGCCAGAGCCGCTCGAAGTACGGCGCCAAGCGTCCGAAGTAAGCCTCGCCCCACTCCACTCGTCATTCCCGTGAAAACGGGAATCCAGGGCGGGTCGGAAGGACGTTTTGAGTTTCAAGCGCATCGCCTGCCCAACTGGATTCCCGCTTTCGCGGGAATGACGAAAAGGGGGCAGGGGTGATCGCATTTAGAAGGAATAAGCGACATGAGTCGTCGTCGTCGTCCCGAGAAGCGGGAAATCCTCCCTGATCCCCAGTATGGTGATGAGGTGCTGTCCAAGTTCATGAACAACCTCATGCTGGACGGGAAGAAGGCCGTGGCCGAAAAGATCGTCTATGGTGCCATGGCCACGGTGGAAAGCCGGTCCAAGACCAACCCGATCGAGGTGTTCCACAGCGCGCTCGACAACATCAAGCCTTCGGTCGAGGTGCGTTCGCGCCGCGTCGGTGGTGCGACGTACCAGGTGCCGGTCGAGGTTCGCCCCGAGCGCGCCCAGGCCCTCGCGATCCGCTGGCTGATCACCGCCGCACGCGGTCGTGCGGAAACCACCATGTCGGCCCGCCTTTCGGGTGAGCTGATGGATGCCGCCAACAACCGCGGCACCGCCGTGAAGAAGCGCGAAGACACGCACCGCATGGCGGACGCCAACCGCGCCTTCTCGCACTACCGCTGGTAAGGCTGCCTGCTTGGAAGGCCGGGGCGCCGGGGTTCGCCTGACGCTTCCGGTCTTCAAGCGGTCACATTTGCACCTATATGGGGCGCACGAGATCTGCTCGGCCCCCTGCAATCAAGGAATATCCACATGGCCCGCGAGTATCCGCTGGAGCGCTATCGCAATATCGGCATCATGGCGCACATCGATGCCGGCAAGACCACCACTACGGAACGGATCCTGTTCTACACCGGCAAGTCCTACAAGATCGGCGAAGTCCATGACGGCGCGGCGACGATGGACTGGATGGAGCAGGAGCAGGAGCGCGGGATCACCATCACCTCGGCGGCGACGACCTGTTTCTGGAACGATCACCGGATCAACATCATCGACACCCCGGGCCACGTGGACTTCACCATCGAAGTGGAGCGCTCGCTGCGCGTCCTCGACGGCGCGGTCGCATGCTTCGACGGGGTCGCGGGCGTAGAGCCGCAATCCGAAACCGTCTGGCGCCAAGCCGACAAGTACGGCGTGCCGAGAATGTGCTTCATTAATAAATTGGACCGCACCGGCGCCAACTTCAAATATTGCGTGCAGTCGATCATCGACCGCCTCGGCGCCAAGCCGGCTGTGCTGTACATCCCGATCGGCATCGAAGCTGAGCTGAAGGGCCTGGTCGATCTCGTCCAGAACCGCGCGATCATCTGGAAGGACGAGGCGCTGGGCGCCGAATTCTTCTTCGAGGAAATCCCCGCCGATCTCGCCGACGAAGCCGCGATGTATCGCAGCGAACTGATCGAACTGGTCATCGACCAGGACGACGACGCGATGGAAGCCTACCTCGAGGGCAACGAGCCCGACGTGGCGACGCTGAAGGCGTGCATCCGCAAGGGCACGCTCAACCAGTCGTTCGTCCCGGTGTGCTGCGGCTCGGCGTTCAAGAACAAGGGCGTCCAGCCCCTGCTCGACGCAGTGGTCGATTACCTGCCTTCGCCGCTCGACATCGAGGACGTCCAGGGCGTCAAGGTTGACAGCGACGAGAAGGACAGCCGTCCGCCGGAAGACGCCGCATCGTTCAGCGCGCTGGCCTTCAAGGTTATGAACGATCCGTTCGTCGGCAGCCTGACCTTCATCCGCATCTATTCGGGCACGCTCAACAAGGGCACCTACCTGAATTCGGTGAAGGGCAAGAAGGAGAAGGTCGGCCGCATCCTCGAAATGCACGCCAACGACCGCAAGGACGTGGACGAGGCCTTCGCGGGCGACATCGTGGCGCTGGCCGGGATGAAGGAAACCACCACCGGTGACACGCTGTGTTCCGAACGCGATCCGATCGTGCTCGAGCGGATGGAATTCCCCGAGCCGGTGATCGAGCTGTCGGTGGAGCCCAAGACCAAGGCCGACCAGGAGAAGATGGGCGTTGCCCTGAACCGCCTGTCGGCCGAGGATCCCAGCTTCCGCGTGTCGACCGATCACGAGAGCGGCCAGACCATCATCAAGGGCATGGGCGAATTGCACCTCGACATCATCGTCGATCGCATGCGTCGCGAGTTCAAGGTGGAAGCCAATGTCGGCGCGCCGCAGGTGGCTTACCGCGAATACATCGCCAAGCCGGTGGACGTGGATTACACCCACAAGAAGCAGTCGGGCGGCTCAGGCCAGTTCGGCCGGGTGAAGTTCCGGATCACCCCGGGCGAACGCGGTTCGGGCATCATCTTCACCGACAACGTCAAGGGCGGCAATATTCCCAAGGAATATATCCCCGCGGTCGAAAAGGGCATGCGCGAGAGCGCCGCTTCGGGCTCACTGGTCGGGTTCCCGATCATCGACTTCGAGATCGAGCTCTATGACGGTGCCTACCATGACGTCGACTCCTCGGCGCTGGCCTTCGAAATCGCCGGTCGTGCAGCAATGCGCGAAGCGGCCCAGAAGTCCGGCATCAAGCTGCTCGAGCCGATCATGAAGGTCGAGGTGGTGACTCCGGAAGACTACATGGGCGACGTGATCGGCGATCTGAACAGCCGTCGCGGGATGATCCAGGGCACCGACAGCCGGGGCAATGCCCAGGTGGTCGAGGCCAATGTGCCGCTGGCCAACATGTTCGGTTATGTGAACGAGCTGCGCTCGTTCACCCAGGGCCGGGCGCAGTACTCGATGCACTTCTCGCACTATGACGAGGTCCCGGCGAATGTCGCGGCCGAGGTCAAGGAGAAGCTTGCGTAAGCCAGACTCAACGTCTAGGGGCGGGCGCCTGATTCAGCGGGTGCCCGCCTGATCTTTTCAGCATATCAGATACGAACAAGAAGGTTACACGAACAATGGCAAAGGCAAAATTCGAGCGGAACAAGCCGCACTGCAACATCGGCACCATCGGTCACGTCGACCACGGCAAGACCACGCTGACCGCTGCGATCACCAAGGTGATGGCAGAACTCAATGGCGGCACGGCCGTCGATTTTGCCAACATCGACAAGGCTCCGGAAGAGCGCGCGCGCGGCATCACCATCTCGACCGCACACGTTGAGTACGAGACCGCCAACCGCCACTACGCGCACGTCGATTGCCCGGGCCACGCTGACTATGTGAAGAACATGATCACCGGTGCCGCGCAGATGGACGGCGCGATCCTGGTGGTGAACGCTGCTGACGGCCCCATGCCGCAGACCCGCGAGCACATCCTGCTGGCCCGCCAGGTCGGCGTGCCCGCGCTGGTCGTGTACATGAACAAGGTTGACCAGGTGGACGACGAGGACATCCTCGAACTCGTCGAACTGGAGGTGCGCGAGCTGCTGAGCAAGTATGACTTCGACGGCGACAACATTGCCATCGTCAAGGGTTCGGCCCTGGCGGCGATGGAAGGCCGTGACGACGCAATCGGCAAGGATTCGATCGTTGCCCTGATGGCCGCGGTTGACGAGTTCATCCCGCAGCCGCCGCGTCCGACCGACAAGCCCTTCCTGATGCCGATCGAGGACGTGTTCTCGATCTCGGGTCGCGGCACCGTGGTGACCGGCCGTATCGAAACCGGCATCGTCAATGTGGGTGATGAAGTCGAGATCGTCGGCATCAAGGACACCCAGAAGACCGTCGTGACCGGCGTGGAAATGTTCCGCAAGCTGCTCGATCGCGGTGAAGCCGGCGACAACGTCGGTGCGCTGATCCGCGGTATCGCCCGTGAATCGGTCGAGCGTGGCCAGGTCCTCGCCAAGCCGGGTTCGGTCAAGCCGCACACCGAGTTCAACGCCGAGGTCTATGTGCTGTCGAAGGATGAAGGTGGCCGTCACACGCCGTTCTTCGCCAACTACCGCCCGCAGTTCTACTTCCGCACCACCGACGTGACTGGCGAAGTGATCCTGCCGGAAGGCACCGAAATGGTCATGCCGGGCGACAACGTCACCATCGGCGTGAAGCTGATCGCCCCCATCGCGATGGATCCGGGCAACCGCTTCGCCATCCGCGAAGGCGGCCGCACCGTTGGTTCGGGCGTGGTTTCGGTTATCAGCAAGTAAGCTGACGGCTGCCGCTTCGGCGGACAGGATTTGGCCCGGCTCCCTCAGGGGATGCCGGGCCTTCTTGTTTTGCGAACTTGTTTTGCGAAGGGCCATCCGGCCCTTCGTCCTCGCTATGCGGGCAGCAAGCTGCCCCCGCTGCGGGCGGCCAGTCGGCCTTGCCGGTTGCTGGTCGCAACCCGGACCGGGGCTAGCAGGGCAGATCCGGTTCGGTTCGCCATCAGCGAACCGCAAGGCCAAGCGGCCGCCCGCAGGTGCCCCGCAGCGTAGCGAAGGGAACAGCACCGAGGACGGTCGCCCGGATGGGTGAGCGCAAGAAAATAAAAGACCCTCTTTGGGTCTTGCCAGAGCCCCACCTCATCCGTATAGGCGCGTCAACGCAAAGGGATTCGTCCCATTTGCACTGGAAATTCGGTCAAGGCCGCCCGTTCCCGGGAAACCGGGTATAGCGGGGCGGGCCTTTGTTTTTTGGGGCGGGCGACCGTCTCTTGGCTCTTTCGCATCGGTAAGTGGACATGGAAGCACAGAATATCCGCATTCGTCTCAAGGCGTTCGACCATCGCGTTCTCGACCAGGCAACTGGCGAAATCGCTGATACGGCACGCCGCACGGGTGCTCTTATTCGTGGCCCCATTCCGCTGCCGACGCGTATCGAGAAGTTCACCGTGAACCGCGGCCCGCACGTCGACAAGAAGTCGCGTGAGCAGTTCGAGGTGCGCACCTACAAGCGGCTGCTCGATATCGTGCAGCCCAACGCCCAGACCGTGGACGCGCTGATGAAGCTGGACCTGGCTGCTGGCGTGAACGTCGAGATCAAGCTGGCGTAACAGTCCGCGCACGACGCAAGAGTTTCAGGGGCGCCTAGGGCCCCGCCGCTGGCAACAGTGGCAAGACATAGGGATACCGCCGGAGAGTTCTCCGGGCCTGCGTCCCCCGTCTCGCACCGGTCCTGCAAGGGTCGATGCATTTCAGCCCGGACGGGGGCTCGCATTACAACTCGGGCTGATCAAGCACGTCGGAATGGTCCGGCGTGCCTCTGTTGAGGAGTATGACGATGCGCACAGGCGTGATCGCCAAGAAAGTCGGGATGACCCGCCTGTTCCAGGAGGATGGCCGGCATGTGCCCGTCACCGTTCTGGCGCTGGAAGGCTGCCAGGTTACCGCCCACCGGACCGTCGATCGTGACGGGTACTTTTCGGTGCAGGTCGGTGCCGGAGAAGCCAAGCAGAAGAACGTCAACAAGCCGCAGCGCGAAGCTTTCGCGCAGGCTGAAGTCGGTCTGAAGCAGAAGGTCGCCGAATTCCGCGTGGACAGCGCCGATGCGCTGCTCGCGGTTGGCTCCACCATCAGCGCCGAGCATTTCGTTGCCGGTCAGCTGGTCGATATTTCCGGCCACACGCAGGGCAAGGGTTTTGCCGGCGTCATGAAGCGCTGGAACTTCGGCGGTCTGCGCGCCACCCACGGCGTGTCGGTCAGTCACCGTTCGCACGGTTCGACTGGCCAGCGCCAGGATCCGGGCAAGGTCTTCAAGAACAAGAAGATGGCCGGCCACATGGGCGACCGTCAGCGCACCCAGCAGAACCTGGAAGTCGTCCGCACCGATGCCGATCGCGGCCTGATCTTCGTCAAGGGCTCTGTCCCCGGCGCGAAGAACGGCTGGCTGATGGTCCGCGATGCGGTCAAGGTCGACGCGCCCGAAGGTCTGCCGTTCCCCGGCGCGATCTACGAGGACAAGAAGTCGCTCGCCGTGCACGAAGAAGCCACTGCCGGCATGGTCGAGCACGCTGCCGAGCACGAAGTTAACCCCGATGTGAGCGTCGAGCAGCAGGAAAAGCTGGCCGAAGAGCAGCACGCCGGGGCGGGTGACGATGTCACCCCCGCGATCGGCGAGGAAACCACCACCGACGGCGCTGCCGACGGTGCGAGCAAGGAGTCCTGATCGTGAAGGTCAAGGTCCAGAAGATTGACGGTAAAGCGTCAGGCGACATCGAGCTGAACGACGAAGTGTTCGGTCTCGAGCCGCGGGCAGACATCCTGCACCGCATTGTCACCTGGCAGCTGGAAAACCGTCGCGGTATTGCCCGTGCAACGCGTGAGCGTTCGGACGTGGCGCGTACCGGCAAGCGGTTCGGCCGTCAGAAGGGTGGCGGTACTGCCCGTCACGGCGATCGTGCGGCACCGATTTTCATCGGCGGCGGTAAGGCCCACGGCGCCCGTCGCCGTGAGTTCGGCCAGTCGCTCAACAAGAAGCTGCGCGCACTCGGCCTGAAGATGGCCCTGTCGAGCAAGGTCAACTCCGGCCTGGTGATCGTGGACAGCCTGGCGCTGACCGATGCCAAGACCAAGGCGCTGGCGGCGACGATCGGCAAGAATGGCTGGAACGGCAAGGTTCTGGTGATCGACGGCGATGCCGTGGACGCCGGTTTCAAGCGCGCCGTCGGCAACCTGCCGGGCGTCAACGTGATGCCTGCCGTGGGTGCCAACGTCTACGACATCCTGAAGCACGACACGCTGGTCCTGACCAAGGCCGCTGTCGAAAAGCTGGAGGCCCGGTTCAATGGCTAAGAAGCAGATCGACGCACGTCATTACGACGTGATCGTGGCCCCGCACATCACCGAGAAGGCAACGCTGTTGTCGGAATTCAACGCGGTGGTGTTCAAGGTGGCCGGCACGGCGACCAAGCCGCAGATCAAGGAAGCGGTCGAAGCGCTGTATGGCGTGAAGGTCGCGGGCGTGAACACGCTGGTCCAGAAGGGCAAGACCAAGCGCTGGAAGGGCAAGCCCTACACGCGCTCGGATGTGAAAAAGGCGGTGGTGACTTTGGCTGAAGGCCAGATGATCGACATCACCGAAGGCGTGAGCTGATCCTATGGCACTGAAGAACTATAACCCGACCAGCCCGTCACGGCGCGCCCTGGTCCTCGTCGACAAGTCGTCGCTGTACAAGGGCAAGCCCGTCAAGGCGCTGACCGAAGGCAAGAGCCGTACCGGTGGCCGCAACAACAAGGGCCACGTTACGTCGCGCGGCATTGGCGGCGGTCACAAGCAGAAGTACCGCTTCATCGACTTCAAGCGTCGCAAGTGGGACATGGCTGCCGTGGTCGAGCGGATCGAATACGATCCCAACCGCACCGCCTTCATCGCGCTCCTCAAGTACGAGGATGGCGAGCTGAGCTACATCATCGCCCCCAACCGCTTGTCGGTTGGTGACCAGGTCGTGGCCGGCGAGCGGGTCGACACCAAGGTCGGCAACGCGATGCTGCTGGGTCAGATGCCGGTCGGCACCATCTGCCACAATGTGGAGATGAAGCCGGGCAAGGGTGGCCAGATCGCCCGTTCGGCAGGCACTTATGTGCAGCTGGTCGGTCGTGACCGTGGCATGGTGATCGTGCGCCTGAACAGCGGTGAGCAGCGTTACCTGCGCGGCGACTGCATGGGCACCGTGGGCGCCGTGTCGAACCCCGACAACCAGAACCAGAACCTGGGCAAGGCCGGTCGCAAGCGGTGGATGGGCGTTCGCCCGCTGACGCGCGGCGTGGCCAAGAACCCGGTCGATCACCCTCACGGTGGTGGCGAAGGCCGCACATCGGGTGGTCGTCACCCGGTTACGCCGTGGGGCAAGCCGACCAAGGGCGCCCGCACCCGCCATAACAAGCAGACGGACAAGATGATCATCCGTTCGCGTCACGCCAAGAAGAAGAGGTAATTCGCGATGGCACGTTCCGTCTGGAAGGGTCCGTTCGTCGATCTTCATCTGCTGAAGAAGGCGCAGGAAGCCCAGGAAGCAAGCAACACCAAGCCGATCAAGACCTGGTCGCGCCGCTCCACTGTGCTGCCCGATTTCGTTGGCCTGACGTTCAGCGTCTACAACGGCCACAAGTTCATTCCGGTCTCCGTGAACGAGGAGATGGTCGGTCACAAGCTCGGTGAATTTGCGCCCACGCGCACCTTCCCCGGTCACGCTGCCGACAAGAAGGGTAAGCGCTAATGGGCAAGGAAAAAGCTCCCCGCCGCGTCGCCGATAACGAGGCGCTGGCAGTTGGCACGACCATTCGTGGTTCGGCTCAGAAGCTGAACCTGGTGGCCGCGCTGATCCGTGGCCGCAAGGCCGAGGATGCGTTGAACATCCTGTCGTTCTCCAAGCGGGCGATGGCGGTCGATGCCAAGAAGGTGCTGGCCTCGGCCATCGCCAACGCGGAAAACAACCACAACCTGGACGTGGACGCCCTCGTGGTGGCCGAAGCCAGTGTTGGCAAGTCCGTCACCATGAAGCGTTTCGCGACGCGGGGCCGTGGCAAGTCCACGCGCATCCTCAAGCCGTTCAGCCGGCTGCGTATCGTTGTCCGCGAAGTCGAGGAGGCCTGATCATGGGTCATAAATCCAATCCGATCGGCCTGCGCCTGCAGATCAACCGCACCTGGGACAGCCGCTGGTACGCCGAGGGTGCCAACTATCGCGAGCTGCTGGAACAGGACATCAAGATCCGCAAGTTCGTGATGGAGAGCCTGCCGCAGGCCGCCATCTCGAAGGTGGTGATCGAGCGTCCGGCCAAGCTGTGCCGCGTGTCGATTTTCGCTGCCCGTCCGGGCGTGATCATCGGCAAGAAGGGCGCCGACATCGAGAAGTTGCGCAGCCAGATCGCCAAGCTGACCCCCAGCGAAGTGAAGCTGAACATCGTCGAAATCCGCAAGCCGGAAATCGACGCCAAGCTCGTTGCCCAGGGCATTGCCGATCAGCTGATCCGCCGCATTGCCTTCCGTCGGGCGATGAAGCGCGCGATGCAGTCGGCCATGCGTCTGGGTGCCGAGGGCATCAAGATCATGTGTTCGGGCCGTCTCGGCGGTGCGGAAATCGCGCGTGTCGAACAGTATCGCGAAGGTCGCGTGCCGCTTCATACGCTGCGTGCCAACGTCGACTATGCCGAAGCCGAGGCGCTGACCGCCTATGGCATCATCGGCATCAAGTGCTGGATCTTCAAGGGTGAGATCCTCGGGCACGATCCGATGGCGCAGGACCGGCTGATGATGGAGTCCCAGACTTCGGGCGTCCGTCCGGCTTCGGACCGGCGCTAAGGTAGGGTAACAGATCATGCTGCAACCAAAGAAAACCAAGTTCCGCAAGGCCTTCAAGGGCCGGATCAAGGGCGACGCCAAGGGCGGCTCCGCGCTGAACTTCGGCTCGTACGGCCTCAAGGCCCTCGAGCCCGAGCGTCTCACCGCGCGCCAGATCGAAGCGGCCCGCCGTGCGATCACGCGCCACATCCGCCGTCAGGGCCGCTTGTGGATCCGCATCTTCCCGGACGTGCCGGTGTCGAAGAAGCCTGCCGAAGTCCGTCAGGGCAAGGGCAAGGGTTCGGTCGAATACTGGGCTGCCCGCGTGAAGCCGGGTCGCATCCTGTTTGAGCTTGATGGCGTTCCCGGCCCGCTGGCCGCCGAAGCTTTTGAGCGTGCCGCGATGAAGCTGCCGATCAAGACCAAGGTCGTTGCCCGTCTTGGCGACACCTCGCACCTGGGAGGCGAATGATGGCCCAGAAGACCATTGAAGACCTGCGCACCAAGACCGACGATCAGTTGGTCGAGGCTCTGACCGAGCTGAAGCGCGAGGCCTATAACCTGCGCTTTCAGGCAGCGACCAACCAGCTCGACCGTCCGGTGCGGGTTCGTGAGGTTCGCCGTGAGATCGCACGCATCAAGACGCTTCAGGGTCAACGCACCCGCGAAGCGGCCAAGGCATAAGGAACCAGACCATGCCAAAGCGTATCCTGATCGGCACTGTCACTTCTGACAAGACCGACAAGACCGTGACCGTGAAGGTCGAACGCAAGGTGAAGCACCCGTTGTACGGGAAGATCATCCGCCGTTCGAAGAAGTATCACGCGCACGACGAAAGCAACGAGTTTACCGTGGGCGATACCGTCCGCATCGAGGAAACCCGTCCGATCTCCAAGACCAAGACCTGGCGAGTGCTGGATCGGGTTGTGGCGAGCAAGGGCGTGGCGGTCGAAGCGGATCTGGATGTCGCGGAAGCGGGCAACTGAGCCATTCATGCCTGCTGCGGCAGGATAGACGATTAGGAACTTCCGGACACGTTCCGGAAAGCCAATGAGAAGGAAGACGGATCGATGATCCAGATGCAATCCAATCTCGACGTCGCGGACAACAGCGGCGCCAAGCGCGTCCAGTGCATCAAGGTGCTGGGCGGCTCGAAGCGTCGGACCGCTTCGGTCGGGGACGTGATCGTGGTTTCCATCAAGGAAGCCCAGCCGCGCGCCCGCGTGAAGAAGGGTGACGTGCATCGTGCCGTGATCGTGCGTACCCGCAAGGACGTGCGCCGCGCCGATGGCAGCGTGATCCGCTTCGACAGCAATGCCGCCGTGCTGGTCAACAAGAACGAGGAGCCGATTGGCACCCGTATCTTTGGACCGGTGGTGCGCGAACTGCGCAGCAAGGGCTTCATGAAGATCATCTCGCTCGCGCCGGAGGTGCTGTGATGGCTGCCGCCAAGATCAAGAAGGGCGACAAGGTCGTCGTGCTTTCGGGCAAGGACAAGGGCCGCACCGGCACCGTGTCGCAAGTGCTGCCCAAGGAAGGCAAGCTGGTTGTGGAAGGCGTGAACGTCGCCGCCCGCCACCGCAAGCCGAGCCAGGCCAACCCGCAGGGCGGCATCGACCGCATTGCGGCGCCGATGGCGATTTGCAAGGTGGCGGTGGCTGACCCGAAGGACGGCAAGCCCACCCGCGTCCGCTTCGAAACAATGGACGGCAAGAAGGTCCGCATTGCCGTCAAGTCCGGAGAGAAGATCGATGGCTGATTATACCCCCCGCATGAAGACCGCTTATAATGAGCGGATCGTCGCGGCGATGACCGAGAAGTTCGGTTACAAGAACCACATGGAGGTTCCGCGCCTCGAGAAGATCACGCTCAACATGGGCGTGGGCGAGGCGAGTCAGGACAAGAAGAAGGTCCAGACCGCCGCCGAGGAAATGGAACTGATCGCCGGCCAGAAGCCGGTTATCACCAAGGCCAAGAAGTCGATCGCGCAGTTCAAGCTGCGTGATGGCATGCCGATCGGCTGCAAGGTCAACCTGCGCCGCGACCGGATGTATGAATTCCTCGACCGCCTGGTGACGATTGCCATGCCCCGCATCCGCGACTTTCGTGGGCTGAATCCGAAGAGCTTCGATGGCAATGGCAACTATGCCATGGGCATCAAGGAGCAGATCATCTTCCCGGAAATCAGCTACGACCGGATCGAGAAAGTCCGGGGCATGGACATTATCGTGACCACCACCGCAAAGACCGACGAGGAAGCGCGCGAGCTGCTGCGCCTGTTCGGTTTCCCGTTCCCGGCTGAAGAAGCCGCCGAGAAAGCAGCCGCGTAAGCGGCCCTAGGAGAGCTTAAGTCCAATGGCGAAACTGAGTTCCATCAACAAGAACGAGCGTCGTAAGAAGCTCGTCAAGAAGTACGCGGCAAAGTACGCGAAGCTGAAGGCAGTGGCCAATGACAAGGCGCTCGATGAGAGCGAACGTCTGATCGCCCGCCTGAAGCTCGCCGAGATTCCGCGGAACGGCAACCCCACCCGTGTGCGCAATCGCTGCGCCACCACCGGCCGCCCGCGCGGCTATTACCGCAAGTTCGGCCTGTGCCGCATCGAACTCCGCGATCTTGCCAATCATGGCATGATCCCGGGCGTTACGAAGTCGAGCTGGTGAGGATCTGACGAATGGCTATGACCGATCCCCTGGGTGATATGCTCACCCGTATCCGCAACGGCCAGCAGGCGAAGAAGGATTCCGTCCTTTCGCCCGCCAGCAAGCTGCGTGCAAACGTGCTCGAAGTGCTCCAGCGCGAAGGCTACATCCGTGGCTACAGCGAGGACAATTCGGGTCCGCACAAGGCGCTGCGCATCGAACTGAAGTACTTCGAAGGCGAGCCGGCGATCAAGTTCGTCGCTCGCGTGTCGAAGCCGGGCCGCCGCGTCTATTCGGGTTCCAAGGAACTGCCGGTAGTGCGCAATGGCCTGGGCATCACCATCGTCTCGACGCCCAAGGGTGTGCTTTCGGATGCCGAAGCGCGCGTCCAGAACGTCGGTGGCGAAGTGCTGGCGGAGGTGTTCTGATGAGCCGCATCGGCAAAAAGCCGGTCGCCATCCCCGGTGGCGTAACCGCAGAAATCGCGAACGGCTCGCTGAGCGTAAAGGGCCCCAAGGGCACCCTGACACTCGGCCTGTCGGACCTGGTGACCTACAAGCTGGAGGACGGCACGATCCAGATCATGCCGGCCAACGACAGCAAGGCCGCCCGCAGCCATTGGGGTCTCCAGCGCACGCTGGTGGCCAACCTGGTCGAAGGCGTGACGCAAGGCTTCACCAAGGTGCTCAACATCACCGGCGTCGGCTATCGTGCCAATGCGCAGGGCAGCAGCATCAAGTTGCAGCTCGGCTTCAGCCACGATGTCGACTTGGTCGTGCCCGAAGGTCTGGAAGTGAAGACTCCGGACCAGACCACGATCGAGATCTCCGGGATCGACAAGCAGAAGGTCGGGCAGTTTGCTGCCGAGATCCGCGAATGGCGCAAGCCCGAGCCGTACAAGGGCAAGGGTGTGCGGTATCGCGGCGAGTTTATCTTCCGCAAGGAAGGGAAGAAGAAGTAAGATGGCCAAGCTTTCTCTCTTTGAACGCCGTCGGCGCCGTGTGCGCACCGCGCTTCGCTCGCGGGCTGGTGGCAAGCCGCGCCTGTCGGTTCACCGCACCGGTCGCCATATCTATGCGCAGATCATCGACGACAAGGCGGGCCGCACCGTGGCCTCTGCCTGCACCCTGGGCATCAAGTCCACCGGTGCCAACGTCGATGCCGCCGCACAGGTTGGCAAGGACATTGCCGCCGCCGCCCAGAAGGCCGGCGTGACCACTGTCGTGTTCGATCGCGGCGGGTTCCTGTTCCATGGCCGCGTCAAGGCGCTGGCCGATGCCGCCCGCGAAGGCGGGCTGGAGTTCTGATGATGCCAGAAAACGCAAACACCGAAAACACCAATGAGGTCACCCCGGCTGTCGAGGTCAACCCGGCTGTCGAAACCGGCAGCGTGGCGGCAGACACCCAGTCGACCGACAGCGCCGAACCGACGCAGCCTCGCGGCCGTGGTGGTCGTGGCGGCGGCGGCGGTGGTGGCCGCAGCGGCGGCAACGATCGTGGCGGCGGCGACCGTGGTGGTCGTGGCGGCGGTCGTGGCGGTCGTGATGACCGTCGCGGTGGTCGCGGCGACGACGACGGTGGCGAAGAGCTGATTGAAAAGCTCGTCCACATCAACCGCGTGTCCAAGACGGTGAAGGGCGGCAAGCGCTTCGGTTTCGCCGCGCTGGTCGTGGTCGGTGACGGCAAGGGTCGCGTCGGCTTCGGCCACGGCAAGGCCCGCGAAGTGCCGGAAGCCATCAACAAGGCGACCGCTGCTGCCAAGAAGAAGATGATCCGCGTTCCCCTGAAGGAAGGCCGCACGCTGCATCACGATGGCAAGGGTCACTTCGGTGCCGGCCTGGTGAATGTCCGCTCGGCACCGGCAGGTACCGGGATCATCGCCGGCGGCCCGATGCGCGCCGTGTTCGAAAGCCTGGGCGTGGCCGACGTGGTCACCAAGTCGATCGGCACGAGCAACCCCTACAACATGATCCGCGCCACTTTCGACGCGCTGGCCACGCAGACTTCACCGAAGTCGGTCGCCCAGCGTCGTGGCAAGAAAGTCGCCGACCTGCTGGGTCGCGGCGGCGCGAACGTGGCAGAGGCGGAAGCCGCTGCTGAAGCGATTGCGGAGTAAGCGATATGGCTACCATCAAGATCAAGCAGATCGGCAGCCCGATCCGCCGTCCGTCCAAGCAGCGTGAAATCCTGATCGGCCTCGGGCTGAACAAGATGCACAAGGTGGTCGAGCGCCAGGACACCCCCGAGGTGCGTGGCGCGATCCGCAAGCTGCCGCACATGGTGCAGATCGTCGACTGAGCCGGAAGGCTTCTTCGATTCATTGACTTCAGGTGGCCCGGGGCATAACCGGGCCACCTTCATTTCCAGCGCGAACATAGCGAAAGCGAGTGCATTACCATGAAACTGAACGAACTCCGCGATAACGAAGGCGCCCGCAAGAACCGTATACGGGTCGGCCGGGGCATCGGCTCGGGCAAGGGCAAGACCGCCGGTCGCGGCCAGAAGGGTCAGAAGAGCCGTTCGGGTGTGTCCATCAAGGGCTTCGAAGGCGGCCAGATGCCGCTCCACATGCGTCTGCCTAAGCGCGGCTTCAACAACCCGTTCGGCAAGGACTTCGCCGAGGTCAACCTGGGCATGATCCAGAAGCTGATCGATGCCGGCAAGCTTGATGGCAAGGCCGTGATCGACCATGCCGCGCTGAAGGCAGCCGGCGTGGCTCGCGGCGGCAAGGATGGCGTGCGTCTGCTTGGCAAGGGCGAGTTCTCCGCCAAGGTCAGTTTCAAGGTCGAAGGCGTGTCCAAGGGCGCGCTGGCAGCGGTTGAAAAGGCCGGTGGATCGGTCGAACTGCCCGCCGAAAAGCCCAGCGAGCACGAGAAGAAGACCGCCCGTCGCGAAGCCAACAAGCTGACTTCGAAAAAGAAGTAGGTTTGCAGTCATCGGGGGCGGGCACAAATTTTGCCCTTCGCCGGGTTCGACATTCGGCCCGGCGACCCCTACATGACCGTGATTGCCGGATCACCGGCGTCCCGCATCCCGGGATCATACGTCAGGGCATTTGAAACACCATGGCATCACGCGCCGACAATCTCGCCAGCTCGTTGAGCTTCGCCAACTTCGGCAAGGCCACTGAGCTGCGCCAGCGCATCTGGTTCACCATCGGTGCGCTGATCGTGTTCCGCTTCCTCAGCTTTGTGCCGCTGCCGGGTATCGATGCCACGGCGCTGGCAGCGTTCAACGAGCGCACCAACGGCGGCATGCTCGACCTGATCAACATGTTCTCCGGCGGCGCGCTGGAACGCATGAGCCTGATCGCGGTGGGCATCATGCCGTACATCACCGCTTCGATCGTGGTCCAGCTGGCCGCCTCGCTCCACCCGGCGCTGATGGCGATCAAGAAGGAAGGCGAGGCGGGGCGCAAGAAGCTCAACCAGTACACCCGCTATGGCACGGTGCTGCTGTGTATCGTCCAGGGCTTCATCGTCGCGCGCAATGCCGATGCGCAGAATATCGCCGTCGATCCCAGCATGCTGTTCTACCTGACCACGATCATCAACGTGACCGGCGGGACCATGTTCCTGCTGTGGCTGGGCGAGCAGATCACCAGTCGCGGCATCGGCAACGGTACCTCGCTGATCATCATGGCGGGCATCGTGGCGCAGTTCCCGACCTTCACGAGCAACCTGTTCACCGGCTATTCCGAGGGCAACATCGGCGCCGCCACGGTGCTGGGGATCCTCGCGGTGATCGTGCTGCTGATCCTGTTCATCTGCTTCATGGAGCGCGCCCAGCGGCGTCTGTTGATCCAGTATCCCAAGCGCGCCACGCAGAACGCCGGGATGCAGGCTGAGCGCAGCCACTTGCCGCTGAAGATCAACACCGCAGGCGTGATCCCGCCGATCTTCGCCAGCTCGCTGTTGCTGCTGCCGCTGACGATCACCCAGTTCGCCGGGTCCTCGGTGCAGACCGACAGCACGGCCTTCCGCGCGATCCAGACGATCAACGAGTACCTCGCTCCCGGCCAGGTGTTCTATGAGAGCCTGTACGCCGCCGGCATCATCTTCTTCTGTTTCTTCTACACCGCCGTGGTGTTCAACCCGGAAGACACGTCGGACAACCTGAAGAAGAACGGCGGGTTCATTCCCGGCATCCGTCCGGGCAAGCGCACTGCCGAATATCTCGACTATGTGCTCACCCGCATTACGGTGATCGGGGCGATTTACCTGACGATCGTGTGCGTTGTGCCGCAGTTGCTGCTGAGTGGCGGCGGGTTCAACCAGTTCCTCGGTGGCACCAGCCTGCTGATCGTGGTCAACGTGACTGTGGATACCATCAGCCAGATCCAGTCGCATTTGCTCGCGCACCAGTATGGTGACCTGATCAAGAAGGCCAAGCTGAAGGGCCGGCTGCGCTAACTTCCCGCAAGGGACGGCGACTTGCGGGGAGAGGGCACGCAATGAATATCATCCTTCTGGGGCCGCCGGGTGCGGGCAAGGGCACGCAATCGGGGCTGCTGGTCGAGCACCACGGAATGCGCCAGCTTTCCACCGGCGACATGCTGCGCGCCGCGGTCAAGGCGGGCACGCCAGTGGGCCTGCGCGCCAAGGCAGTGATGGAAGCGGGCCAGCTCGTCTCGGACGAGATCGTGTCCGACCTGATCGACGCCGAGCTCGACGCGATGGGCGAGGGCACCGGGGCCATCTTCGACGGCTATCCGCGCACCGAGGCACAGGCGGTTGCGCTCGATGCGCTGGTCGCCAAGCACGGCCGCCAGCTCGACCACGTGATCGAGCTCGCCGTCGACGAGGAGGCACTGGTCGAGCGGATCACCGGTCGTTTCACCTGCGCCCAATGCGGCGAAGGCTACCACGATGTGTTCAAGCAGCCAGTCGTCGAAGGCATTTGCGACAAGTGCGGCAGCACCGAATTCAAGCGCCGCGCCGACGATAACGAGGACACCGTGCGCACGCGCATGGCCGAGTATCGCGCCAAGACAGCGCCGATCCTGCCTTACTATGAGGCACGCGATCTGGTTGCGCGGGTCGACGGCATGGCGCCAATCGATGCGGTGACTACCGCGATCGAGAAGGTTCTCGCCAGCAACTAGGCTGCGGCTTATCCTTCGGGCCGATGTGGCACGGAGGGTTCTCATGCGAAAAGTGATAGCGGGGTTGCTGCTGGCGACGGTCTCGCTCGCCTTGCAAGGTGCGGCGCGGGCGGAAGTTGCTGCCTCCTCGGATAGCGGATTCGTCGTTGCGGGCGAGGCCGAGATCGCCGGGCACGCCCCTCCAGCCGTGTGGCAGGCGCTGGTGCAGCCGGGGGGCTGGTGGAACGATGATCACAGCTGGTCGGGCCATGCTGCGAATATGACGCTCGACCCGGTGGCTGGCGGGTGCTTCTGCGAGGCGATCCCTGGCGATGCGGCGGGATCGGTCGAACACATGCGCGTCGTGCAGGCGCGTTCGGGCGCCTTGCTGGTCATGCGCGGCAGTCTTGGTCCGATGCAGGGCGAGGCACTGACCGGCGTCCTGACGATCGCGCTCTCGCCTTCCGCGGACACGACTGGCACGAAATTCAGTTGGACGTACGTCGTCGGCGGCTATGCCCGCTATCCGCTGACCAGCCTGGCACCCGCGGTGGACGGCGTGGTCGGCGAGCAGATGGCGCGGTTGCAGGCGCATCTGGCGGCAGCGGATTGAGAGCAAAACTCGGCTTTTGACCTTGCCGCCAAAAAGCGCTAAGACAGGCGTGATAAGAGGTCGTTGGTCAGAGCCATGGGAATTTCCCAAGGCTCCTTTGCGCGCTTGATGCAAGGGTTGACGACGTGGCCGAATCGTCCTAGGTGGCGCCTTCATTCGTTTAATCGGCAAACCGGTCCGGCAGGCGGCAGCCACAATTGCGCGCCATCCGGCCCGATTGCCGTCAGGCGAATGGTTCAACGCTATGAGATAGGGGCGCCTTCGCAAGTCGGCATTTCTCCCCTGTGGAGCAGGAGATTTAAGTGGCTCGTATTGCCGGGGTAAACATCCCCACCAACAAGCGCGTTATTGTCGCGCTCACCTACATTCACGGTATTGGTCCCACCACCGCGAAGAAGATCGCCGACAAGCTGGGCATCGATCATGCCCGCCGCGTCCAGGACCTCAGCGACGCCGAAGTGCTGCAGATCCGTGAAACTATCGACGCCGATGTCACCGTGGAAGGCGACCTGCGTCGCGACACCGCGATGAACATCAAGCGCCTGATGGACCTCGCCTGCTATCGCGGCCTGCGTCATCGCAAAGGCCTGCCCGTTCGCGGTCAGCGCACGCACACCAACGCCCGCACCCGCAAGGGCAAGGCCAAGCCGATCGCCGGCAAGAAGAAGTAAGCCAGGGGAACATTCCCCGCGCTTTTCCCTTCTTCCCGACAGACAAGGATACGACAGATGGCACGCGAACCAAACCGCATTAAGCGGCGCGACAAGAAGAATATCAGCAGTGGTGTGGCGCACGTCAACGCCAGCTTCAACAACACCATGATCACCATCACCGACGCACAGGGCAACGCCATCAGCTGGTCCAGCGCCGGCGCGATGGGCTTCAAGGGCAGCCGCAAGTCAACGCCCTATGCCGCCCAGGTTGCTGCGGACGATGCCGGCAAGAAGGCCGCCGAGCACGGCGTCCGCACGCTGGAAGTGGAAATCAAGGGTCCGGGTTCGGGCCGCGAAAGTGCTCTGCGCGCGCTGCAGGCGGTGGGTTTCACCATCACCTCCATCCGCGACGTGACGGCGATCCCGCACAACGGGGTCCGGCCTTCCAAGCGCCGCCGCGTCTGACGTGAACCTGCCGCGAGGCTGCCGGACGAGCTCTCCGGTGTCCTTGCAAAAGTCATTCGCATCGGCCGCAGCCTGAGATCAGCGCTGAGGCCCTTGCTGCCAAAACAAACCTTTAGGGGAAGTCCATGTCCGTCAACATCAAGAACTGGCAGGAACTCAAGAAGCCCAACAGCCTCGAACTGAAGGAAGGCGGCGACAAAAAGCGCAAGGCCACCTTCATCGCCGAGCCGCTCGAGCGGGGCTATGGCCTGACGCTCGGCAACTCGCTGCGCCGCGTGCTGCTGTCGTCCTTGCAGGGTGCCGCGATCACCTCGATCCGCATCGAAAACGTGCTGCACGAATTCAGCTCGCTGGCCGGCGTGCGCGAGGACGTGACCGACATCGTCCTAAACGTGAAGCAGATTGCCCTGCGCATGGAAGGCGAAGGCCCCAAGCGCCTGCAGCTCTCGGCCACCGGCCCGGGCGAGGTCAAGGCCGGCGACATCGCCGTGACCGGTGACATCGAAGTGCTCAACCCCGAACTGGTCATCTGCAACCTCGACGAGGGTGCCACGGTGAACATGGAACTGACCGCCGACACCGGCAAGGGCTATGTCCCCGCCGTGTCGAACCGTCCGGTCGATGCGCCGATCGGGCTGATCCCGATCGATTCGCTGTACTCGCCGATCAAGCAGGTCAGCTACAAGGTCGATAACGCCCGCGTTGGCCAGGAACTGGACTTCGACAAGCTGAGCCTGACGGTCGAGACCGATGGCACGGTGACCCCGGAAGATGCCGTGGCCTATGCCGCGCGCATCCTGCAGGACCAGCTCTCGCTGTTCGTGCACTTCGAGGATGGCATCCCCTCCTCGTCGGGCCCGATGATCGGCATGGCTGCCGAGCCGCAGGAGAGCGACACCAACCAGCTCAACCGTTACCTGCTCAAGAAGGTCGACGAACTGGAACTGTCGGTGCGTTCGGCCAACTGCCTCAAGAACGACAACATCATTTACATCGGCGACCTGGTCCAGAAGACCGAAGCCGAGATGCTGCGCACGCCGAACTTCGGTCGCAAGTCGCTCAACGAGATCAAGGAAGTCCTCAGCTCGATGGGCTTGCGCCTGGGCATGGACATTCCTGGCTGGCCGCCCGAGAACATCGAGGAAATGGCCAAGAAGCTCGAGCAGGAATTGCTCGGCTGATTTGACTCAAGGCTCCCCGGCCAGTGGTCGGGGTTGCCGTTTCAGGGCGTAGGTGGCCGCCCAAAGCGCCACCAGGACCGGGGTACCTGATACGGCCCCCCTACGAACGGAGTACCAGAAATGCGCCATCGTCATTCAGGCCGCAAGCTCAGCCGCAAGTCGGGGCATCGCACAGCGCTGTTCCGCAACATGGCCGCTGCCCTCATCAAGCACGAGCAGATCACCACCACGGTCGCCAAGGCCAAGGAACTGCGCCCCTACGTCGAAAAGCTGATCACGCTGGCCAAGCGTGGCGGCCTGTCGAACCGCCGCCTGGCGCACGCCCGGATGCTCGACGATGCGCAGCTGGTGAAGCTGTTCGATACGCTGGCCACCCGCTACGCCACCCGCGAAGGCGGCTACACCCGCATCATCAAGGCCGGCTTCCGCGCCTCGGACGCCGCCCCGATCGCCGTGATCGAGCTGGTCGACCGCGACGAAGCCGCCAAGGGCCAGGACAGTGGCCCGGTGAACGCGGATTTCGCCGACGCCTGATCGCGTCGCCTGAACCGAGACAACCGAAGGGCCGGGGCAGCAATGCTCCGGCCTTTTGCATTGCGGTTGCGCGGCGGGCATTCGTGGTTACATCGGCAACCACACTGGTCGCACAGAGAACCCCTGCCCATGTCGTTTGCCTTGCGGATTGCCGCGTTCTGCCTGCTTGCCGCCGGGTCTATGCCTGCTATCGCGCAGGATATGACCGCACCCACTTATCCCGCGACCCGCCACGACGAAATGCAAGTCGAAACCCTGTTCGGCGAGACCGTGGCCGATCCGTATCGCTGGCTCGAGGACGACGTCCGCAACAATCCCGAGGTGGCTGACTGGGTGGCGCGGCAGAACGCCGTCACCGATGCCTACCTCGCGCAATTGCCGGGCCGCGAGTGGTTCCGCCAACGGGTGGGCGAGATCTTCGACTTCGCGCGCTACTCCACGCCGTATGAGCGCGGTGGGCGCTATTTCTACACCTTCAACTCCGGCCTGCAGAACCAGAGCCCGCTCTATGTGCGTGACGGGCTGGACGGCGAGCAGCGGCTGCTGCTCGATCCGAACAGCTGGGCGCAGGACGGGGCTACCGCGCTCGATGGATGGCTGCCGTCGAACGATGGCTCCAAGCTGCTGTACAGCGTGCAGGACGGCGGCACCGACTGGCGCATCCTGCGCGTGCTCGATGTCACCACGCAGCAGCCATTGGGCGACGAGATCCGCTGGGCCAAGTTCACCTCGCTCGCCTGGGTGGGTGAGGAGGGCTTCCTCTACTCGCGCTTCCCCGAACCGGCGGAGGGCGAGGATTTCCAGGCGCTCAATTACAACCAGGCGGTGTATTTCCACCGGCTCGGCACGCCGCGATCGGCCGACGAGCTGGTCTATTCGACGCCCGCCGACCCCGACGTGGGCCATGGCGCCAGCGTCACCAGCGACGGCCGCTGGGCGGTCATCACCAGCAGCAAGGGCACCGATGCACGCTATGAGCTGCGCGTGATCGACCTTGCCGCGCGGCCAACGCAGGGCTGGGCAACACGCACGCTGGTCAGCGGGTTCGACAATTACTGGGGCGTGATCGATTCCATCGGCAGCAAGCTGTGGGTCCAGACCAACAGGGACGCGCCGCTGTACAAGGTAGTGGGAATCGATCTGGCCGAACCTGACGCGCAGTGGACCGAAGTCGTGGCCGAGACCGACCAGCCAATCGATGGCGCGTCGGTCGTCGGTGACAAGCTGGTGCTGACCTACCTGCGCGATGCCAGCAGCGCCGCGCGGATATTCACGCTCGACGGCGCGCCCGCTGGCGAAGTTGAGCTGGCAGGGATCGGCAGCCTGGGCGGCTTCAGCGGCGAGCCGGGCAACTCCGAGACTTTCTACAGCTTTACCAGCTTCAACCGTCCACCAACGATCTATCGCCTCGACATGGCCACCGGTGAGCGGAGCACTTTTGCCGAACCCCAACTAGCCTTTGATCCCGCGCGCTTCGTGGTCGAGCAGCGCTTCTTTACCAGCAAGGATGGCACCCGCGTGCCCATGTTCCTGATGCGGCGGCGCGATATTGCGGAAAGCGGGCAGGCGGTGCCGACGCTGCTTTACGGCTATGGCGGCTTCGACGTGTCGCTCACACCGGGGTTCTCCGCCAGCCGCATCGCCTGGGTCGAAGCGGGCGGGGCCTATGCGCTGGCCAACATTCGTGGCGGCGGCGAGTACGGCAAGGCGTGGCACGATGGTGGACGCCTGGCCAACAAGCAGAACGTGTTCGATGATTTCATCGCGGCAGGCGAGTTCCTGATCGCCGAGGGCGTGACCCCGGCAGGCGGCCTCGCCATCCAGGGCGGCTCGAACGGCGGCCTGCTGGTCGGCGCGGTGGCCAACCAGCGGCCCGACCTGTTCGCGGCAGGCAATGCGGCCGTAGGCGTGATGGACATGCTGCGGTTCGACCGGTGGACCGCCGGTCGCTATTGGGTGGACGATTACGGCTATCCTGACCGCGAGGCAGACTTTCGCGTGCTGCGCGCCTATTCCCCGCTGCACAACATCCGTTCCGGGGTCGATTATCCGGCTTTGCTGGTGACCACCGCCGACACCGATGACCGCGTGGTGCCCGGCCACAGCTTCAAGTACACCGCTGCATTGCAGGCAGCAGGGCTGGGCGAGCGCCCGCAGCTGATCCGCATCGAGACGCGCGCGGGCCACGGTTCGGGCAAGCCGACCGACAAGGCGATTGCGGAGGCAGCGGATATCATGAGCTTCCTCGCCTTCTGGGCCGGGCTCGCCACCCCTGACTGATTATTCAGCAAAGTCTGTACAAATCTGAACATTTGCTAACAGCCGAGTTCAGGCTCGCCTCACGCCGATCAGCCTAGACCCTCATACATGGACGGCGAAGTTGCCGACCGAGTTCGAGGAGAAGCCTGATGAAGACCCTTACCAAATCGCTGATCGGGACCGTCGCTACGCTTGCGATGGCGGTGGGCTCGGCTGCTCCCGCAGCGGCGCAGGATCGCTATGGCGACCGTGACCGCGATCACGTCAGCACTGGCACCATTGTTGCCGGGGCGCTGGTCCTTGGCGGCATCGCTGCCGTGGCCGCAGCTGCCAACAACAACCGCGATTACAACAACGGTGACCGCGATTACCGCTATGGCGATGACGACTATCGTGACCGCGACTACCGCAATGGCAATGACGATTATCGTGACCGCGATTACCGCAACGATGATTACCGCAGCGGCGGCTACCGCAACGATGATTACCGCAGCGGCGGCTACCGCGATCGCAACTGGGACGGTCGTGGCCAGGGCTGGTACGATTACCGTTCGGGGCGCAATTATGGCCGCGGCGGCAACCCCGAGCGGGCGGTCAGCCAGTGCATCCGTGCTGCCGAGAACCAGGCCGAACGCTATGGCGGTGGCCGTGCCGACGTGACCCGCATCCGCGACATCGATCGTGAACGCGGCGGCTTCGAGGTTACCGGCACGATCCAGGTGCAGCAGCGCTATGGCGGTCGCGGCTGGAACAGCAACCGCCGGACCGATACCGCCCGCTTCTACTGCGATTATCGCCGTGGCCAAGTGACCAGTATCGACTTCGACGGTCTCAACACGCGTCGCTGATGAAGCGTTGCCAGTAAGCGATGGGCGGTTCAGGCTAATGCAAGCCTGGGCCGCCTATCACTATTAAGCCACTCGATTACCGCCCCTTTGCCGGGGCCTTTCGCATAAGGGTTTTGCCATGATCGCTTTTGGTCGCCTGGCCGCTGCTTCTGTCGCCACTTTTGCCGCTATTGGTCTGTTGTCCGCGCCGGTTGCCGCAGCGCAACTGCCCGCCGCTGCTGCCGTCGCGCCCGCTGCCGGGATCGACAGCTATGGCCAGTACGACAGCCACGCGGGTGACGTGTTCGGCCACGGGTGGGGCTACAACCGCTATCGTCGCCATGGTGGCGACCATCTGCGCACCGGTGACGCCATTGCCGGGATCGCCATTCTGGGCGCGGTCGTGGCCATCGCCAGTGCCGCCAGCAACCAGAACCGCACCAGCAGTCGCGAGGTTTATCGCGACCGCCCTGTGCGTGAGCGTGACAGCGCCCGTTACGGCGAGCGCCGGGAGTCGCGTTGGGGCGAGGGCGGGATCAACAGCGCGGTGAACATGTGCGTCAACCAGGTGGAACGCGGCGACGACCGCGTCGGCAGCGTCGACAATGCCTCGCGCGATGCCAGCGGCTGGCGGGTCGATGGTTCGCTCGACGGCGGCGGGGCATTCAGCTGCCGGCTCGACAACGAGGGGCGTATCCGCGCGATCGACATCGGCGACGGCTATGCGGCGGCCGATGCTCCAGCGACGGGCGATGCCCAGTGGAGCGACGACGCCTATCTCAGCGCGCGGGCCAGCGTGGGCCAGCAGGATGTCCGCCAGCCGGGCGCTGTTGTTCCTGCCGCAGTCGATGCCGATCTCGAAAATGGCCCGAAGCCGGCCTATCCGGGCGGCCCGCTGCCGGGCGAGGAAGGCTATGAGGACAGCCTCGGCGGCTGAGCCTTTGCGCTATCCGCGCGAGTATGCGGGCAGCTTGATATTCCACGTGATCGCCGCAAGCCGCAGGGCAAATCCTGCGGCGGCGGCAATTGACCACGTGGCGGCGTCGGGCAAGGCGAACCAGGTCAGCAAGGCCGTCAGCCCGGCGGCGAGCGCGGCGGCGGTGACGTAGAGTTCCGGACGCATGATGATCGACGGCACACCCGCCACCATGTCGCGCACGATCCCGCCCGCGCAGCCCGAGATCACTCCCAGCACCACCGCAGGCACCGGGGCGACTCCGAAGGCGAGCGCCTTGGCGGTTCCCAGCACGGCGAACATGGCCAGGCCCGCAGCGTCGACCCATTCGAGCGCCTGCCGCTCCCACCAGCGGCGCGGTGTGAACCAGGCGAGCAGCGCAGCGCCCAGCGCTACGGTGGCGATCCACGGATCGCGCAGCCAGAACACCGGCGCGTCGAGCAGCAGGTCACGGATCGTGCCCCCGCCAAGGCCGGTGACAATGGCGAAGAATGTAGCCGTGACCAGCGTCTGTCGCAGCCTCAAGGCGACCAGCGCGCCGCTGAGCGCGAAGACCGCCGTAGCACCCAGATCAAGCCAGGCGGGGACCACGGGCAGGGCCACGATCATTACGGTCAGGACCCCTTGACCCGTGCCTTGCGCCGCCGGAACAGCAGAGCGCAGCCGAGCAGCGAGCCCAGCACGCCCAGCGCCGCAAACACGATCAGCACCGGGTGCGAGGTATCCTCGCGCGTCTGCAGGTCCATGATGTGCAGGCCCCACATGAAGTCATAGATCCGCCACCAGCCGGTGCGCGTGGCAACGATCTCGCCGGTGTCGGCGCGCATGTAGAGGTTGGTGCCATCGGCGAAATGCGCCTGCCAGACATCGAACCCCCCGCGCAGGTCGGTCGGCGAGAGATCGGCGGGGAAGTAGGTGATGCTGGCAAGCTCAGCCTCGCCCGCCCAGGCATTTTCGGCAATGCGCTGCGCCTCGCTGGCGATGACCGGCGGGATCAGCGAGCCGTCGCGCGCCGAATAGCGATAGCGGCCGCCGCCCGGTTCGGTGACGATCCAGGCGGGGCCGTCGACTTGCTGCACCAGAGCCAGTGAGGTGACGGGGCCGATCTTGTCAGCCGGAAACACCAGCCCGTGCGTGGCGATGGGCGCCGTCTGGGCCAGCAGGGCCTCGCCGCGCACGTCCTCGATGGGTCTTGCCGCCATGACCAGACCGCTGACGGTCCATAGTAGCATGGGCACGCCCACCAGCCAGCCCAGCCAGATATGCCACTTGGCGAAGCGCTGCATGAGTGTTCGACGAGCCATGCGGCGGCCTTAGCGCGTTCAGGTGGTGGCGAACAGCTTGGAGCGGTCGGCGAAGGCCTTCATCTCGATGGCATTGCCGCTGGGATCGCGGAAGAACATCGTCGCCTGCTCGCCCGGCTGGTCCTTGAAGCGGATGTAGGGGGCAATCGCGAAGTCTGTGCCCGCAGCGGTGAGCCGGTCGGCCAGCGCCTGCCATTCGTCCATGCCCAGCACGACGCCGAAATGCGGCACCGGCACGCCGTGGCCATCAACCGGGTTACTGGCCTCATCCCGCTGATCGCAACCGGGGACGAGGTGGGTGACGATCTGGTGGCCCATGAAGTTGAAATCGACCCACTGCTCGGACGAGCGGCCTTCCGGGCAACCCATCAAGTCGCCCCAGAACGCCCGCGCCACAGCCAGGTCATGCACCGGAAAGGCAAGGTGGAAGGGGGAGAGGGTCATCTCAGAAACCCATCGGATTGTCAGCCAGGAAGGCGGCCTCCGCCGGCGTCGTCTCACGACCCAACGCTGCGTTGCGCGAAGGGTAGCGGCCACAGCGGGCGATGACGGCGGCGTGGCGGCGGGCAAAGGCTTCGGCATCGTCCAGGCCAACATCGTGCATCAGGACGATGGATCGCTCGACATCGGCCAGCCGTTCGGAATGCATGAACGGCATATAGAGAAACTGCTTCTCGTTGCTGCTCATGCCCTGATCGAAGCCGCTATCGATCGCTGTCCGCGCGAGGGCGACCGCCCTTGCATCCTGTGCGAAGGCGCGCCGGTCATTTCGGAACAGATTTCGGCTGAACTGGTCGAGCACCACGATAGCCGCCAGCATGGGGCGGGGTGCGGTTTGCCACGAAGCGGGCACGCCTTGCGACAGGCTTGCGTGAAGGCTGCCGAAGCGCTGCGCGACCTCGCCATCCAGCGCATCGTCCTGGATGAAGCGCTTGCTCGCCGGAACGTCATCGAGCCAAAAGCCGAGAACGTCCTCGGCCTCCGCCGCCGGAGTTGCCTCGCCTGCCATCACATATGGATCGGCTTGCCGCGCACCGCCATCGCCGCTTCCTTGATCGCCTCGGAATGCGTCGGATGGGCGTGGCAGGTGTAGGCGATGTCCTCGGACAAGGCGCCGAATTCCATCGCTTGGGTGGCTTGCGCAATCATCGTCCCGGCCACCGAGGCGATACACCACACGCCCAGCACCTTGTCGGTGGCGGCATCGGCGATCACCTTCACAAAGCCGTCGGGCTCGTGGTTGGTCTTGGCGCGGCTGTTGGCGGCCATCGGGAACTTGCCGACCTTGATCTCGCCCTGTTCGCGCGCCGCTTCCTCGGTCAGGCCCACGCCGGCGATTTCGGGCCAGGTGTAGACCACGCCGGGGATCAGCGCGTGATTAACGATCCCCGTCTCGCCCGCGATCCATTCGGCGACCGCGATGCCCTCGTCCTCGGCCTTGTGCGCCAGCATCGGGCCGGGGACCACATCGCCAATGGCGCGCACACCATCGACTGACGTGCGGAATTCGTGATCGACCTCGATCTGGCCGCGCTTGTTTGGCTCGAGCCCGATGGCGGCCAGGTTCAGCCCTTCGGTGTTGGGCTTGCGACCGATCGCTACCAGCACACAATCGGCGGTCAGCGTTTCGGACGCGCCGCCCGCAGATGGCTCGACGGTCAGCGTGGCCTGCTTGCCCTTGACGGTGCAGCCGGTGACCTTGGTCGACAGGCGCAGTTCCATCCCTTGCTTGGCGAAGATCTTGGCGGCTTCCTTGCGCACGTCGCCGTCCATGCCGGGCAGCAGCTGGTCGAGGTATTCGACCACGATGACCCTGGCCCCCAGACGGCGCCACACGCTGCCCAGTTCCAGTCCGATCACGCCGCCACCGATGACCACCATCGTTTCAGGCACCTTGGCCAGTTCGAGCGCGCCGGTGGAATCGACTACTATGCCTTTGGCGTTATCGACCTCGACGCCCGGCAGCGGGGTGACGCGGGAGCCGGTGGCGATGACCACCTCGTGCGCGGAGTGGTTCTGGCCGTTCACCGCAACGGTATGGGCATCGACGAAGCTGGCGTGGCCCTGCAGCCAGGTGACCTTGTTCTTCTTGAACAGGAAGGCGATGCCCTTGGTCAGCTGGTCCACGGCGTCGATCCGCTGCGCGTGCATGGCGGGAAGGTTGAGCTTGGGCGTCACCTCCACGCCCAGGCTGGCCATCGTGCCGTTGGCGGCGGCATCGTAGAACTCGGATGCGTGGAGCATGGCCTTCGATGGAATGCACCCGACGTTGAGGCAGGTTCCGCCCAGCGTCGCGCGGCTTTCCACGCAGGCGGTGCGCAAGCCCAACTGCGCCGCGCGGATGGCCGCGACATAGCCGCCGGGGCCGGAACCGATGATCAGGACGTCGAAATCGTAGTCAGCCATGTGTCTTAAACCTCGTCATCCCCGCGAAAGCGGGGATCCAGTTCCATCCCCCGACTGGATTCCCGCTTCCGCGGGAATGACGAAGGGTGGGAGTATAGCCTCACAAATCGATCAGCAACCGCATCGGGTCCTCGATCGCATCCTTGATGATCTTCAGCGCCGTCACCGCCTCGCGGCCGTCGATCAGGCGGTGGTCATAGCTCAGCGCGATGTACATCATCGGGCGGATCACCACCTGGCCATTGCGCGCCACGGGGCGGTCCTCGATGCGGTGGAGGCCGAGCACGGCGCTCTGCGGCGGGTTGATGATCGGTGTGCTCATCAGGCTGCCGAACACGCCACCGTTGCTGATGGTGAAGGTGCCGCCGGTCATATCGGCCATGGTCAGCGCGCCGTCCTTGGCCTTCTGGCCATAGCCCGCGATGGCCTGCTCGATTTCGGCGAAGCTCATCGTGTCCACGTTGCGGACCACCGGCACCACCAGCCCGTTGGGAGCGGAGACCGCCACCGAAAGATCGACGTACTTGTGATAGACGATCTCGTCGCCTTCGATGCGGGCGTTGACCGAGGGGACGTCCTTCAAGGCAAGGCAGCTGGCCTTGGCGAAGAAGCTCATGAAGCCCAGCTTGATGCCGTGCTTCTTGGCAAAAGTATCCTTGTACGCCTCGCGCGCGGCGATCACCGCGGTCATGTCCACATCGTTGAACGTGGTCAGGAGGGCGGCTTCTTCCTGCGCGCTCTTCAGGCGGCGGGCGATGGTCTGGCGCAGCCGCGTCATCTTCACGCGTTCCTCGGCGCGCTCGCCGGTGGCAGCGGGAGCAGCAGCGGGAGCGCTGGCGGATGGAGCAGGCGCGGCCTTCTTGGCCTGCGCGGCGGCGAGCACGTCTTCCTTGGTCAGGCGGCCATCCTTGCCGGTGCCCTTGATGGTCGAGGGGTCGACGCCGTTTTCCAGCACCGCGCGGCGCACGGCGGGGGACAGGGTGAGGTCAGCGTCGGCGGAAGGTGCGGGGGCCGGAGCGGGGGCTGGAGCGGGCGATGGGGCAGGCGTCGCAGCCGGAGCAGCAGATGCCGCCACCGCCGCCGTCGTCGCGCCAGCTTCGAGCAGCGCGATCACCGCGCCCACATTCACCGTGGTGCCCACCGCGACCATGTGCTGCGACAGGATGCCGGCGACTGGCGCGGGCACCTCGATCGCGACCTTGTCGGTCTCCAGGCTGGCGATCGGCTCATCGGCTTTCACCGCCTCACCGGGCTGCTTCAGCCATTCGCCAAGCGTGGCTTCGGTGACGGATTCGCCCAGCGCGGGGACTTTGACTTCAATGGCCATGTGCGTGTTTCCTCAGGCCTTGTTCTTGGCCGGGGTGATGCCCAGCGCATCGGCGACGAGCGCCGCCTGCTGGGCGATGTGAGTGGCGGCAAAGCCGGTGGCGGGCGAGGCACTGGCCTTGCGGCCGGCATAGACGGGGCGTTTGCCCTTGTGCCCGGCGGCGGTCAGCGCATCCTCGATGCGGCTGTCGACGAAGAACCAGGCGCCGTTGTTCTTCGGCTCCTCCTGACACCAGACCACGCTTTCCAGCGCGGTCATCCGCTTCAGCCGTGCGGCCAGCGGTTCGCCCGGGAACGGATAGAGCTGCTCCAGCCGGACCACCGAAACATCGTCCAGCCCCTCGGCATCGCGCTTGTCCAGCAGGTCATAGGCGACCTTGCCGCTGCACAGCACCAGCCGCTTAACCTTGTCCTCGGCAATCTCGGCCTTGTCCGAGAGGATGCGCATGAAGTGGCTTTCACCCGTGAAGCGCCACGCATCGCTCTTGGCCGACGGGTGTCGCAGCAGGCTCTTGGGCGTCATGATGACGAGCGGCTTGCGGAACGGGCGCAGCATCTGGCGGCGCAGCGCATGGAAATAGTTGGCCGGGCTGGTGATGTTGCACACTTGGATGTTGTCATCGGCGCACAGTTGCAGGAACCGCTCCAGCCGGGCGCTCGAGTGCTCCGGCCCCTGGCCCTCGAAGCCATGCGGCAACAGCAGCACCAGCCCGTTGGCGCGCAGCCACTTGGCCTCTCCGCTGGCGATGAACTGGTCGATGATGACCTGCGCGCCATTGGCGAAATCACCGAACTGCGCTTCCCACAGCACCAGCGTCTTGGGATCGGCCCCGGCGAACCCGTACTCGAACCCGAGCACGCCGAATTCGCTGAGCACGCTGTCGTAGACCTCGAACTTGCCGTGCGGCAGCGTGGTCAGCGGGATGTACTTGTGCTCGTCGGTCTGGTCGACCCAGATGGCGTGACGCTGGCTGAAGGTGCCGCGCCCGCTGTCCTGACCGGACAAGCGCACGCCAAAGCCTTCGGAAACGAGGGAGCCGAAGGCGAGGGCTTCTGCGGTCGCCCAGTCGAACCCGGTGCCGCTGGTGAACATCTCGCGTTTGGCGTCGAGCACGCGGCCGAGCGTCTTGTGCACGGTCAGCCCCTCGGGCACCGTGGTCAGCGTGCGGCCGAGGCTCTCAAACAGCTTGGGGCTGATCGCGGTATCGACGTTGCGCCGCGCGGTTTCAGGATCGGCAGGCTTGTGCAGCCCGCTCCAGCGACCGCCGAACCAGTCCGCTTCGTTTGCCTTATAGCCTTTGCCGGCCTCGAATTCCTCTTCGAGGTGCGCGTTGAAATCGGCGCGCATCTGCTCGGCGCCGCTGGCGTCGATCACGCCTTCTGCCTCGAGGCGCGCGGAGTAGATCTCCGACACGCGGCCGTGGCTGCGGATGCTGTCGTACATCAGCGGTTGGGTGAAACTCGGCTCGTCGCCCTCGTTGTGGCCGAAGCGGCGATAGCACCACATGTCGATCACGATATCGCGCTTGAACATCTGGCGGAACTCGATCGCCAGCTTGCAGGCGAAGGTCACCGCTTCGGGATTGTCGCCGTTGACATGGAGGATCGGCGCCTGGATGCCCTTGGCGACGTCCGAGGGGTAGGGGGACGATCTGGCGAATTGCGGGCTGGTGGTGAAACCGATCTGGTTATTGATCACGAAGTGCAGGCAGCCACCAGTGTTGTAACCGCGCACGCCGGAAAGGCCCAGGCACTCCCACACAACACCCTGCCCGGCAAAGGCGGCATCGCCGTGGAGCAGCACCGGCAGCACCTTCTCGTGCTTGGACAAATCGTCCTGCACCGCCTGCTGCGCGCGCACCTTGCCCAGCACCACGGGGTTGACGGCTTCGAGGTGCGAGGGGTTGGGGACCAGCGACATGTGCACCTTGATGCCGTCGAACTCACGGTCGGTGCTGGTGCCCAGGTGGTACTTCACGTCGCCCGATCCGCCCACGTCATCCGGGTTGGCGCTGCCGCCGAAAAACTCGTGGAAGATCACCTTGTAGGGCTTGGCCATCACGTTCGCGAGCACGTTCAGCCGGCCGCGGTGGGACATGCCATAGACAATCTCGCGCACGCCCAGCGTGCCGCCGTACTTGATCACGGCTTCCAGCGCCGGGATCATCGATTCGCCGCCGTCGAGACCGAAACGCTTGGTGCCGACGTACTTTTTGCCGAGGAACTTCTCGTATTCCTCGCCGCGGATCACCGCCTGCAGGATGGCCTTCTTGCCCTCCTTGGTGAACTGGATAACCTTGTCCTGCCCCTCGATCCGATCCTGCAGGAAGCGGCGTTCCTCCACATCGGCGATGTGCATGTATTCGAGACCAACGTGGCCGCAATAGTTCTTGCGCAGCGTCTCCACCAGCGCGCGCACGGTCGACCATTCGAACCCCAGCACACCGCCGAGATAGACCTGCTGATCGAGCGCGGCCCCGGCAAAGCCGTGGTACTCGGGCGTCAGATCGGCGGGGATTTCCTGCTTGGTCAGGCCCAGCGGATCGAGATCGGCTGCCAGATGGCCGCGCACGCGGAAGGTGCGCACCAGCATCATCGCCCGGATGGAGGCATCGGCGGCTTGCGTTATTGCCGCAGGGTCGAGTGCCTTGCCAGTCTTGGCGGCGGCCTGCTCCACCACCACGCGCATGGCGGTGGGGTCCATCGCGCCCGACGCATCGGCGCCATCGGTCAGCGGCCAGCGCGGATTGGCCCACGAAGGTCCAGGTTGCGGGCCGTCCTGTCCCTCGATCTCAGGGAGGAATTGCTGTGCTTCGTTACCCATGACGGCAGGTCCTTGCTGTTACGCCAGCTCTTTGAGCAGAGCGTCCAGCGTGGTGCCCAGTTCCGAAGGTGAGGTGGCCACACGGATGCCCGCTGCCTCCATCGCCGCGATCTTGTCGTCCGCGCCGCCCTGGCCGCCCGAAACGATGGCGCCCGCATGGCCCATGCGGCGGCCCGGAGGAGCCGTGCGACCGGCGATGAAGCCGACCATCGGCTTGGCTCTGCCCTTGGCGGCCTCGGCCTTGATGAAAGCGGCGGCTTCTTCCTCGGCCGAACCGCCGATTTCGCCGATCATGATGATCGACTCGGTCTCGGGATCGTCGAGGAACAGGTCCAGCACGTCGATGAAGTTGGTGCCGTTCACCGGATCGCCGCCGATGCCGACTGCGGTGGTCTGGCCAAGGCCGATCTGGGTGGTCTGGAACACGGCTTCATAAGTCAGCGTGCCCGAACGCGAGACCACGCCCACGCTGCCCTTCTTGAAGATCTTGCCCGGCATGATGCCGATCTTGCACTCGTCCGGAGTCAGCACACCGGGGCAGTTGGGGCCGATCAGGCGGCTGCTGGTGCCGGTCAGCGCGCGCTTCACCTTGATCATATCCATCACCGGAATGCCCTCGGTAATCGCCACGATCAGCTCAATCCCGGCGTCGATCGCCTCGAGGATGGAATCTGCGGCGAAGGGCGGCGGCACATAGATCACCGATGCAGTGGCGCCGGTTTCCTGCGCGGCCTGCGCCACGGTGTTGAACACCGGCAGTCCGATGTGCGTGGTGCCGCCCTTGCCGGGGGTCACGCCCGCGACCATCTGCGTGCCATAGGCGAGCGCCTGCTCGGTATGGAAAGTGCCGGTTTGCCCGGTCATGCCTTGCGTGATGACCTTGGTGTGCTTGTTGACGAGGATGGACATTGGAGATGCGATTCCTTCAAGTATCAGGAAGAAGGGGGAGGTAGCCGAGTTGCGTGCAAAGCCGAGAAGGTAAAAGTTACAATGCCTTCTTCAGAATCAACCATAAATGATGTGATAATCGGGCCTGCGAAAAGCGAATGGGTCGTGCGGTTTCCGTCTATCCTCGTCGAACCTAGCTGAGTATTTGGAAAATCCTGAGCGACGCGCGCTTTAATGGAATCATATACTCTCAAGGAAAGATCCGGGTTGCTGTCGTCAATTTCCGCAACCCATGCGACGGCACAAACATTATTTCGATTGTCGACGGTAATTGGAATAAACGTATTGGGAGCTTGGTAGATTTCGACAAACCCGTGCAACTCAGCGGGAGGTTCGGATTGAATAAACCCTCTGTCACGCAGTTTCGAGCTTTCCATGGCTGATCCGTTCTGCACTTCCATGCACGCGGTCGCCGCCGCCGCGAACTCCTCTGGAGTTCCCGGAGTGGGTGCCCACATCGCTCCCGTTGACAGCAGCGGGATCAGAGCAAGAAGCGCGCGCTTCACCAGCTCACCCCAGCGAGCCGTCAATCGCTTTGCACGCCACCAGCAGCTCCTTCACCGCCTCAACGCTGACTGCGAAGTTCGCCTTGCCTTCATCATCCAAAGCAATCTCGATCACCTCTTCCGCGCCGCCTGCGCCGATCACCACCGGCACGCCGACATAGAGGCCGTCGAGGCCGTACTGGCCGTCAACATAGACCGCGCAGGGTAGAATGCGCTTCTGGTCACCCAGGTAGGCTTCGGCCATGGCGATGGCGCTGGTGGCGGGGGCGTAATAGGCCGAGCCGGTCTTGAGCAGGCCGACGATCTCGCCGCCGCCCGCGCGGGTGCGGGCGACGATCTCATCCAGCCGCGCCTTCGAGGACTTGCCCATCTTCACAAGGTCAGTCACCGGCACGCCGCTGATGGTGGAATATTCCAGCACCGGCACCATGGTATCGCCGTGGCCGCCCAGCACGAAGGCGTTTACGTCCTTCACCGAAACGCCAAACTCCCACGCCAGGAAGGTGGCAAAGCGCGCGCTGTCCAGCACGCCTGCCATGCCGACCACCTTGTTATGCGGCAGGCCGGAAAACTCACGCAAGGCCCACACCATCGCATCCAGCGGGTTGGTGATGCAGATCACGAAAGCGTCGGGCGCGTTGGCGGCAATGCCTTGGCCCACGGCCTTCATCACGCCAAGGTTGATAGCCAGAAGATCATCCCGGCTCATCCCCGGCTTGCGCGGGATACCGGCGGTGACGATGATCACATCGGCCCCGGCGATATCGGCATAGTCGTTGGTGCCGGTGATCTTCGTGTCGAACCCTTCGACCGGGCCGCACTGGGACAGGTCCAGCGCCTTGCCCTGCGGAATGCCCTCAACCACGTCAAACAGGACGATGTCGCCCATTTCCTTCTTCGCGGCGAGGTGGGCGAGCGTGCCGCCGATCATGCCGGAACCGATAAGGGCGATCTTCTTGCGCGAAGTTTCTTGGGCCATTTGGGAAGGGTCCTATCCTTGAACCAGTGCGGGCGCGAAAGGCGGTGTCCTGGATGGCCCACTCCGCGCACCGCTTGGGAGGCAAGGCCGTCAAAATGCCCCGCCGCCCTACGCGCGTGCGAATCGCATTGCAACCGCGAAAAGCGCGTAAATACCTGTTAATTCTGATAACAGTTCGCAATAGCAATAGAGAGCGCCTGAGGGTGACTTTGTCCGCCCTCAATCCGCTCTAAATCACTCGCCGAAGGGCCGCCATGCCGGTCCGCTCATCATCCAGCAGCCGCAAGGCGAGGTGTTCGGGCACGGCGCGGCTGAAGTGGTAGCCCTGACCCAGCGTACATCCGGCGCGGCGCACCGTATCCACCTGCTCGGCGGTTTCGAGGCCCTCGGCGACGATCTCCATGCCCAGCGTCGTGCCCATTTCGGCCACCGCGCGGATGATCGCATCGGTCTTGCGCCCCACGTCGGGGCCGGAGACGAAGCTGCGGTCCACCTTGATCGTGCGGAACGGATACTTGCTGATGTAATGCAGCGAGGAATAGCCGGTGCCGAAATCGTCGAGCGAGAAGCGCACGCCTTCGGCTGCCAGCATGTCCATGAACAGCGCGGTGGCGTCGTTGTCTTGCAGGAACAGGCTCTCGGTCACCTCCAGTTCCAGACGGCTTGCGGGCAGCCGTGCCTCGCGCAAGGCGGCCAGGATGCCCAGCGCCGCGCCCGGTGCGTGGATCTGCACCGGCGACAGGTTGACCGCCAGCAGCACGTCGTCCGGCCAGTTGGCAGCGGCGCGCGCGGCGGTGCGGGTGATCCAGTTGCCCAGCGTGATGATCAGACCTGTCTCCTCCGCCACCGGGATGAAATCGACCGGCGACAGTTCACCCTTTTCGGGGTGGAACCAGCGTACCAGCGCCTCGAAAGCGCGAATCCGCCCGGTGGCCAGATCCAGGATCGGCTGAAAATAGATCGCCAGCTCGTCACGCTGGATCGCAGCGCGCAGTTCGGCCTCCATCTCCTTGCGGTGGACCAGTGCGCGGGTCATCGCCGGAGTGAAGAAGCACACCTGTTTCTGGCCGGCGGACTTGGCGTAATACAGCGCCAGGTCGGCGTGCTGCATCAGCCGGTCGAGATCGGGCGAGGCCGCATCGATCAGCGCCACCCCCAGCGAGGCACCGCATTCGATCCGCTGGTTGCCCACGCGCAGCGGCGCGGCCATGTCGGCGCTCAACTGGCCGGCCAGCGTTTCCAGCCGCTTGCGGTTGGCAAAACCCGCCAGCAGCAGGAATTCGTCGCTGCCGAAACGGGCGATCAGGGCGCCTTCGGGGGCTCGCTTGCGCAAGCGATTCGCCATGCTGCGAAGCACCTCGTCGCCCGCCTGATGGCCGAGCATGTCGTTAACGTCCTTGAGCCGCCGCACGTCCAGCCAGAACAGCGCCACCAGATCATCGGGCTTGCTGGCGGCGAGCAAGGCATGCGCGGCCACTTCGAACCCGGCGCGGCTGGCGATCCCCGTGACATGATCGGTGTGCGCCTGATCACGCAATTGCAGCGCCATTTGCTCGCTTTCCGCCGCCGTCCGCGCTTGCCGCGCCAGCCTGTTGAACAAGGCGAAGGTGAGAAAGGTCAGCGCCACAATCAGCAAAGGCAAGATCAGGCCCAGCGCCAGCAGCGGCAGCGAGCCACTGGTCAGGCAGGCGAGCGCAATAGGGAGCAGGGTCAGCACCATTTGCCCGATCACCACCAGCGGGCGCGAGGCATTGCCCGCAGCGATCCCGGCGCCGACGGTCATGGCATAGCCGACCAGCAGTATCTGCAGATCGGGCGGCGCGTGCAGCACCAGCGACAGCGCGGCACAAGTGCCGATGGTGCCGGCAAAGGCCATCGACAATACCGGATAGGTTGCCTGCAGCACTTGCTGGGTGCGCCCCGTGGCCCTGCTGCGCAGCAGGGTCAGCGTCGCGCGGATCAGCGCTACGACGACGAGCAGGCTGGCGGTCAGCTTCAGCGGCTCGATCTGGGTGACATAAGCAGCCGTGCCGCCTGCCATTGCGGCGCAAGTGCAGCTGATCAGCAGTCCAGTTGGCCTCGCCTGGACGGCGCGCGCCAGTTCGGCACGAACCCGCAGGTCCTGGCGCTCGAAGCCGAAGCCCTCGATCAGCAATTGTTTCAGGCGGTGGATAGGTGCGACTCCTATGGCCTAATGGACGGACCTAGCGCGCAGCCTTCAACGTTTGGTTAAGGCAGTGCTTACGGCCTTGAATTCCTAGCGATTGCCGACCACTTGCGCGGCGGTGCGGCGATCCAGCGTGCGGCAAATGTCGAGCCACCATGCATGACCGTCCAGGTCGCCCGCCGCCAGCGCGGCTTGCGCCTGCTCGCCCGCCACGCGTGCGGCAGACAGGCCGTGCTTGGCAAAATGATGCAAGGCGGCGTGCAGCGCGTCGGAGCGGATCTGGCGCAGCGTATTGTCGTTGGCGGCGAGGCGGGTGGCGGCGCGCACCCGCGACGGGGCCATGCGCGGTGCACCGGGACGCAAGGCTGCGGCGAAACGGATCGACATGGGTGGGCGGCCTCCTGCTGCTCTCGCGGGCGGGCCGTTGCGGCACCGCGAGGTCGCTCTACACGCGGGCACCTAAGCGAAGGTTCGGCAAGATGGTTTCCAGAACCTTTGCGACCCGGCCCGAGGAAGTCACGGCTGCCTGAGCCAGGCCCCGCTGCCGGCATATTCCTCGCGCACCGCGCCCGATTGCGGGAACAGCTGGCTTTGCATCGGCTGGCTGGCCGGTGCGGGCGGAGGCGCACCTGCAAGGCTCGGGACCAGCCCCGACGAATCGGCTCCTGCCAGCACGGGCGTGGTCGACACCTGCACCAGCGGCACACCCAGTTGGCCCACCAGCGGCGTGGTCGCGCCCGAAGAGTTGCGCACCGGCAGCGGCTCGCCCCCGGCGTAGGCGGCGGTGAACGCGGTGGAGCGCCCGGCCACGCCGCTCCAGCGATAGAAGCGGTGCGCGCCGATCGTGCCGACCACGGTCAGGCTGGGCGCCCAGTAGGGATAGATCGCGGTGGTGTGGTAATGCGTGGCGAGGCCGACGGGCGCGAACACGAAGCCGCCGAGCGCGGCGCTGGCCACGCGGCGGGCGCGGTTCCATGACGCGGCCTGCGGCTTGCGCGCCAGCGAGCCATCGCAGGTGAAGCTGAACTGGCACCCGGTGCTGCGCTGCGAGCCCTGGAAGACCACGCCGCACACGGTGTTGGGGTAGCTGGGATGGCGCATCCGGTTCATCACCACTTGCGCGACCGCCTGCTGGCCTGCGGTGCTTTCGCTGGCGGCCTCGTAATAGATGGCCATGGTCAGGCATTCCTCGGCGCGCATGCGATCGGTGAAGCTGCCGCCCACCATGAAGGCGCGCGCGGCGGGGCCGGGATCGGCCGGCGTGTCGAGTTTGTCAGGTGCGGTCGTAAGGTCCGTCGCGCTTGCCAGCGATACGGTGGGTGCACCGGCAGCCGGGGCCCAGGCGGCGAATTCGGGATCGAGCGGGGCGGCGGCGTAAGCGGCGGCGGGCGCTTCGGCGACAATCTGCGGGGGCGCGTCGCGCACAACCGGCGCGGCAACGGCGGGCACGGCGACGGCCAGGGCCAGCACGCCCAGACGGCGGCGCAGCAGGCGCGTGTGGACCGGCCGCGTGAGACCGTGCGAACGGGCGCGCCGCGTCACGCGCACGACAAAGTCGTGCGGCTGGTGCTCGTCCGTGGGGTCCCAAAAAGTCAGCGTGCAGTTCCTTGTCGTGCGACGGCTTTTCCGGCGCGCCTTAGCGCGTAGCGGCAAAGCCTTACCGTTTCCGCACCGGCAAAGCGGGCGTGCCGGAACGGGACGCTTGCGGCTCGTGGGTTAATCGCTAATCCGCAAGCGACGTCACGCAATGCCCGGGAGGCCGGGCCGCTGCCGCCGGAAACGGATGGCGGTCGAGGGAAGCGGGTTGAAACCCCGCGCTGCCCCCGCAACTGTGACCGGGGAGCCGTGCTCCAATCTGCCATTGGTCCAGATCGGGCCGAGAAGGCGGGGCACGGCGCTGATCCGGCGAGCCAGGAGACCTGTTGCGAGGGGCGGTCGTTCGGTGCGGAGGCGGGGTGCACTCCATGCCAGCGGTGGTTGTACGTGGGCAGAGACGCCCGCGCGCGGCCCCCTGCCTTGAGCGGCGTTGGTGCTCAGGGAGGTGTGGTGCGGCATTTTGCGATAGCAATGGGGTTATGCGCGGCGCTGGCCGCGCCGGCGACGGCGCAGGTCGAGCAGCCGCAGGACGCAACCTGCCCTGAGGCCGAGGCGTTCCTTGGCCCCGGCCATCCGCCCGATTGCCAGGGCGGAGAGGATATCTCGATCTGGCTTTATCAGCCCCGCGAAGTAATTACCGTTACCGCGCGCGGCATTCCGGCCTTGCTGCGCCAGGTCGGCCAGGCCGCCACCGTGCTCGACCGGGCGCAGATCGAACAGGTGCAGGGCGCTGATCTGCCGCGCGTGCTGGCGCGCGTTCCCGGGGTTACGGTCAGCAGGAACGGCGGCGCCGGATCGTACACCTCGGTGCAGGTGCGCGGTGCAGCGGGCAGCGACCTGCTGGTACTGGTCGATGGCATCCGCCTGGCCGATCCAGCTGCGCCCGCCGGGGGCTTTGACATGGGCAACCTGTTGACCGGCGCCGTTGGCCGGGTGGAACTGCTGCGCGGGTCCAACAGCACGGTGTGGGGATCAGACGCAGTGGGCGGCGTGCTGTCCATCACCCCGCCAGACTCCGGTTCGCTCGCCGCCAGCGTGGAAACCGGCACGCAAGGTTTCCTGTTCGCCACAGCATCGGCGCGTGTCAGCCAAGACGAAGCGGAAGCCGGGCTGGCGCTAAGCCACTTTGCTACCGATGGCTTTTCTGCAGCTTCCAGTGGCCTGGAACCAGACGGCTTTCGCCAGCAGGCCGCAACGGCGTGGGCCAGCGTCGATCAACTGGTGGATGACATCGGGGCATTCCTGCGTGTGCAATATGCCGCCGGGCGGGTTGAGCTGGATGGTTATCCCGCACCGGACTACGTCTTGGCTGATACTGCCGAGTTTCAGCAGACTCGGCAATTTTCTTACTCTAGCGGGCTGAAATTTGACTATCGGCCCATCGTTGCCACACTCAGTTATGCCGTAACCCAAACCGAACGTGACCTGTTCGATCCGGCGGTGTCGGCGCAGCCGGGGTTCTCCAGCGATGGCCATACGCGCCGCCTTGAGGCCAAGGCCCAGTTGCAGGATCTCGGGCGATTCGACCTGGTGGCGGGTGCAGACCTTGCGCACAGCTGGTATCGTACCAGCTTCGATGCGCGCAGCGCCGCGCGAACGGCAGGTGCTTTTGCGCAGTTGGGCTATCAGAACGGGATCAGCGCCCACGCCGGGGTGCGGTACGAAGACCATGCCGATTTCGGCGGGGTGACCAGTTTCGGGGCCGACGTGGTCTTGCCGTTCGCGTCGGGCTGGCGACTGGTGTCCAGCGTGGGACAGGGTTTCAGGGCACCCAGCTTGTTCCAGCTTAACTCGAACTACGGTAACGCTGCACTTCAACCCGAACGCAGCACCTCGTTCGATCTGGGGCTGCGGTTTGCCGGGGGGCTGGACTATGTGGTTCGCCGGGCACTACCGCGCGCGTCGTTGGTCTATTTCCGCCGAGACAGCCGCGACCTGATCGATTTCATCGCCTGCCCGCCGCAAGGTTCGGGCATCTGTACGGGCAGACCCTATGGCACTTATGACAATGTGGGCCGGGCGCGCTCGCAAGGCGTCGAGGTGGAAGTTCAGACGCGCCTGTTGCGAGATGTACAGGCTGGGATAGCCTATGCCTTCACCGTCAGTACCAATCGCGCCACCGGCCTGCGGCTCGCCCGCCGACCGCGCCACGCGGGGACGTTTGGGCTCGATTGGCAGGCGCTGCGGCGGCTGTCGCTGGGCGCGGACTTGCGGGTGGTGTCGGCCAGTTTCGACGATGTGGCCAACACCGGGCGGCTCGGCGGGCACGCGCTGCTCGACTTGCGGGCAAGCTGGGCGGTGAGCGGGCACTTCGACCTCTATGGCCGGATCGAGAACGCGGGGGATGAGCGCTATCAGACCGCGCTCGGCTATGCCCAGCAAGGCCGCGCGGCGTTTGTGGGTGTGAGGGCGCGGTTGTGAGGTGGGTGGCGGTCCTGCTGCTGGCGGGTTGCACGCAGCCTCAGCCGCCGCGCGTCGATGGGCCGCGCCCCACGATCGTCAGCCTCAATCCGTGCACCGATGCGATCCTCGCCGAGGTCGCCGCGCCGGGGCAATTGCTGGCGATCAGCCATTACAGCAAGGACCCGGTGGCCAGTTCGATGCTGCCCGCGCAGGCCGCGCGCTATCGGGCGACGGGGGGCAGCGTCGAGGAGGTGCTGGCGCTCGATCCGGACCTTGTGGTGGCGGGCCGCTTCCTCGATCCCGCCGCGCGCCGCGCGTTCGAGCGGCTGGGCATTCGGGTGGAAACAGTGGGTACTGCGCAGACGGTGGGGGACAGCGTGACGCAGGTGCGTGCGTTGGCGGGGGCCATCGGCCAGTCAGCGCGGGGCGAGGCATTGGCGGAGCGGATCACCACGGCATGGGCCAATGCCAGCACCCCCGGGCCGCCTGTTCCCACGCTACTGTGGCAGCAAGGCGGCGTGGTGCCGGGCTCCAACAGCCTGATCGCGCAACTGCTCGAACGCAGCGGGTTCAGCCTGCAATCGGCGGCGCGCGGACTGGCGCAGGGGGCCTACCTCCCGCTCGAGCAGGTGCTGGCCGATCCGCCCGCGCTGGTGCTGAGCGCGGCCGACGAGCCGATGCTGCGCCACCCGGTGCTCGCCCGCGTGCCGGGGCTGCGGTACGAGACATTCGACCCGGCGCTGCTTTATTGCGGCGGACCGAGCATTCCGCGCGCACTGGCTAGGCTGCGCGCGGTGCGGGAGGGGGAGCGATGACCCGCACCGGCCTGATCCTCACCGCGCTGCTTGCGCTGGCCGTTCCGTTGTCGTTGCTGGCGGGGCGCGTGTGGCTCGATCCGTGGCTCACGCCAAACGCTGCGCTTATCGTGATGGACCTGCGCCTGCCGCGGGCGCTGCTGGCGCTGGTGATCGGCGCGGGGCTGGGGATGAGCGGGGCGGCGATGCAGGGCTATTTGCGCAATCCGCTGGCCGATCCGGGGCTGTTCGGCGTCGCCCCCGGAGCGGCGCTTAGCGCGGTCACGGCTTTGTGGCTGGGACTGGACGGACTGTTGCCGTGGGCCGCGCTGGCAGGCGGGGCTGGCGCGATGGCGCTGCTCGCGCTGGTCGCAGGCGGGCGCGGCTCACTCGCGCTGTTCACGCTGACGGGGATGATGATCGCCAGCCTTGCGGGTGCGCTGACCAGCCTCGTCATCAGCCTTGCACCCAATGCCTTTGCGCAAAGTGCCATCGTCACCTGGCTGATGGGCGCGCTGACCGATCGCAGCTGGGCCGAGGTGCAAGTGGCCGCGCCTTTGTGCCTTGCCGGAATGGCTGTTCTGCTCACCACCGGACGCGGGCTCGATGCCCTGACCCTGGGCGAGGAGGCGGCGCGTTCGCTCGGCGTCAACGCTAAACGATTGCGCTGGGTGATGATCGTGGGCACGGGCCTTGCGGTCGGCGGCGGCGTGGCGGTGGCGGGGATCATCGGCTTTGTCGGGCTGATGGTGCCGCACCTGCTACGCCCGTGGACCGACGGGCGGCCCTCGCAACTGCTGCTGCCGAGCGCTTTGGCCGGGGCCTTGCTGCTGCTGCTCGCCGACATGGCCTGCCGGGTCCTGCCGCTGGTCACCGAACTGCGGCTGGGCATCGCGCTCGCCCTGCTGGGCGCGCCGTTCTTCCTCCACCTGTTGCTCAAGCTGCGGCGCGAGATCGCCTGATGCTGGCGGCGCGCGAGGTTACCGTAACGGGGCGGCTGGCGGCGGTTTCGGCCAGCTGCCAGCCGGGGCAGATCACCGCGATTTGCGGACCGAACGGGGCGGGCAAGTCGAGCCTGCTGGCGGCGCTGGCGGGGCTGCTCCCGCCGCAATCGGGTATGGTGTCGCTGGCTGGGGAGCCGCTATCGGCAATGCCGCCCAAGGCCCGCGCGCAGACCATCGGCTACCTGCCGCAAGCGGGCGAAGTGGCGTGGAACCTGTCGGTGGCGGCGCTCGCGGGCCTCGGCCGTCTGCCACACGGCGACAACGCGCGTGAGCCGGTGGAACGGGCGCTGGCGGCGATGGACCTCGCGCACCTCGCCAAGCGTCCGGTGGCCAGGCTCAGCGGCGGCGAGAAAGCGCGGGCCTTGCTGGCGCGGGTGCTGGCGACGCAGCCGCGCTGGATCCTCGCCGACGAACCGCTCGCCGCACTCGACCTCGCGCACCAGCAAGCCCTGCTCGGGCACCTGCGCGTTCAGGCCGAGGCGGGGACCGGCGTGGTCATGGTGCTGCACGACTTGTCACTGGCCATGAATCATGCCGATCAAGTCATTGTGATGCAGGGAGGAAAGGTGCGCGAACAAGGCCCGCCGCAACGCGCCTTGTCAGCCGAGGTGATCGCCCAAGTGTGGGGATTGCCCGCACGCTGGCTGGGAGAGCCGGGGGCGCGGGCCTTGTCTCTCTAACGGTCAGTCCATCAAACCGCGCGCGCGCAGCATCGGTTCCACCCGCGGATCGTGGCCGGTGAAGTCGCGGTACATCTGCTCGTAGCTCTTCGAATGACCCTCGCCGAGGAAGGTGGCGCGGATGCGGTCGCCCATCGCCCGGCTCATCCCGCCATTGGCCTCGACGTAAGCATAGGCGTCATGGTCGAGCATCTCGGTCCACTGGTAGGCGTGATAGCCGGCCGAATAGCCGTTGCTGAAGATGTGCCGGAAGTAGGGCGTGCGATAGCGCGGCGGGACCAGTGCGGTGTTGAGGCCGGTGCGGCCCAGCGCTGCGTTTTCGAACGCGATGACGTCGGTCGGCACCTGGTCGGGCTTCAGCGCGTGCCATTCCATGTCCAGCAGCGATCCGGTCACCGCCTCGCCGAAGGCATAGCCCTGGTCGAACTTGCTCGCCCGGTCGATCGCCGTCAGCAGCTCGGCGGGGATGGTCTCGCCGGTCTGCCAGTGCTTGGCATAGTTATTGAGCACGGCGGGCACGGTGGCGAAGTTCTCGTGGAACTGGCTGGGGAATTCCACCCAGTCGCGCGCGGTGTTGGTGCCCGACAGGCTGGGGTACTGCTGGTGCGCGAGCAGGCCGTGGAGCGCATGGCCAAACTCGTGGAACATCGTCGTCACATCGTCGAAGCTGGCCAGCGCGGGCTGTCCGGCGGCGGGCGGGGCGATGTTGAGCGTGTTCGAGATGACCGGCCTTGCGCCGAGCAGGGTGCTCTGCTCGACGAAGTTGTTCATCCACGCGCCGCCCTGCTTGTTGCCGCGCTGGAACGGATCGAAATAGAACAGGCCGAGCTCGGTCCCGTCGTGGTCGATCACCGTGTAGACGGTCATGCCGGGGTGGTAGACGGGGATGTCGGTGCGCTTGCGGAAGGTCAGGCCATAGAGCTGCCCGGCCATGTAGAACACGCCATTTTCCAGCACGTTGGTGACCTCGAAGTACTGCTTGATGCGGTTCTCGTCGAGGTTGTAGCGCTCCTGCCGGACCTTCTCGGCGTAGAACGCCCAGTCCCACGGCCGCACGGTGAAGTTGTGCCCGTCTGCACGGATCCGCTCGTTGAGCATCTCGGCCTCGCGTGCCTGCGTGGCGGCGATGGCGGGGACCATGTCGCGCAGGAAGGTGATCGCCCGCGTGGGCGTGGCGGCCATGCGGTCGTACATCTGCCAGGTGGCGAAATCGGGTTCACCGAACAGCGCCGCCTTGCGGGCGCGCAGGTCGACGATCTCGCGCGCCACGGCGGTGGTGTCGAATTGCCCGCCGCTGGAGGTGCGGTTGATGCTGGCATTGTACAGCTTCTCGCGCGTGGCCCGGTTCTCGAGCACGGCGAGCAGCGGCTGCTGGGTGGTGTTCTGCAGCGCGAGCATGAACTTGCCCGGATGGCCCCGGTCGCTCGCCAGCATGGCGGCGGCGGTGATCTGCCCTTCGGAGAGGCCGGCCAGCTCGGCGCGGGTATCCATCAGCACGGCGGCGGCATCGGTGCCTTGCGTCAGCTTCTGGCCGAATTCGGATTCGAGCGTCGACAAGCGGCCGTTGATCGTGCGCAGTTGCACTTTGGCGGGATCATCCAGCAGCGCGCCGCGATGGACGAACTCCTGATAATAGAGGTCGAGCAGCATGGCGTCCTCGCCGGTCATACTCATCGCCGCGCGGTTGTCGTAAACCGCCTTCACGCGGGCGAACAGTGCATCGTTGAGGTAGATCGTATCATCCATCGCCGCCAGTTGCGGCGAGACGGCGGTGTCGATCGCGTCGAGCGTATCGTTGGTGTTGGCGCCCTGCACCTGGCCGAATGTGGCCATCACGCGGCCGAGCATCTGCCCGGTGCGCTCCATCGCGACCACGGTGTTGTCGAACGTCGGCGCGGCGGGATTGCGCGCGATGTGCTCGATCTCGGCCAGCTTGATGGCAATGCCCTGCTCGATCGCCGGCTGGTAGTCGCTGTCGCGGATGCGCGTGAAATCGGGCGCCTCGAACGGCAGCGTCGAGGGAGCTGCGAAAATGCCCGTGCCGACCGGTATCGGCGGGAGGGCAGTTGCAGCGGCGGCAGTGGTCATAGCGGTGTTATCCGACGCGGTGCAGGCGGTGAGCAGGGCGGCAGCGGCCACCCCCACCAGAAGGCGATTGATCATGGAAACTCCTGATAGCGCGAGAGCCATTGGCACCGGTATCCGGCGCAACTGGAATGCTTTCTAGGGAAACCATCGTGGCCCTGCAATGAACAAGTGGCGTGGCGCGGTCAAACGGGGAATTGTTCGACCAGCGTATAATGGGATCCGTTCGGCGTCAGTGTGCTGGCCATCAGCGCGAAGCTGCGGACGGTGAACGCGGGCAGCGCCAGCCTGGCATGGCGGGCGAGCCAGGCGGGCACTTCGGGCGACGGGCCGCTGAGCCGGGCAAGCGTAACGTGCGGCAGATAACGCCGCGCTTCGGGCGGGCATCCGGCCATCGCGCAAGCCTGCGCCACCCGCTGTTGCAGCGCCGCCAGGTCCGGATTGGCCGCGACATCAGCCCACAGCGCCCTGACCCTGCTCTTGTGCTCGAAATGCCCGACCCCGCGCAGCGCCAGCTCGAACGGCTGCACCGGCACACTGGACAGCGCTGAGACCAGATCGTCCGCCGCGTGCGCGGTCACATCGCCCAGAAAGGTCAGCGTCAGGTGCAACTGCTCGTCATCCTGCCAGCGCGCGGCTTCCACCCCCTCCTGGGTATCGAGCAAAAGGTCGGCGATGTCGGGCGGCAGGCGAATGGCGGTGAACAGGCGCGGCATGGGGGCCTTGTGCCACTTTTGCCTCGCCGGAGCCAGTCGCTCAGGTCGCGCTCACCCCCGCCAACATCGCCTCATACCGCGCCGCAGTCGGCTGGTCGAAGTGGATGCCGTCGCGCGTGTGCCCGGCCAAGGCGGGCTGCGCGATCAGGTGGCCCGTGCCGCTGGCGGTCAGCTGGCGAATACCCGCGTTGAGCGTGGTGATGGTGGCGGCGTCAAAATCGGGTCCGGCGGGGAGCTTGGCCGGTTCGCCGTGCCACACTTCGGAGACCCACACCCGCTCGCGTCCGCAGCCCTCGACCATGCGTTCGAGCGCAGCCAGCGAGGCGGCGGGGCGGCGCATGTCGGCCTTGGCGTCGTTGACGCCCAGTGCGATCACGATCTGCGCATCGGACAGCAGGCACAGCGCCTGTGCCATGCGGGCCATGTCTTCAATGGTGGCGCCGGGATAGGCGGCAAACAGCACGCCGCCGCGCGACGGGGCACCATAGGCGCGGCTGTCACCGATCACGATGCGGGTCGCAAAGGGCGCGCGGGCGAGGGTGGTGACGGTGCGCGGGCTTACCGTGGGCTCGAGCGGGGCGGGGGCGACCAGCCAGCCGGCCAAGGCAAACAAGGCCAGAACGGGAATGGCGATCAGGCTCAGCGCGCGGCGCAGGCGATCGGTGGCGGAGGAGGCGGGTGTCACGGCCAGCGGCGCCGCCCCACGCACGGCGTCGAGCGCGATCGCCATCGGGCGGCGGATGAAACCCGGCTCGGCCATAACCGCGGTTCTGGCACAACAGCCCTAAAGCTGGATTAAGGCCGCCGTGCCGCGTGCGCGCCGTTGATCGCTACGGCATGTTACCGCTTGGGTTGTGAACAGCGCGAGTAGTTGCCCGCCTCGCAGGCGGCCACGTCGGCCCGCCAGCGCGCCATTTCGGCCGCGTGGGCGGCGGCCGCGCGGGCGACTTGGGCATCATAGGCGGCCTTGGCGGCGGCAGAAGCGGCGGCTTGGTCGACGATTGTCGCTTCGCGCTCGGCCACGGCCTCCTCATAGGCGCGCCGGTTGGCGTCGTTCTCGGCTAACTGCCGCGCGGCAAAGTCGGCTTGTTCGCGGTTGAGGCGGGCGCGTTCGTCCTCGACCGTCTCGACCTGCGCCGCGCCGGGCTTGGGCTTGTCCTGCGCCAGCGCGAGGCCTGCCGGCTGCAACGACAGCAGGGCGGCAGTGATGAGGGCGGTACGGACTGCGAGCTCGCGATGAGGTTGGGGCATGGTCAATTCCTGCGCGGTGGGGCTGCATGGCTTATCGCACGCGGCATGGCTGGGGTATAGGCTTTGCACCAAGCTTGACCAACGCGAACATTTGCGGAACATAGCAGTTCTCAGGGCTGGACCCTCGGCCCACTGGACTCTGACCCGCAAAGGCCCATATCGCCCGCCATGGCTCTCACTCACATTTCCGTGCGCGGCGCGCGCGAGCATAATCTCAAGGGCATCGACATCGATCTGCCGCGCGATGCGCTGATCGTGATCACCGGGCTTTCGGGTTCGGGCAAGTCGTCGCTGGCGTTCGATACGATCTATGCCGAGGGGCAGCGGCGCTATGTCGAGAGCCTCTCCGCCTATGCGCGCCAGTTCCTCGAGATGATGCAGAAGCCCGATGTCGAGCATATCGACGGGCTGAGCCCGGCGATCTCGATCGAGCAGAAGACCACGTCGCGCAATCCGCGCTCGACGGTGGCCACCGTGACCGAGATCTACGACTATATGCGCCTGCTGTGGGCGCGGGTAGGCGTGCCGCATTCGCCCACCACCGGCCTGCCGATCAGTGCGCAGACGGTCAGCCAGATGGTCGACCGGGTGATGACCCTGCCCGAGGGGACGCGCGCCTACCTGCTCGCCCCTGTGGTGCGCGGCCGCAAGGGCGAATACCGGCGCGAGCTGGCCGAGTGGCAGAAGGCCGGCTTCACCCGCGTGCGCATCGACGGCGCAATGATGGAGATCCAGGACGCGCCCGCGCTCGACAAGAAACTCAAGCACGACATCGAGGTGGTGGTCGATCGCATCGCCGTGCGCGATGGCATCCAGACCCGGCTGGCCGACAGCTTCGAGCAATCGCTCAAGCTGGCCGAGGGGCTGACCTATGTCGATCTGGCGGACGGCGTGGTGCCGGGGCGCGAGGATGAGGTGGCGAGCGGTGGCCATCTGAAAGGCGCCGGGCTGGCGCCCAACCGCATCGTGTTCAGCGAGAAGTTCGCCTGCCCGGTCTCCGGCTTCACCATCGAGGAGGTGGAACCGCGCCTGTTCTCCTTCAACGCCCCGCAAGGCGCGTGCCCTACCTGCGACGGGCTGGGCGAGAAGATGCTGTTCGATTCCGCCTTGGTCGTGCCGAACGAGGAGCTGAGCCTGAAGAAGGGCGCGGTGGTGCCGTGGGCCAAGTCGAACCCGCCGTCGCCCTATTACATGCAGGTGCTCGCCAGCCTGGGCAAGGCCTTCGGCTTCGGCCTCGACACCCCGTGGCGCGAGCTGCCGGGCGAGGCGCAGCTGATCATCCTCTACGGCACCGGCGGCAAGAAGGTGCCCTTGACGTTCAGGGATGGCCGCAAGGAATACACCGTCGACAAGGCGTTCGAGGGCGTGATCGGCAACCTCAACCGCCGCCTGCTGCAAACCGATTCTGCGTGGATGCGCGAGGAGCTGAGCCGCTTCCAGACCGCGCAACCGTGCGAAACCTGCCACGGCGCCCGCCTCAACGAGAAGGCGCTGTGCGTGAAGGTATCGGGCAGCGACATCTCCATCCCCGTGCGCCTGTCCGTCTCCGATGCGCTGGCCTTCTTCACCGATCTGCCCGCCCGCCTGACCGCCACGCAGAACCAGATCGCCAAGGCCATCCTCAAGGAGATTGTCGAGCGGCTGGGGTTCCTCAACAACGTCGGCCTCGATTACTTGAACCTCGATCGCACCAGCGGCACCCTGTCCGGCGGGGAGAGCCAGCGCATCCGCCTCGCCAGCCAGATCGGCAGCGGCCTCAGCGGCGTGCTCTACGTGCTGGATGAGCCGAGCATCGGGCTGCACCAGCGCGACAACGACATGCTGCTCGCCACGCTGAAGCGCCTGCGTGACCTGGGCAACACGGTGATCGTGGTCGAGCATGACGAGGACGCCATCCGCCACGCCGATCACATTGTCGATCTTGGCCCCGGCGCGGGCGTCCACGGCGGCGAGGTGGTGGCGCAAGGCACGCTGGCCGACATCCTCAAGTCCAAAAAGTCGCTCACCGCCGCCTACCTCAACGGCACGCGGAAGATCGCCGTGCCCGCCAAGCGCCGCAAGGGCAACGGCAAGAAGATCGTGGTCCACGGCGCCACGGCCAACAACCTGAAGAACGTCACCGCCACCATTCCGCTGGGCACCTTCACCTGCATCACCGGCGTATCGGGCAGCGGCAAGTCATCGCTGACCATCGATACGTTGCAGGCCGGCGCCGCCCGCGCGCTCAACAACGCGCGCATCATCGCCGGGCCGCATGAGAAGATCACGGGGCTGGAATACTGCGACAAGGTGATCGAGATCGACCAGTCGCCCATCGGCCGCACCCCGCGCTCCAACCCGGCGACTTATACGGGCGCCTTCACCCAGATCCGTGACTGGTTCGCCGGCCTGCCCGAAAGCGCCGCGCGCGGCTACAAGCCGGGGCGCTTCAGCTTCAACGTCAAGGGCGGCCGGTGCGAGGTGTGCCACGGCGATGGCCTGATCAAGATCGAGATGCACTTCCTGCCCGATGTCTACGTCACCTGCGAGGAATGCCACGGCAAGCGCTATAACCGCGAGACGCTGGAAGTGCGCTTCAAGGGCCACTCCATCGCCGACGTGCTCGACATGACGATCGAGGACGCGGAGGAGTTCTTCAAGGCCGTGCCCCCCATCCGTGACAAGATGCACATGCTCAACGAGGTGGGCCTCGGCTACGTCAAGGTGGGCCAGCAGGCCACCACGCTATCGGGTGGTGAGGCGCAGCGGGTGAAACTGGCCAAGGAACTGGCCCGCCGCAGCACCGGGCAGACGCTGTATATCCTCGATGAGCCGACCACCGGCCTGCATTTCGAGGACGTCCGCAAGCTCCTCGAAGTGCTCCACCGGCTGGTCGATCAGGGCAACAGCGTGGTGGTGATCGAACACAACCTCGACGTGATCAAGACGGCCGACTGGATCATCGACCTTGGCCCCGAAGGCGGCGTGCGCGGCGGGGAGATCCTGGCGGCGGGCGTGCCGGAGGATGTGGTCAAGGTGGCGCGGAGCTATACGGGGCGGTATCTGGGGCCGTTGTTGGGGCGGTGACAATGTGCGGAAAAGGTAGAAATAATGGCGAAAAGGCAGCCACGGAAGACAAAACCGAGACGAGCTAAACCGAACATTAGGTTGCCTGAGGTCGCTAGCCTGTATGATGTCTTAAATTCGAAATCTTTGAAGACAGAAAGTCAAATTTTTTCTGAACTGAGCAGTATATGTATTTCAAAAGGCTATATTCACGCCCTTTCTCATATAATTTATAGAGATAATATTGTTGTTTTCGGTGAAAAAATCACCAAAGTAGATTACGAAAAAATCTACCGGCCTGATCGCCTTATTAGAACAGAGATTGCCGTTCTAATCGGTTTGTGGCTTCAGGGGGACAGGTCTTTAGGCCACCCCGGAGCCAATAATATAAAGCAAATGGTCGAAGATTCAGATCGCTTGCTTACCGAGCTGCATGCCGCAATTTTAGCACCAGCCCATTCCGATTTTGTGGCTGCATTTGAAGCGCGCTTAACGGATCCCGATACCGAGAGTCCACTCGGTAAGGCTGCGGCGATGCGAGAGGCGATTTTCTACGCCGCAGAATCTGCATTTACTTATCAATATCTAGAACTTGCCGCGTCGCGCTATGGCGCCGACGACGAATGGCTTATTGCGAATAAGGGCTTCACAGCAGATCAGGCCTCTGTGTTCTTTGCGGAATTAATTGAATGGCTATCAAATTCGATTGTCGAGAAGCTGAAATATTTGACATCTATAGACCCTAATGAATGGCAATTCTTAGAAATATTTTGCTTCACGTTGGAGGAAGCTGCCCATTTTTCAACCTTGGATGAGTCGGTCATAAAAAATATCCTGAAGGCTTTTTCATCTCCATCTTTCTCAAGAAATCAGTCGTATGCGCGCGTCAATTCATTAAACGAAGCTAATATTCTGCCATTTGTGGAATTACCGAACGGCAAGATTGTTTTCTTTTTAGAATATGTAGGTTGCGAAGCAGCATATTCCGCTCCTGCTTATTGGATGAGATTGGACCTGCCCTATTCGGCGACAGCGGCTGCCCATAGGGGTGAATTTGCAGAGAGAGAGACTTTAAGGCTACTCAGTCGTGCTTTCCCCAACGGGAAGATTTTTCGCAATGTAATTTTCCGGAAATCTAAAAATAAGATCGCAGGCGAGCTTGATGTTGTAGTGATACACGGTAGACGTGCATTCTTTTTTCAAATTAAGTCAAAAGGTCTCACTGAAGTTGCTCGCTCTGGGGATGATATCCAAATCTCACGAGACTTCGAGCTAGCTGTACAGAGTGCCTACAATCAAGCTGTCTCTTGTGTTCGACACGTCAAGGATGGCCTGTCTGTTGAGATTGATGGTATTTCCGTTGATCAAGAAATCTTTTCGGGTGTCACTGACTTTTACCCTATCTGCGTGACAAGCGAAAATTATCCTTCGTTATCTTTTCAAGTTGCGCAATTCTTAAAAACAATAGAGTTACGAGGATTAAATAAGCCTATTGTGTTAGATATATTTACACTGGATGTTATTACGGAATTTTTGAGGACGCCTCTCTATTTGGTTGACTATCTCAATAAGAGATCGGGATTATTTGATAAAATTCTTTCTTCTCACGAACTTAATATATTTGGTATGCATCTTAGAAGCAATCTTCACGTTGATAGCGAAATTAATTTGGCAATGATTCAAGATGATTTCGCTTTAGAGGTAGATATGGCTCTGGGTGTGCGGCGACGGGGATTACCCGGCGCGGACACGCCGGAGGGTTTGTTGACGCGCGACCTTGGCAATCCGTTGGGAAGAATTCTTAGAGCCGCCGATATTTCTGATCGACCTGATGTGCACTTACTTGGTGAATTGTTGCTTAGTCTTAGCTCTGACGCCTGGAGCGTGGCAAACCGGTGGATTACTAAGGCGATTCAAGATGCTCGCGTGGGGCAGGGCCATCATGACGTTACGATACCGATAACGGACAGCGGAGTCGGCCTAACCGTACATTGCAATTCTTTCAGCGATTTCGAAGCACAATCCAAGCTCCTCGGACATTGTGAGGTTCGAAAATATATTCATAAATCAGACCAGTGGTTTGGTGTGCTTTTCGATCCCCAGAGCGAAGATGTGCGTCTTGCAATTGGGAGACTTGGGAAATGGAAATTTGACCCATCGCTTGAGGCGGAGGCTCGAGACCTTAGGGCTCGGTCCGCTGCACATTGGGTGGGTCCGTCCGGAAAGCGCGAGAAAGTAGGCCGTAATCAAAAATGTATTTGTGGCAGTGGAAGAAAGTATAAGCACTGCTGCTTGAACGCGGCGTGACAAAAAGGCCTGCTCAACGACTCATCGGAGCAGGCCTTCCCGTATAAGGTGCGGGATTCGAACCCGCGGTACCGTTAGGTACTTCTGATTATCAATCAGATGCCATAAGCCACTCGGCCAACCTTCCATGTCCACACATGGTGGACGTTGAATATGAGCTCGTGGTGGTTCGAATTCAACCGAGAATCGCCCTTTCCTACATCCCCCAAAATATGCCCCACTCCTTCCGGTAATATCCAACCGAAAGGAATGTCCCCCATGCTCCCCTCGCAACGCCATCCCGATACGCTGCCGCTGGGCTATCCCCGGCACACGCAGTCCGAGATCGAATTCGCCGCCGCGTGGCTCGGCCATGTTGCCGCAGGCCGCATTGGCAGCCCGCCTGCTTGTTGGCCTACCGCTACGCTACTTGAGGCCAGAATGTCCCCCGCCGAACTCGCCACGCAGCGCGCCAATGAGATGGCCGTGCTTGGGCGCACGCCATCGTTCCCCGCGCCGGTTCGTCCGCGCGATCATGTGTGGGGGCGTTGAGCATGGAGCGGTTTTCTGTCGAGCGGGTGGATTATGATGCGGCTTATGCCTTGGGGGAGGGGGTTTGTTACTCCGACCTTGGTGGCGCCGCGCCCACCCCTAACCCCTCCCGCAGGCGGGAGGGGGATCAGGTAGCGCCTTCTTCTCCCCTCCCGCTTGCGGGAGGGGCTGGGGGTGGGCCACTCTCTGCAGTGGTTGGGGTTGGGTCCTTCTCGGGTGGGGCTGGCGGCGGGGCGCTTCCTGATGACGAACCCCGCCTCGCCCGCGATCCCGTCCTTACCCCGCACACGTTTGGCCCGCTGCCGTTGCTCGACCTGCCGTTGCAGGCGCTGTTCGTTGAGCATCTGGCGCAGCATGGCAACGTGCGGCTGGCGTGCAAGGCGGCGCGGGTGAGCGCGCAGACGGCCTATCGCATGCGCCGCGCCTCGGCCACGTTCCGTGCGCTCTGGAACGCCGCGCTGGTGGTCGCGCGCGACCAGGTGGAGGACGTGCTGGCCGATCGCGCGGTGCATGGCTGGGACGAGGCGGTGTACTATCACGGCGAGGAGGTGGGCTCGCGCCGCCGCTATGACAGCCGCCTGCTGCTGGCGCACCTGGGGCGGCTGGACAAGCTGGCCGAGCGTGAGGGGGCCGCGCTGATGATGGAGCATTTCGATGACGCGGTGGCGGCGATGTCGGCGGGTGAGGCGCCGGTGTTTCCGCCCGATCCTGCCGCGACGTCGGCTGTTCCGGTGGCAGAGGAGGCTCCGCTGGTTGCAGGGGCTGGGCTGGTTGCGGAGATTGGGGCGGTTGCGGAGATTGGCGATCAGGATGAGCACGCTGAAGCGGACGGCGTGCCGCTGCTCGAGGCGCGCTTGCTGTGGCTGGAGGCGCACCACGGCGAGCTGTCCGAGGAGGAGGAGGCGTTTCACCTCCTGAACACTGTTCCAGGTGTTCCAGGTTGTGCGCTGCGCCGGTTCGGGTGGCGCGGATCGGACGGGGAGTTGACGGGGCTGGAACCGCTCAAGCCAACCCCACTCAAGCCAATCCCGTTCGAGTCGAGCCCATCGACTTCGCTCAGGATGAACTTCGGACCGGAAGGGTCCGAAGTCGAGACACCACGCACAGCATCTCGACTACGCTCGATGCGAACGGAAGCCGGTGAGATGGGGTTGGAAGAGCGGCTAGAGCAGCTCGATGCTGACGGCGGCGTGCCCGCTGCGGACCATGTCGATGCGCTCGGCAGCGGCGGTTGACAGGTCGATCAGGCGGCCGCGCGAGAACGGGCCGCGGTCGTTGATACGGACGATCACGCTCATCCCGTTGCGCTGGTTGGTCACCCGCACGCGGCTGCCGAAGGGCACGGTGCGATGCGCGGCGGTCAGCTCGGCAGGGTCGAACGCCTCGCCGTTGGCGGTGCGGTGCCCGGCGAGCTCGCGGCCGTAGAAGCTGGCGGTGCCCTGGGCGAGGGGCGTGCCGGTGGGGGCGGTGTCGGTGTCGAGGGGGGCGAGTTCAGGGGTGACCTCGGTCACGTCGACTGCCTGGGCCTCGGCGAATGGCTCGCTGGTGGCGGGGCCAAGGTCGGCGAAGGCAGCGGCGACGGTGAGCCCGGTGGAGAGCTGGGGCGCCTCGGCCCGACCAGCGCTGGCGGGCAGCGAGAGGACGGCGAGAGCGGTCACCAGGGCAGCGGAGCGGGTCCGCTGCGCGAAGGGGTTGAGGCCCGTCATGGCTGCTGCGTCTACGCCTCCAAGCGTAAACAGGCCACTACCACAGGCTCCGCTGGCCGTGTGCAAGGCGCAAGTGATCGCATTGTGGTGGGAATGGGGCATGCGAACGGAGGGTTATGGAGGTTTGGCGAGGTTCGGGAGCCACAAGGCAAATGGGGCCGGCATCGCTGCCGACCCCACTCTCACCGGCGTGTGGACCCCTCCCGAAGGAGGTGTACTTGACGCCTGGCGCGATACCCGCAGCAAGCTGCGGATCGCTCGCCCGGCGCTCGCGCCGGTGCCGGATGTGCCTGGTGGCCGGGTCTGATCCGTGAGGACCTGTCCCTTGCCCTTCGGCAACCCGCGACCGGATCCGTCAACCCTGCCACCTCAAGCGGGGGCGCCTGTGCCGAAGCATGGACGCTGCCATCGGTGGCTGGACATCGGGTGTCCGACCGTTCGCTTCGGGTGAGACCCAGTGGGATGCGCTGTCGTTCTTCGGGATTGCCCTTGCGGGTGCTTCCCTCTGTCCTACAGGCGTCGCATTGTGCTTCACCTCCGCGTCGTTCGCTTCGGTGGGAGTGCCTTGGTTCAGGATCGGCAGGCGATCCGTCGCTTTCGGTCTCTTCCGCTATCCGCGTTCGATGTCCGGAGAATGCAGCCATGCACCGAGTCGGGCAAGCGGGCAGCGTCGCACTTATCCACTTTTGGCGGAATGGCCAGTGGACAAGGCTGGATAAGTCAACGGTTCGTCGCAAACGAGCCGGAGAAGGTGGATCAGCGGCGCTGGTCGCGTTGGGCCAGCAGCCGCAGGCGGAGGGCGTTGAGCTTGATGAACCCGGCGGCGTCCTTCTGGTCATAGGCGCCGGCGTCGTCCTCGAAGGTGACGTGGGCCTCGGAGTAGAGGCTGTTCGGGCTCTGCCGGCCGACCACGCTGGCCATGCCCTTGTACAGCTTGAGCCGCACGGTGCCGCTGACCTTGGCCTGGCTGTGGTCGATCGCCGCCTGCAGCATCTCGCGCTCGGGGCTGAACCAGAAGCCGTTGTAGATGAGCTCGGCGTACTTGGGCATCAGCTCGTCCTTGAGGTGGGCGGCGCCGCGGTCGAGGGTGATCTGCTCGATCCCGCGGTGCGCGCGGGCGTAGATCTCGCCTCCCGGGGTCTCGTACATGCCGCGGCTCTTCATGCCGACAAAGCGGTTCTCGACCAGGTCAAGCCGGCCGATACCGTGCTTGCGCCCCAGCTCGTTGAGCGCCGCGAGGAGCGTGGCGGGGGACATGGCCTCGCCGTTGACTGCCACACCGTCGCCGGCCGCAAAGTCGACTGTGATGTACTCGGGCGTGTCGGGCGCGTCCTCGGGGTTCACGGTGCGCGAGTAGACGTAGTCGGGCGTCTCCTGCCACGGATCCTCGAGCACCTTACCCTCGGACGAGGTGTGCAGGAGGTTGGCATCGGTGGAGAACGGGCTGTCGCCGCGCTTGTCCACCGGCACCTGGATCTGGTGCGCCTCGGCCCAGGCAATCAGCGCGGTGCGGCTGGTCAGGTCCCACTCGCGCCACGGGGCGATGACCTTGATGTCGGGGTCGAGCGCATAGGCCGACAGCTCGAACCGGACCTGGTCGTTGCCCTTGCCGGTGGCGCCGTGAGCGACCGCATCGGCGCCGGTGGCATGGGCGATCTCGACCAGACGCTTGGAGATCAGCGGGCGGGCGATCGAGGTGCCGAGCAGATAGTCGCCCTCATATCGGGCGTTCGCGCGCATCATCGGGAACACGAAGTCGCGCACGAACTCCTCGCGCAAGTCCTCGATGAAGATGTGCTCGTCCGGGATGCCCATGGCGCGGGCCTTGGCGCGGGCCGGCTCGATCTCCTCGCCTTGGCCCAGGTCGGCGGTGAAGGTGACCACTTCGAGGCCGCGCTCGACCGAGAGCCACTTGGCGATCACCGAGGTATCGAGACCGCCGGAGTAGGCCAGGACAACGCGCTTGATATCGGACATGATCGGGGGCTCCGCAGGGCAATCGCGGCGCGCCTATCAGCCAGCGCGCAACCTCGCAACGGGAGATGTGCCTCAGTCGATCTCGGGCATGCCCAGTTGCGGGTTCATCCGGGTGACGTAGTTGAGCCAGGCCTTGGGCCGCCGCACCAGGTTCTGCGGCACGTCCGCGCGCAGCCCCGCCAGTTGCGCGAGGCGGGCGACGAAGTGGACGCAGTTGCGGTGCTCGAGCTCGTAGTAGCGTCCTGGCTGGTTGCGCCAGGCCTCCACCTCGGCGCGCATGGTGCGATAGGCGGCGTCGGACAAGGGCACGCTGAAATGGCGGTTGGTGCGGGCAATCTGGCGCTGCTCCTCAACCACGATCTCGTGCCGTGCGGGCCCGCCGCCCATCGCCTCCATCACCGAAATGGCGGAGAAACCGAAGTTCTCGTCGATCCGTTCGCCCGTCGCATCGAGCGTGCCGCTGAACACCACGAAGGTGTGTGGATAGCGCCCGATCAGGACCGAGCCGTTGAAGCTGTGGAACGAGACGGTGACTTGCGCCAGCGCCGGTACGGCGAGCAGGGCCAGCGCGGCCGCCGCCAGCAGGGCGAGCCAGCGCCGGGCGATACAGAGGGTGCGATCCATGCGGCGCATAGAGCACGAAAGGGGCGCGCTCCGTCAAGCCCCGAACGTGATTACGAGAGCCTAGCCGGCCGGTGCGGGGAGTGGCGCGGGGCTCAGGCGCAGCACGGCAGTGTCGGGGCCGTCGATGAGCACGTAGATCATGCCATCCGGCCCTTGCGCCACGTCGCGCACGCGCTGGTGCAGCTGGGTCAGCAGCGTCTCGCGCCGCAGTTCGCCCCATTCGGCGTTGAACACCACGCGCTCCAGCCCGCCGGTATTGGCGATCTCGCCGCGCCGTCCGCTGCCGACGAACACGTTGCCGCGCCATGCGGGGAAGGCGTCGCCCGCATAGACGATCATGCCCGAAGGCGCGATCGAGGGGAGCCAGGCGACCAGCGGATCGGTGACGCCTGTCGCCTGCATCGGTGCGGGCATGTCGCTGCCGTCGTAGTTGCGGCCGAGCGTGGCGATTGGCCATCCGTAGTTGGCACCGGCGGCGATCAGGTTGAGCTCGTCGCCGCCGTTGGGGCCGTGTTCGGCGGTCAGCACCTCGCCATCGGGCAGCAGGGCGAGGGCGTGCTGGTCGCGGTGGCCGTAGCTGTAGATGGCGGGATGCACGCCCGCGCGGCCTGCAAAGGGGTTGTCGGCGGGCACCGAGCCATCCGCGTTGAGCCGCAGGACCTTGCCATAGGGACTGGCGAGGTCCTGCCCGTCTGGCCCGAACGGCGCGCCGGTGGTGGCCCACAAGTGGCCCGTGCCATCGAGGTCGACCCGCGCGCCGCCGGGGAAGGCGGGTTGCTCGGCGGCAAACACCGTTTCCACTTGCGTCAGCGCTGTTCCCGAGAGGCGCCCGAGCATCACGGTGAAGCGACCCTGTTCGGGGGGTTGGGCTGGATCAGCGGCGTTGGGGACCACCGTGTTCCACGTCCAGTAGACCAGGCCGGTCGTGGCGAACTGCGGATCGACCGACACGTCGTTCAGCCCGAAGCTGCGATTGGTGGCGGAAGGCAGCGGCATTCCGGTGATCGGCTGCGCCACCAGTTCGGGCATTGCGCCGGTCGCGCCGCGCACCAGCCGCAGGTTGCCGCTACGCTCGGCCACCAGCAGGTCGCCATCGGGCAGGAAAGCCAGCGCAAAACTGCGGGCCATGCCGCGCGCCACCACGGTCACCGCCACGCCGTGCTGCTCGGCGGTGTCGAGGACGTAGCTGGCCTGCAACGGCGGCGGGGTGACGCCGGGCGGCGGGGCCTGCTGGGCGAGGGCGGGGGTGGCGAGGAGAGCCAGCGCCAGGCTGGCGGCAATGCTCCCCCGACCGATCACTCCGCCGCTACCTTCATCGCCGGGTCGAGATGCCACTGCGGCACCACATCGAGCGCGCGCAGGCGGGCGCTTTCCTCATAGACGTATTCGCCGGTCATCGGGATCGCGTCGCGCTGTTTGACGTACTGGATCTGCCAGTTGACGAGGTTGCCGTGGCGGAAGCTCTGCTCCGCGCCGGCGAGGTAGAACAGCCACATGCGGTAGAACTGCTCGTCGTACATCTCGACGATCTCATCCTTGTGCATCACCGTGCGGTTGTACCACTCCTCCAGCGTGTAGCTGTAGTGGAAGCGCATCGCCTCCACGTCCATGATCTGGAAGCCGTGCTTCTCGCTCTGCACGACCATCTCGGACAGCGCCGGGATATAGCCGCCGGGGAAGATGTACTTGCGCGTCCACGCGTCGGTGAAGCCCGGCCCGTTGGCGCGGCCGCAGCAGTGGCTGAACATCACCCCGTCCCTGGCCAGCAGCTTGTGCGTGTGTTCGTAGAAGTGCGGATAATGCGGCGTGCCGACATGTTCGAGCAGGCCGACCGAGCTGATCCGGTCGAACGTGCCTTCGACGTCGCGATAGTCCATCAGCGCGAACTTGACCTTGTCATCCACCCCGGCGGCCTTCGCGCGTTCCTTGCAGAAGGCGATCTGGTCGAGCGCCAGTGCTACGCCGAGCACTTCGCAGCCGTAATGCTTGTGGAGATAGAGCGCGAGGCCGCCCCAGCCGCAGCCGATATCGAGCACCTTCATGGGCCGGTCCATCTCGCGCGCCTTCTGCATGTACAGCTTGGCGGCGATGTGCGCCTGCTTGTCGAGTTGCGCCTTCTCGAGGCTGGTCTTCGATGGGTCCGCCTCGCGGTAATAGGCCATCGTGTATTGCCGGTCCTCATCGAGGAACAGCTCGTACAGGCGGCGGGTGAGGTTGTAGGTATGCTCGGCGTTCTTGCGCGCCTTGCCCTTCAGGTTGATCGAATCGATCCGCGCCAGCGAGCGCTGCAGGGCCTTGCGGAAGGGGCCTTTGGGCTTGAGGCTGGCAGACTTGCGGCCCTTGGCATTCATGGTGACGAACAGCACCATGTCGCGAATGTCATAGGGCGCTTCGACCTCCAGCCAGCCCCACATGTACGCCTCGCCCGCGCCGACTTGCGGATAGCGCGCGATGTGTGCCGATGCCTTGGGGTTGGTCAGGCGGATATGCATCGGCCCCTTGTCCATCGTCTCCGGACCAGGGCCGTACTCGTAGACCTTGCCATCGTGGTCGGTCACCACCAGCCGCCCCACGGTGATGGCCTTGGCCAAAAACTTATCCAACAGCCACATCTGGCACTGCTCCCCGTTATCCCGTTTGATCGGCGAGTTTGAGCGACAGGCCTGCGGCGTGTCAATCTTTGGCTGACATCGCGCCGGGATACTTGGGCCTCAAATCCCGGCGTACCACTGGTAGCCGACGTGATCCTCCCAGTAGCCGCCCTTGCCAAGGCCGATGTCAGCAAAGCTGGCGACCAGCTCGATCCCGGTCAGGTACTTGGCCTGCTTATAGCCCAGCTGCCGCTCGATCCGCAGGCGCAGCGGCGCGCCGTTCAGTTCGGGCAGCGCCGCGCCGTTGAGCGCATGGGCGAGCACGGTCTGCGGGTGCAGGGCATCGTCCATGTCGCAGCTTTCGTAATAGGGGCCTTGGCGGAAGCTGTCGGCACAGCGGAACACGACGTAGCGCGCTTCGGGCCGAACGCCCGCCTGCGCCAGAACGGAGGACAACTGCGGCCCGGTCCACTCGGCGATCGCGCTCCATCCCTCGACGCAATCGTGCCGCGTCACCTGGGTGCGCTGGGGCAGGGCCTTGAGCTGGGCCAGCGAGAGCGACAGCGGGCGATCCACCAATCCACCAACTGTGAAGCGCCAATCGGCAAACCCGGCGGCGAGGTGCGCGCGGTACTCGTCGCTATCGACCTCGACGTTGCCGTTGCCGCGGAAGAACGGGCTCACTTCGCTGCGGTCGAACTCGGGCGCCATGGTGATGCGCCCGAAGCCGAGGCCGCGGTGGAGGCCGCGATGCCAGCCTTCCGCCCCGTCGACCAGCGCGCCGAACCACGCCGTCTCGCCGATCTTGGAGCAACCGGCGACAAAGGCCGCGCCGAGCATGGCCAGCAGGTTACGCCGCTTCATCGTCGCGTCCTCCGGTAATCATGTCGCGCATCTGCTTCAGCGGGCCCGACAGCAGCACCAGCAGCACGTGCCCGACCATGAAGATCGCCAGCGCCCAGGCGCACAGGAAGTGGATCGAGCGCGCGCTTTGCCGCCCGCCCAACAGGTCGGCCAGCCAGGGCAGGGCCGCGTTCATACCGGGGCTGATCGCCATGCCGGTGACGATCATCAGCGGCAGCAGGATGAAGATGACCTTGGCGTAGGCCACCTTCTGCAGGAAATTGAACTTGGCGCCCGCGTGGTCGAAATTGAGCCTCAGGTGCTCGCGAATGTCGGCCCACACATGCGCCGGGCGATAATCTGCCAGCCGCGTGCGCAGGTCGCGGCAGAAGTGGCCATTGACCAGCGAGGCGATCATGAACGCGGCCAGCCCGAAGGCGAACACCAGCGAAAACACCACGTGCCAATCACGCGCGGCGGCCAGGCTGTAGGTGTTGGGGATCGTCGCCCAGCCGGGGAAATTGGGCACGAACAACCAGGCATCGGCCCGGTCGAATCCCCAATCACCCCAGTACAGCCGACGGTGCGCGTTGGAGATGTTGAGCCCGCTCATGAACAGGATCACGATCGCGACGAGGTTCACCCAATGCCACAGCCGGGTGGCCAGCGCGTGGCGCTTGCGAACCTTGGGTACGGTGATCGTTTCGTCCATCAATGGCCCTCCTCTCGCGCCAGATACAACACGTCGCGCGGCTGGGGAACCAGATGTTGGCCCGAATCGACAAACAGCACCTGCCCGTTGGCAACCGGCGCGGTGGCGAGGAACAGCGCGGCCTGCGCGATCTCGGCCAAACCGGTGCGGCGCTGGAGCAGGTTCATGCGGTGCGAGACCTCGGCCTCGGCGGGTGTCTGATCGTGGCTCGGCAGGATCGCACCGGGCGCCAGCCGCAGGACCTTGTCATCGCCGGCACAGGCCATGGCCAGCATCTGCGCGGCGGCGTCAACCGCGTGCTTGCTGATTGTATAGCTGTAGAAATCGGGGTTGGGGTTGGCCAGCTTCTGGTCGGTCAACTGGATCACCCGGCGTCCGGCAGTTGAGCGGGCATGGGCGAGGAACGCGCGGGCCATGCGCGCCGGGCTGGCGGCGTTCACCGCCATCGAGCGGGCGAACACCGCCGGATCGGGCCGCTCCACGGTATCCTCGGCAAAGACCGAGGCATTGTTCACCAGCACGCGCCAATCGGGCAGGCGCGCGGCGAGGGCGCGGATCATCGCTTCGGCGGCGTCGCTGTCGGCAAGGTCGCAGTGCACCGCCTCGGCGGATGGCAATTGTACTGCCAGGCGCAGCGCGGCCTCGTCCGAATGGCCGTAGTGGATGACAACGTGCCAGCCCTCGGCCGCAAAGCCGCGCGCGATCGCCTCGCCGATCCGCCGGGCGGCGCCGGTTATCAGGACAGTAGCGCGTGGGTGATCCGAAGCCATGTGCCCATCGATATAGGTCTCCCCGCGAGACAAGGCGAGGGTCGGCGCGAGGGCCCGCAAAGAAATCTCCGAAAGACACCGCAAAAAACGGACAGAGTCATTGTGCGGAAGCTCCGGGGGCCATAGGGTGTTGTCAAATCAATTGGGGGAAGACGGGTGATGAAGGGTTTGACGGCGCTGGCCGGCGTTGCGGCAATGGCCATGATGGCGGGTGCCTGGGGCACCACGGCTGCGGCCCAAAACGCGCCGCCTCCGCCTGTGCTGTTGGGTGCGGGTCCGTGGGACTACCGGACCGCCGAAGGGGCGATGCATGTCGAAGTCGTGGCGCGCGGGCTCGATCATCCGTGGGGCATGGCGTTCGCTCCCGACGGCGCGATTCTCGTCACCGAACGGCCGGGCCGCGTGCGCGTGATTCGCGGCGGCGTGCTCGACCAGACCCCGCTGAGCGGCGTGCCGACGATCTTCAACCAGGGCATCGCCGGGATGACCGATCTGGCGTTGCACCCGGACTTTGACAACAATCGCCTGGTCTACATTGCCTATTCGGCCAACAATCCCAGCGGCGCCAACGAACAGGCGCTGGTGGTGGCACGGGCCCGCTGGGACGGCGGCAGCGCGCTGACCGGGTGGGAGGTGATCTTCACCGCCAGTCCGTGGTACGGCAGCGAGACCCAGCCAACGCGGTGCTGCGGGCAGGGGCCGGCCTTCGGCAGCTTTGGCGGGCGCATCCTGTTCGATCCCGACGGATACCTGTTCATCACCAGCGGCGACCGCAATTATGGCGAGATGGTCAGTCACACGGACAACCACTTCGGCAAGATCCTGCGCCTGAATGACGATGGCAGCGTTCCTGCGGGCAATCCGTGGGTCGGCATGGCGGGCTATGCGCCCGAGGTCTGGTCCACCGGCCATCGCAACCCGCTGGGCCTCACCTATAACACGCTGACCGGGCAGCTGTGGGAGAGCGAATTCGGCCCGCGCGGCGGGGACGAAGTCAACCACATCCTGCGCGGCGGGGACTACGGCTGGATCAGCGTGACGCAGGGCTTCCACTACAATGGCCAGCAGCAGGAAGCAGTCCGCAACGTGCCGGGCAAGATCGACCCGGTGCTGGCGTTCGGCCCGCCGTCGCTCAATCCGGGCAACCTGGCGTTCTACGATGGCGCGCTGTTCCCCGCGTGGCGCGGCGACCTGTTCCTCGCCAGCTTTACGCATGGCTTGCTGCGCTACAACACCGACGCCACCGGCATTCCGGTGGGCGAGCCCGAACGCATGCTCGAGGACATGAGCCAGCGCTGGCGCGATGTGCGCACCGGGCCGGACGGTGCGATCTATATGCTGTCCGACATGGCTGACGGCGTGGTTTTGAAGATCACGCCTTCTGCTTGATGCGAAGGCCCATCCGGGCCTTCGTCCTCGGTACTGTTCCCTCCGCTCCGCTGCGGGGCACCTGCGGGCGCGCGTTTGCGCTTGCGGGCTGCGCCCGTTGGCGCTCGCGGGACAGACTGTATCCCCTCAACCCGCCACGTTGTACAACTGCACCTCGGCCTGCGTCAGGCAATAGCGCGTGCTCGGGTCATCGACATTGGCGACGGCTTGCTGGCGGTACATGACCTCGGTCAGCAGGCGGCGGCTGATGCCCATGCGGATCAGGAAGTCGTTGTCCTCGCTCGCCAGCAGCGCGCTCGATTGTTCGATGCCGACGATCAGTTCGGTGGTGGCGGCGGTGCCGTCCATCACGCTTTCGCTGATCACCGTGCGGTCGTTTGTGTGGGTGAACATGTGGACCATGAACACGCCGCCTGGTTCCACCACGCGCGGTCGGCCGCCCATGAACACGAAGTTGCACGCCGAAAAGCACGTCCACCCGGCAGGGATGCGGGTCAGCATTCCGGGGTAGGAACGAATCACGCGGCCCGCCTGGTTGCCCGCCGTGGCATCGCCGCCGGCCGAGCGCAGCCAGATTTCGCCGATCCGCTCGTCGGCCTCGATCGCGGCGCGCAGGCGGTCGGGCAGGGTGGCATCGATCACGCCGTCGGCCACCAGCACGTGGCGACCGCCGACGTCGCGCGTGGTCAGGCTCATCCGCGTGTTGGGCCCCCAGTTGGTCTCGACCGGGCAGGTCGGGTTGCTCGGGTCCATCCCCGCCGCGCTCACCAGCATGGCCGCGGAGACCAGCGTCACAATGGCGCGGGCCTTACGCATCAGACGACTATGGAGTAGCGCGCGGCACCCGGCGCACGGCACATGCGCTTGTCGGCGCGCGTTTCCTCGCCGTCGACGATGACCACGTCGGTCACCGTGATGCATTCCTGCCCGTCGCGGCCAGCGCGTTCGACGTTGGCCACCGTAGAAGTGCCCGACACGTCTTCACGGGTGTTGGAAGTCCATTGCGACATCTGCCCCACCTCGGGCTGGCCGAGTCCGTCCGCCCCCGCGCCGCGCGTGGCTTCCAGCGTGGCATCGGCGGCCTGCTTCTGCTCCTCCGGATCGAGCTTGCAGGCGATGGAGGTGGACAGCTGGTCGGCGAATTCGGCCGAAGGCACCCACGAGGAGACCCCCGAACGGCTCGCCGCATCGTTGGCCAGCCCGCTCAGGATATTACCCATCGCCCGCCCGCCCGCGTTGCTCGAGGAGCCGGTGGCGCAGCCGTCAGACGAGGCGGCGGCATTGGTGGCCCCGCGCGCGCGGCGCAGGATTCCGCCGAACTGGGCATTGGCTACGGCGAGCGGCAGCACCAGTGCCACCACCGACAGGCTTGCGATCAGGGTTCTGACTGGATGTTGCATAGCCCCCAGATACCGCACGCAGGCTTGCAGCGCAATGAACCGGGCTATTCGGGAATCCCTCGCCGCAATTCGTCGAGCCACAGGTCGGCCACGGCATCGCTCGGCGCGCGCCAGTCGCCGCGTGGGGACAGCGCGCCGCCGCTCGATACCTTGGGCCCGTTGGGAATGGCGCTGCGCTTGTACTGGCTGAACTGGAAGAAGCGCTTGAGGAAGGTCTCCAGCCAGCCCCGGATCGTCGCCAGATCATACTCGTTGCGCGAACCTTCCGGGAAGAATGGCGGCCACTCGCCCGCCGCCACATCGCGCCAAGCGTGCCACGCCAGGAAGGCCACGTGCGAAGGCGGCAGGCCAAAGCGCATCGTGTGGTGGAGGAAGAAGTCATTCAGCTCATACGGCCCCACGAAAGCCTCGGTGCTCTGGATCTTGCCGTCGGCACCCACCGGAACCAGCTCGGGGCTGATCTCGGTGTCGACAATCGCCTGCAACACGGCATCGGTATCGTGGCTGAACTGCTCGGAGCGGATCGCCCAGCGGATCAGGTGCTGGATCAGTGTCTTGGGTACGCCCGAGTTGACGCCATAGTGGCTCATATGGTCGCCCACGCCATAAGTGCACCAGCCCAGCGCCAGTTCGGAAAGGTCGCCCGTGCCGACCACGAAGCCCTTGTGCTGGCCCGCCAGGCGGAACAGGTAATCGGTGCGCAGGCCCGCCTGCACGTTCTCGAACACCACGTCATAAACCGGCTCGCCGCGTGCAAAAGCATGGCCGATATCGTGCAGCATGGTCGTCGCCGCCGGACGGATGTCGATCTCGTCGGCGGCAATACCGAAAGCCTCCATCAGCTTCCACGCGTTGCCCTTGGTGTGATCGGTCGTGCCGAAGCCGGGCATGGTATAGCCGCGGATCATGCTGCGCGGCAGGCCCAGCCGGTCGCAGCACTTGGCCGCCACGACCAGCGCATGCGTGCTGTCGAGCCCGCCCGAAATGCCGATGATCAGCGCCTTGGTCTGGGTCGCCTCGATCCGTCGCATCAGCCCATCGACCTGGATGTTGAACGCCTCGTAGCAGTCCTCGTCCAGCTTGTGCATGCGCGAGGGCACGAAGGGGAAGCGGGCGAGCGGGCGGATCAGGCCGGTGTCACCGCCCTGCGGGTTGTGCGCCATGGGCACGCGGCGAAAGCGATTGGCCGGGCGGTTCCCCGCGTCGATGGCATCGTCGAAGGTCTTGTTGCGGATACGATCCCCGGCGATGCGGGCGCAGTCGATATCGGCAATGGCAAGCTCGGCATCGCGGCTGAAGCGTTCGCTCTCCGCCAGCAGGTCGCCCAACTCGTAGATGAAACCCTGGCCGTCCCACGCGTGATCGGTGGTGCTCTCGCCGTGCCCGGCGGCGGAGTAGATATAGGCGGTGCCCGTGCGGCTGGAATGGCTGCGCGCGAGCAGGTGGCGCTCGTCGCTCTTGCCGATCACGATGTTGCTGGCGGACAAGTTGGCGCAGACCGTGGCCCCGGCCAGCGCGCCCTCGATGGCGGGCGGGGCAGGGGACCACATGTCCTCACAGATCTCGACGTGCAGCACGAAGTGCGGATTGACCGTGCTGGCGAAGACCAGATCGACGCCGAACGGCACCTCGGTGCCCGCCACCGCAATGGTCGCCCCGCGAATGTTGCGACCGTGGGCGAACCAGCGCTTTTCGAAGAACTCGCGGTAATTGGGCAGGTAGCTCTTGGGCACCACGCCCAGCAGGCGGCCATCGGCGATCACCAGCGCGCAGTTGAACAGCTGACCCTGGTGCAGCAGCGGCGCGCCGATGACCATGATCGGCGAAAGGCTGGCGCTGGCCGTGACGATCTCGGCCAGATGCCGTTCCACCGCAGAGAGCAACGCGCCCTGCATCACCAGATCGTCGAGCATATAGCTGGACAGGCTCATCTCGGGATAGATCAGCAGGTCCACCCCGGCATCGTGCGCGCGGCGCGCCTCGGCAATGATCCCGGCGGCGTTATAGGCCACATCGGCAGTGCGCACGCGCGGGGTGGAGGCGGCGGCGCGGATGAAGTGGTGGGTGTGCAGGTTGTAGAACGGGTGCATGGTCTGGCTTGGCGCGGTCCGGGAAGATTGCGGGGTAACAGCTGGCGGCGCGATCGGCTCCAGCCAGTCCTGCGGATCGCAAATGCCCAGCGCGGCCAGCTTCTTCTGCACCGGCGGGCGCGGGATCTTGCCCTTGGCCTCCCAGCCATAGACGGTGCGGCTTGGCCATGCGTCGGGCGTACTGAACAGGCGGCCGAACTCCTCGGCGGAAAGCGGCGGAACATGGCGTTCCCGCCATTGGCGGATCTTCTGACCGGCGCGATGCATGATCGGCAGGTATCCGAAAAGGATACTGGCCGCAAGGCGCATTCGCTGCTTGCAGATGGCGCGCTTGAGCGGCAATCCCGCCACAATGTTGAAAAGTCAAACATTCGCCCCCCTGCGCCACCGCGCCTTCGCCGTGGTGGTGTTCGGCAGCTTGCTCGCCAATCTGGGCAACACCGTGCAATCGGTCGGCGCGAGTTGGCACCTGACCGAACTCGGCTATCCGGCGGATGTGGTGGCGTTGGTGCAGACGTTCTACAACCTGCCGATCATGCTGCTGGGCCTGCCTGCGGGGGCCTGGTCGGATATGGTCGACAAGCGCAAGATGCTGCTGGTGGCCTTGGCGGGGATGCTGGGTGTTTCGGTGGTGCTGTCCGCGCTGGTGCAGGCGGATATGGCCGGGTCCTGGGTGGTGCTGGGGCTGACCGCGTTACTCGCCTGCGGGGTCGGCTGCGTGATCCCGGCGGCGGCGAGTTCGGTCAACTTCTCGGTCCCGCGCGCCGAACTGGCGGCGGCGGTGGCGCTCAACATCCTCGGCTTCAACGTGGCGCGCAGTTTCGGCCCGGCGGTGGGCGGGGCGATCATTTCGCTGACGGGGGCGAGCGGGGCGTTCGTGTTCAGCGCCTTTGCCTATGCGCTGGTCATTGCGTTGCTGTGGCGCTGGCGGGTGCCCTCCGAGCAGAACCTCAACCGCCGCCCGATCATGCCGATGATGGCCGAGGGGCTGCGCTTTGCATTCCACTCGCCGCAACTGCGCGCGATCATGGTGCGCGCTTTCACTTTCACGCTGGCCGGAGCGGCGGCGTGGGCGGTGATGCCGCTGTTCGCCAGCGAGGTGCTGGGTGCGGGATCGTTCGTCTATGGCCTACTGCTGGCGGCGCTGGGCGTCGGCGCAGTCAGCGGGGCGGCGAGCGCGACGTGGTTCCGCAGCCGCTATTCGTCAGAAGGCATCATCCGCGCCTCGGGCCTGCTTTATGGTGCGGGATGCATTCTGGTAGCGCTGCAACCGGGCTTGCCAGCCATCTTCGTGCTGCTGGTGATTGCCGGAGCGGGATGGGTCCAGGCGCTGAGCGGATTTGCCGTGGCGGGGCAATTGTGGGCCACGCAAGCGGTTGTCGGTCGCGTCTCCTCGATGATCAGCGGCGTGACTTTCGGCGGGATTGCGGTGGGCTCATGGTTATGGGGCCATGTCGGCGAAAGCTTCGGGATCACCACCGCGTTTATGGTTTCGGGCGCGGCGATGGTGGCGTTGCCGCTGCTGGGGCTGGTGTTGCCGATGCCCGCGCACCGGGCGGCGGGGGCGGATTGAGGGGGATATTCTTGAGGCATTAATTTGGCTATAGCGGACGTCCGGGAGATATATCATGCTACGAAATAAGCTTTCGTCTATAGCTCTTGCTTGCACTGCTTTTGTATGGACTGGTCACGCTGCAGGGCAGGTAATTCTTCCAGATCTTGTCGTCGAGCAAGTTAGTCTCCCGGCCAACATGGGCGCAGTTGCAGACATCGGACCGCTTGAGTTCCGGGGTGCATTAAGGATGACGACTGCGGCAGTAGATTTTGTCGGTTGGTCCGGAATTTGGGTTTCTCCGGACGGTTCCAGTTTAGTCGGCGTCGAGGAAGGCACCTGGGTCCGCGCGAACCTGATCTATGACAGCGTCGGCAATCTTCAGGATTTCCGACCGGTCGCCGCTGGCCTGCTGCATGATGACATGGGCCAACCGCTTGCCGACGGCGGCGACAGTGATGCCGAAGCGCTCGATTTTGATGGCAAGGAGTTCTTCGTCGGATTCGAGACCAATAATCGGGTCCTACGATATCGCGATATCGACGGGCCCGGATTTCCCCTGCCAATACCTTCTGCGATCACAGATACCATCTTCCGTGGGACCGGCTTTTCGTCGGTCGCTGTGATCAGGGATGGTTCAGTTATCGCCTTGCCGGAATACGCTTATGCCACTGCCAGCGATCGGCAGGCTGGTGCGGGCTTTACGGCCATTCCGACCCGGGGTTGGATGGAGACGCCATTCGGTGCGGGACCAATCTCGCTGCGGGCGGCCCTGCCATCACTTCCCGTGGCACTTGCGAATTTGCCGAATGGCGACCTTTTGACAGCCGAAGTGCACTTGCAAGATGATCGCAGCATTGATCGTGCAGAAATCGGACTCGCCCCTGGGACTGAGGCGGTGATTGGTGGCATGATCAATCCGTGTGCCTTGGCCACATTCGCGCCGCCCATGCCGGCATGGCGTATTGAAGGAGCGACGGCCCGCCCCGGTCCAAACGGCGAAACCTTGCTCTATCTGCTGTCAACTTCGGCTCCGCCGGTGTTGTATATGTTTGCGCTGCCAGCTGATCGGGGATGTGCTGGGCATTCGCTCGCAAATTGAAAGTCTTTCCTACACGCACCCCATCATGCCAGCCAATCGTTGGCTCTTTGACACGTCCGAACCCCCACGCGCAGCAGTGCGTTTATACCCTCACGTAAAGCCTCAGCTTTTCGCCTCTTGAACACTGTTCCAGGTGTTCCAGGTCTGTAGGGTTTGGCCCCTGCGCGTGAATGCTCAGGCCGCCGCGCGGTCGCCGCCGATGGGCAGGCGGGCCTTCACCGTCGCCTTGGTCAGGTCGAGTCCGTAGAGCTTGGCCGCGTTGCCGCCGACCATGCCGCGAACCTGCTCGGCCGGCAGGTGGCCCATGTGCTCAACGATCTTGGCCACCGAGTTGGGCCAGATCGAGTCCGGGTGCGGGTAGTCGCTGGCCCACAGCAGGTTGTCCCGCCCCCAGAAGTCAGTCAGAGCCATCGTCGTCGGGCTCTGCTGGAAGGTGCCATAGATCTGCCGCTTGAACAGGTCCGAGGGCTTCTCCTTCAACGGAATGCCGCCCTTGTCGTCCCAGAACTTGGCGCATTCCCACAAGCGGAAATGGCGATAGTCGAGTTCCTCGACCACCCACGGAACCCACCCTGCGCCGCATTCGGCGATCACCAGCTTGAGGCCGGGATGACGCTCGAGGATGCCCCAGGCGAACAGGTCGACGAACGGATCGAGGAACTGGTCGATGAACATCTTGGCATGGAGAAAGGTCGCTCCCGGTGATCCCTTGTACTTGTCAAACGCCTTGGTCACCCCGGGGAACACGGTGACGTGGAACGACAGGACAATGCCGCTCTCCTCAAGCAGTCTCCACAGCGGGTTCCAGCGCGGGTCCTCCAGCCGGGGTTCGGCGACGGCGATCTGCAGGTTGGCCTGGCGGCACTTGCCCCCCTTGGCGAGACGCTGGAGCTCGTCAAACGCGGCTTCCGGGTGCGGCGGCAGCATGGCGACGCCGAGCAGCCGATCGGGCGCTGCGGCGCAGAAGTCGTCATACAGCCATGCGTTGTAGGCGCTGTAGCAGGCGCGCATGAAGGCCTCGTCGTCGGTCCGGATCGAGGTGACGGGTCCGAAGATGACATGGCCCCACACGTGGTCGCGGTCCATGTCGGCGAGGCGCAGCGCGGGGACCGAGGCACGCAGGTCGGTCAGGTCCTCCACCCCGCCACGGTCATAGGCGGTGTGGATCGGCTTGGGACCGGTGAAGCCCGAGGGGCGGCCCGACCAGAAGCCCCAGCTCTGCCCGTCAGCCATCCACAAGGCCGAGCCGTTGGCCTGTTCGACCGGACGCGGCGTGCGCTCACCCCAGGTGCTGGCCATGCGCTGGGTCCACAGGTCGGCCGGCAGCATGTTGAGGTCGAGGTGGTCATCGCCGGACACCAGCGCGGCTTCGATCATGGGTACACTCCTCAGGGGGGACTCTTGCTTGACTTTGTCCGTAATGGAATGAGTCGGGTTTGACCATGCCGGATCGTGGTGCCAGAAACGGCAATGCCGCCCTCCCGGTTTGGGGGAGGACGGCACGGCCCGGTCTCGCGAAGGGGTGCGGGACCCGGGTTTGGCCTAGCGGCAGCGGGCTCCGCCACGGTCGATCTCGCGACCGAGCAGGCCGCCGATCGCTGCGCCGAGGACGGTGCCGACGGTGCGGCTGCCCTGGCTGTCGACCTCGCGACCGATCAGCGCGCCACCGGCGGCGCCGATGATCAGGCCGGTCGTGCCGTTGTCGCGACGGCAGTAGTAGCGGCCGTCATTGCCGCGCCACACGCTGTCGCCCCGGCTGACGCGACGCGGCTCGGTGTACCGACCGCGATCGTCGTAAACGCGGCGGTCGTTCCGATCGTCATGCCGGTCGCGATGGCCATGCGCGGGAGCCCAGCGCGGCGGATCGGCGGCGGCGGGAACGGCGGTCACGGCCACGGCGGCGGCGACGAGAGAGAGGATGGTCTTACGCATTGTCGTTACTCCTGATCCTGTGGTCCTGTGAGTGGATAACCAGCACCCTTGTTCATCGATCCCCAACGTCAGATGAACGGCTCGTTGGAATACACGAAGCGCGCCGAACCGTGCGCCCAGGGCGGTGAACGGCGCCGTGGCGTATCGAACGCGAGCTTGCTACCAGTCAAAACGGAGGTTTCGGCGATGCAACTCGATCTGGTCGATGTGTTTGGCAGCGTGGCGCTGAGCGGCAACCCGCTGGCGGTAGTGCGCGGCGGCGCGGGGCTCAGCAAAGCGCAGATGCTGCGGTTGACGCAGTGGCTCGGTTTCTCGGAAACAACTTTCCTGCTGCCGCCGACCGATCCGGATGCCGACTACCAGGTGCGCATCTTCTACCCTGCGGGCGAACTGCCCTTCGCCGGCCACCCCACGCTCGGCTCGGCCTTCGCCTGGCTTGCAGCGGGCGGTGTGCCGCGCACGGCGGGGTCGGTAGTGCAGGAGTGCGGCGTAGGTCTGGTCGAAGTGCGCCAGCAGACGGCGGACACACTGGCATTCCGCGCTCCGGCGCTCACTCGCAGCGGACCGCTGGGCAACGCCGAGCGGGACGAGGCGGCGCGCGTTGCCGGCGTGCAACCCGACTGGATCGTCGAGGCGGTGCACATCGCCAATGGTCCCAAGTGGCAGCTGCTGCGGCTGCACACGGCGGAACAGGTGCTCATGGCCAATCCCGCACACAGCGCGCCCATCGGCACCGATGTAGGGCTGGCGGCACCCGCCGCGCCCGGCAGCGGCGCCGACTGGGAGGTGCGCGCCTTCTTCGCCAATCAGCACGGCGCGCTGTGCGAGGATCCGGTGACCGGCAGCTTCAACGCCGGGCTGGCGATGCACCTGTTCGCCAGCGGCCTCGCGACCGGCAGCACCATCGCCGCACAGGGGCGCCGAACAGGGGCTGACGGCCGGGTAACACTGACGCAGGACAACGGTGGATCGGTGTGGGTGGCAGGCCGGTGTGACATGGTGGCGGCGGGCGGGCAGCTGCCCTCGGCATTACCGGGCTGACAGGCTCGCTCGCAGGCCTTGTGCCAAGCTTGGCAGCTCCACCAGTTCGCGCAGGGCTTGCTCGCGCCCGGGAAAGCCCGGCGTAAACAGGGCGGCGAAGGTGCGGGCCACCGTCCAGCCGTTACTCGCCTGCTCAACAAGCTCCAGCGTGTCCCCTGCTTCGGCGGCACCTTCCTCCAGCACGCGGAAGTACCAGCCGCAGCGGCCTGTCTTGAGGATGGTCTTGACCATGCCCCTGGCGCCGAAGCGATGCTCGATCTTCCAGCACGGCTGGCGCGGGCGTGACACTTCCAGCAAGGCGCTGCCCAGGCGAAAGCGGTCGCCGATGGCAAGGTCGCCTTCGGTCATGTCACGGATGGCCAGATTGCTGCCGAAGGCACCGGGATCGGCCAGCAGGTCGACCGCGCCAAGTTCGCCGCGCCAGAAATCGTGATGATCGAGCGGATAGACGTGGACGGCCATGTCCGGCCCGCCGTGGTGCACCCTATCGGCTTGCTGATCGCCCGCCAGACCCAGCGTGGTGATGGCGACGCGACCGGGCAGGGGGAGCTTGGCAATGGCGCTGAGCTCGCTGTCACGAAAGGCGCGGGCGCTGCCGCCGAGCAGGGCATCGACCGTCCAGCTCATTCGGCCTCCAGCGCGGCCTGCTTCTCTTCAGCGAGGCGGTCCATCTCGGCCCGGCTCTTGCGCTCGGCCGAGGTCTTCAGCTGGCCGCAAGCCGCATCGATATCGCGCCCGCGCGGCGTGCGCACCGGGGCGGAGATGCCGCCTTCGAACACGATCTCGGAGAACCGCTTGACCCGCTCGGCGGTGGAGGTCTCGTAAGGCGCACCGGGCCACGGGTTGAACGGGATCAGGTTGACCTTGGCGGGCAGCTTGTATTGGCGCAACAGGCGGACCAGTTCGCGGGCATCGGCGTCGCTGTCGTTCTTGTCCTTCAGCATAACGTACTCGAAGGTGATCCGCCGCGCGTTGGACGCGCCGGGATAGGCGGCGCAGGCGGCGAGCAGGTCCTCGATGCCGTACTTGCGGTTGATCGGCACGATCTCGTCGCGCACCTCCTTGGTCACCGCGTGGAGCGAGACGGCCAGGTTGACGCCGATCTCCTCACCGCAGCGCGCCATCATCGGCACCACCCCGCTGGTCGACAAGGTGATGCGCCGCTTGCTGAGCGCGAGGCCATCGCCGTCCATCACCAGTTGCAGCGCGCCCTTCACGTTGTCGAAGTTGTACAGCGGTTCGCCCATACCCATCATCACGATGTTGGTCAGCAGACGTCCGTCGGCGGTGTATTCGGGACCGTCCCCGTCCCCGTCATCGTCATCGAAGTCAAGGCCAGCCATGGTGCCGCCAGCTTTGGGCCATTCGCCCAGCGTATCGCGCGCCAGCATCACCTGGCCGACGATCTCGCCCGGCGTCAGGTTGCGCACCAGACGCATCGTTCCCGTGTGGCAGAAGCGGCAGTTGAGCGTGCAGCCGACCTGGCTGGAAACGCACAGCGTGCCGCGACCGGCATCGGGGATGAAGACCATCTCATAGTCATGCCCGTCGTCGGTCCGCAGCAGCCACTTGCGCGTGCCATCGGTGGAATGCTGCGCCTCGATCACCTCGGGGCGGCCGATCACGAACCGCTCCGCCAGCCATGGGCGCATGGTCTTGGCGATATCGGTCATCGCTTCGAACTCGGTCACGCCGCGATGGTACAGCCAGTGGAACACCTGCTTGGCGCGCAGTTTGGCGGCCTTGGCATCGAGCCCGGCGGCGGCGAACTGGTCGGCAATGCGCGCCTTGGGGAGGCCGATCAGGTCCACCCGGCCATCGGTACGCGGGGTGATGTCGCGCGCCACGGGAACCGGGTCGATCTGCCCGGGGATCGGCATGAGTGCAGTGTCTGGCATGATGGTCGGCGCCTTATCTTACAGCGGAGCTTCGCGCCAGTGCGACCTGCTTCGCGCGCGCGTTACCCTTCTTGCCCGTGCGAGGTTCCAGCACTCCATCGCAATGAAAGTACGGTCCATCGATAACAATGTTGCGCATTTACCACGCTCCACTTGTTGTGTGAGGTTCAGGAAACCGACCGCGCCCCGGCCCATTCCACCTGTCCCGATACGGCTTTGACCGTGCGGTATACTGTGAATGGAGATTACAATGACTAAGGGTTTCGCACTCATTCTTGGCAGCGTTTCGCTGGCCGCGCTGGCCGCTCCGGCCGCCGCGCAGGACGCTGCCAACTTCGAAGGCCTGCATGTGGAGGCGCTTGTCGGTTACGACATGATGCGTCCCGGCAGCACCACCGACATCGACAACAACGAGGATGTCGATCAGACGATCGAAGACGTCGCCTACGGCGTGGGCGCGGGTTACGACGTGGCCATGGGCGGGGTGATCATCGGCGCCGAGGCGCAGTACGTCCAGTCCGAAGCCGGTTCCGAATATGACACCACCGGCGTGACCGGCTTCGGCGTGTCGAACGTCGAAGTGGGCCGTGACCTGTACTTCGGCGCGCGGGTCGGCTTTCCGGTGACCGAGAACACGCTGGTCTACGGCAAGGGTGGCTATACCAACACCAACCTCAACGTGATCTCTAGCGACAACACGACCGACACCGAAACCAACGTCGACCTCGATGGCTGGCGCGTGGGTGCCGGCGTTGAGCAGGCGATCAGCCCCGGCGTGTTCGCCAAGGTCGAATATGCCTACTCGAACTACCAGGAAGGCGAATTCGAAGCCCCGAGCGGCCTCGAGAGCGATCGCTTTGGTGTCGACCTCGACCGTCACCAGGTGATGGTGGGCGTGGGCGCGCGCTTCTAAGCCAGCGCTGACAAGACCGATGCGGGCCGGGAGGAGCGATCCTTCTGGTCCGTATCATTTGGCCCGTATCATTTTGCCCGTAGCCGTTTTCACCCCTGCGCGCAGCCGACCACGGCAGCGTCGATGGCGGTGGCCGCTCCGTCCAGCGGATAGCTGTCGGAGAACGCCCGGCCGGCTCGGTCGCGGCCGCGCACCTGCATGGTCGTAGCCGCGCGCATGGCGGCGATGATCGCCGAGTCGCCCGCGCCGTCGCTCGCCCAGGCGTTGCGGGCGGCGGCGGTCAACACGAAGCTCTCGCCGCCGACCACCAGCGCGATGCGGGCTTCCGGATCGACGCTGCGTGACAGGCGGAAATGCACTTGCCCGCGCACCTGCCGGTCGGGCCATGCGGCGACCGTGGCGAAGCCTGCGGAACCATCGCCGTTCGCGGCCGCAATGGCATAGCAACGCGGCACCTCGGCATCGCGGAACGCTGCCCACTGGCCGAACACGCCCAGACTGTCGCGCGCGGATAGCGGCGTGGCGAGGGTGAGCAGCAGTAGTGGAGCGAGCGCTCTGAACGGACGGATCATGCGGCCTGCTTAGCCCTGCTCATCGGTCAGGTCGAGGTAAGCCACCACGTCGTTGTCGGTCGCCAGGAACAGGCCCGCCTGAACCTCCTCGCCTTGCTGCGCGGCGAGCTGCAGCGCCTCTTCCAGCGAGCCGTAGAACAGCGTTTCGGGCGCGCCGCCTTCGGCCTCATGGTCAAGGAAGTAGAGCCGCACCGTGGCATCGCCGAACGTGCTGCGCATCAATCGCGGTCCCGCTGCCCGGCGCTGGCTGGATAGGCGATGGCGAGCACTTCCCACGCCTTCTCGCCCGCGGGCAGGCGCACCTTGCGCACGTCGCCCAAGGCCGCGCCGCGCAGTGCCCGGGTGATCGGCGCGCTCCAGCCGATGAGCCCTCGCGCCGGGTCCTGCTCATCGTCGCCGACCAGCGTGACCTCTTTCTCGCAGTCGTCCTCATCGACCATCGTCACCGTGGCGCCGAACCACACCCTGGTCTTGTCGGGCTGGTCGCCGGGCTCGATCACCTGCGCCGCCTTCATCCGCCGCAGCAGGTGCGCCAGCTCGCGGTCGATCTCGCGCATCCGCTTGCGACCGTACAGGTAATCGCCGTTCTCGCTGCGATCGCCATTGCCCGCCGCCCAGCTGACGATCTCGACAATCGCCGGCCGCTCCGTCCCGAGCAGGTGATCATAGCGAACGCGCAGCGCGGCGAGGCCCTGGGCGGTGATCGGGTTGGCCCTGATCGAACTGGTGGGGGGCGTGGTGGCCATGACGCCTTCTTACGAGCAGATTGGCCTGCGCGCAGCAGCTTGTTTTGGCGTGTAGACAATATTATAGCAGATTATGTCGTCAGAACGCCATATTGTGCTGCTGCAACGGGGACAACCTCGGCAAGTCGGTTTGGCCCAGGTCATCCTGGTGACGGGCGGAACCTTGCGCGTGCAGTCCGCCGGGAACGCCTGGCTGGTGCCGACGGGCCGCGCGCTGTGGCTGCCCGCCGGGGAGGCGCAGACGATCACCGCCCCCGCGCTGAGCACCGTCGCGCTCCAGTTCGCCCCCGAGGTAACCCCCGAGCTCACCGCCGATCTGCCCGCACAAAGCCTGGCACTGGCCGTATCGCCCTTGCTGCGCGAACTGGTGCTTGAACTGGCCCGCCGCTGCCCGATCGCGGAGGACGACCACACCAGCCGCCACTTCGCCCACGCGGCGATCGACTGCGTGGCCCGTGCCGAGCCTCTGCCGCTGTCCGTGCCGCTACCACGCGATCCGCGCGCGATGCGACTGGCCAAGCTGCTGCAAGCAGACCCCGCAATGTCGACCGATCTCACCACGCTGGCCCGCCAATGTGGCGCCAGCCCGCGCACGCTCCAGCGGCTGTTCCTGAGGCAGACCGGCCTGCCATTCCGCCAGTGGCGCCAGCGCCTGCGGCTGATCCACGGCCCGGGCCTGCTGTCCGAGGGCGCCAGCGTGACCGAAGCCGGGCTGGCGGCAGGCTATGCAGGGACGAGCGCTTTTATCGCGGCATTCGGGCGACACTTCGGGATGACGCCGGGAGAGTTTGGGCGGGGGTGACGACGAGGGATAGCGTGAGGAACCTGGCGCAATGGATCGTCGGGGCTTGCGGGCCATCGAGCTACCGGTGCCCTGGTAGTGCGGCGGAGACCTGCCATTCTGCTAGCGACCCCATTGCGGACATCTATGGGGCTCTCTAGTTCTTGCTCATGGTATCTAAGACCGGCAGAAAGCGGGCACTGGGCTGCGCCGTATTGGTGGCGGTGCTATCAATCGCTGCCGTCACGCTTACACCAATCGGCCCAATATTCGTTTACGGCTGGTTGGTTCCAATCATCAGTCCTGTAATTCCGAAGCCCGAAAACGTGCCTTCCCGAGCCAATGCGGCGTATCAATGGAAGGGGTTTGGATTGATCTGGTATTGGGAAGATCGAGTATCAGGCGGGTGCGCGCATTGGTTCGCCGCAGAATCCTTCGGCGAACCAATCCGCGGGGTTGATGTTTTCGAAGGCGGCGACACTTGTAGGGAGGGGCAGGGAACTATCAGCCGCCTCTCATTCTTGGACCACATGACAATCGGGACCGGTGAGAACGAATGGCCCTACGCGGAATGTCCATTCAATCTGAGTGAAGCCTCCGTGAGCAGATACCTTACCCAAATTGAGGAAATGCGAGACGCCGCTTCAGGGACCATCGAGACAAAGATGCTTGAAGAGATGCGCCACGAAATCATGCAGATTGATCGGTCGGGGTTACGTGCACAGCAATACGGTTGCCGGGTCGGGCCAAGATAGCGGTCCTTCCGCTTCCCACCCTCAAACCGGTCATTGAAGCCAACGGCGAAAGGACGCATTTTCAGGCGCGTTCAACACGCAACCGGGTCAGGCAACGCGCAGGGTAACGGCGACGAGCCTCCTCAGCCGCCTACCGCAAAAACTCGCGCAGCTGCCGCGTCCGCCCGGCATCCTCCGGGTACAGATGCTCGTACACCACCGCGTTCTCCAGCACCCGCTGGACATAGTTGCGGGTCTCGGAGAAGTTCATCTTCTCGATCCATTCGGCCCAGCTGATCGCGCCGGTGCGCGGGTCGCCGTTTTCGCGCAGCCAGCGGTTCACGTTGCCCGGACCGGCGTTGTAGGCTGCCACGGCCAGCGGGAACGAGCCGTTATAGGTGCGCAGCAGCCGCTCGATGTGGTTCGAGCCGAGCTGCATCGAATAGGTCGGATCGTCGATCAGGCGGCTGGGCGAATAGGACATGTTGGCGCGGCGCGATTCCTCCTGCGCGGTGGCGGGCATGAACTGCATCAGCCCGCGCGCGCCAGCGTGGCTGACCGCGTTCTGGGCGAACTGGCTTTCCTGCCGGGCGAGCGCGTGGATCATCGTCCAGTTGGTGCCCGGCGGGGTGCTGAGGCGCGGATAGCCGATCTGGGTGAACCCGTCATAGCCATCGGCCCCGGCGGCATCGGCGAGGTTCACCGCCAGGTCGCGGCGGCCGATCTGGCGGGCCAGTTCTGCCACCAGCAGGTGATCCTCGATGGTCGACGCCTGGTTGGCGATCTCGCGATAGAAGCGGATACCCACGGCCCACGGCGCATCGCGCGCGACTTCGGATACGGCCTGCGTCAGCGGCTGGCTCTGGAATGCGGCGCGCGCCTCGGGCGAGGGCTCGACTTGCGGCGCGGCGGCGAATGCGGGCAAATCGCGGCCCAGCGCATCCAATGCCATCTGGCCGTAGAACCGGTCAGGATAGGTGGCGGCCATCTCGTAATAGCGGTTGGCTTCGGCCAGATTGCCGCCGCGTTGGGCAGCGAAGCCGGCCCAGTAGAAGCCCTTGGATCGCGTTTGGGGCGTCTTGGCGGCGGCGGCGTACTGGTAGAACAGCGGCGCGGCGGCCATGCCATCGCCCAGGTTCCACAGCGCCTTGGTGCCGCCCAGCCACATCAGCGAGGTGTAATCGTCGCGCAGCTTGTATTCGCGGTTCGAGATGTCCTCGCCCGGCGCGAAGGCGTCGAGCGCGCCGGCGGCGATGCGCTGCGCGCCGCGCGCATCGGCCACGCGCGCGGTGGCGAGCAGTTCCTCGATCCACGCGGTGGCATCGCGCGGCGGTGCGGCGAGCGGCGGGCGCACACCGAGGAGCGACACCGCCTGCGCCGCGCGGCCTTCGGTGCGCAGTTCGCGCGCACGGTTGTAGAGGTAGCCCGCATCGGTCAGCGCGGCGGGATCACTGGTCGCCCCGTCGCCGCCCTGCAGCATGGCGAGGCGGGCGGCGAACAGGTTGCGGCGCGTGGCCGATGTGCGCTCGATCTGGCGGGCGGCGGCCTCGGCCTCGCGCTGCCACAGCAGCGCATCCATCCGCGCGTCGTGGTCCTCGGCGGTGAGCCGGTCGGCGTACATCGTGGCGATAGTCGCTTCGGAAACCTCGCTCATTTCCCCGCCGCGCCACGCGGCCAGCGCCAGTTCCTCGGCGCGCGACTGGTCACGCCCGACCAGCGCCATCGCATAGTGCGCCTTGGCAAAGTTGGTCACCGGCGGGAAGCGGTCGAAGTAGCCGAGCAGTGTCTCGTTGGGCACGAATTCGCGGCGCAGGCGCTGTTCGGCGCGGGTGCGCAGCGCGGCTTCGTCGGGGAAGCCGGGGTTGGCGACGAGGAACCCGGCATAGCGCGCGAACGGCTGCTGGGCGCTGCGATCCTCGTACAACTGCTGCCAGGTGGCGATCTCGCGCGCCATCGCGCCGGGGGCCTGCGCCACCATGTTGGCGCGCGCCGTATCCCAGTCGCCCGCTTCCTGCGCATGAGCGGCCGACGGCACAACCAGCGCAGATCCCAGCATCAGGGCAAAGGCAATCGGACGAACCATGCTGGACATTGTGGCTAGCGGCTCCTTATCAGGCGCTGAACGGTGAACCGGGCGATTCCGGCAGACTGGACGCTCCCCCATTTGGCGGAGCAGCGCAAGAGGTAGCAACATGTTCTTCGGCTCGATTCCCGCTCTGGCGACTCCTTTTCGCGATGGGGCGTTCGACGAGGCGGCCTATCGCAAGTTCGTCGACTGGCAGATCGACCACGGCAGCTCGGGCCTCGTTCCGGTCGGCACCACGGGCGAAAGCGCGACGATCGACAACGACGAGCACCACAAGATCATCGCCACCTGCGCCAGCCAGGCGGCGGGCCGCGTGCCGGTGATCGCAGGCGCAGGGTCCAACGACACGCAGACCGCGCTGTGGCACATCAAGGAGGCGCAGGTGGCGGGCGCCGACGCCGTGCTGCTGGTCGCGCCCTACTACAACCGGCCGAGCCAGGCGGGCCTGCTGGCGCATTTCAGCTATCTGGCCGAACGCAGCGAGCTGCCGATCGTGCTCTACAACGTGCCCGGCCGCACGGTGACCGACATCCTGCCCGAGACGGTGATCGAGCTGCACCGGCGGTTTCCGCAACGGATCGTCAGCATCAAGGACGCGAGCGGCGACCTGACCCGCGTGGTCACCCACCGCATGGGAGCGGGGCCGGGCCTCAACCAGCTGAGCGGCGACGATCCGCTGGCGCTGGCGGGCTATGTGCTGGGGCAGCGCGGGTGCATCTCGGTCACCGCCAACGTCGCCCCCAAGCTGTGCGCCGAGTTCCACCGCGCCGCGATGGCGGGCGACTATGCGACGGCGCGCGAGCTGAACGAACGCCTCTACCCGCTCCACCGCGCGATGTTCGCCGACGCCAGCCCGGCGCCGGCCAAGTACGCGCTGAGCCGCATCCACGAGTGGTTCGCCCCCGACGTGCGCCTGCCGCTGGTGGCGTGTTCGGATGCAGGCAAGGCAGCGGTTGACGCGGCGCTCGAGGGGTTGGGGCTGGTTTGAGCGGCCTGCCGTTCCCTACAACCTGGAACACCTGGAACAGTGTTCAGGGGTGGAATGTCAGCTTGCGGGCGAAAGTGTCAGCTTGCGGGTAAAAGTGTCACCTTGCGAGGGGCGCGAGGCATGGCTGTGCGGCTGGCGGACGAGGGGATTCGACGAGGTCAAAGAGCGGTGCTTCGGCTGGCATGGGGCGGGGTGTGTAGGAAAGAGCCGAAACCGCAGGCTCGGCTGACCGCCCACTCAATCAGGCGGGTTATGCTCCAGCACGAAGTCCATCGTCGCCTGCAGCATCTGCTGGCGGGTTTCCGAGCGCGACAGCCAATGGTCCTCGTCCGCCAGCTCGACCAGCTCCACGGGCTTGCCCGAATCGCGCAGCGCATCGGCCATTGCGGCGGAATGGCTGTAGGCCACCACTGTGTCGTCGCGGCCGTGGATCAGCAGGATTGGTGCATCGGCACGAGCGGCCAGGCGGCGCGGGCTGACCGCGTTCCACTGCTCGCGCGGTCCAAGTTGCTCGCGCAGCGATGCCCGTACCGTGTCAGCCTGCATCGCCTCGCGGTTCTCGCTGGCGTAATAGGCAGCGATGTCGCTGACCCCGGCAACTGCCACCGCGCAACGATAAAGACCCTGCTGCACAGTCACCCCGGCCAGCGCGGCATAGCCGCCATAGCTGGCACCGACGATGCAGGCCCGCGCGGGATCGATCGTGCCTTGCTGCGCCAGGTAGGCGACCCCGTCGGAGATATCGGTCTGCATCAGCCGTCCCCACTGGCCGAAGCCGGCGCGCACGAAATTCTCGCCGCGCCCGGTTGAGCCGCGGAAGTTGGGCTGGAACACGGCATAGCCGCGGCTGGCATAGGCCTGCGCCCACCAGTCGAACCCGGCCTCGTCGTGCGCGTGCGGCCCGCCGTGCGGCATCACGATCAGCGGCAACCCGCGTGCTTCGCGTCCGGCGGGCAGGGTCAGAACGCCATCGAGGTCGAGCCCGTCGCCAGCCGTGTAATTGACCACCGAAACCGGCCCCACCTGCGCCCCGAGGATGCGCGGTCGGTCATAACCCAGTTCCCGCGCCGACCGTCCGAGCAGGTCCATCAAGATCCATGTGCCGCTGTCACCGGTGCCACTGGTATGCATCAGCACGCGGTTGAAATCGCCCGCCCAGTCCAGCAGTTCGCCGTTGCGCTCGGCCAGCGAACGGATGGCGAGACGGACGCGGGACTGTAATTCAGGATCGTGGAGCACGGCGCGGCTGTCTTCCGCATCGTCGGGAATATGCCCCAGCAGCCGGCCATCGACCGGACTCCATAACAGGCGCTCAGCCCGCACATTGGGCAGGAAAGGGCGGGGGGACCCCCCGGCCAGCGGCACTTCGAACCAGTCGATGTTGCCCGTCTCGGCGGTTTCATTGGCATAGAGCACGCTGTCACCCGTTGCGCCAAGCCCCAACATCCAGACGCGGCCAACGGCGCTCTGCCCACTGGCCAGGACCCTGCCAGAGGGCACTTCGAGCGACCATTCGCCGGTTTCGTCACCCATGTCGAACAGCGCCAGCAACTGACCGTCAGGCCCCACCAGCCAGTCGCGCGAGTGGTTTGCATCGGCGGCCACGGCCACCCGGCGAATGTGGAACGTGTCCATGTCCACTTCGTACAAGGCCGGTCGGCCGTGATCGAAGCGCGTCTGCCCGAACGAGGTGCGCCCCCATTCCACGGCCCCGAAATAGCCACGCCAGCCCGCGGCGGTTTCGCGCAGGCCGAAGAAGCCGAACACGCCGTTGACGACGCTGCGGTTTTCCGCAAACACCGTGCGCGTTGGCTGCGTGCGATCTACTGGCACAATAGCGGCCTGCATCACCTCTAGCTGGTTGACGTTGAAATCGACCAGATTCACGGTGGTGCTATACCGGAACATCACGCTTTCATCGCCGACGAACGCGAGCCCGCGATACTTGAGGTCCTCCAACGGCATGCTGCGCAGCAACGCCAGATTGCGATCGAGAATGGCCAGTTGTCGCTGGCCGTTCAGGGTCATCACGATGGCCAGCAGGTTGCCAGAAGGAGAGATGGCGATGTCTTCCACGGCCGGTAGCTGGCCATAGGCCGCCAGTTCCGGCGGCGCGTCCTGCGCGTTCACTCCGAATGCCGCCGCCAAGCCTGCAAAGGCGAGCGCGCAAGCCGCCAGCACGCGACCCATGCCCCTGATCATACACACCCCTGTAGCAAAGCCCGATCACAGGTTTCGCCATAATGGGCGAGAAATCAAGGGGCTGGCGAAGGGTTCTCCTCAATACAACGGCGATGGATGCTCGCACCCCAGCATCATCCCGCCGTAGCTTGCCAGTGCCGCATCGCTGACGATCATGTGCTGGTTCAGCGTCAGGGCGTCGCGCACGCATTGTTCCAGCACCTGGCCTTCGAACACCGCATTCGCGCCCATCAGGTCGAACAGCGTGCGGGTGACGTCTGCGGCCATGCGGAAGGACTCGACGTTGGCCAGCGCCAGCCGTCCCTTGACCTCCAAAGCCGGTGATCCGGCCTCGAGTCCGGCCCAGAACTCGTCCGCCGCGCTGTACAAAAGCGCCCGTGCCGCGCTGTAGCGCGTCTCCGCCTTGGCCATAGTCAGCCGCACGCCGTCGATTTGCGCCATCGGCCTTGGCGGCATTCCCGCCAGTCTCCCGCCAATCTGCTCCTTCGCCGCGTCGAGCGCCTTACGGGCGCAACCCAGCGGCACGGCGGCCATCGTGGTCACCCAGTTGAAGCCGCTGGAATAGAGCGGGTCCTTGCCGACGAACAGCTGCTCGTCGATGCGCATGGCCTGGTCTTCGGGGATGAACACATGGTCCGCGCGGTAGTGGGTGGAGCCGGAGCCGCGCAGGCCGTGGGTGTGCCAGCTATCCTCGATCACCAGCTGGTCGGCGCGGCAAAAGGCGAGGCGCACATCGGGCATGCCGGTCTCGCCCATCACCGGCACGCCATCGCGATGCACTATCCCGCCGGTCATGACCACGTCGGCATGGGTGATCCCGCTGCCGAACGGAAAGCGGCCCGACAGCGAGTAGCCGCCCACCACCTTGTCCAGTGTGCCGCGCCCGGCGGTGAACTGGCCGGCGGTGATCATGTCGGGTTCGGGCAGCAGGCGGGCGCTCGCTTCGGGGCTAAGCAGTTCGGCCAGCAGGCCGCTGTCGGTGCCGATCTTGACGCACCAGGCGGTCGAGGGATCGGCGCGGGCAATCACCTCGATGACTTCGAGATGCTGCGCCAGCGTCATCTGCGGCCCGCCCTTGGCGCGCGAACGGCCCATGCGGAACAGGCCTGCCGTGCGCAGCTCAGCCACCAGGTCGGGCGGCAGCCGGCGCAGCGCCTCGATCTCGGCGCTGCGGGCGGCGAGGGCGGGGGCCATCGCGTTGGCGTTGGCGAGGATCTGTGCGGCAGTGAGGTTGTCGCTTGCTGGCATGGTGTTCGTCTCTCCCGTGACGGTTGCTATCGTGCGCGGCGGCAATGGCCAAGTGCCAAGACCCGCCATTTGCTTTTCCGCCCCCACGCCCTACATGCCCACGCATCATGGCCCGTCCCAAACCTCCCACGTTCGACAAGCAGAAGATCGTCGCCGAGAACCGCCGGGCGCGGTTCAACTATTTTATCGAGGACGTGTTCGAGGCCGGGCTCGCGTTGACGGGCACCGAGGTGAAGTCCTTACGTTTCGGTGAGGGCACGATCGCCGAAAGTTATGCCGAGGTGCGGGGCGGGCAAGTGTGGCTGGTCAACGCCAACATCCCCGAATTCAGCCACGGCAACCGCTTCAACCACGAGCCCAAGCGTCCGCGCAAGCTGCTGCTCAACGAACGCGAGATCGAGAAGATGTTCGGCGCGGTGGAGCGCAAGGGCATGACACTGGTGCCGCTGAGCGTCTATTTCAACGGACGCGGGCGGGCCAAGGTGGAACTGGCGCTGGCCAAGGGCAAGCAGACGCATGACAAGCGCGAGACCATCAAGGACCGCGACTGGAAGCGCGATCAGGCCCGGATCATGCGCGACAAGGGTTGATCGGTTTCAGGCGTAGCGTCGCGTTGATCGATTGCCGCTTAGGTGGGCACCGGCCCGCTCGTACTGGAATCAGCGAAACCATCATCGGCCGGACCAGTGGTGTTCGCGACATCGCACAGTCGGAAGGTCAAGCTCTCCAGGCGAGGGGAGCCCATACGGACTTCGAAACGTGTGCGTGGTCCATGCGAAAATCCTTCAGCTGGCAAGGCAACGGGCACTTGCACCATTTGCGAATAGAGGCGAGCCGGCAAGGGCCGTCAACCCGGCCCCCGTACCGGCCATCGCCGTTAAGCTGCTGTTCGTCGAATTGCGCCTAGATGTCACTTCTACGCAATGCGGAAAGGTGTATGGACGCGGCCATGTCGAGCGGGGGAATCATCAACTGGCTGAGGGCGCGGTGGCCGAAGATGCCGACGCGTGAGGAGATGGAGGGCAACAAGTACCTGGCCCCCATCGCCCATCGCTTCGGCCGGTCGGAACTGTGGCGCTTTACGCGCCGGTCGGTGCCGCGCGGGGTGGCGCTGGGGCTGTTTGCCGGGTTCATCATCCCTGTAGGCCAGATTTTCCTCGCCGCATTCCTCGCCTTGCCGGTGCGCGCCAATGTGCCGGTGGCGGCGCTGCTGACCTTCCTGACCAACCCGTTCACGCTGCCGTTCTGGCTGATGGCCGCGAACGAGACGGGGGCATTCGTGCTGCGCGTCGATTCGGCGACCACCGGCCTCGCCACGGCCGAGTTGGAGAGCGGGCGGTGGGCCGATTTCGGCTGGTTCCAGTTGCTCGAAGGCGTGGGCGTGACCGCATTCGGCTTCGTGGTGCTGTCGATCGTCTCGGCGGTGATCGGCTATTTCCTGTCCAGCCTGATCTGGCGCATCATGGTCACGCGCAAATGGACCAGGCGACCCGCGCGCCGGAAGGTGCTACGCCAGCCTGCATGAGGCTTGTTAGCAGCAGGATTTCGGCGTGACTGGCCAGCCGTTGCAGCAATCGCGGCATCTGGTTGATACGCTGGCGGTGGTCGCCGCGGTCCTCGCCAGCGTGGCGCTGATCCAGTACGCCACGGGCAGTTCCACCGTCACCATGGCCTTTGCCGGCGGCCTGACCGTGCTCGGCCTCGTCTCGTTCGTATCCGCGCGCTATGCCTCGCGACTGCCGGCCGATGCCGATGGCGGCACGCCCGACTGGTCGGTCACCGTCGCTGCGATCGAGCAGCCTGGCGAGGCGGTGGCGATCACCGACCGGGCCAACCGGCTGGTCTGCGCCAACGCCGCCTACGAATTGTGGTTCGGATCGGGCTATGCCCCGCCGCGCTTGCCGGTGGACGGCATCTCGGCCGAAGTGCTCGCCCGCGTGGCGCGGCTGGCGTGGCGCGATGGCAATGGCGGCGAGGTGGTCACCGTCAGCGACGAGGATCACAACTGGACCGCCGAGGCGAGCCGGGCGGGCCGCTCGGACGACTACCTGGTCTGGCGCTTCACCCCGATCCTGCGCAATGAGCCGGTGATGGCCGTGGCGCGCGCGATGGGCGGTGCGCTGGGCCGGATGCTCGATGCTGCCGGGCTCGCGGTGGCGCTGGTCGGGCCCGATGGCGCGATCCGCGCGGTTAACCCGGCGCTGGCCCGCCGTGCTGCGGGCGATGCGCAGGCGAGCATGGTGGGCCTCGACTTCACCGGCCTGCTGCGAACCGACGAGCGTGACCGCATCTTCTTCGCCCGCGAAGGCAAGCAGGGTAGCCCGCAGACGCTGGTGAGCGTGCCGCTGGTCGACGAGGACGATCCGTTCGGCCCGTCCCCCGCCGATGCGCCCGCGCTGATGCTGCTGCTCGATTCGGGCGTGGGGCTGGGCGGCTGGGGCGCCGAGGCGCGCGGACAGACGCCGCAACTGGAAGCCTTGCTCGAGCAATTGCCGCTGGGGCTGGCGATGACCGACCGCGACGGGCACTTCCTGTTCGCCAACCCGGCTTTCCGCCGCGCCGCCGCGATCGAGGGGCCAAACCTGCCGCCGTACCCCTCGGACCTCGTCATCGCGCGCGACAAGACCGCCATGTCCGATGCCGTGCGCCGCTTCGGGCAAGGCGCGGCCAACAGCGGCGATATTGCCGTGCGCCTGCGCAACGATCCGGAAGAGCCGGTCAGCCTGGGGCTGGCGGGCGTGCGCGGGTTGGGCGAGGCGGCGGTATTGCTCAGCCTGGCCGACACGACCGAGGAAACCCGCCTCAAACGGCAGGTCGCGCAGGCCACCAAGATGCAGGCGGTAGGCCAGCTGGCGGGCGGCGTGGCGCACGATTTCAACAACGTGCTGACCGCGATCATCGGCTATTGCGACCTGATGCTGCTGCGCCACACGCCGGGCGACAGCGACTATGACGATATCCAGCAGATCAAGGCCAATTCCAACCGCGCCGCCAGCCTGACGCGGCAACTGCTCGCCTTCAGCCGCCAGCAGACCCTGCAGCCCGAACTGATCCAGCTGCCCGACATCATCAGCGAGGTCAGCCAGCTGATGAAGCGCCTGCTCGGCGCCAAGATCACCCTGCGCGTGCATCACGATCGCAACCTCGGCCCGGTCCGCGCCGATCCGGCCCAGCTGGAACAGGTGATCATCAACCTCGCGGTCAATGCGCGCGACGCGATCCAGACGCGCGGCGGGGAGGGGGCAACTGGCACGCTCTCATTCACCACCCGCCGCGTGCAGGCGCAGGATATCCGCCGCATGGGCAGCGAGATCATTCCGGCGGGCGACTATACAGTGCTGGTGGCCGAGGATACCGGCGGCGGCATTCCGCCCGAGATCCTGCCCAAGATCTTCGAGCCGTTCTTCACCACCAAGGACATGGGCAAGGGCACTGGCCTCGGCCTCTCCACCGTCTACGGCATCGTCAAGCAATCGGGCGGGTTCATCTTTGCCAGCAACGCCAAGAGCACCGACGGTGCCATGCGCGGCGCGCGCTTCACCATCTATCTGCCGGTGCACAACGCCTCCGAGGAGGAGCTGGCCCGCGCCGAGGCCGAGGAAAAGCATCAGGCGGCCGCGCAAAGCTGGTCGGGCGGCGGGCGCATCCTGCTGGTCGAGGACGAGGACATGGTCCGCGCCGTCGCCGAACGCGCGCTGGCCCGCGCAGGCTACGATATCGTCACCGCCAGCGATGGCGACGAGGGGCTGGACAAGGTCCGCAGCGGCGAACGGTTCGATCTTGTCGTCACCGACGTGGTCATGCCCAGCATGGATGGCCCGGCGATGGCGCGCGAGATCCGCAAGCTGCAACCGCGCCTGCCCGTGCTGTTTATGTCGGGCTATGCCGAGGAGCAACTGCGCAAGGACATCGATATCGAGGCGATGCACTTCATCCCCAAGCCGTTCAGCGTGCAGCAGATCGCCGACAAGGTGGCGGCGGTGCTGGCGGGGGGAAGGAAGGCGGGCTAGGTTCGCGTCATTCAGCCAGCATACAGGCGATGTGACACTATCACACGCCAAGACCGACTAATCGGGGGAGACCTTTTCATGACCTTGCACCGTCCACTGGCCGCCCTGCTGGCCTGCGCCGCGCTGATCCCGCTCGCCGCCGCTGCGCAAACCTCTACCCAAGACGCGACCGATCCCACCGGCGCCACCGCGCAGGGCGATCTCTCGGTGACCATCTACAACAACGGCCAGAGCCTGGTGCAGGATGTGCGCCAGCTCAATATCCGCACCGGCCGCTCGACCGTGGCCTTCCCCGATGTCTCGGCGATGATCCGGCCCGAGACATTGAGCTTCAACGCGGCGGGCACCAGCATCATCGAACAGAACTTCGATTTCGATCTGCTGACCCCGCAAAAGCTGATGGAAAAGGCCGTCGGGCAAACGGTCACGCTGATCCGCACCAACCCCGCCACCGGCGCCGAGACCACCCAGCGCGCCGAGGTCCTGTCGACATTCGGCGGCGTGGTGATCCGGGTGAACGACCATATCGAGGTGCTGCGCGACGATGGCCTGCCCGTCCGCGTGATTTTCGACCAGGTGCCGCCGGGCCTGCGCGCGCGGCCGACACTGTCGGTCACGCTGGACAGCACGCAGGGCGGCACGCGCCCCGCATCGATCCGCTACCTGACGCCGGGCCTTGGCTGGTCGGCCGATTACGTCGCGCTGTTCGACGAGGTGCGCGGCACGGTCGACATGCAGGGCTGGGTCACGCTGACCAACACCACCGGCACCACCTTCACGCAGGCGAACACCCTGCTGGTGGCGGGCAATGTGGGCGGCGGCAATGACGATTACCGCTCCTATTCCCCGCCGCCGCCACCGCGCGGCGGCTTGGTCCGCCCCGGCACCGAGACAGCCGACCGCGAGCGCTTGGGCGACTTCTACCTCTATCCGATCGCCGCACGCACCACGATCGCCAACAACCAGACCAAGCAGGTCAGCTTCCTCGATGTGCAGGGCGTCCCCTCTGCTCGCGTCTATTCGCGTGAGGTCGGCTGGTTGCAGAGCGACAGCCGTCCGATCAACGCATCCAGTGCGATCAGCTTCACCTCCAGCCGCGAAGGCGGATTGGGCGATGCGCTGCCCGCAGGCACGGTGCGCTTTTACCAGCGTGACGCGGCTGGCACCCCCCAGTTCATCGGCGAGAACCAGATCGGCCACACTCCGATGGGCAGCACGCTCAGCTTGCGCACCGGCGATGCTTTCGATGTCTTCGTGCAGGCCGAAGTGGAAAGCCGCGCCACGATCACGTCCTCCGAATACGAACGCTCGGCCCGCTACCGTGTGCTGGTCGACGGCGAGGTGAAGCAGGAAGTCGAGGTCGAACGTCCGGTCGAATACTACCGCACGGTGATGCGCTACACCCTCACCAACGCCAAGCCCGAGGCGGTGACGGTGAACCTGACACAGGGCGGGCTCGATTACGGCTGGTGGGCGCGCGATTTCCGCGTCCCTGCCGAGGACGTGGCGGGCGAACAGCTCAACGCCGGGTCGCGCCTCTATCGCATCGAGGTGCCCGCCAACGGCACCCGCGTGGTGCGCGTGACTTACGAGACGCGGTACTGAGGGGCCGGGCGGTGCAACTCTCCGCCTACTATCGTCATTCCCGCG
>JBDSUF010000049.1:0-14811 GCA_039927835.1 Alteraurantiacibacter sp.
GTGTCTCGACTACGCTCGACACGAACGGGATGTTGGGGTGTCTTCAATCTAAGTCACAAAGACTCTAGGGCCCTATTTGCAGTGCGCGGATCGCGCGTCAGCGCAGCGCCTCGCGCAGGCGGCCAACCAGGCCGTGCGGCGGTTCCTGCAGCAGCTCGCGCGCCAGCACGGCGGTGTCGTACGGTTTGGCGAAAACCGGGCCCAGGCGGCGCACATCGTCGGGTATGCTCTCGGGCGAACCGGTCGAGAAGGCGATCTGCGGCGGTCGCGCGCCCAGCAGGCTGACCATCTCGGCGAGCGCCCAGCCGTCATCGCGGTCGCTCAGGTGAACGTCGAGCACAACGGCATGCGGCGACCAGGATTCCAGCGCGGCGGCGGCCTCGGTCATACCGCCGCATATCATGACTTCGGCGGCTCCCGCGTCGAGCAAGGCCGCTTCCAGCTCCATCGCCAGCAGCAGATCGTCCTCGACCACGAGAACGCGCTTCCCTTTGCGCCGCCGCGCGCGCCGCGGAGGGGCCGAGTTGGGTACGCTAGCCGTGCTCATCGTCCGGAAAATCCCGCGGGTTTGCCGGTGCAACCCCTCGCATTGGCAACGCGATGTGCGGCGCACGGTTCCCGGTGAAAGGTCAGAGCGGCTTTTCCCAGATCGTGTACTCGCGGTTCTTCTTTGCCTCGATGGCGTGGGCGATGGCGACCATTCCCTGGTTGTCCTCGAGGATCCAGCCCACCTCGGCCCGGCGTGCGCCGCATTCGGTCACGGCATAACGGCGGATGTACTCGATCATCATGAAAGCCAGCTGGCTGGCCATGCGGCTGTTCTGCAACCGCGTGACCACGCCCATCAGCGGTACGCGGAAATTGCGGCTTTGGGGATTGCGTAGCCACCACAGCAGCTTGATCCAGTTGAACGGGAACAGCTTGCCCCGCATATCGATCAGCTTGGTGTTGATATCGGGCAAGCTCATCATGAAGGCCACCGGCTCGCCATCCAGTTCGGCGATCATGTTCGCGCCCTCGATGATGATTTGCTTCAGCTTCTTGCCGGCATAGACCTTCTCGGTCTCGGTGAAAGGTACAAAGCCCCAGTTGTTCGACCACGCCTCGTTCAAAATGCGGATGATGATCTGCGCCTCGTTGGCAAAATCGGCCTTGTTGACCCGGCGGACGCGGATGCGCGCGTTCTTTTCGCCCATCGCGACGATGCGGTTGACCAGTTCCGGGAACCCGTCGGCCACGTTGTGCAGGTCATAGGTGTCGAGCCGCTTGGCCACCGTGTAGCCGCCGGCGCTCTCGACCCAGCCCTGGTAGCGCGCGGGGTGGTGGCCCATCATGATCATCGCCGGGTGATCGTGGCCCATGGTCAAGAGGCCCGGCTCCTCCCACACCGACATGCTGAGCGGGGCGAGCACGCGGGTCATCCCCTGCTCGCGCAGCCACGCTTCCGCGCGGGCGATCAATGCATGCATCACCGCCTCGTCCGCCGCTTCCATCAGGCCCCAGTTGCCGGTGCCGGGGCCCATGCCCTGTTCGGGCGGCTGCGCCAGCGCGAGTTCGTCGATATGCGCCGAGATGCGCCCGACCACAGTGCCGCCGCGGCGGGCGAGGAAATACTGCACGCGGGCGTGTTCGTGGAACGGGTTGCGACCCGGGGTCAGCAATTCGACCATGTCGGCGCGCAGGGGCGGCACCCAGTTGGGGTCTGATCCATTCAGCCGATAAGCCAGATCGATAAAGGCGTTGAGGTCAGCCTTGCCGACAACGGGGGTCACATCTATCTTGTCAGCCATCGCCATCCCTTGTGCCGTCCCTTGCGCCATCCCTTGCCCGCAGGCCTGTTCACGTGCGGTTCGCTCTGCTTGTGCTTTGGGGCAAGGTCAAGCATCCGCCCCTTTCGGTCTTCGCGTCACATTACGTCAACGACACCCATTGATTTGCAACAAGGCTCGCCAAGCGGTATTCGGCCATTACCTAGCGCAATGAATTATCCCCAGCGCCTCGACTTGCCCCCGCTAGCGCACAGCGGTGATGGCCCATCCCGCGATAGCCGAGCCAGCAAGGCCGATATCGCGGACGATCGCGAGTTGCTGCGCGCCGCGGCCGAACTGACGCGCGACATTTCCGAAGCCCGTCCCGCGATATACTGGCCCGATATGCTCGCCTCGGCGCTGATCGGCTATGCCGCGCTGGCTGGCGCGATCCTGCTCGATAGCCCGGCGCTGGCGATCGCGTGCGGCGCTGTCAGCGTGACGGCGCTGTACCGCGCCTTGCTGTTCATTCACGAGATCACCCACCTGCACCGCAATGCCCTGCCCGGCTTCCGCACGGCGTGGAACCTGGCAGTCGGCATTCCCATGCTCACGCCCAGCCTGTTGTACGAGCAGGTCCACACGATCCACCATTCGCGGATGCGCTATGGCACGGCGGAGGACCCGGAGTATCTGCCGCTGGCTTTGATGAAGCCGTGGACCCTGCCGCTGTTCATCCTCATCTCGGCCCTCGCCCCCATTGCCGTGCTGGTGCGGTGGGGCATTCTGGCGCCGCTGGGCGTGGTTTTCCCCGGCGTGCGCAAGATGGCGTGGGAGCGGTTCTCGTCGCTGTCGATCAACCCGGATTTCCGCCGTCGCCCGCCCGAGACCGAGGAGCAGCGCCGCTGGTTTGCCTGGCAGCAGGTCGGCGCCAGCCTGTGGGCGCTGTTCGTGCTCTCCACGCCGCTGTGGCTGGGGTGGAAGCCGGTGGTGGTGGCCTTCGCTGTGACCTCGCTGGTGGCGGTGTTCAACCAGCTGCGCACGCTGGTGGCGCACTTGTGGGAGAACGATGGCGAGCGATTGTCGGTCACCGCGCAGTATCTCGATTCGGTCAACGTGCCGACGGTGATCGGCGGCCTGTGGGCGCCCGTCGGCCTGCGCTATCATGCCACGCACCACTTGCTGCCCAGCCTGCCCTATCACTCGCTGGGCGAGGCGCATAAGCGACTGACGGCGACGTTCGGCGCGGGCTCGACCTTCGCAGGCGCGAACCATCCGGGCATGATCCCGCTGGTGGTCAAGATCGCCCGCAGCACGATGGGCCGGCGCGGCTAGGCTGCCAACACGGTTGCATTGCGGACCACTTGCTGGTCAATTCCTCACCATAAGAATTGGAGAGGACAAGCTGATGGGCCGCCGGATCATCGTGGCATTGCTGGCGCTGATTGCGCTAGTGGCACCCGCCGCCGTGCTGGCACAGGATGCCCGCGCCCTGCTCGAACAGGCGGCCGAGGCGATGGGCGGGCTCGAGCGGCTGCAAGCGCTCGATAACGTCACCTACACCGGCTTCGGCCAGCGCGCCTATTACCAGGGCGGCGGCAATATCACCGGCGATCCGATGGCCCCGATGAAGTGGCAGGCGCTGAGCGATGTGCAGCGGACGTTCTACCTCGACCAAGGTATTGCCGACTACCACGAGCGCTGGGGGCAGGAATTCCCTTTTGCCGGGCAGTTCGGGCTGGGCTTTGACCGGCGCCTGACCCGGCAGCAGGGCCTGACCCTGGTCGATCACCCCCTCTCGGCCCTGCTGCTTGCCCTGAATCCGCAAACGGCACTGGGTGTAGTGCGCGAGGAGAACGGACTGCGGGTGATCGAATTTACCCCCACAGGCAGCACTGCCCCGGCATGGATCGGCATCGACCCGGTCAGCCATCTGCCGCGCTTTACCCGCTGGGTCAGCCCGCATGCCAATCTGGGCGACTTGACCACCAGCGCGTGGTTTTCCGGATACCTGCCGTTCGATGGCGTGCAACTGCCCATGGGCCTGATGCAACGGCTCGACTGGCGCGGGGTGACCAGCCTGATGTTGCAGATCGACAGTTACCGGCTCGATGCCACGCTACCGCCGACGCCAATCATCGTGTCGGAAACGCCCGCCCCGTCGCCGGGTGCAGTCGTCACCCCCCTCGCCCCCGGCGTCTGGGACATTCGCGTCAACGGCGCGGGCGGCGCGGTGGTGGAGTTCGCCGAGCGCCTGGTGATGTTCGAAGCCTATGGCGGCGAGGCGCAGACCATGCTGCGGATCGATGCCGCCAACCGCCTTGTTCCCGGCAAGCAGGTCGAGGCGGTGATCGTGAGCCACCATCATTTCGACCATACCGGGGGCCTGCGCGCCGCCGTCTCAAGGGGACTTGAGGTGATCTCGCAGCGGGGCAACGAAGGGATTATCCGTGAGCTGGTGGAGCGACCGGCCGTCCGCTTCCCCGATGCCCTCGCCCGCAATCCGCACCCGCTCCGCTTCACCCCGGTGGACGAGCGGCTGGTGCTGGAAGACGCCATGCGGCGGCTCGAAATCTATCGTGTGATCGAACACAGCCACATGCCCAATGGCGTGTTCGCTTACCTGCCGGCCGAAAAGATCATGCTGGAAGGCGATCTGGGTGACGAGACGTGGAATTATCATTTCTGGGGCAGCGGCTATGCTGCCAACATCGCGCATTACGGCATTGCGCCCGAAACCAACGTCCCGGTGCATGGCAGCGGCCCCCTGCCGATGGCGCAGGTACTGGCCAACACCGCCCGGCAGGTGGCCGCAGCGCAGGAATTCTGCCGCACGGCCGAAGCTGGCGGACGGTTCCAGCAGGGGTGTCCGGTGCAGTATGACAGCCGCGGGGCGCTCGATCTCGCCCCGCGCTGAGATGGCTCAGTCTACCTGTACGTCTACGCTGGGGTTGCCGTCGACATCGGCGGTCACTCTGGTGTCGCCGTCGCCAATGGTTGCGCGCACGCCGTCTTCGGAGATCGACACGCGGTCACCGTTGTCCTGATCGGGCGTGGTGACTGTCGGAGCCGATCCGCCAGCGGGTGCGGCGCCGTTATCTTCGACCACCACGGTGGTATCACCTTCCGCCTCCGGCGCGGGATCGCTGCCGCAAGCGGCAAGCGGGAAAGCCAGCGCACAGGCAGCGAGCAAGGCGAGCGAAGGGTGACGAACGGACATGGGCAATTCCTTGTAAGACGGGCTATGTTCCCCAAGACGCGCCGCGATCCCCGCAGTTCCCGCTATTCCTCGGTCCGGATCAGTACCGTTTCGCCCACCAGCACGAACAGCACGAACGGCCCCCACGCAGCGAGCAGCGGCGGGTAGCCCCCGAAGCTGCCCATCGCCAGACCTACGTTCTCGACCACGAAATAGGCAAAGCCCAGCGCCATGCCGATCACCGCGCGCACCAGCAGGCCGCCGCTGCGCGCCAGGCCAAAGCCTGCCACCGCGCCCAGCAAGGGCATCAGCATCGCCGCCAGCGGCCCGGAGAACTTGTGCCACCAATAGCCTTCGAGCTCGGCCGTGCGCCGCCCGGCGGCTTTGAGCGCGGCGATCGAGGCGGACAGTTGGCTCAGCGTCTCGGCGTCGGGATCGACCCGCCGCAAAGTAATCTGCGCCAGCGTGGTTCCTTCGGCCACGCGCAGCGGCGTGGCCAGAGTGGTGCTGCCGGTGGTGGCGACATCGAACACCACGGGGTCCTCCACCAGCCAGCCGGGATTGGCGAAGCGCGCCCGGCTGCCGGTGATCTGGCGGGTGATCATCCCGCCATCGTCGCGCTGGTAAAAGGTCACCCCGGTCAGCAGCGTTGCATTGCCGTGGCCTGACAGCTGGCGCGCCATCAACACATCGTTGCCATCGTTGAAATAGACGTTGCTGCGCGTTGCCGGATCATCTGGAATGGGGCCGTAGTCGACATCCTCCCATGCCTTCAGCGTTGCCGTGGCGCGGGTTACCACACGCTCGTTGAAGGCAAAGCTGACGCCGGCCACCACTGCGGCGGTGAGCAGCAGCGGCGCGAGGATCTGGTGCGCCGAGAGGCCCGCCGCCTTCATCGCGATCACTTCGCTGTTCTGGTTCAGCCCGGCCAGCGTGATGATCGTCGCCAGCAGCACCGAATAAGGCAGGAAGCGCGCCACCAGCTGCGGGGTGCGCAGCGAGGCATACTTCAGCAACTCATCCTCGCCATTACCGGCATAGGCGAGGATGTCACCCGTGCGGCTGAGCAGGTCCATCATCATCAGCACCAGCACCAGCATGGCCAGCACCGCGACAATGCGCAGCGCGAACATCTTGGCGAGGTAGATTGTCAGTCGGCGCGAGGGGAAGAAATCAAGCAGCAAGCACCGGCTCCCCGTCTTCAGGCTCCGGCTCGTCAGGCAAGCGCTGGCGGCGGCGCAGCAGTTTGCGCACACGACCGGCCAGCTTGGCATAGACGTTCTCCAGCGCGCCGATCGGCTGGCCGCCAGGGACAAAGGCGACCTGGTAGAACATCCACGCGATCAGCGCGCACAGCACCGCGAACGGCCCCCACAGCGCCAGGAACGGATCGACCCGGCCCAGCTGCGCCACGCTTTCGGCGTACTGGTTGACCTTGTGATAGGCCACCACCAGCACGATCGACAGGAACACACCCAGCGCAGAGGTTGATCGCTTGGGCGGCACCGCCAGCGCCACCGCCAGCAAGGGCAGCATCAGCATCATGATCACCTCGACCATGCGATAGTTGAAGTTGGCGAGGCTGCCCTGCCGCTGTTCGCTGGTGGCCTGCGGGCTCCACCCGATATCGAGCAGTTCGGGGATGATGAACTCCCGCTCGTCCTCGCCGCGCTGGCGGAACTTTTCCAGCGCCGGCAGGTCGATCGGCAAGTCGTGCCGGCTGAAGCTGAGCACGCGCGGAGTGCCGCCCGGCACCGAATGGATGATCGTCCCGTCGGTCAGCCGCAGGACGATGGTGTTGCGATCCTCGCGGTTGGCGAGGAAGCGTCCCTCGCGCGCGGAAATCGACAGCACCTGCCCCTTGGTATCGGCCACGCGGGCGAAAATGCCGAGCAACTGGCGGCCATCCTCGCGGCTTTCCTCGATCCGCAAGGCCATGCGGTCCTCGATGGCGGTAAACTCGCCGACCTTGATCGATGCGCCCAGCGCGCCCGAGCGCAGCTGGAACTCCAGCTCCTCGTAAGCGAAGCGCGCCTTGGGCTGCATATAGCCGACGATGGCGAAGTTCAGCCCCATCAACGCAATCGTGAGCAGGTAAGGCACGCGCAGCAGGCGGAAATACGACTGGCCGACCGCGCGCATCACGTCGAGCTCGCTGGTCGTGGCAAGACGGCGGAAGGCGAACAGCACGCCCAGCATCAGCCCCAGCGGGATCGCCAGCCCGGCATATTCCGGAATGACGTTGAGCAGCATCTCGAACACCACGTTGACCGGTCCGCCCTCGGTGCTGACGAACTCGAACAGCCGCAGCATCTTCTCGAGCAGCAGCAGGCTGGCGGCGAGCGCGAAGATGCCGAGCATCGGCACCAGCGTAAGCCGGAAGATATAGCGATCTGTGGCGGTGAAAAATCGGGACAAGTGGGGCTCGAAACGGTCGTCTTGCTGCAAGGAGATCGGCGTGACGCCAATCGCCTTAACCGAGAATGGCTACGAGGTCATGCCCTTGTTTGGCGGGCCCGGCCTAGGCCTTTTCCAGCGTGCATTGCAGCGGGTGCTGGTTGACCTTGGCAAAGTCCATCACCTGGTTGACCTTGGTTTCGGCCACTTCGAGCGGGAACACGCCGCACACGCCCACGCCGCGCTGGTGGACGTGGAGCATCACGCGGGTCGCCTGTTCCAGGTCCATGCGGAAATAGCGCTTGAGCACCAGCACGACGAATTCCATCGGCGTGTAATCGTCGTTGAGCATCAGCACCTTGTACATGCTGGGCTTCTTGGGGCGGGTGCGGGTCTTGGTGGCGACACCAACCCCGTCTCCGGGCACGCCCACGCCGTTGCCCCCGCCGTTGTCGCGGTCATCGTCATCGCCCGCCGCGCGAACTAGCGCCGGAGCGAGGGGCTGAAGGGTCTTGGGGTCGATCATCGAAGCGCTAAATATCGTATCGGAGGCCACAGGTGCAAGATGCGCTGCTCAAAAAGGCTGAGCCACACAAACACAAACGGGCCGGACAGGTGACTGTCCGGCCCGCTCGTTTCGCCGGGAGGGAGAGGAGAGCCCGGCGAGGGAGAGATCGTTAGGCGGCCTTCGAGAGCTTCTCGACGGCCAGGTTCACGCGGGCCGTCAGCGGCGCGATGGCTTCGTTGGCCAGCTTCATGCCGGTTTCGGTGCCCTTCGAAGTGGCCGCGACCAGCGCGTCGAAATTGCGGCGCATGATCTTGCCTTGCAGCTGGAACAGCTCGGTCGGGCTCTTGATCGCGGCCATTTCCTTGAAATCGGCGGTGATCGTCTCGTACGACGACTTGGCGTCCTCGGCGTAGGACTTGCCCAGATCCTGCAGCCCGGCGGCGAGGATCTTGCCGCTTTCGACGACGGCTTCGGCATTGCCCTTGGCAAGGTCGGTCATTTCGCCGACCAGCGTGGTGCCCTTGTCATAGGCGGTCTGCGCCTTGGTCTGCATTTCGGCAACGGCGTCGGACATCGACTTGCCCATCAACTGGGTGAAATCGCCCGCGAGAGGACTGGTGAAGCTGGAGGTCTTGGTAGCCATGATCTTTTCCTTCAATTCGGTAACGCTCAGATTGCTGGTGGCAGCCGATCTGGCGGGGGGCTTGCGAGGGGCGACAATCTTGCGCCGCGCAGCCACCTTGGGTTTGGCGATGGGAGATTTCCTGGTTTGCACTGGTTGTTTTGTTTTTGGTGCGGGCACGGCGGCTGCGGGGGTGACAGGCTCGGCGGGCTTCGGCTTGGCCGTGGCGACCTTGACCGACGTGGCGACCGGCTCAGGAGCCGGAGCAGCGACAGCTTCCGGCGCGACCGGCGGCGTTTCAACCGCCGGGGCGGCTTCCACTTTTGCTACAGTTGCGTCGCTGTCGATCTTGTCAGCCATGAAACTCGCTTGTCCTGTAAGACCCGCAGCTTGATGCTGCACTGCACAAAATAGTGCGTCGGTCACTCAAGTCAAGCAGAAATGTTGCACTGCACCATTAGCGCTCGCGGACATATTTGCCGGGCGCCGGTTCGACCGCCGGATTGCCCTTGCCGCCGGGCTTGCGGCGACCGGTGGCGGGCACGGTTTCGGGTGCGTGGGCGCGCAGCCAGTCGTGCCAGTCGCCCCACCAGCTGCCCTTGTGTTCGGTGGCCGAAGCGAGGAATTGTTCGACCGATTCGGCATGGTCCAACCCGGTCCAGTACTGGTACTTGCCCGCCGACGGCGGATTGACCACCCCGGCGATATGCCCGCTGCCCGCCAGCACGAAGCGCACCGGCCCGGCCAGCAAGGCGGGCAGCCGCAGCACACTGTCAGGCGGGGCGATATGGTCCTCCCGCCCCGCCTGGACATAGGCCGGGGTGGCAATCAGCCGCAGGTCCACCGGCGTGCCATCGGCCACCAGTGCGTCGGGCTCGACCAGCAGATTGTCGCGATAGCAATCGCGCAGGTAAGCCGCGTGCCATTTCGCCGGCAGGTTGGTGACATCGCCGTTCCAGAACAACAAGTCGAACGCCGGATAGTCCTGCCCCAGCAGGTAGTGGTTGACCATGGTGTTCCAGATCAGATCCGAGCCGCGCAGCATGTTGAACGTGGCCGCAAGGTAGCGCCCGTCGAGCACGCCGCCCTTGCTCGCCTGTCGCACCAGCTCCAGCCCGGCCTCGTCGGTGAACAGCTTGAGATCGCCGGCATGCTCGAAATCAACCTGCGCCGTCAGGAACGTGACGCTGGCGACCTTGTCTGCCTCCCCCCCACCTTCCTTGGCGCGCCGCGCCAGCACCGCCAGCGTTGCAGCCAGCGTGGTCCCCGCCACGCAATAGCCGAGCGTGTGCACCCGATCGACCTGCAAGCGCTCACGCACCAGGTCGATCACCGCCATCTGCGCGCGGACGTAGTCGTCCATCGTCACCTCGGCCATCGTCTCGTCGGCCGATTTCCAGCTGACCATGATCACCGTCAACCCCTGCTCCACCGCCCAGCGGACAAAGCTTTTTGCAGGGTTCAAATCGAGGATGTAGAACCGGTTGATCCACGGCGGGAAAATCACCAGCGGCACGCCCAGCACCTTGTCGGTGGTCGCCGAATACTGGATCACCTCGTACATCGGATCACGGTGGATCACCTGCCCCGGCGTGGCGGCGACGTTCTCGCCCACGACGAAGCGGCTGGTGTCGCTGTGCGTCAACTGGCCGCGCTCGAGGTCGTGCGCCAGCCGCTCCATCCCTGTGACCAGGTTCTGCCCCTGCGTCGCCACGGTGCGTTCCAGCACCACCGGGTTCAACAGCGGGAAGTTTGCCGGGCTCAGCGCGTCGAGCACGCCGCGAGTGGCGAAGCGCAAGTGCTCGCGCTCCTCCTCATCCACGCCTTGCAGCGTGTCGACCGCCCCGGCCACCCGCTCGGCCAGCAACAGGTAAGTCTGGTGGATCAGCGCAAACACCGGCTGCTCGCGCCACGCGGGATCGGCAAAGCGACGGTCCTTGCGCGGCAGGACCGGCTCCACCCCGGTTTCGTCATCAGAGGCGCCGAACTGTCCGGCGATCTGCTGCCACAGCCCGGCCCATTCCTCCCACAAGTCCTGCTGGCGCAGCGGATCGAGTGCGGGCACCTGCGCATAGAGCTGCTGCAACTGGACCTCGACCAGTGCCAGCCATTGCGCCGGATCGGCCATGAACGGGGCCAAAGGCTGGGCCGCCGGATCATCGGCCGAACCGGTTAACATCCGCAGCCAGTTGCTCTGGAAGGCCATGATGCTGGCGCCGAGTTCGGTCACGTCGTGCTCGCTGGGCAGGGCGGGGACCGCAGCGGGCGCAAACGCCTGCATCACCTGCCGCGCCGCCTCACCCTGAAGGCGCAGCATTTCGGTGAAGATGTCCGCGGCATCGTTCTTGGCAGGCCCATCGGTGCTCATCTTTGCACCTATAGCGGCAAAAATGCGATTTGGGAGACACGCGCGCTGCGAAAGTTGCACCTTTCGTTGCGCCAGACAGCCAATTGGTCCACATCTGCCCGCCCAGGAACCCTCCCGGCCAGCAACCAAGCAACGATCGAAAGCAGTCATGGATACCGAATTCTACCGCATCAAGCGCCTGCCGCCCTATGTCATCGCCGAAGTGAACGCGATGCGCGCAGCCGCCCGTGCGGAAGGCCGTGACATCATCGATCTGGGCATGGGCAACCCCGATCTGCCGCCCCCGCAGCACGTGATCGACAAACTGTGCGAAGTGGCGCGCGATCCCGGCGCGCATGGCTATTCGCAGTCCAAGGGCATTCCCGGACTGCGCCGCGCTCAAGCCAATTACTACCAGCGCCGCTGGGGCGTGGACGTGGACCCCGAAAGCGAAGTGGTGGTCACGCTCGGCTCGAAGGAAGGGCTCGCCAGTCTCGCCACCGCGATCACCGCGCCGGGCGATACGATCCTCGCGCCCAACCCCAGCTATCCGATCCACACCTTCGGCTTCATTATCGCCGGGGCCAGCATCCGCTCTGTGCCGACCACGCCCGACGACCGCTATTGGGCCGAGCTGGAAAAGGCGATGAACTTCACCGTCCCGCGCCCCACGGTGCTGGTGGTCAATTATCCGTCGAACCCGACCGCCGAAGTGGTTGACCTGGCATTCTATGAAAAGCTGGTCGACTGGGCGCGGTTCCACAAGGTGTGGGTGCTCAGCGATCTTGCCTATTCCGAGCTCTATTTCGACGGCAAGCCGACGCCGTCGATCCTGCAGGTCAAGGGCGCGATGGACGTGGCGGTGGAGTTTACCTCGCTGTCCAAGACCTATTCGATGGCCGGGTGGCGGATCGGCTTCGCGGTCGGCAACAGGACGCTGATCTCCGCCCTGACGCGGGTGAAGAGCTATATCGACTATGGTGCTTTCACGCCGATGCAGGCGGCGGCCGTGGCGGCCATCAATGGCCCGCAGGACATCGTCGAGACCAACCGCGCGCTGTACCACAAGCGGCGCGACGTGATGGTCGAAGCCTTCGGCCGCGCCGGGTGGGACATTCCCGCGCCGCCCGCCTCGATGTTCGCCTGGGCCCCGCTGCCCGCCGCGCTGAAGGACATGGGCAGCCTGGAGTTTTCCAAGCAATTGCTGACCCACGCCGAAGTCGCCGTGGCGCCGGGCGTTGGCTATGGCGAGGAAGGCGAGGGGTTCGTGCGCATCGCCATGGTCGAGAACGAGCAGCGGCTGCGGCAGGCCGCCCGCAACATCAAGCGATACCTGCAAAGCATGGGGGTAAATTCCTCCGCCGCCTGATCGGGCACAGGCTGATCGGGCAGAGGCTGATTGGACGGCGGCTGATTGGGAGGGGACCCGATCGGGTAGGGAATGGGGGGCCGCACGGAGGGGGATCACCGCTGCGTCTGGTAAACGGCGGCAAGCACGGGCTGTCCCAAGGCAGCTGCGTGCTTGTGCGGAGTTGCCTTCTCACCATTACCCTGTGCCTTGGGGATGCTGGGGGGCAGAATGGCGGGGGGATGATATTCGGCTGGGTCGCACCGGTCATCGAGCCACCGGACCAATGGGACAGGCGCCTGTCCGGCTGGACACTGTGCCATGGCCATCAGGGCAGCCGATGCGACTGCAAGCATGTTCTCGTGTGCGACACGCGCGCGCTGTCCGCCGACCAGCGACGCGGCCTCGCCGAAGCCGACCGACCCGCCTGGCGCCTGATCATGCTGGGGGTTGAACTCCCGTCGGAGCGTGCTGCGCTGCTCGCGCTGGGGTGCGCCGAGGCGCTGGGCGCCAGCACCACCTTGCGCGAATTGGCGGTGCGCGCGGCCCGCGTCGACGAGATGTTCGGCCTGCTCCCGCGCTGGCGCGACCTGGGGCCGCTGACGCTCGACCTGTTCCATCGCGATGTGCGCAAGGGCTCCACCTGGCTGCACCTCCACCCGCGCGAATTCGGCGTGCTGTGGCGGCTGGCCGATACGCCGGGCGAGCGGGTGACGCGGCGGCAGTTGCTGGAGGATGTCTGGCGCATGGGCCACGATCCGCAGACCAACAGCGTCGAAGTGCACGTCTCGCGGCTGCGCTCCAAGCTGGGCGCGGCGGGATGCGCAGAGCTGGTGCAGACGGTGCCCGAGGGCGGCTATCGCCTGGCGGGCGACGTGCCGTTCATGTTCGCCAGCGCGCCGGGCAGCGAACGCGATGCCCTGGACCGCTACCTGCTGACGATCGACTGGACTCCCGCTGCTGACAGCGCGGATTTCTGCGACGAATTGCCACAAAATCGCCGCTAGCCTAGCTGCCTGCCCGGTTCTATCGTCATGGCCGATCAGGGAGAGAGGATCACTCATGGCCACTGTCGCGGGCAACAGGCTCGACGTCGCGAAATTCCTCGAAGCGCGCGGGATGACCGGCTTCCATTATTACCTGCTGTTCGTGTCCAGCCTGGTGACCTTTTTCGACGGGCTCGATTTCTCGCTCGTCACCTTCACCCTGCCCTACCTCGAAGAGGAGATGACGCTCAACTCGACGATGATCGGGCTGGTCAGCTCGGCGGCATTCCTGGGGCAAATGGTCGGCTCGCTGGCGGGTAGTTATATTGCCGACATCGTGGGCCGGCGCCCGGTGATCATCTGGTGCACGCTGCTGTCGGCGCTGCTCACCTTCGTGACAGGCTTTGCCGACGGGCCGTGGCCGCTGATCGTGCTGCGTTTCCTTGGTGGGCTGGCGATCGGCGGCCTGCTGGCGCCCGCGTGGTCGATCAATATCGAGAGCATGCCCAAGGGGTCGAAGGCGCGCGCGGTGACCATCATCATGCTCGGCTTTTCTGTCGGCGGGGCGATGGCGGGGCAGGTGACCAACTTCTTCGCCTCGCCCGAATACCCCTATGCCGCGATGCACGCCGCCGGCGCCCTGCCCGCCTTCCTGCCCCCGCCGAGCTGGCACATGGTGTTCTTCGTTTGCGGCGCGGCCACCGGCGTGCTGGCGCTGGTGCTGCTGTTCACCATGCCCGAAAGCGCCCGCTGGATGGTCGCCAAGGGCAAGCCGGCCAAGCAGATCGTGCCGCTGCTCAGGCGGTTCGACCCGCAGGCCTCGCTAGACGGCTACACTGAATTCACCCTGTCGGACGAAGGCAAGACCGGCGACAAGCAGGACCCGCTGGCCAAGCTGGTGGAACTGTTCCGCGGCTGGCTGCGCTGGATCACCCCGCTGATCTGGTTCACCTATTTCTGCTCCAGCTTCGCCATTTACCTCAAGTCAGCCTTCGGCGTGCTGTTCCTGGTCGAGCTGGGCTTTGCGCGCGAGATGGCCAACAACCTCTCGTCCATCGGCGGGATCACCGGCGCCGTTATGGGCGTATTGCTGCTGGTGTTCACCGAGAAGCGCGGCCCGGCGTGGATCGCCGCCGCGCCGCTGCTGGGTATTCCGCTGGCCATCCTGATCGGTTCGGGGATCCTGCTTTCGGGTTCGCTGTTCATCCCGGTGATCCTGATCGGTGCGATCACCATCGGCGCGGGGCATGCGGCGGTGATCTCGATTACCAGCATCTATTACCCCAGCGCCGTGCGCGCCACCGGCGGGGGCTGGGCCAGCTTCATGGCCAAGTTCGCCGCCGTGGCCGCGCCCAATATCGGCGCTGCCTGGTTCCTCGGCAGCAGGGACGCCGTGCTCGACGGTTACCTGTTCACCGGCGTGTGCCTGCTTGGGGTGGTGATTGGCCTGATGGCGCTGGCCGTCTTCGCCCGTCGGCTTGAAGCCGAACGCCAACCCACTGCTGCTGCACCAACCTTCGAATAGGACGACCATGAGCACGTTACGCAGCCTCGCCGCCAATTCGCCCAGCCGCCGCGCCAACTGGCGCGCGCTGGGCCTGTCGGCAGAGGACATGCTCAAGCCCAAGATCGCGGTGGTCAATTCCTCGAGCGAGC
>JBDSUF010000050.1:0-85031 GCA_039927835.1 Alteraurantiacibacter sp.
TCGCGGTAACCGCGCCGCCATCGGCGCCAAGGCTGTCCGCGCCGGTATCGGCATCACCCGCATCGCCGGCCGAAGCATCGGTCAGGACGTTGCCGGTGGCCGGGCCGTAAGTACCGCTGGCGAGCGAATCGGTATCGGCAAGCGCCGTGGGTTGATCGTCGACGATGGCAATTGCGAGGTTGGCGTTGGCCACGTCGCCATCGCTGTCAGTCAGCACAACCGCAAAGCTCTCACTGGTTGCATCGCCCGACGTGTTGTCAGCCAGCGTGTAGCTGTAGCTGTAGGCTCCGCCCGAGACGGTGATGGTGAGCACCCCGTAAAGCCCGTTGACGGTGCCCCCGGCTGTGACGTTGACGCCGCCGATGACAAGTGAACCGATGGAATCGCCACCGGTCGATAGCGGAATGGTGCCCGTGGCAGTTTCGCTGTTCGCAGTCTCGTCTGAGCCTGGCGCTTCGCTTCCGCGCGCGGGCAGGCCCGCTTCCTCCACGGAATTATCGCCCCGGATGGCGATCTCCGGCGTCGAATCCGGAAGCAGACGGATGAGCACAGTGGCGGTCGAAACGTCGCCGTCACCATCGGTGATGCTGTACTGGAACTGCAGCTCGCCTTGCTCGCCCGGACCGGGGGCATAGGTGAAGGTACCGTTGCCGTTATTGACAAGTGTGCCAGTGCCGGTCAGCGATCCAGGGACCAGCGCCACGCCTGTCGCCAGGCTAACGCCGTCGGCACCAATCGTGTCGTTGCCGATCACATTGACTGTAACCGAGGCATTTTCGGAGGCCTGATCGCCGCTGTCGTTAACAGCGAGCGGCATGTCGTCGATGATCGTGATGTCGAGCGTATCGCTGGCGGAATCGCCATCCAGGTCGGTCACCGTAATCGGGAAAACCAGCGTGGTGCCGTTGGTGTCCAGCGTGTTGTCGGCAAGGGTATACGTGTAGGTGATCGAACCCACGCCGGTCGCCGGGTTGTAGGTGTAACCAGTGACCACCAGCGTACCGGTTGCATCGCTGGATACCTGCTGCGGCAGTGCTCCCGGGGTGATAGTCGTCCCGCCGACCGAAACGCTGGCAACACCATCTGGCGAGGTGAAGGTGATTGTCCCGCTGGTCGTCTCGGTATCGCCGTCGAACGCAGAGCCGGCAGGCTCGGTCCCGCGGTCCGGAAGTTGCGGTTCCAGCACCACGGTTCCATCGCCGAGCCCTGGCACGAAAGTGATTACGGCGGGAGAATCGGCGATGGTGATCGTCAGCGTTGCGCTGGCAGTGCTGCCGTCCTGGTCGACGATGGCATAGGTGAAGGTTTCCGAGACTCCGCCCGGCGTGTTGGGCCCCCGGTCATAGGTGTAGGTGCCGTTGGCGTTGATAGTGAGGGTTCCGTACTGACCTTGGACCGTCCCGCCAGCGGCAACCGAGGTTGCTCCGCGCCCGAAGGTGGTTACGCCACCGCCGACCGGAAAATTATCGGCTCCACTGATGTCGTTGGTAAGGACGTTGCCGCTGATCGGCGCTTGCGATCCGGCGGGAACGATGGCGCTGTCGTTGACGCCGATCGGGCCATCGTCAACGATGCCGATACGCAGGGTCGCCGTGGCCGTGTCACCATCGGTATCGGTGATTGCCACAGTAAACAGATCCGCCTGCGCCGTGATCGTGTTGTCCGTGAGGACGTAATCGTAGCCGATCCGGCCCGGTGCAATACTGGTAATGACCAGACGTCCCAGCGCCGAGGTAAATACCTGTCCCACAGTGGTGATTGCCACCCCGTTGATGGCCACAGCGCCAACCCCGTCGAGGGCGGCAAAATTGATGAATCCGAACGTCGCCTCGGCATTCGAGGCCGCCTGCGTGCCGGCCGGTTCACTGCCGCGCGCCGGCAGGCCTTCCTCGTCGACTACGTCTTCCGCGTTAATGACCGAGACGCCGGAATCGTCCACCTCGATATCGATTTGAGGCTCTTCGTCCTTGGCCGCCGGGATAATCTCCCGCTCCTCGACCAGTGGGCGCGACAACTCAGTGTAAGGCAGCAAGTTGCCGATATCGAATGCCGCCTGGATGTCGCCGGGATCGGTGGCAAAGTCGCCGCCAGAGCTTTGCGGCGCGCCTGCGGCCGGCTCAGGCTCGTTGCCCAGCAGTAAGGCGGCCAGGTTGGCCGGAGGCACTGCCGTTTCGCCCACCACCAGTTGTGGAAGGATGATTGCCCCATCAGGCACCACGATCTGGCGGCCGTCGGCGAGGATGATGACGAGGTCGCGGCCATCGGCAAAAACCCGATCAATGACCGCATCGGCAGGAAGGGTTACAACGTTGCCAGGGCCCACCGCCACGGTGACCGTGGGGGCAACATTGGGAGAGTTCGGAAGACCCTGCAACAGCTCAGCGTTGTCAAAGTCGACCGAACCGTTCTTCGGATCCTGGCCCTGGAAATCAGTCATCGCAATTGCCCCACAAAAACTTTTTGGCGCGCGCACTAGAGCAAAGAGCAGAGTTCCGATGGCGACACGGATTTTAAAAATTCATCGGCTCTGCTGCCTTTGGGCCGCTAGTGAGCGCAAGCTACAGATAAGACCACCAAGCTTCCGAAAGTTCAACGCATAGAATCACTTGAAACAAAATTCATGATCCTGAAGCCGAGCGTGAAGAGGCAGTGTACCGTCGCAATGATAATATATTTTTCATAGGCTTACTGATTTTCTGTGGGAAAATTCAATGCCAAGGTTGACGGGGCGGTTTTACTCCTCAGGCGGTCGAAAGTTTCAATTAGGGACAGTGTGAAAGCGGGAAGTTAAGGGAATTTCAACCGGCACTAGGTGCTCGATGACGAATCGAGCCACTCCGAGTCGTTCTGCAGAACGAGGCGCTGAGCAGGTGTAGGCAGCCCGTGAATATGAATTCTGCCGTTAGGACGATGTTTAACTATTCGGCCGAAGATCCCCCAAAGGTTCAGGAGGATCGCATGCTAGGTTCAATCGCTGCAGCGGGATCGCGGGCAGATCGCCGCAGGGTCATCGCAACGCGCAACGCGATCAAACTGGCAGCCGAGCTGGCCGATGAGGCCGGCGACGGCAAAGACGCGCTGATCCTTAATATTTCTGCGACCGGGGTTCTGTTGCAGACCGGTCGCAAATTGGCCGTCGGTGAAACTGTTCGCATCGACCTGGCGACCGCCGGTCGTCACGCCGCCAAGGTGATGTGGACCATTGACGGCATGGTCGGTTGCCAATTCCTCGATCCGCTTGCCAAGTCCACCTTGAGTGCAGCCTTATTGAAGGGCGACGCCCTTTCACAGCAGCCCCGCGATGGCATCAACCTGCCATCCGACACAGGCCGATCTGCCAGTGAGAAACTTGAACTCGGGATGGCGATCGCTTTGGCCCGGAAGGTGAAAGGCATGCGGCAAGGTGACCTTGCCAGGTCAATCGGCGTCAGCACCACCACTGTTTGCAAATGGGAGCAAGGGCACGTGAGACCGCGCGCCAAGGCCCTGGCGAAACTGGAAGTCTGTCTGGGCAGTTTGGACCAAAGACGAGCGTCCGTGGAGGAGCTGCCGATCCCGACCGACGAGACTTCGGAGATGGAATCGAGCAGTGTGCTGCACCAATGCAAGCAGAAGATCGCCAAAGCCCTGGGCGTTCGGCCCGAGGCTATCAACTGGCAACTTCAGGTCACAGTTTGATCGCCGAACTCGCTTTCGGCGCCGGGCCCTTGTCCTTGAGAAGCCATGTTGTGATCGCAATCGAAGCAATCCCCACGGCAATTCCCGCGATAACGTCGACAAGATAATGCGATCCGATCACGATTGTTGCCAACAACAACAGGATGTTGAGGGGAACCAACACCCAGCGCAGAATTGTCGGCCAGGTTGACCAGACGAAAATGCAGGCGGCCGCCGCATGGTAGCTGGGAAGAGATACCAAGCCCGTCATCAGGGAATAGTCGATCAGCCGCGCACCATCCTTTATCGCGTGCAACACCGGACCGAATTGCCAGGGTGCAAGGATAGGGCCGTATTCGCGGATCCCATAATAGACAAACGGCCCTTCAGCGGGGAACAATGGATAGATCACGCAAGTGATCGCAAGGGCCATGGTACCTGCCGTCACGAAGCCCCAGCAACGGGCAGTCCGGTCGGTGAAACAGAGGAAACCGATAATCAGGAGCGGTTGCCAATGGTATGATGCGTAAGAGTGACGCAAGATGTTGATAAATGGCCGCGCCAAGTCAGCATAGGCGACAAAATCGAACCCAAGCAGGCGATCGGCCTGGTCAAGCAACAGGTCGGCGAACTGCGCGCTGATCGCGGTCAGCGGTATAAGTACGAGAAAGCTGCCCCAAGCAACCCCATAGGTTATCCCTAAGCATTCAATAGCAGCAGCAGAACGCACGGTGGTGTCAGTCCAATCGCAACTCGTCTCCGATTGGCAAAGTTCGCCCCAACCATGCCCCGGTTCAGGCCATGAGGTTCTGCCACTCGGCCAGGGCGGCCGAGCGGCGGGTCTTGTAGGTTTGTCTGTCGATCAGGTGGCGTTCGAGGTTGAAGTGGTTGTGGACGTTGGCATGGACCGAGGCGAATTTCTGCAGCGACTTCATCTGTCGAAACCGCAACATTGCCCGTTCTCGTCGTCGAAACGGCAGGTGCGAATTTTCAGCACGGTTGTTCAGCCAGCGGCCCATCTCGCGGCGTTCCAGGTTACCCAGCTCGCGCATGGCTGCCGGATAGGAACGCAGGCCGTCGGTGACGATTTGGTCGGCCCGGCCGTGCCGCCTCAGGGCCTTCTTCATGAACACCAGCGCCGCAGATTTATCGCGCTTTTTCGTAATGTAGCTCTCCAGGATCTCACCTTCGTGATCGACGGCTCGCCACAGGTAGACCATCTCGCCGTTCAACTTCACGTACATCTCATCAAGATGCCAGCGCCAGTGACGGAAGCCACACACCCGGCTCAGGCGTCGCCTGCGAATTTCCGCGGCGAACATCGGTCCGAACCGGTTCCACCATAACCTCACCGTCTCATGGCAAATGTCGATACCATGGCCCGAAAGCAGATCTTCCACGTTGCGGAGCGACAGCGGGAAGCGGATGTACAGCATTACTGCGGCACGGATCACTTCCGGCGACGAGTTGAAGTACCGGAACGGATTCCTGTTCTTGGCCATGGATCTTTCAACGACTGCTCGAAAAACTGCCGGGCGACAGCTTCGTCACGTGTTGGGGTGCTATAGAAATCGAGCAATTCTCCATCTGCACCCACCGCCTTCCACATGAAGGCAGGCTTCCCTTTCAGCTTGACGGGCTGAACTTCAAGCCGCCAGTCTTGGATAATCGCCTTGCCCATTCCCACAGCTTACACCCATCCACAGGTCAGGCAATTTTAGTCTGACAGAACCCTTGGGATGCGTGCGCGCGTTGCGAGGATCGGGGACGAGGCTCCCGGTCGCCTTGTAGACGACCTGAACCTGGCGATGGGCAGTGGGGGCTGCCGCCTCGGTGTTCGTGCTCATGCCCTGAACAATACAGGAACACAAATCGTGGGGGAAGCGGGCGGGACGTTTATCCACCAGTTTGACCCCAGCTGCGTTTGGGACTGGACTGTCGGCGCAACCAGAGCATTGGTGTCACCACGCCCGGCGAGCCGGGCTCGGGCCGGTAGCGGCGACCAACCTGGTCGGCGCGCAACCGAAAAGGACCCGACATGACCCAGACCATCACCCGTAAGCCGCGACGCATGGCGCGCGAGAAGCAGCCCCAGGCTGGCACGCCAAGACCGGCGCAGGAAACTTCCCCCGCATCCGGCGAAGACCCAGCGCCTGCAGCGAAGTCGCCGTCGCGCCTCGATCAGTTACAGACCCTACTCGCCCGCGAGGAAGGTGCCTCGATTGCCGAGATGGTCGACGCCACCGGCTGGCAACAGCACTCGGTGCGCGGGGCCATGGCGGGAGCGCTGAAGAAGCGCGGCCACACCATAACTTCGGAGAAGATTGACGGCACCCGCCGCTACCGAGCGGAGGTGGCAGCATGATCGGCAATGTCGAACAGGTCGTGGTCGCAATCGGCGAGATGGGCCTTGAAAACCTGCGCGAGGAGTGGAGGCGGCGCTACGGCGCCCCTCCCCGCCTCCGCTCGGTGCCGATCATGCGCCAGTTGTTGGCATGGCGGGTGCAGGTCGACAGCCTTGGCGGGCTCGATGCGGAGACGAAGCGACTCATCGCGCGCAGCGGACCGGTTGAAGCCGAGGGCAAGCAGCTTGGTGTCGGCGCAAGGCTCACCCGCCAATGGCAGGGGCGCGAGGTGACGGTCGTGGTCGAGGAAGAGGGGTTCCGCTGGGACGACCGGCTGTTCCCCAGCCTCTCTGCCGCCGCAACCGCCATTGCCGGATCCCGCTGGAACGGACCGCGGTTCTTCGGACTGCGAGAAGCGAGATGAGCAGCAAGGTCTTCCGCTGCGCGGTCTACACCCGCAAGAGTTCCGACGAAGGTCTCGAGCAGTCGTTCAACAGCCTCGATGCGCAACGCGAGGCGGGCGAGGCCTATGTCCTGAGCCAAGCCAGCGAGGGCTGGACCCTGCTTCCCGACCGCTACGACGATGGCGGGTTCTCGGGCGGGTCAATGGAACGCCCCGGCCTGCAGAAGTTGCTCGCTGACATCGCCGCGGGCAAGATCGACATCGTGGTGGTCTACAAGATCGACCGGTTGACCCGTTCGCTCGCCGACTTCGCGCGCATCGTCGAGGTGTTCGAAGCGGCAGGCACCAGCTTCGTCTCGGTGACCCAATCGTTCAACACGACGACCTCAATGGGCAGGTTGATGCTCAACGTGCTGCTGTCTTTTGCCCAGTTCGAGCGCGAGGTGACCGGCGAGCGCATCCGCGACAAGATCGCCGCGTCCAAGGCCAAGGGCTTGTGGATGGGCGGTGTCGCCCCGCTGGGCTATGATCTTCCGGCAGCCGGAACACGCGTGCTGTGGGTGAACCAGGCTGAGGCCGTAACGGTCCGGCACCTGTTCACGCGCTATCTGGAACTGGGATCGGTCCATGCCTTGCAGCGCGAACTCGTCGAGCAAGGTATTCGCTCCAAGAGCTGGGTCACGCGCAGTGGCAAAGCCATGGGCGGGCTCGAATTCAGCCGCGGCGCGCTGTTCCACCTGCTGCGCAACCAGATCTACCTTGGCCGCATAGTCCACAAGGAGCTGACCTATCCTGGCGAGCATCCAGCGATTATCGACCAGTCCCTGTTTGACAAGGTCCAGCAGCATCTCGACGGCAATGCCCGCAGACACAAGACCCAGAACACCGCCCGCATCGGCAAGGCCATGCTGGCGGGCAAGCTGTTCGATGCTGCTGGCGAGCCGATGAGCCCGACCACCTCGCGCGGCAAGTCGGGTCGCAGCTATCGGTACTACGTGTCCGCATCGCTGCAGCAGGGACGCAAAGTTGGAGCCGACCGTGTCACGCGGCTGTCCGCACTTGCGATAGAGCGAGTGATCGCCGAGTCGTTGGCGCGCTGGATGCCCGAGGAACGGGATCCGCAATCGATGCTGCAGACGGTCAGGCTCGAGGCATCGGGCATTGCTGTCGAACTGACCGCATCAAGACCAAAGCTGCTCGCCAGCAGGCTGGCGCTCGACGAGGAACTGGTCATCGGGAACGCGCGGACCTGTACTATTCACCTGCCGCTGGCCCTCCCTCAGCGAGGCGGTAAACGGCAGATCACAGCCACCTGCCGCTCTCGCACCAGTCCGGACTCGACGCTGATCGGAGCGCTGCGCAAGGCGCATGCTATGCTGGATCGTGACCGCGGTCGGCCGACGCTCACCGAAGCGCCGGTCTCGCCTTATGACAAGCGGATCCTGCGGCTCGCTTTCCTCTTCCCCGACCTCCAGCGCGACATCCTCGCAGGTCGCCAACCGGTGTCGCTAAACCTCGAGAACGTAATGGCCCGCGAGATCCCGCTAGCCTGGTCGGCGCAGCGGAAAATGCTCGGCTGGGGCTGATCATCAAATCCCTGTTCTTCCGATTAAGTCCCCTGTTCCGGTCGACTGTCAGGCCCTGTTATGGCGATTAAATAGCCTGTTACGGCGAATAACAGGGAAACCCCAGTTTAGGCCCTGCAAGTAGCCGTAATCGCGCGATAATCTCTACCGCGCATTGGCGAAATCAGCCCAAAATGGCCTGTTTTGGCCTCAAATTGAAGTTTTTCCCTGTTATTCGCTGTTATGCAGGGAAACCGAACCGATGCTCGCCTGGCCAGAGACGGCCGCCGAATTGGTACGCCAATCAGCCTGTTGAGACTGGCCTATTCCTGGCTTGGTGACGGATTGGGGCCCGCAAGCCCGCCTGTTCCGCGGGCTTGCGCGGGGCGCCTGATATCAGAGACCGGTGCTGGGGGTTGCTGGCGGAGCGGGAGGGATTCGAACCCTCGATAGGCTTTTGACCTATACACACTTTCCAGGCGTGCGCCTTCGACCGCTCGGCCACCGCTCCGCATGCGCAATCGCACTACCGCTGTGCTGCATGAGCTGGCGGGTGTGGTTCTTGGCAAGAGGCGGCTCCCTAGCTGGCGCGGCTACGGATGACAAGCGGCTCGGCAATGCCTAGCTTGCGCGGATGACCCGGACCATTGGCCACGCCCCTTCCGCCGCCGAAATCGAAGCCATGGCGCGGGCCGCGCTGGCCCGGCTACCGGGGCAGTTTCGCGCCCATCTCGACGCCGTTGTGCTGCTGGTGGAGGACTTTGCCGACGACGAAACGCTCGACGAACTGGAGATCGAGGACCCGTTTGACCTGACCGGCGTCTATGAAGGCGTGACACTGGCCGGGCGCGTGGATGAGCCGAGCGGGACCATGCCCGACCGCGTGCGATTGTTCCGCCGCGCTATCCTCGACGAATGGGTGGCGCGCGGTGACGAGACGCTGGAGCATCTGGTGGCGCACGTGACGATCCACGAGATCGGGCACCATTTCGGGCTGAGCGACGAGGCAATGCATGCGCTGGAGGAGGCGCAATAGTCCCCGTTCATGCTGAGCTTGCCGATGCACCTTGCGCAGCGCCAAGGCCCTTCGACAGGCTCAGGGCGAGCGGGCCTTGTGTTATGTCGGGGCCATGGCACCATGGCGGCCATGAAAAGCCTCACTTTCATCCTCGCGCTCCCGCTTCTGCTCGCAGGTCCCGCAAATGCGCAGGAGACCGAGCCGCCCACCCCCGCCTCGATTGTCGCGGCCGCCGCACCTGACGAATGGGTGGCCATTGCGCCCGAAGACCTGCTGGTGATGGACCTCGCCCCTGATCGCGACGGCCACGCGCGGCGGGTGGTGATCCAGTTGCTGCCCGCGCCGTTCAGTCAGCCGTGGGTGGCGAACGTGCGCACGCTTGCCCGCGCGCACTGGTGGGACGGCACGCAGGTCTATCGCGTGGTCGATAACTGGGTGGCGCAATGGGGCGCGGGCGAGGATGGCGGCGAGGCGGGGTTTGTGGAGCATCCGTTGCCGGAGGGGCTCGTGTCGCCGGTGGCGGATTATGGTTCTAGCGACCTCCCGGCAGGACTGCGTGTGTTGGTCGACGACCTTGCGTCAGCCGAGTACCCGGAACTGTTCGACCAGTACTCACTCGGCACAGGCCACTGGTCCGGTTGGCCATTCGCCACAGATAGAGCAACGGCTTGGCCCATCCACTGCTACGGCACCGTCGGCGTCGCTCGCGACCTCGCCCCCGATACCGGCACCGGAGCCGAGCTTTACGCCGTGATCGGCCACGCCCCGCGCCAGCTGGATCGCAACATCGCCGTGGTCGGGCGGGTGATCGAGGGGATCGAGCATCTCTCCACCCTGCCGCGCGGGACGGCGGAGGCAGGGGTCTATGCCATGCGGGCCGAGGATACGCTGATAGTGTCGGTGCGGTTGGCGAGCGAGCTGCCCGATGTGCCGCGCTTCGAATACCTCGACACCTCAAGCGAGAGCTTCGCCCGCTATGTCCAAGTGCGCGCGAGCCGCAGCGATGCATTCTACACCGTGCCCGCAGGCGGGGTGGACGTGTGCAATGTGCAGGTGCCGATCAGGCCGGTGCTTCCATGAGCGAGGAATGGACCGTCACCCTGCCGCTGCTCTACTGGCGCAATCCCGATGGCATTGCGGCGGGTTATCTCGCCTTTACCGGTGAGCTGGCCGAGCAACTGGTCGCCGCCCGCGCGCTGCAGAAACTGGAGCTTGGCCCGGGACGAGGTGGGGCGGGCAACTTCGGCAGCGTCAAGGTGATCAGCCGTATTGGCAGCAGCGAATGGCCGAACGCGCTCTACCCGGAGAAGGACGGCAGCTGGGGCCTGCCGGTGAAGAAGGCGGTGCGCGTGGCCGAGCGGCTGGACGAAGGCGATATGGTCACCGTGACCCTGCGGTTCCTTTGATGAGCGATACCGTCACCCATCGCGGAACCATGTGGCTGTGGTCCGGGCCGGACGGCGGCGGATCTTGGCATTTCCTGACCATCGACGGCGCTGCTGGCGAGACGATCAAGGCGCACGAGGTTATGCGGCGGCTGGAACTCGGCAGCGGGCGCGGGTTCGGCTCGGTCAAGGTCACCGCGCGGATCGGCGACACCCGCTGGACTACCAGCGTCTTTCCCAGCAGCTCGCACGACGGCTACGTGCTGCCGGTGAAGCTTGCAGTACGCAAGGCCGAGGATCTGGCGGCGGGGGACGAGGCCGAGGTGGAGCTGGAACTGCTTTAGTCCCCCTCCCGCTTGCGGGAGGGGTTAGGGGTGGGTCACTGTGCAGCGCTTTCCCGCGCCAACCGGAGCGATGCGTTCTACACCGTGCCGGCGGGCGGGGTCGATATCTGCAACGTGCAAGTGCCGATCAGGTTGGCGGAACAATCTCTGTAAGCGAGTATGAAAGCCGAAGGCAGCGACCTATTTCACTGCCCGCCTTGCTGACTTCCAGCAAGGGTAACGGCTAGTTGCCAAGTCCTTCCACTCAGAATTGTGAACCTTGATACGACACGTCAAACTGCGAATAGCCTAACTGGTTTATATAGAAATTGATGGTGGAATTGCGGTTGGCTTCTGCTTCCCATTGTTCCGTGTAGCCAACGCAAATCAAAGGCGCATTTCGCAATACGGAATTTGCATCAAGGTAGCTTCGGAACCCCTCATGCGCTTCATCGGTGAAGTCCCAAGGCGCAGAAAATAGCGGAGTGATCACAAGCTCGCGATCGTTGTAAACTGTGTGACTGTACCATGTGTCAGCAGAAGCGGCAGTGGCCGTCCCCGCCACCAGCAAAACAACAACAGCACGCGCGGCGAATGCAAACTTATAAACTTGCAGCATAAAATCCCCCGGAATGACATGCAATATTTTTGCGCGGACCGACGTAAGTCTATGGCAATCTGCGGGTTAACAATGAGCGTCATCAGATATGAACCGTCTCTTAACCCAGTGTCGCCCCCTAGGCTTCGCCATCTCGACTCGCTGGATCAAAAACGAGGCTCAGGATGACAGCGATTGCACCACCGGACCTGTTTCCGGATTCACATCCGCTCCGCTTGCGCCACTGAATCGCTCGCCCGCAAGCTCGACACAATCCGCGTGATATGCGCCAGGTCCTGCACTTCTAGGTCCACCTCGTAGGTGTGGAACGGATCGTCGCGCTGGGTCAGTTCGAGGTTCATCACGTTGGCGTTGTTGCGCGCGAAGGTGCCGGCCATCTCGGCCAGCGTGCCGGGGCGGTTGTAGAGCACCACCTGCAAGCGCCCGACCGCGCCGTGCGAATCCTCGCCCCACGACAGGTCGACCCAGTCGGCATCCTCGCCTGTCGCCAGGGCGAGGCAGTCGATCGCGTGGACTTCCACCCCCTTGCCCGGTCGCCGCAAGCCCACGATGCGGTCGCCCGGCAGCGGATGGCAGCAATCGGCCAACGTGAATGCCATGCCCGGCGTCAGGCCCTTGATGTTGATGGCGCGACCCTGCTGCATGGCCTCGGGCAAGTCAGCGGTGGAGCCGGGGACGAGCGCTTCCATCACCGCGCGATCGGTGATCTTGGCTGCGCCGATGGCGTACATCAGCTCTTCCTCGTCCTCCATCTCAAGCCGTTCGATGGCGGCCTTTATGGCTTTCTTGCCGACCTTGGTGGGCAAGCGCTCGACGATTTCCTCGAACAGCTTTTCGCCGATCCCGGCTACCTCGGCGCGTTCCTTCTGGCGCACCGCGCGGCGGATGGCGGCACGCGCCTTGCCGGTGACGACGAAGCCCAGCCACGAGAGCTGCGGCTGGGCGTGGGGCGACTTGATGATCTCGACCACGTCGCCGTTGCCCAGCGGCGTGCGCAGCGGCATGTGGCGGCCGTTGATCCTGGCGCCGACGGTCTGCGCGCCGAGGTTGGTGTGGACGGCAAAGGCAAAGTCCACCGCCGTCGCGCCCTTGGGCAGCTGGAACAGCGCGCCCTTGGGGGTGAAGGCGAAGATGCGGTCCTGGTAGATCGCCAGCCGGGTATGCTCGAGCAGTTCCTCCGCATCGTGGCTGGCATCGACGATCTCGATCAGGTCGCGCAGCCAGCCGACCTGCCCGTCGGGCTGCTCCTCGGACTTGTAGGCCCAGTGCGCGGCGAGCCCGAATTCGTTGGTGCGGTGCATGTCACCCGTGCGGATCTGCACTTCCACGCGCATCGATCCTTCGTGGATCAGCGTGGTGTGGAGCGACTTGTAGCCGTTGGTCTTGGGGGTGGAGCAATAGTCCTTGAACCGGCCCGGGACCATTTTCCACGTGGTGTGGAGCACGCCCAGCGCGCGGTAGCAGTCCTCCTGCGACTGGGTGAGCACGCGAAAGGCCATGATGTCGGTGATCTGCTCGAAACTGACGTGCCGCTCGGCCATCTTGCGCCATATCGAGTAGGGGTGCTTCTCGCGCCCCCACACTTCCACCTTCAGGCCCGCCTCGGCCAGCGCCTGCTTGATCTTCAGCGCGATGGCATCAACCTGCCCGCCTTCGGAGCTGCGGATCTGCTCCAGCCGCCCGGTGATGGTGGCATAGGCCTCGGGCTCGAGTTGCTCGAACGCCAGCATCTGCATTTCGCGCATGTATTCGTACATGCCCACCCGCTCGGCCAGCGGGGCGTAGATATCCATTGTCTCGCGGGCAATGCGGCGGCGCTTTTCCGGATCCTTGATGAAGTGCAGCGTGCGCATGTTGTGCAGCCGGTCGGCGAGCTTGACCAGCAGCACGCGCAGGTCTTCGGACATGGCGAGGAGGAACTTGCGCAGGTTTTCCGCCGCCCGCTCGTTCTCGGGCATCTGCTCGATCTTCGACAGCTTGGTCACGCCATCGACCAGCTTGGCCACGTCCGGCCCGAACAGCTTCTCGATATCCTCGATCGTGGCAAGGGTATCTTCCACCGTATCGTGGAGCAGCGCGGTGATGATCGTTTCCTGATCCAGCTTCAGGTCGGTCATCAGGCCGGCGACTTCCACCGGATGGCTGAAATAGGGGTCGCCGCTGGCGCGTTTCTGGCTGCCGTGCTTCTGCACCGTGTAGACATAGGCGCGGTTGAGCAGCGCCTCGTCAGCGTCCGGATCATACGCCTTGACCCGCTCAACCAGTTCGTACTGTCGCAGCATGGCCATCAACGTAGTGTGCAATGCAGCGAAAAAATAGCGGCTGATTGCGGACTGACGCACGATTGGGAAATTTTGTTGCCCAGTCGCCGCGCGGGGCTGGAACCTTCGCCAGCGGTGCCTGTTGAAACCGGAAAATACGCCGGAATAACAGGACCGATCATATGCTTACCCAGTTCCACTCGCCAAATTCGGACGCGGAACCCCAAGACCAATTCAATCCCGAGCCTGACCTTGAAGCTGAATTGAAGGCATGGGTTTCCGATCGCGCATTTCCCTGCGTCGGTGCCAAGTCTGCCCTGGCGCGCGGGACGCTGAAAATTGTTCCCGCCCGCGATATCACCAGCGCGTGGAACGATGTGGCGATCCACGATGCGCTGCTCAACTGGGCGTGGGAATACCGCAAGGAGCCCGAGGGGCTGCGCAGCCTGGCGGTGGTCTTTGAGGGGCCGCTGGACCTGAGCGAAGACGACTTCGAACAGCACTTGTGGACCCGCATCCAGTCGCTGGCGGACAAGGACGCGTGGCGCGGCCAGCCGTATGACCAGCGGGTGAGCGCCGATCCGGAAAGCCCGCATTTCTCGCTCAGCTTCGGCGGAGAGGCGTTCTTCGTCGTTGGCCTGCACCCGCAGGCCAGCCGCCCCGCGCGCAGTTTCGGCCGCCCGACCATGGTGTTCAATATTCACGACCAGTTCGAGCGGCTGCGCGAGGAGGGCCGCTATGAAACCATGCGCCGCAAGATCCTCGACCGCGACGAGGAACTGGCGGGCGATATCAACCCGATGCTGACGCGGCACGGCGAGGCGAGCGAGGCGCAGCAGTACAGCGGCCGCCAGGTTCCGCCCGACTGGGTGCCGCCGTTCGAGGACAAACGCGGGTGAGCGAAGTCGCCCCCATCGCGCCGCGCTCCGGCACCGCCTTCCGGCTGGAGCGAGGCCAGGTGCTGGAGGTGATCGATCTTGAGGGCAGCCAGGTGGCGGACCTGCTGGCATTCAACGCCGACGATGTGCGCGAGGTGATCAGCAACGACCGCACTTTCGACTACGAGGAGTCACTGAAGCTGACAACGGGCAACCGCTTGTGGTCCAACCGCAGCAATCCGATGCTCACGATCGCGCGCGACGATGTCGGCTGCCACGATTTCCTGCTGACCCCGTGCAGCGAGGCGACCTTCCGCCATTTCTACCCGCAGCACCCGGTCCATCGCGGTTGCTTCGGCAACCTGTCCGAGGCGCTGGCACCTTACGGCGTGGAGCCGGATATGATCCCCTGCGCGTTCAACGTGTTCATGAATGTACCGTTCGATGGCCAGACCGGCAAGCTGCGGGTTGAACCGCCGCCGTCCAAAGCGGGCGATGTACTGCACCTGGAGGCGCAGATGGACCTGGTGATCGGCCTCACCGCCTGCTCGGCCTATGCCTCCAACGGCGGCAGCTTCAAGCCGATCGGTTGGCGGGTTCTGCAAGCTGGTTGATCGCCAGGCATCGCCATGTTATAACGCATGTATGAACAAGACGCTCAAAATTACCAAGATCGGCAATTCTGCGGGGATTATCCTGCCGAAGGAGTATCTTGAACATATCCAGCGGATTATCGGCGAAGATGTGGAAGTGCTCAAGACGCTTCGCGGCATCGAGCTGAAAGCGCCGGACGATGATTTCGATGCGCAGATGAAGGTCGCGCGCGAAATCATGGACAAGCGCAAACGCGCGCTGCGCGAACTCGCCAAGTAAGCCGGTGACGAAAATCTGGAAATGGGTGGCGCTGGACGTCGCTCAAGCGGCGCATCGCGAGCAATTGGCCGAACATGGCGGCGCCGAAGGCGTGCGCGATCCCGGTTTGCTGGAGAGCGCGATGTCGCGCCCGCAAAACCTGGCTGCTTGCGGCGATCCCGATCTGGCGGCACTGGCAGCAGCCTATGCCTTCGGCATCGCCAGAAATCACCCGTTCGTCGACGGCAACAAGCGCACCGCAGCAGTGGTCAGCGAAACCTTCGTTGCATTCAACGGCGCAACGCTGCTGGCCAGCGATGCAGAACTGGTGGTCGCCTTCCTCGCCCTCGCCGCTGGTGAACTGACCGAGGACGAAGTGGCAGACTGGTTCCGCCAGCACCTCGCTTGAGCGTCAGGTCCCCGCGTCCTCCTCCCACCCCAGAATCTCGTCCACGTTGCCGCGCGTCATCGAGTGGTAGCCCGGCCGCGTGCGCTGATACAGCGGTCGGGCAATTGCCGCGCCCCACTCGCCTTGGTCGTGCAGCGCCTGGTATAGCGGCGAGACGAACTTGTTGCGTCCCACCGTGCCGAGGAATTGTTCGGCGGCGGTCACTGCCGGCTGGTAGCGGTTTCGCAGCGCCAGCTCGAGCCACAGGAAGCGGATCTCGTTGTTGCCGGTGGTGCTGAGGCCCAGGGCCCGGTCGAGCGCGGCCAGTTGCGCCGGCGTGCGTTGTTGCGGCACTTCCTCGAGGAACCGCAGACGCTCGGCGGTGGTCCACCCGCCCCATGCCTCGAACGGCAAGGCATCGCTGGCGGCATAGGTCGCCACCGCGCGGTCGACCGTGGCGAAGGCCGCGGGATCGGGGCGCTGCGCGTTGGCGGGCAGGCCGGTGCCATAGACCCATTCATCGAGCATCAGGCGCTCCTCGAGCGCGGCATCGCCCTGCACAAGGTTTGCGCGCAGGTCCGCCAAAAACATCTCGGAAGTCGCCGGCTGGAAGGCGTGGCGGTCGAACCAGCTCTGCAGCCACGGATCGAACTTGTCGCGCCCGACGATGCTCTCAACCGTGCGCAGGAACACCGTGCCCTTGTCATAGATCGCCTCGGTGGCGGTATCGAACGGGCTTGACCCCGCGGGCGTGCGCATGGCGGTCAGCGGGCTGTCGGCGCCCAGCGTGTCGACCATGTCCTCCACCGCCGCGAAGCTGAGCGCGTACTCCTGCGACGCGCGCTTTTCGCCATAAACCACCTCGGAAATGCGGTTCTCGACATAGGAGGTCACGCCTTCGTTCAACCAGCCGTCGCGCCAACTGGCATAGGTGACGAGGTTGCCCGACCAGCTGTGCGCCAGCTCGTGTGCCACCAGCCCGGTCAGGCTGCGATCACCGGCGATGAAGGTGGGGGTGAGAAAGGTCATCACCGGGTTTTCCATGCCGCCATAGGGGAAGCTGGGCGGCAGCACGATCATCTCGTAACGGCCCCAGCGATAGTCGCCGAACAATCCCTCGGCGGCCTCGACCATAGCTTCGGTATCGACCAGTTCGGCGGCGGCGGCGTCCATCATCGCGGGTTCGGTCCACACGCCGGTGCGCGGGCCAAGTTCGCGGAATTCGATGTTCCCGGCGGCCAGCGCGATCAGGTACGGCGCCACCGGGTGATCCATGCGGAAGGAGAACGTGTGCCGTCCCTCCCCAGCTTCATCTGGCCCGGCATCCTCGGCCTCGCCCTGGATGATCCCGCTCATCACCACGTTGAGGTCCGCAGGCGCGGTGATGCGCGCCTCCCACGTCTGGCGGATGCCGGGCGAATCCTGCGTCGGAATCCACGTGCGGTTGAGGATCGCCTGCCCCTGGCTGAACAGATAGGGATTCTGCTTGCCGGCGGTCTGCGCGGGGTCGAGCCATTGCAGCGCCTCGGCCTCGGGCGCGGACTTGTAGGTGATGACCACGCGGCGCGGCGCATCGGCGGCGATGCCCACGGTAGCGGCAGGCAGGGTGATGGTCAGCGGCTCACCCTTCTCCGTGTCCTCACCCGGTTCGCCCAGCGACCACTCCAGCGCATTGCCCGCCGCATCGGCCACGCTGTCGATCCGCAAGCCATTCGAATCGAGCACCACTTCGCGCGCGCCCGACGCCGCCACCACGTCCAGCGCCGCCGTCCCCGCCACTTCCTTGGCCGCGAAATCGAGGTTCAGGTCCAGCGCCACATGCGTCACGCGGGCCACCTGCGGCTGGGCGAAGGTGTATTCGTCGAAGGCCTGCTCGCTGGTCAGGATCGGGGCGATCGACGGGGCCTCCGCCTCAGGCGCTTTCTGGCACGCGGACAGGGCCGACAGCGAAAAAGCTGCAATGGCGGACAGCAGGATGCGCATGAATTCTCCAGGCTTTGGCCAGGCTTGGCGACCAGTTTCAGCTGCAATCATAGGCAGCCCGGGTGGCGCTGTCACCATTCGTCGAGCGTGGTTGGCCGTTCGACTGTACGGCTCTGGCGCGGACGGCGCGTAGCTGGCATCACCCGACGATGCGCAAGACCCGCCTCGCCGCCATCCTGCTTGCCGCCGCCGCGCTCGCCAGTGGCACGCCGTTGCTGGCCGAGGACGACCCGCGCAATCCCGATATCGTCGTCTCCGGCGAGGTTGAGTCGGACGAGGTCGATGCGGGCGAAGTGCGCCAGCAGGCGCGTGCCGTCACTTCGCGCGGCGGTGTGATCAACGAGCCGCTGGCCCGCTTCCAGGATCCGGTCTGCGTGGGCGTGTGGGGCCTGTCGGGAGAAAGCGCCGGCTTCGTGATCGACCGCATCTATTATAATGCGGAAGCAGCCGGAATTGCGCTGAACGACCAGCCCGGCTGCGCAGCCAATGTGATCGTGGCCTTCGTGCCCGAACCGCAACAGGAGTTTCGCGAACTGGTCGCCGCGCGCCACCAGATCGTCGTCGGGCTGACGCAGGACGACCGCAACCGCGTGGCCCGCACGCAAGGGCCGGTGCTCGCCTGGTACCTCGTCGCCAACCGGACCGACACCGGCGAAGGACGCAACGGCCGCCCACCCACTTTCGAGAGCACGCAGACAAGTCGCCTGAACGCCGGCATGCGGCGCGACATGGTGCTCAGCGTGGTGATGATCGACAGCGACCTGCTGACCGATCTCGATGCGCTGGCGCTGGCCGATTATGCCACCATGCGCGCGCTCGCCCGCACCCGCCCGGTGGATCAGGACGGCAATGCCACCGGTACCGTGCTGGCGCTGTTCGACGACCCGGTGCTGGCGCCGCAGGGCCTGACCGCGTTCGACCGCGCCTACCTCGCCAGCCTGTACGACGGGCGCGCTGACTTGCCGGGCCAATATGCCCTGCGCGATATCGACGAGCGGATGGAGCGCGAGGCAGACACGTCCGAATAGCGCGCTTGCAGCAAGCGGCGGCGCGTTGGATAAGCGGGCCATGCTCTCCCCGCCCAAAGAGACGATCTTCACCACGATGAGCGCGCTGGCGAGCGAACTGGGGGCGATCAACCTTGGCCAAGGCTTCCCCGATGCCGAGCACGCGCCCGAACTGGTGGCTGCGGCGCAGCGGGCCTTGGCGGGCAAGTCCAACCAGTACCCGCCGATGCGCGGCCTGCCCGAATTGCGGCAGGGCGTGTGCGAGTACTATGCGCGGCGGCAGGGACTGGCGCTCGATCCGGCGCAGGTGGTGGTCACCAGCGGGGCGACCGAGGCGCTGGCCGCCGCCATCTTCGCCACGGTCCAGCCGGGCGACGAGGTGATCGTCCTCCAACCTTGTTACGACGCCTATATCCCGCTGATCGAGCGCGCTGGCGGCACGGCGGTGGCGGTCAACCTGTTGCCGCCGGGATGGACCATTGGGTGGGAAGCGCTGGCCGCCGCGATCACGGCCAAAACGCGGCTGATCATCACCAACACCCCCAACAACCCCAGTGCCAGCCTGCTGACCCGCGCCGACTTCGAAGCCTTGGGCGCGCTGTGCGAGGCGCACGACCTCACCCTGTTGTGCGACGAGGTGTGGGAGGGGATGATCTTCTCCGGCGATCCGCACGCCAGCCCGCTGCATGTGGCGAGCCTGAAGAACCGCGCGATCAAGGTCGGCTCGGCGGGCAAGCTGTTCAGCCTCACCGGGTGGAAAGTCGGCTGGGCCGTCGCCGCGCCCGCATTGGCCGATGCCATCGCCGGCCAGCACCAGTTCCTCACCTTCACCACCGCCACCCCGCTGCAATGGGCCGTGGCCGAAGGGCTGGCCCTGCCCGACGCTTGGCACGATGCCCACAATGCGATTTATGCGCCGAGGCGCGCGCAATTGATCGCCGGGCTGGAAGCGGCGGGATACGTGGTGCTGCCCAGCGCGGGAACGTGGTTCGTGACGGTGGATTTAGCCGCCAGCGGCCTGCCAGCGGATGACGAGCTGGTGGCCGAACGGCTGATCCGCAAGGCTGGCGTGGCATCAATCCCGGTGTCGGCGTTTTACCGCGATGACGCGCTGCGGGGGTATCTGAGGCTTTGCTTTGCCAAGCAGGAGGCGGTGCTGGATGAGGCGTTGGTAAGGTTGGCGGGGTTTCGGGCGAGGTTTTAAGCGCCTGAAGGAAGGCTATGTCGCCTAGCGACCCGTTTGTAATCATGGCTAATTGACAAGTTGCATTTGCCGACCGCACTTGCGTAATGGTCTTCAATCTCTTGCGGGTGCGTCATGAACGGTTTGCTTAAAATTTACAGTTTTCCTGGAAAGCTCATTTCCGAGCTTTGGTATTTGTGGCCCAAGAAAGGTCAGATTTGGGCCTCAGGTCGGCGGCGCGATCATGGGTTCGTGCATTTCATGTATTCGACTGTTTTATACCTCATTACCTACTTCGTGATCGCAGGCGCCTCAAGCGAAAGGGGAGCCGAGGCGGCAGATGAGACTCAAGCAGCCGCGCTGTATTCCGATGACGGGGACGTATACCAAGACGACTACCAATCTAACTCGGAACAGGCCATTGCCGCACAGCGGGTAGAGGAAGTTGAGGCAGAGGCGCCTGAAGTGGAAGCGGCACAATCTATGATCTATGAGGCTACTCCCGTCGTGCAGGACATATCCCCTGCCGAGGATGCTTCTATGGAAAAAGCAGAAGGGGCAGAATAGGGGAGAAACACGGAGCGATTATCTGTCCGCTTCCCCGAATACGGCCCATCACCTTTCTCCGCCTCACCCCCAAGTCACCTCAGGCGGCAAACTCATCAGGATCGCATCGATGTTCCCCCCGGTCTTCAGCCCGAACAAAGTCCCCCGGTCATAGACCAGGTTGAACTCCACATAGCGCCCGCGCCATTCCTTCTGGAGCGCCTTTTCCTCCGCCGTCCACTCCATCCCCATCCGGCCGCGCACGATTCGCGGGAACACGTCGAGGAACGCCTCGCCAACATCGCGAGTGAAGGCGAAGTTTCTCTCAAACGCGGCTAAATCCTCGCATTCGAGGTGGTCGTAGAAGATCCCGCCCACGCCGCGCGCCACGCCGCGGTGGGGGATGAAGAAGTAGTCGTCCGCCCAGGCCTTGAACTTGTCGTAATAGGTCGGGTTGTGGCCCGCGCAGGCGGCGCGGAAGGCGGCGTGGAAGGCCTCGGTGTCCTCCTCGTAGGGGATCGGCGGATTGAGGTCCGCGCCGCCGCCAAACCAGGCGGCCTGCGTGGTCAGGAAGCGGGTGTTCATGTGCACGGCGGGCACGTGCGGGTTGGCCATGTGCGCCACCAGGCTGATGCCCGTGGCGGTAAAGCCCGGCTGCTCCACGCTGGCGCCATTGATCGTGCCGGCAAACTGCGGGGCAAACTCGCCGGTGACGGTGGAGACGTTGACGCCCACCTTCTCGAACACCTTGCCCTTCATCACCCCGCGCACGCCGCCCCCACCCTCGGCGCCGCCCTCGCCCTCGACGGTCTCGCGGTCCCACGGGAGGTACTCAAACGAAGCGTCCGATCCCGCCTCACGCTCGATCGCCTCGAACGATGCGCAAATGCGGTCCCGCAGGCTTTCGAACCAGTGGCGGGCTTGCTCGGTCTGCTGGGTCCATTCGGTCATCCAACCCCCTTGCCAAACCCCCCGAGTCGCGGCAAGTGCAGGTGATGGTTCCCGTTTCGTTCACTTTCGGCTTTTGCGGCGAGGAGTTTGCCCTCACCCGCGCCAATGCGCTGTACTGGCGCAAAGAGAACGCGCTGCTGGTGGCGGACCTGCATCTGGAGAAGGCCAGCTTCTTTGCCCGCACCGGCCAATTCCTCCCGCCATACGACAGCCGCGAGACGCTGGCCCGGCTGGCCTCGGCGGTGCGCGATACCGGGGCGCGGCGGGTTTATACGCTGGGCGACAATTTCCACGATGGCGAAGGCGCGCTGCGGCTGGAAGGCCATGCTGCGGGGATGCTCGACGCGCTCACCCGCGCGCTCGATTTCGTGTGGATCACGGGTAATCACGATGTGAAGCACCGCGACCATGCGCCCGGCGCGGTTGGCGGCACCTTCGTGGCCGAGCTGGAGCTGGCCGGGCTGGTGCTGCGGCACGAGGCCAAGCGCGGCGAGACGCGGCCCGAGCTGTCGGGCCATTTCCACCCGCGCCTGCAACTGCGGGTGCAGGGCAAGCACATCCGCCGCCCGTGTGCCGTGGTGAGCGAGGATGCCAATGGCGCGGGCCGGATGATCCTGCCCGCCTTCGGCACCCTGACCGGCGGCATGAACGCGGCCGATCCGGCGATTCTCAACGCCCTGCAACCGGCGCAGCGAATCGACGCAGTGGTCCCGGCGAAGGACCGGCTGGCGCGGTTTACCTTGTGGCGGGCGGCTGCCTAAAGCACCACGGCGCCCCGCACATAGGGCACCTCGCCCTCACCGGTGTAGGTCGCGCCATCGGGGAAGCGCAGTTCCACGCCGGCCAGTTCGCCCTCGTCGGCCAGCCGCAGGTTTACGCCGCAGACCACGTTGCCATGTTTCGCCACCGCGCTCGTCGTCAGCGTAAAATGGGTGGTCGAGCCGCACGCCGGACAGAAGTGCAGCTCGGCTCCCGGATCGGGCTTGTCGGCGCGGCAATAGGAAGCAGTGAGGCCGAGCACCGCGACATCGTCGGGCGAGAAATAGCCCCAGCGCGCGCCGCTCTTGCGGCATAGCTGGCAATTGCACTCGTTGAGGAAATCGGGCCGCCTGGACAGGGTCAGGTGGACGGTGCCGCACAGGCAGGAGAGCGTGATCATCCGCTCCATCTAGCATGGCCGCGACGGGTGAAAAGGCCAGCCTGACTTGCCCCCTAGCGCGCTCTGCGCTTTGCCACTACATAGCGCGCTTCAAACGCCATTGCAGGAGCAAGCCCCATACCCCGTCCACCCCGCCGCATGATGGCACCGCCGGTAAAGTCCGGCCCTCGTTTCGACGAGATGATCCAGTCCGACAAGGTTCGCGTCATTGACGAGACCGGCGAAAACATCGGCGTCATGTACACCAAGGAAGCGATTGAACAGGCGGCCTCGCTGGGGCTGAACCTGGTCGAAGTGTCGCCCAATGCAGACCCGCCCGTGTGCAAGTACCTCGATGTGGGCAAGCACCGGTACGAGGCGCAGAAGAAGGCGAATCTCGCCCGCAAGAGCCAGAAGACGCAGGAGATCAAGGAGATCAAGATGCGTCCCAACATCGACGATCATGACTATGATACGAAGATGAAGGCGATGAACAAGTTTATCGACAACGGCGACAAGGTGAAGGTCACGCTGCGTTTCCGCGGCCGCGAAATGGCTCACCAGCACCTGGGCATGGACCTGCTCAAGCGGGTGCAGGAAGACATGGTCGAAGTCACCAAGGTGGAAAGCTTCCCCCGGCTGGAAGGCCGCCAGATGGTGATGGTGCTTTCGCCGAAGTAGGGGCGGCTACGCCGCCTTTCTGCCCGAACGTCCGAAAGGCCGCTGCCGCAAGGCGCGGCCTTTCGTTTTGCCGGATCATGGCGTTGGCGGGTTGCTCCCGTTCTGCGCTACGCTAGGATGGCGCTGGATTTTGGGGGAGAGGGCATGACTGCGGGCCGGATCGGCTTCTGGATCGGGCTGCTGGGCTTCGCGCTCACCGTGGTGCTACCAGCGCCCGGCTCGATGCCGCAGCAAGCCTGGCTGGTCGCGGGCCTCACCTGGTGGATGGCCGCCTGGTGGATGACCGAGGCCGTGCCGCTGACCGCCACCGCGCTGGTGCCGTTCGTGGTCCTGCCGTTCGCCGGGATCGCCACGGCGGCGGAGACGGCGGGCACCTACTATTCGGATACGCTGTTTCTGATCCTTGGCGGGGCCTTCGTTGCCCTCGCAATCGAGCGGACCGGGCTGCACCGGCGGCTGTCGCTGGCGATCCTGCGCGCGATCGACCGGCCGGGCCTGAAGAGCGGCAGCGGCACACGGCTGCTGGTCGCCTTCATGCTGAGCTCGGCCGCGCTGTCGATGCTGATCTCGAACACCTCGACCGCGCTGATCATGATGCCAATGGCCTTGGCGGTGCTGGCGGCAGGTGGTGTGGCAGATGACGACCGCGCGGGCATTTCCGGCGCATTGCCCATCGGCATTGCCTTTGCCGCCAGCATCGGCGGGCTGGGGACCATCGTCGGCTCGCCCACCAATGCCATCGCGGTGGGCCTGCTCGACGAGACGATCGGTGTGCGCATCACCTTCGCGCAGTGGACGGCCTTCGGACTGCCGGTAGTCCTGCTGGGCGTGCCGCTGGCGGCGTTCATCATCGCCAAGGTGCAGCGGGTGGCCGACCATCCGTTCGACCTTCCCGCCGCGCGCGCCGCGATCGATACCCATAGCGCCTGGACCCTGCCCGAGCGGCGGCTGGTGCCGCTGGTGGCGCTGACCTTTGCCGCGTGGCTGCTCCAGCCGCTGCTGATCCCGCTGCTGCCCGCCGGATCGCTCACCGATGGCACCGTGGCGGTGATCGCCGGGGTGGCGCTGTTCGTGCTGCCCGACGGCACCGGACGCCCGCTGCTGGTGTGGCGCGAGGCCGACCGCGCTCCGTGGGGGGTGATCATGATGTTCGGCGGCGGGCTGGCGCTCGCCTCGGGCATGACCAAGTCGGGCCTCGCCGCATGGCTGGGCGAGGCGCTGCTGCCGCTCGCGGGCGTGCCGATGGTGCTCGTCGCGCTGGCGCTGGTTGCGCTGGTGGTGGTGGTCACCGAATTTGCCAGCAACGTCGCGACAGCCAGCGGGATCATGCCCGTGGTCGCCAGCCTGGCCGCTGCGCTGGGCGGCGATCCGCTGTTGCTGGCCATGCCTGCCGCGCTGGCGGCCAGCTGGGGCTTCATGCTGCCCGCCGGGACCGGACCCAATGCCATTGCCTGGGCGACCGGGCGGATCGAACTGCGACGCATGGTCACATCGGGCCTGCTGCTCGACCTAGCCGGCATAGTGCTGATCGTGGGGGTCTGCTGGACGGTGGCTGCGCTTGGAGTGGGCGGCTAACGACCCTCAGGACCGGAAGCGGTTCATGTGGCGGCAAACAAGCCCGTGCAATTCTCGGGAAACGCCTTGCCCATGCTTGTCCGGCACCGCTATGAAGCCGGGCAAGGCGGGTGCCATCCCTGCTAACACCTCGACAATGGACAGGAACAACGTGCTCCGCAAATTCGACCTCGTGCTGAGCGCCGCCTTGTGCTGCGCCGTGCTGACCTCTTGCGGGGGCAGCCCCTCGCCCACGCCCAGCCCCACGCCGGGCACCCCCACACCATCGCCAACGGCCACGGCGACACCGGCGGTGTTCAACTTCACCAGCGATTTCGCGCTGTCGACCGGCGGGCTGTACATCTACGCCAACTTCACGCCAACCGGCGGGACCGAGCGGTTCAGCGATGCCTCGCGCATCAGCGGCCTCGGCGGGCTGGCCTTCACCGCCTCGCCCGAGAAGTCGGTGTTCGGCTTCCCCGACCTGTCGAGCGACCCGACCTACCTTGCCGCCGAGCGCACCACGGCCACGGCGACCCAGCGCATCTACGTACGCGATGCAACGTCGCTGACGCTGGACAAGCCGTTCTCGAACATGATCCGCGCGACCTACAAGCGGACCGACGCGGCCACTGTCGGCGCCACGGCAGGCACCTTGCGCGGCTATCGGGTGGCGCTGATCACCATCCCGGTCACCACGACAACGGCGATCGCCGCCAACATCACCTATACCGGCACGCCGAGCGTGGTGGGCGGAACGTTGAACGCGACGCTGCCCGGCACGGTCACTTCGACGGTCACCACCTTCACCGTCGTCCCGGCCACCAGCACCACCACCCTGCCCAAGATCACCGGCACGATTCGCGTCTTCGAGACCGTTGGCGCCGTAACGACCGAGAAGGCGACCTTGGTATTCGCGGGCGAAATCGCCACCACTGGCTCGATCAGCGGCGCGATCACCGATACGACCTTTGCCTTCAGCGGCGCCTTCAGCGGCGCGCTGGCGGGACCGAATCGCGAGGAAATGGCGCTGGTGTTCTCGGCCACCCATGCCGATGGCCGCAAGTACGTGGGCGACCTGCTGGCCGATTGATCCTTCAGGAGTTGGCGCGGCGCATCAGCCGCGCCACTCGCGCCGCTCTTCGGCCTGGCGCAGCACTTCGTAAGCCACCTGGGCCGCCTGGAAGGCACGCGCGGCAGTCTCGTCGCCGGGGCGCACGTCAGGATGCAATTCCTTGGCGCGGGCGCGCCAGGCTTTCTTCACGTCCTCAAAACCGGCGTCGGGATCCAGTCCCAGCACTTCGAGCGCGAGCATCTCGTCGGCGCTGCGGCTGCCGTCACCACTGCCCGCCCAGCCATAGTGCTGCGCTTCGGCATAACCGCCGTTGTCGCGCTGTTCGCTGCGGGCGCGGGCTTCGGCCTCTTCCTTGTCGAGCCCTTCGAAGTAGTTCCAACCCCTGTTGTATTCGGCCGCGTGCTTCTCGCAGAAATACCACCGCTCGGGGCTGTTCGGGCTTTTGGGGGCGGGGCAATTGCCCGGCTCGGTGCAGTTGTGCCGATCGCAGATGCGCAGTTCCACAGCCTCGCGGCCCGAGCCATAGCCGCGCCAGCGAGGGAACCCCCAGTCCGTCGATCGTCCGGAGCGGGACATCAGCTTAAACCCTTGGTCAACATACCGCCCCTATAGGCACCCCGATAGCCGGTTGGGAAGCGGTACTGGGCCAAGCTCCAGCGTTACAATTCCTTACCAATGCTGCATTGCAATATCATCGGCCGCGCCTATCTGCACGGCGAACACCGTCACTGGAACACCCTTTCCCATGAGCAAGCAACTGGCCCTTTCCGCAGGCGCATCCATCTTCGCGATGGTCGCATCGGTGCTGGTGGCCACGCACACCCCCAATGCCGCAGCCCGAAACGAAGCGGGCGCGTCAGCTCATGCCTCCGCGCCCGCCGGGTGGGAAGCCGTTGCCAATCTCTCGCCAACCAGCCTCCCCTTGATCACCCGCTGATCAGCGGATCATCACCGTCACCGCGCGGCGGTTGCGGGCCCATGCCTGTTCGTTGGAAGCGGTTACCGCCGGGCGCTCCTCGCCATAGCTGACCACTTGCAGGCGCGCTTCGGGCACGCCCAGGCTGACCAGGTAATTGCGCGCCGAGGTGGCGCGGCGTTCGGCCAGGGCCAGGTTATATTCGCGCGTGCCGCGTTCGTCGGCATGGCCTTCGACCGTGGCGCGCGAGGCGGTATACTGGATCATGTATTCCGCCTGTGCGCGCAAGGCGGCGGCATCCTCGCTGTCGATGTTGAACTTGTCGGTATCGAAATAGATCACGTCGCGCCCGGACATCGCGCTGGAGAAGTGGGCCTGCGATCCGGCGACCGGGCCGGCCTGGGTGGGCGCGGGCGTCGGCGCCGGGCCTGACGTGGGCACCGCTGACGGCTGGACCGGCGGGAGTATCTCGGGCGGATCCTTCTTGCAGGCAGCGAGGGCCAGCACGCTGCTGGCGACGATCAGCAAGCTCAGTCGCTTCATGGGATTCTCCTTCTCGTTATTGTCATTCTGTCGGTAAAACGTGGCAAATTCACGGCAGGACGGGGCCCCAGGCCGGGTCAGACGCGCCCACGGGAGTATTGAGGCGGCGCTCGTTCTCGCCCGTCAGGTCCACCTGCCAGATCGCGCTGTCACCGTTATCGCGCGCCGAGCGGAAGAACTGGATGATGCGCCCGTTGGGTGCCCAGGTGGGGGCTTCGTCCTGCCACCCGTTGGTCAAGGTACGCAGGCTGCCGCCGCGCGTATCCATCACCGCCACGTGGAAATCGCCGACGATGTGGGTGAAGGCGATCTGGTCACCGCGCGGGCTCCATTCGGGTGTGGCGCAGCGCCCGCCGAAGAAGCTGATGCGGCGCTGGTTCGATCCATCGCTGTTCATGATATAGCACTGCTGCTCGCCCGACTGGTCGCTTTCGAACACGATCTGGCTGCCATCGGGCGCGTACGATCCGCCCACCTCGATCGCCGGACCACTGGTCAGCCGCAGCGGCGTGCCGCCGGTGGCGGGCACGCGATAGATGTCGGTATTGCCGGCAATCGCCATCGAATAGAGCAGGTACTGGCCATCGGGGCTCCAGCGCGGGGCGAAGGTGGGGTTGCTGTTCTGCGCCACCAGCGTCTGCCGCCCGCTGTCGATATCGTAGACATAGATCCGCGGATTGCCGTCCTGATACGACAAATAGGCGATGCGCGAATAGTCGGGTGAATAGCGCGGGGTCAGCGCGGTCGACTGGCCATTGGTGATGAAGCGGTGGTTTGCGCCGTCGCTGTCCATGATCGCCAGCCGCTTGACGCGGTTGTCCTTGGGCCCGGTCTCGGCAATGTAGGCGATGCGGCTGTCGAAGAACGGGCTTTCGCCCGACAGGCGCGAATAAACGAGGTCAGCACATTTGTGCGCGGCGCGGCGCCATTCGGCGGGTGTGACCACCCAGCCCTCGCGCACCAGTTCATCCTGCAGGTTCACGTCGTACAGATAGCAACCCACGGTCAGCCGCCCGTCGGGATTGGCGCGGACATAGCCCTGCACCAACATCTCGGCGCTGCGCCCTTGCCATGTGGGCCAGGCCGGGTTGGTGATCTGGTCATAGGCCGGGCGCGGCAGGCTATCGGGGCCGACCGGGCGGAACAGGCCGTTGTTCCTGAGGTCATTGAACACCACCCGCGCCAGTTCGATCCCCAATGCGCCGGTGCCGCCGGAATTGGCGGGCGTGGCGACATCGGCATTGGTGGCGAAGGCGGGAATGGCGATGCCGAGGTCGTTCCAGCTGTCAGCGGTGACGGTGACGGTGGTGCCTTCTTCGGCGCTTTCGACCGTCGCCAGCTCCTCGCCCGGCAGGGTCAGCTGCTGTGCGGCGGCGGGAAGGGCGAGGGTGGCTGCGAGGCCGCAAGCAAGGGCGGCGAGTGTCGTTCGGAGTGTCATTGTGCCAACCTGTTGTCAAAGTTCGAAGTGATCACCCGCCAGCCCGCGTACAGCTGTTCCGGCAGGTCGAACGGAGCCGCCAGCCGCACTGCGCGGATGGCCTGTTCCTGATGCCGCGCGGCCTGCAGCCGGTTGGCATCGTTGATCCCGGTTTGTCGCACGATCTCGGGCGTGCCGTCCAGCGAACCGTCGCGGTTGAGGCGGAAACGCACCACCGTCACCAACTGGTCTACGTCGACGCCAGAGGGCGGGTTCCAGTGCGGCTTCAGCTCGCGAATAATCGCCGCGCCGATGCTGGCCTGCTGCGCCGCGCTGGGCCGGGCGGCGGCTTGCCCGCGATCACCGGTGGAATCGCTCGCGCCATCGAGAAAGTTCTCGCCGATCCGGCTCGCACCGCCGCTGGTGGCAGTGGGTGCGGGGGAGGCGCGCGCGGAGGCCGCTGGAGAGGGCGCGGGCGAAGGGCGAGCGCTGCGGCTGGCTGTTGGCGCGGGCGAGGGGCGGCGCGAGGCTGTCGGCGCGGGGCTCGGCCGACGCGTAGCCGTAGGCGTGGGTCGGGGTGACGGACGCGCGGTTGGCCTGGGCGGCGGAGGCGGCGGCGCGGCGGCGGGCGGCTGCGGCAGCGGGGCGAGTTCGGGGGCCATCGCGGCGGCGGGTTCGGGCGAGGGATCGGGCGCGCTGCTGTCCAGCGCCACATCCTCGGCCAGGCTGACCGTTATCCGCTCAGGCGGGGTATAGGGCTTGGGCTCCGGCTGGTGCAGGATCAGCACCATGGCCAGCGCGACATGCGCCGTCCCCGCCAGCAGCAGGCCGACCAGTTCCTCCTTGGAGAGCCGTTGAGTGGCGGTTTCCATCCGAAAAAGGGCTATGGTTCTTGCGATGAACCGTTACTGACCATCGAGATCTTGCCGAACCCGGCCCGGTTGATCTCGCCCATCACCGCCATGATGCGTCCGTATTCCAGCGTGCGATCGGCGCGCAGCACCACCACCGGCTGCTCGCCGCCGCCATTAGCGGAAGCCGCGCGTTCGAGCGCTTCGCCGAGGTTGCCCTGCGCCACCGGGCTATCGTCGATGAACACCGCGCCAGTCTCGTCCACCGCCACGGTGATCTCGTTGGGGTCTTGGTCGAGCGCGTTGGCGCGGCTGTCGGGCAGGTCAAGCGGCACCCCGCTGGTGAGCAGCGGGGCGGTGACCATGAAGATGATCAGCAACACCAGCATCACGTCGACGAACGGGGTGACGTTGATCTCCGCCATCGGCGCTCGCCTTTTGGAGCGGCCACGGCGACCCCCGGAGGCTTGGCTCATCGCCATGTCAGCCGTTCTCCATATCGCGGCTGACCTGCGCATGGACGCGGTCGGCAAAGCGCTGCAACCGCGCCTCGAACAGGTCCACCGAGCCCGAGAAGCGGTTGTAGGCGATCACCGCCGGGATGGCTGCGAACAGGCCGATGGCGGTTGCAAACAGCGCTTCCGAAATGCCCGGCGCGACCACGGCGAGCGACGAATTGTTCTGCTGCCCGATCTGAAAGAAGCTGTTCATGATGCCCCAAACGGTGCCGAACAGGCCCACGAAGGGGGCAACCGACCCGGTGGTGGCGAGAAAGCCCAGCCGCCCCGCCAGCTTGTCCGCCTCGGTCGCCACCTGGCCTTCCATCGCCTGGGCAATGCGCGCCAGCGCCTGCGCCGGATGCTTGATCCCGGCGCGGGTGGACTTGCGAAATTCGGTCAGGCCGGCAGACGCCACCCGGCCCGAGGGATTGTCGGCCTTGGTCCTGCTGATCAGGTTTTCCGGATCGTCATGGTTCCAGAATTCCTGCTCGAACGCCGCGCTGGCGCGCTTCACGCCGCCCATCCGGATCGAGAAGCTGACCACAATCGTCCACACCCACACCGAGGCGAGCAGCAGACCGACCATCACCACCTGCACCACGATGTCGGCATCGAGGAACAGTCGCAGCGGGTTCAAACCGGTGGGAATGATCGTTTCGGAAGCGGTTACGGCAAGCTGGTCAAACAAGGTCATCAGCAATCTTTCTTGGGAATCAGGCTTTCACCGGTAAATCGGGCTGGAAAAAGGCGGCGAAGGCAGCGCGCCACCCGTCAGGCTGGCGGCGCGGACGGCCATCGGGACCGATGAAACCAACCCGAATGGTCACTTCCACCAGCAATTCACCTTCCCGCCAGACCTGTTGTGCAAGACGCACACTGGCCGCCCGCAGTTCCACACAATGTGTTTGAACGACAAGTGAATCGTCCAATCGTGCCGGGCGCAGGAAGCGAATATTAGCCTCGGCGACGGCATAATGCCCTTCGCCCGCCTCGGACACGGCGCGCTGGTCGATCCCCAGCAGGCGCAGCATGTCGGACCGGGCGCGCTCGGCATAGCGCAGGTAATTGGCGTGATAAACGAGGCCCGACAGGTCGGTGTCCTCGTAATAGATGCGCAAAGGGAAGTGGTGGCATTGCCCCACGAACCATCCCTCACCTGTTTGCGCTGCGATCATCGCGCGCAGCCTTAGCGGGCGGCGGACTCGCGCGGCAAGTGCTTAGACCGAGATCAGGCGGCGATCATCCGCCCCAGCCGCTGCCCGCCGAACAGGTGGACATGCAGGTGCGGCACTTCCTGCCCGCCATTGTGGCCGACATTGGCGAGCAGGCGATAGCCCGGCGCGACCAGGTCCCGCTCGCGCGCCACGGTGCCCACGGCGCGCACGAATCCGGCGATTTCCTCGGCCGAAGCGCGGATCGCAAAGTCGTCCCAGCTGACATAGGCGCCCTTGGGGATCACCAGCACGTGGACCTTGGCCTGTGGGGCAATGTCGTCAAAGGCGAGCGCCCAGTCGTCCTCATAGACCTTGTTGCAGGGGATTTCGCCGCGCAGGATTTTGGCGAACACGTTGCCCGGATCGTAAGCGGCGGCGGGGTCGATGGTCATGCGCGGCTGGCCTTTTCATCCAGCCCCGAAACACCCTCGCGCCGCGCCAGTTCCGCGCGCACATCGGCCAGCGAAAGACCGCGGGCCTGCAAGGCGACAAGCAGGTGAAACACCACATCGGCGGCCTCGCCCACCAGTTCCTCGTCGCTGCCCGAGAGCAGCGCGACGGCGGCTTCCACGCCCTCCTCGCCCAGCTTGCGGGCAATTACCGGCAGGCCGCGCGCATAGAGGCTGGCGACATAGCTGCTATCCGGCGCCGCAGTACGGCGCGCGGCGATTACGGCTTCGAGCTGGTCGAGTGTGTCCATAGGCGCTGCTTGGGCAGGCCGCGCCATAAGGTCAAGACTTGTCGGACTTGCCCGCTTTGCCGCGCGACAGGCGGCGGCCCAGCATGACCCCGGCGATGCCGAGGGCGAACAGCGTCACGCTCGATCCTTCGGGAACCTGTGCGGAGTCTGCTGCGGCAACGGGCGCGGCGAAAATCACCAGCGCCGATGCAAGAACAATGAGAAAGCGGACGACCATGCGATGGGCATTCCGCCCGCCCGCCGATTCCCGCAACGCCGCACATGTGACCGTCCCGGCATGGGACTGAAACCGCAGCGGAATTAAGCGCGCGCGGGCAGGCCCACGGCGCGCAAGGCGGCATGGGCCTCGGCAATGGAATGGGTGCCGAAGTGGAAGATGCTGGCGGCCAGCACCGCGCTGGCATGGCCTTGCGTCACCCCCGCCACCAGGTGATCGAGGTTGCCGACACCGCCGCTGGCAACCACCGGAACGCTCACGGCATCGGCGATGGTGCGGGTGAGCTTGAGGTCATAGCCGGCTTGCGTGCCATCGCCATCCATGCTGGTCACCAGCAGTTCGCCCGCGCCCAGTCGGGCCAGCTTGATCGCGTGCTCGACCGCGTCGATCCCGGTGGCGCGGCGGCCACCGTGGGTGAAAATCTCCCAGCGGTCACCCACGCGACGCGCATCGACCGAGGCGACCACGCACTGGCTGCCCATCTTCTCGGCAATGTCGGTGACAACTTCGGGGCGGGTGACGGCGGCGGAGTTGACCGCCACCTTGTCCGCGCCCGCCAGCAGCAGCGCGCGGGCATCCTCCACCGTGCGTACCCCGCCGCCGACGGTCAGCGGCATGAAGCACACCTCCGCTGTGCGCCGCACGATATCGAGCAAGGTGCCGCGACCTTCGTGCGTGGCGGAAATGTCGAGAAAGCACAGTTCATCAGCGCCCGCCGCGTCATAGGCCTGCGCCTGCTCCACCGGATCGCCGGCATCGCGCAGATCGACAAAGTTGACGCCCTTGACCACGCGCCCATCGCGCACGTCGAGACAGGGAATGACGCGGATGCGGACGGTCATGCTGATACTCTTGCGGTCACGTGCAACCCCCGCGTTCTGAGCATTCTGTGAGATCCAGCGCCATCGAAACAGAAAGCAGAACGCAGAAACCGAAGCTGGCGGCCCAAAGGCCGATTAGCAGCCAATACCAGACTGGTTGGCCGCATTTTGTAATCAACTGGCCCGCAAGCTTTGTGTGCTGCTGGCGTAGGTCCCGGAGCAGGAACCAGCCGAGCAGACAAGCCAAGGCACCGGAAAGCCAAAGCATCGCCCTAGGCCCGCCCTGCCATCGCGATCGCCGTCGCCAGGTCCAGTTTGCCTTCGTAGATCGCGCGGCCGGTAATCACGCCTTCGATCCCATCGCCCGAATGCAGCGCCAGCATACGGATATCATCCAAGCCCTTGACCCCGCCCGAAGCGATCACCGGAATGTCCACCCGGCGGGCAAGGTCCACCGTCGCCTCGATATTCACGCCTTTCAGCAGGCCATCGCGGCCAATATCGGTGAACAGCAGGCTGGCCACCCCGGCATCCTCGAACCGGCGGGCGAGGTCGACCACTTCCACGTCGGACACCTCGGCCCAGCCCTCGGTCGCAACCATGCCATCCTTCGCGTCCACCGCCACCACGATGCCGCCGGGAAATTCCTTCGCCATGTCCTTGACGAATTCCGGGTCTTTCAGCGCCGCGCTGCCCATCACCACGCGCGCCACGCCAAGGTCGAACCAGCCTTCCACCGCCGCGCGCGTGCGGATGCCGCCGCCCAACTGCACATAGCCGGGGAAGGCGCTGAGGATGGCTTCCACCGCCTCGCGGTTCTCGGCCCGCCCGGCAAAGCTGCCGTCAAGATCGACAACGTGCAGATGTTCGGCCCCGGCGTCTGCAAACAGCAGCGCCTGCGCGGCGGGATTGTCGCCGTAAACGGTGGCGCGGGCCATATCGCCTTCGGCCAGACGAACGACCTGGCCGGCCTTCAGGTCAATGGCGGGAAAGACGATCATTGGGGATCCCAGGCAAGGAAGCGGGCGAGCAGGTCGAGCCCGTAGCGCTGGCTCTTTTCGGGGTGGAACTGCACGCCGAGCAGGTTGTCGCGCGCGACTGCCGCCACCAGTCCGCCGCCGTGATCGGTCATCGCGGCAATGTCGCGGCCTTCATCCGGGGTGAAGTGGTACGAGTGGAGGAAGTAGGCCTCGCCGGTTTCGATCAGCTCGGAGCCGTCATGATGCGGGCCAGAACGTTTCAGGGGGGCAACGTCGTTCCAGCCCATATGCGGGATCTTGATGGCAGGATCGGTCCGCTCGATCGGCTTCACCTCGCCGGCGATCCAGCCGAGGCCCTGCGTCTCGCCATGCTCGAGCCCGCGCGTGGCCATCAACTGCATGCCCACGCAGATGCCGAGGAAGGGCACGCCATCGACCATCACCCGCTCGTCGAGCGCCTCGACCATGTCGGGAATGGCCCACAGCCCCGCCGCGCAGGCCCCGAACGCGCCCACGCCCGGCAGCACGATCCGCCGCGCGCCGCGCACCACCTTGGGGTCATCGGTAACGGTCACCCGCTCGGCCCCGGCAGCGATCAGTGCGTTGTGAACCGAATGGAGATTGCCAGCGCCGTAATCGATTAAGGCGATAGCTTCAGCCACCCAACTGCCCCTTGGTGCTGGGGACCGCCCCGCCCTTGCGCGGGTCGATTTCCACCGCCGCTCGCATGGCGCGGGCAAAGCCCTTGAACACGCTCTCGCACACGTGGTGGTTGTTGGTGCCATAGAGCTGCTGGACGTGCAGCGTGAGGCCCGCCGCCTGGGCGACCGAGTGGAACCAGTGATCGACCAGTTCGGTATCCAGCTCGCCCAGCTTGTCCTGCGTAAAGCGGACTTTCCAGACGAGGAACGGGCGGCCCGAGACATCGACGACTACACGTGTAAGCGTCTCGTCCATCGGCGAGTACGCGCAGCCGTATCTGCTGATACCGCCCTTGTCGCCCAGCGCTTGGCCCAGCGCCTGGCCCAGCGCGATGCCGCTGTCCTCGACCGTGTGGTGCTGGTCCACGTGCAGGTCGCCCGCGACTTTCAGCGTCACGTCGATCAGCGAGTGGCGGCTGAATTGTTCGATCATGTGATCGAGGAAACCGATCCCGGTAGCCACGTCATAGCGGCCGGTCCCGTCGAGATCGATCTCGACCAGGATGTCGGTTTCGGCGGTCTTGCGCGCTATCCGTCCCGTTCTCATGGCATTCGCCTATAAGCTCGCCACCGGCCCATGCAACACCTTGCACCCAACAGAATTATGCTTTGCGTATTGACCAAGCGCCCTCGGAAAGCCACCTAACCCCCGTATGAGCCAGGACTTGCCAGACAGCCTTATCCCTTACGACGAGATCGTGCAGGAAGCCCTGCGCGCCGTGGTTGGCCGCGTGCTGGGCGAAGTCGAATCGTCAGGCGGAGTGCTGCCCGGCGCGCATCACTTCTACATCACCTTCAAGACCGCCGCCCCAGGCGTGCAATTGCGCGCCGACCTGAAGGAGCGCTTTCCGGACGAGATGACCATCGTGCTGGAGAACAAGTTCTGGAACCTCAAGGTCAGCGACACCGGCTTCTCGGTTGGCCTGTCGTTCAACCAGCGTCCGGCCGAACTGATCATTCCGTTCGCGGCGATCACCGCTTTTGTCGATCCGGCGGTCGATTTCGGGCTGCAGTTCCAGGCCGCCGCCAGCGACATCGAGCCGACCAAGCTGGAGGTGCCGGAGAACGATACGCCGCCGGCAATTGCTCCCGCCACCGCGGACGACGGGTCGAACGTGGTCACCATCGACTTCGGCCGCAAGAAGTAGGCGCGGCGCAGCTGTGGCCCGCAACAGGCGCAAGTCCGGCCAGCCGGACCAGCAGGATCAACCGAAACGCAATCCGCTGCTGCGCGCACTGACCGCCGATCTTGCCCTGCGCGCGGGCAGCTATGCGCTGCGCCACGCGGTCAGCAGCGGGCTGGTGCGCGGCAAGGCAGCCGCTGCGGTGCCCGATCATCCTCCCGCGATGAGTACCCGCGTGTTGACTGCTGCTGCCTCCGCCGTGGCCACCCGCTCGGTGCCCGGCGCGCTGCTGGTGGCAACGGGCATCCTGGCGCGCACGCTCTATCGCCGGGGCAAGACGCGGCAGGAGGAACGGGCGCGGCAAAATGCTGCCACAGGCGCGATTGGCACGCTTCCTCCGGTTTGACGGCCCGCCGCCTTGGGGGCATGAGCGCAGCATGACCGATTCCACTATTGCATCGCGAGACCTGGCCCGCCGCGGGCTGATGTTCATCCTGTCCTCGCCGTCGGGTACGGGCAAGACCACCATCGCCCGGATGTTGCTGGGCGAGGTGGCGGGGATCGGCATGTCGGTCTCGGTCACCACCCGCCCGATGCGGCCGGGTGAGGTGGACGGTAAAGATTACCACTTCGTCGATGGCGACACGTTCAACCGCATGGTCGACGACGGCGAGTTTCTCGAATGGGCGCGGGTCTTCGGCCATTGCTATGGCACCCCGAAGGCGCAGATCAAGGCCGGGCTGAAGGACGGTCGCGACTTCCTGTTCGACATCGACTGGCAAGGCACCCAGCAGCTCTACCAGCGGATGGAGACCGACGTGGTCCGCGTGTTCCTGCTGCCGCCGAGCATTGCCGAGCTCGACCACCGCCTGCGCAGCCGCGCCACCGACAGCGACGAGGTGATCCGCAGCCGCATGGAGCGCGCCCGCGCCGAGATCAGCCACTGGGACGGCTACGACTATGTGGTGGTCAACAATGATATCGGCGAGTGCTACGCCAAGGTCCGCACGATCCTGGAAGCCGAGCGGATGAAGCGCGCGCGGCAGACCGGGCTGGTCGATTTTACCCGCAAGCTGATGAGCTAGAAGCCCGCAGACCAGCGCAGCGCCACGCCCTGGTCATCGGGCAGGCTGGCAATGTGCCCCGGGTCGCGCCGCCAGAACACACTTGCCGCCGCCTGCCCGCGCCATAACGCGCCGCGCCACGCCAGTTCGGCATCGATCTCGCGGCCGCTGGGAGCAAGGTTGAGCCGCTGCGCAGCATAGCCCGCGCTGAGCGTCGCATAGTCCCAGCTGACCGGCAGCAGCAGGTTGAGCCCGCCGCTCTCGACGCGCAAAGGCTGCGACACGCGAAAAGCCATTGAATCGCCCGCTGCCAGCACGTCGCTGCGCGCCACGTCGAACGCGAAGGCGCTGGTGGTCACGCGCGAGCCGCTCGCCAGCACGCCGCCGCCGCGCGCCGTCGTCCGTCCTTGACGCAAGCTGCCGCCGAAGCGCCAGCCCGGCGCCGGGGTCCAGCCAGCCGATGCGTCGACAAACAGCGAGTTCGCTCCGGCCAGCCCGAAGCCTTGCTGCATGGCGAGGCCCAGCATCCGTTCGTCTTCGTGCATCAGGCTGACGCCAAGCGCGGTGCTGAGCCGACCGAACCGCCGGTCGAGCGCCAGCCCGAAGGTGTCGATTGCCTTGTCCTGCTGCCCGTTGCTGCCACGCAACTGGGCCATGCGCCGCTCGGCCGCATTGCTCCAGCTGTGGGCGCGCTCAGCGCTGACGGTAAGGCCCAAGCCCGCCACCTGGTGGCGCACGGCCAGGCTGCCCTCGCTCGACTGGACGAAACCGGTATCGCCCAGCGTGCCACCCGCAACCATGAAGGCGGGCCGGTCTTGCCCCTGCAACTGCGCGACGATGCCGTCCGCACCGCGCGCATAGGCGAAGCCAAGCTGAGTACGCGGTGCCAGGCGCAAGGCCACACTCGCGGCCAGCACGCGCGCCCGCTGCGCTTCGCCGGGCTGCAACCGCAGCGGCGCGGCGACGCCCTGACGGTCCACCGTGAAGGCCATCGCCGCCGTGCTGCTGGCCGCCGCCAGCGTGCGTTGCTCGCCCGCCAATGCGCTCAACAATACCGGGCGGCGCTCGGCCGGGTGAGCATTGGCCCTCATCGTGGCGTGGAAGGCGCGGTCGTATTCGTCCGTGATGACGGTCGAAACGCTCGCCGTGGTCAGCGCGTCGCCCATCGCCGGCGATGTCGCCAGGGCAGCTTCGCCCAGGCTCAGCGCGCCTTGCCCGCCCGCGATCCCGGTCGCTCCCAGCGGCTGCATCGCAGCGGCCACGTTGAGCACGCCGCGCCCATAGACCGGATCGCTGCCCGGATCGCCCGCATCGAAGGCGGTGCGCAGCAGGATATCGGCGATCTGCTGCCCGGTCAGGTTGGGGAAGGCCTGCGCCAACAGCGCCGCCGCGCCCGCCACCTGCGGCGCGGAGAAGCTGGTGCCCGACACGACATAGACAAAGCCCTCGGGATCGACATAAAGCGTGCCGTCACGATAGCTGCAGCACACGTCCTCGCCGCGTGCGGTGAGGTAGAATTGCTGATCGGCGCCTGCGCGATTGCTGAAGTCCGAGATCTGGTACCGCTCGTCGACCGATCCCACCACCAGCACCGCGCCATTGCCCGCCGCCACCAGCTGGCGCCCGAAATCCTCCAGCTGGGGGAAGGCGTCGTTGCCGGCCGCGATCACCACCAGCACGCCCGCTGCGGTCGCGGCGCGCACGGCGTTTTGCAACTGGACCGTCGCACCCCCTTCGCCGCCGAGCGAGATGTTGACCACCTTGGCCCCGTGGGTGCGGGCATAATCGACGCCGCGCGCGATATCCTCGTCGTTGAACGCGCAATCGCCATCGGCATCGGCATTGCCATCGCTGACGCAGGAGCCCGGCTCGTCGGCCCGAATGGCCAGCACGGTGGCATTCCACGCCATGCCCAGCACCCCGGTGGAATTGCGGGCCGCGGCGGCGATCAACGCAACCTGGGTGCCGTGATCGTCGCTGGCGTTGAGCTGGTTGCGGGTGGTGAACAGGTCGGTCGACGAACTGGACAGGCGCCCGGTGAATTCAGGGTTGTCGACATCGATGCCGGTGTCGATCACCGCGATCGTCACCCCGGTGCCGGTAGCGCCGGCGAGCCATGCGACTTGGGCGTTGTGCTGCTGAGGGCCGTCCGAGCGGCGGAATTCGGCGGTGTTGAACTGGCTTGGCACCGTGCTCAGCGGGAAGCCCGAGGTTGGTGTTGGTGTTGGTGTCGGGGCCGGAGTTGGCGCGGGCGTCGGTGTGGGCGTTGGTACCGGCGCTGGCGTGGGCGCAGGCGGCGGGGCCACGATCGGACCGCCGCCGGTGCTGCCGCCGCAAGCCTGCAGCAGGCCCATCGCCGCCAGCAATGCGGCGCTGCGGGTCAGGCGGAACAGGCGGGCGTGACACGGCATGGGCGGCTTTCCGATAGTGGATTTCGCGGCCTTATGACGCGTATATCCTTGAGTTTGCCTGAACCTGCGCCTCCCGCCAGTCGTTGGCAAGCTGGTGTCTTTCGGCGTGCTTGCTCCCCGCGCCCATGCAGGCTAGCGGCTGAGCGACACGAGTGAGGAGCCTTGCGCATGACCGCCGATCTGGAAGCAGCCATCGAACAGGCGTGGGACGCGCGCGACAGCGTGACGCCCGCCAGCAGCGACGTGCGCGACTTGGTGGATGCCGCGCTCGAACTGCTCGACAGCGGCAAGGCGCGCGTGGCCGAGCCTGACGGCCAGGATGGCTGGCACGTCAACCAGTGGCTCAAGAAGGCCGTGCTGCTCAGCTTCCGGCTGAACGATAACGTGGTGGTGGATGGCGGCTCTGCTGGCGCACCAGCGTTCGACAAGGTGCCCAGCAAGTTTGCCGGCTGGGGCGAGAACGCTTTTCGCGAAGGTGGCTTTCGCGTGGTGCCGGGCGCGGTGGTGCGGCGCGGCGCGCACATCGGTCGCGGCGTGGTGTTGATGCCCAGCTTCGTCAATATCGGCGCTTTTGTCGGCGATGGCTCGATGGTCGACACCTGGGCCACGGTCGGCAGTTGCGCACAGATCGGCAAAAACGTGCACTTGTCCGGCGGCGTCGGCATCGGCGGCGTGCTCGAGCCATTGCAGGCAGGGCCGGTGGTGATCGAGGACGGCTGTTTTATCGGCGCGCGCAGCGAAGTGGTCGAAGGCGTGCGCGTGTGCGAAGGTGCAGTGCTTTCAATGGGCGTGTTCATCGGCGCCTCGACCAAGATCGTCGATCGCGCCACGGGCGAGGTGCACGTGGGCACGGTGCCGCCTTATGCCGTGGTGGTGCCCGGATCGCTGCCCGGCAAGCCTTTGCCCGATGGCTCGCCCGGCCCCAGCCTCTATTGCGCGGTGATCGTCAAGACCGTGGACGCACAGACTCGCGCCAAGACCGCGATCAACGACCTGCTGCGCGACTAATCATAGGCTGGGTCAGGCGGAACTTCCGGCATGACCGGGCGTAGAACGGGAACCAAACCGCTACGTCAGGACATGTCATGGACCAGCCAGGTCGCGAAACGCACATCGACGCCGACGACGCCCGTTCCGGCGAGACGCCGCACATCGTCCGCTGGGTGCTCGGCATCAGCTTGTTGCTGGCAATTATCGCGATGTCGGTCGTGTGGTTGATACCCACCCTGTCGGGCACAGCGACCGTCGATGAGCGCCCGCCGGAAACGATCACCAACGACGGTTAGGTCAGCTTACCGGGGACTCGATCGGCGCGCGGCCACGTTCGCTGGCGGCAAATGCCTCGGCCTCGCGCAGCACGCGCATCATGTTGCCGCTGGCGATCTTCTCGAGGTCCTGACGGCTGTAACCGCGGCGGGCCAGCTCGGTGAACAGCGCCGGATAACCCGTTACATCCTCCATGCCGACCGGGCCGCTGGCCATGCCATCGTAATCGCCCCCGAGGCCGATGTGATCGATCCCCGCTACGGCGCGGATGTGATCGATATGGTCGGCCATGTCGGAAACCGTCGCCGACGGAGCCGGATTGGCGGCGTTCCATTGCGCCATGGCGGCGGTGACCGCATCGGGCTGGCCGCGCAGAAGAACCTCCTGCCGGGCCTGTTCGGCCGCCCGGCGGGCACCGTGCTGGCGCAGGTCCTCGCTTAGATAATCAGGCAAGCCGACCACCATCACGATGCCGCCCTCATGCGGCAAGCGCGCCAGCACGCTGTCGGGCACATTGCGCGCGTGGCCGTTGATCGCGCGGGCACCCGAATGGCTGAAGATCACCGGCGCGCCGCTGGCAGTCATGGCATCGTGCATGGTCGCCTCGCTCACGTGGCTGAGGTCGACCAGCATGCCCAGCCGGGCCATTTCCTGCACCACGTGCACGCCAAATTCGGTCAAGCCATCGTGCTGCGGAGCATCGGTGGCGCTGTCGGCCCAGTCGATGGTCTTGGAGTGGGTCAGCGTCATGTAGCGCGCGCCCAGCGCATACATCTGCCGCAGGACACCCAGGCTGCCATCGATCGAGGTGCCGCCCTCCATGCCCAGCAGGCTGGCGATGCGCCCGCGCCGCATGGCGGCTTCCACTTCATCGGCACTGGTGGCAAAGGCCAGATCGTCAGGATAGCGCGCGATCAGCCGCTTCATCACGTCGATCTGTTCGAGCGTCGCCACCACGGCTTCGGACGGCGGCAAGTCGGCCGAAACATAGACCGACCAGAACTGCGCGCCCACGCGTCCCTGCCGCAACCGTGGCAGATCGGTATGCATGCGGGTGGACCCGAACGATGGCGGGACTTCGGTGGTGTCGTTGAAATCGAACGTGCCGATCACGTTGTGAAACCGGTCGCGCAGCTGTTCAGGCACGTCGTTGTGGCCATCCCACACCGGGGCGTTGCGCAGCGCCGCCTGGGCCACGGCTTCGGCCGATTGCGCCCACGCCGGCGCGGCAACCAAGGACAGCAGCATGGCTGCGGGCATGGCGATCTTCACGCGGGCGTTCTCCGGATGGTGCAAGGCGGCGGGCCCGGCCGGGTCGCCGGACACGACCCTAACCCAGACGGTCGGGGCGCGTCGAGAACTTCCCGCTCCTATACGCCTAAACGCGCACCGGCGGCCCTCCCTGAGGAGGACCGCCGGCGAACTTGGTCAGTCTGAAGCGAGCGATCAGAACTTGATGCTGGCACCCACGCCGCCGCCAACGGCATCGCTGGAGAAACCGACGTTGGCACCCACGCCAAAGCCGCTTTCGGTGACGAACTGCGCGCGGATGGCACCCGCATACTCACCCTCGAACACACCAGCGCCGGCAGAAATGCCGCCCTCGCCGTTGTCAAGGTTGAGCGGCGCGGCGTTCATCGCGAAGCCCATCGCCACGCCCTGGAAGGCCTGACGGGCCTGATACTCAAGGCCGCCGACGCGACCGGTCAGCACATCGACGCGCGCGTTGACGGTGTCGATCCGCGCATTCAGCGTGTTCAACGTACCGTTGAGCTGGCCGACGTTCACCGCGTCGGTGTTCGCCACACCGGCAGCCACGCCGGTCACGCGACCGGTCGAGCTGTCGAGGCGAATGCCGCCCGCAACCACATCGCCGGTAACGGTGACGATATCGCCGCTGCCGGTGGAGATGTTGCCGGTGACCGCCGCATTACCCGCCACCGTCAGGTTGCGGCCGACGGCGAGGTCCTGCCCGATAGTGGCGTTGCTCGTCACTGCCAGCGTTCCGGTACCGATGTTGGTGATGTTGACGATGTTGCCGCCCGACAGGTTTATGTTACCGCCCCCGGTGTTGATATTGGCACCACGGGTAACCAGGCCGCCCTCGGCAGTCACAAGCCCGGTTGCAGTCACCGTTACGGTACCGATGTTGGTCACGTTGGCAATGCTGCCGGTCGACAGGTTGATGTTGCCGCTATTGGTGTTGATATTGGCGCCACGGGTAACCAGGCCGCCTTGGGCAGTGACAAGCCCGTTCGCAGTCAAGGCGTCGTCGATGACCACGGGGCCAGTCGAGTCAATAATAGTCGCACCGTTCGTGTCTATTTGGCCGCCGGTGTTGATGGCATCGGGCGCGCCGTCGTTCACTTCGATGGGGTCACCGCCGATGGTCACCTGGGCCTGGGCGGGCAGTGCAAGCAGGGCAGCGGCAAGAGCCGTACCGCAAGGGTAAATCTTCTTAACGTTCATCGTCGAATTCTCCGTTTTCTGGCATGCCCCAAACCGGAGACGAATGTTCGCCTTGCAGCCCAGATCACGCAGTAGCGCTGCGCAAAATGAAAGGCTCGCGGTCGTGCGGTTTGAATGTAGGTTGCCCGGTTCCCTGTGCCCCTTCGACCAGCGTCGAAAGATTCTTCCGCTATCTTAACCTATTCGCGCTTCACGTAAACCCTTTGTGTGTGTGGGAATAACTCGATTTTAGCCGCGATTGCGCATAGTCGGTGGGCGGGCCGACAGTGGCCGAATCCGTGACCGCAAATGTCAATCGGCTCGCTTCCTCATGAGTCAGGTAAAAGGGTACAACGTGATGGATAAACGTGGCATCGGCGGCACTGGCAAGGTCATGATCGCAGCAGCGGCAGCGCTGCTGGCCACCTTGGCTCAGCCCACGCAGGCGGAGGGTTTCGTCAACACCCGGGCTGGCTGGCTGGCGCTGACAGCGGAAGCCAAGGCGGCCTATGTCCAGGGCCTCAATGACAGCCTCAATTACTTCTTCGTCGACGATACCCTGATCGAGGCGCTGGCCAAGCGGGGCCGCACCCGCTGTCTGATCGAACAGCGCGCCACTGCCGCCGGGCTCGCCGCGCAGATCACCGCTGCCTATGACCAGCCGCAATATATGACCGCCGCCCCGGTGGCGGTCTATGTGCTGAAGGTGGGCGAATTGTGCCGACCCTACATTAACCGCGAGCGGCAGGAGTTCGGACTGGCTCCGCAATGAGTGGTGCGGCCACCATCGCCCGGTTCGGCCTGCAACCGCACCCGGAGGGCGGCTGGTATCGCGAACTGTGGCGCGGGACAGCAGGCAAGGACGGGCGGGCCGTGGCCACCTCGATCCACTTCCTGCTCGAACGCGGCCAGACGTCGCACTGGCACAGGGTTGACGCGGCCGAAATCTGGCTGTGGCACGCGGGCGATCCGCTCCACCTGATGCTCGCGCCGGATGAGGCCGGACCGGTGCAAGCCGTGGTGTTGGGTCCAGACAGCGCCGCCGGACAAGCATTCCAACACGTCGTCGCGCCGCACGAGTGGCAGGCCGCCGTCCCGCTGGCGGCGGGAGCGCACGGCTACACCCTCGTTTCTTGCGTGGTCGCGCCGGGGTTCGACTTTGCCGGCTTCACCCTTGCCCCGGCGGGCTGGGAACCCGGCTGCGAACGGTCGCCAACGTGATTCGGCCAGTGATCCGGAGCGTGATCCAGCCCGTGGTCCGCTGCGCGCTGGGCGGGCTTTACTTGGTCGCCGGGTGGTTCCACATGACCGCGCCCGCGCCATTCCTGGCCATCATCCCCGGCTGGGTGCCGTGGCCCGAGCAGGTGGTTTACTGGACCGGCCTGGCTGAAGTTGCCGGCGCACTGGCGCTGCTCCAGCCATTCGGGCCGATGCTGCGCAAGGCCGCCGCCTGGGGCCTCGCCGCCTATGCGCTGTGTGTGTGGCCGGCCAACTTCAACCACTTCCTGCTTGACTTAGGCAAGCCCGATCACGGTTGGGGCTTCGCCTACCATATCCCCCGCCTCGCCGCGCAGCCGCTGCTGATCTGGGCGGCCTTGTGGGCGGGCAGAGCAACCGACTGGCCGTTCGCTCAGCCGACCGGATCGGCCTCGACCGAATAGTTGATCGCCGCGTTGCGCGTCTTCTGGAACTCGGGGACCGTCATGCCCTTCATCGCCGCATAGACGTCGATGTTGCCCAAACCCACGACCGGGGCGAGCTTCTCGAGATTGAAGAAGATCACGCCGTAATGGATCATCCCGATCCAATCGCGCTCACGGATCAGGCCCTTCTCCTCGTCGGTCAGCGCGTGCTCGTCGGCCAGCGCTTCGAAGTCACTCTTGAACCGCGCGCGGAACTCCGGCTTGACGATCGAGTGGAGGAAGTTGTTGATCCGCCACGCCTTGGCGCTGCGGGTGATGGTGAAGGGATAGGTCCCTTCCAGCTCCAGCGCCGGGGCCACGTCGGCATAAATCCGTTCCCCATAGGCTGCCTGGGTCTCCGGTGAAGGATCGGGCTCGGCATCCTCGAACACCATGCTGGCGATCGAGGTCATCGAAGGCAGGAAGAAGCTGCGGTGCAACTCGCTTACCGTGGGAGCAAGCGCGCCGCGCATCAGCAGCCACATCACGATCTCGGCGCCTTCCATGCCGCCCAGCTTGACCAGTTCGCCCACGGGAATGTCGATCAGGCTTTGCGGATCATTCGCCAGCCGGTCCATGAACTCGTGGTCCCACGCCACGTTGTTGAACCCGCAGCGTTCGCCATGCACCTGATGGCTGAGGCCGCCGGTACCGGCAATCGCCACCTTGATATCGGCCGGATAGTTCTGGATCGCCCGGCGCAAGCTGCGCCCGAAATTCCAGAACCGCTTGGCCTTGGGGATTGGCAGTTCGAGCACGCCGCATTGCAGCGGGACGATCTTGCATGGCCAGCCGTCGGCATCCGAATGCGGTAGCAACACCGACAGCGGCGAGAACGCGCCGTGATCCAGCCCCATGCCCTGCCAATAACTGAGGTCGAAATCATCGGCCACCATGCCGAAGGCCAGGTGCTGGGCAAAATCCGGATCGCCCTTGATCGGCGGAATATGGCGCGCGCCCCCGCCTTCGTCCGCCGCCACATATTCCTCGCCGATGCCAATGGCGAAGTGCGAATAGTGCTGCATCCAGAAGCTGGTCATGTGATCGTTGTAAACATAGACGATCACATCGGGCTGCACCGAGGCCAGCCAGTCCTTCACCGGCTGGAACCCGTCGAAAATCGGCTTCCACACGGGATCGTCCTGCTTCCCGGCATCCAGTGCGAAAGCGATGGTGGGGGTGTGCGACACGGCGAACCCGCCGACGATCTGGGCCATAGCTGTTCTCTCCTGCGGACCGATTCGACGGACCTTTGCAGGGGAGGGGCTATGACAAGCGGCGCAGGCGATCCTTGAGCGCGGTCAAACGGGGCGCGCCCGCCCTACTTCTCCTTGCCCGCCACGCCGTAATTGATCGCCGCGTTACGCGTCTTCTGGAACTCGGGGACCGAGAGGCCCTTCATCGCCGCGTAGATGTCGATGTTGCCGATGCCGGTCACCGCGCCCAGCTTTTCGAGCATGAAGAAGATCACCCCGTGGTGGATCATGCCGATCCAGTCGCGGCGGCGCACCAGATCGCGTTCTTCATCGGTCAGGCCAGCCTGCTCGTAAGCGGCCTCCTCGTCCTCGCGGAACAGCTTGCGCATGGTGGGATCGGTCAGCGAGTGGAGGAAATGGTTGAGGCGGAAGCCCTTCACGCTGCGCTCGATGGTGAACGGATAGGTGCCTGCCAGCTCCTCGGCCCCGGCATAGTCATGGTCGGCCCGGGCGCGGGTCACGGCCGGGTCTTCCACCGGCGCATCGGGGTTGCGCTCCTCGAGGATCATCGTGGCGATGGGGCACATCGAGGGCAAGAAATAGGTCTTGTGGGTGCACTCGACGTGGGCCGACAGCGCCCCGCGCATCATCAGCCACATGACCACCTCGGCGCCTTCCCAGCCGCCCAGCTTGGCGAGCTCGGCCACGGTCATGTCGAGCAGGCTCTCGGGGTCCTTCTCCAGCCGGTCCATGAACTCGGCATCCCATGCCGGATTGTTGAACCCGCAGCCCTCGCCGTGGACCTGGTGCGACAGGCCGCCGGTGCCCGCGATCGCCACCTTGATGTCCTCGGGGTACGAGAGAATCGCCTGGCGCAGCGACTTGCCGAACTTGTAGAACCGGCGCGCCGAGGGCAGCGGCACGGTCAGCACGCCGCACACCACCGGCAGCAGCTTGACCGCCCAGCCATTGGCGTCGTCATGATCGACCATCACCGACAGCGGCGAAAACGCGCCGTGGTCCAGCCCCTTGCCCTGGAAATAGGACAGGTCGAATTCGTTCGCCACCATCACCCGGGCGACGTGCTCGGCAAACTTGGGATCGCCCTTGATCGCCGGAATATCGCGCGGCCCGCCGCCCTCGTCCGCCGCCTTGAATTCCTCACCCACGCCCAGCGCGAAGTGGCTGTAGTGATCGAAGAACGAGGTCATGTGATCGTTGTAGATATAGACCAGCACATCGGGCTTCTTGGCGCGGAACCAGTCCTGCACCGGCTTGTAACCATCGAAGATCGGCTTCCACACCGGATCGTCCTGCTTGCCGCCATCCTTGGCGAACGCGATGGTGGGAGTATGCGACGTGGCGACGCCGCCGACGATGGTAGCCATGGTGTGGTCCTGTCCTCTCGCGGTCACCCCGTTTGCCGGGGCAGGCCGTCATGATGCCCGGATTGTGCCAGCCGGACGGACGGGGAGCAAGGCGGATTTACATGTGGATGAAGTTTTCACATGGGTGAAACGGGGCGACGGGATTCGGACCCGCGAGGGGTTTGGACCCCCGAGCGCTCCGTCGATGGTATCATCTCGGGCGACGCTCACATTCAGCCACTCTGTCACGCCTCGTGTTCGCCATACCGCAAACGCAAAATCACGGGGACAGCATTCCTGATTCAATCTTGCGACCTTCGCGTTCTCTGCGCGAACTGCCTTTCCTACAGCACCCACCTTGTGCCAGCAGGCCAGGGCTCTTTGACCTCGTCCATCCGTCCACCAACCTCCTGGCAGCAACCGGGCGACCTACGTGGCGCTGCGCCTTTGGTAAAGCCACAGGCCCTCGCCGCTGCATGTCTTTCATCAACAAAAGCCCACCCACTGCTCGCCAAAACAAAACGGGCGGGAAGCATCCGCCTCCCGCCCGTCATGTTCTTACCCGAAGGTCAGATGGCTTAGCTCAGGTGCTTGGACACCGCGGCGGTCATCTGGAACATCGAGATCTGGTCCTTGCCGATCACCGCGGCCAGCTTGGCGTCGGGGTTGATCTGGCGCTTGTCCTTGGTGTCCTGCAGGCTGTTCTTCTTGATGTAGTCCCACACCTTCGAAGTCACCTCGGCGCGGGTCAGCGGGCCCTTGCCGATTACTGCTTCCAGATCCCCCGAAACGGTGACTGGCTTGTTAAGCGCGTTGTTCTTGGCAGCCATTATAACTTTCCTTCCCTTGCAATTGAGCCGCGAGCGTGGAGCCTTGTCAGCCCACGTCCTCGGCATCCCAGTTTTCCCAATCCTCGTCGGCGTCCTCGCGGGCATAGGTGCCCGTCAGCAATGCCACGGCGGATACATGACCCGTGAGGGCCTCCACCAGATCATCGCGCGTGGCGCCGGGCAGCAAGCTGAGCGGTTCGTCCACGGCGAAGAGCTGGAATACGTAATCATGCGGCTTATCGCCCGGCGGCGGCGCGGGCAGCAGCCATTCGGAATTGCCGTGCGCGTTCTTGCCGACGCGCGGCGGGGTTTCCCCTTCGAGCAGCTTGCCGCGCTGGGGTGCCAGGCCCCACACCAGCCAGTGGCACGCGACTTTACCTGGCGCATCGGGGTCTTCCACGACCAGCACCAGCTCGGCGCTGCCGGCAGGCGGAGCAGTCCATTCGAGCGGCGGCGCGACCGAGTCTTCCTCGTCGGCGGTGAAGCTGGGGTCGAGGCTCTCACCATGGATGAAGGCGGCCGATGTCAGGGCAAAGCCGCCGGCGCCCAGCGTGTCGGCAGTCACCGTGCCTGCGCGGGCGAGCCCTGCCACCACCAGCCCGGCATGACCAGGTCCCGGATTGAGCAAGGCGCCCTGCAGCCATTGGGGCACGGTCTCGGCCATGTGAACTCCGGATGCGGCGGCGCGGGGGGCGCTGCCGTTGACGATTCCCCGCCGTAACCAGCGGTTTGTGGACGGGGGATGTGCCTGTCGCAAACGCCCTTGGCAAGTGCGGGCAGGCGTAAATGGGGCGTAAAACGCGCGAAAGTGGTTCGCGAGTGTGGATATCGGCGTCTGAAATGCGACAGATCGAGCCGGTTAACCGCTTGAAAGGCCACGTTATGGGCGATACCGTCTCATCTGTAACAGTCGCTGCGGCAGCGTTCGGCAGCAGGCGGCATAAACCGGGAAGGGCCCCTATGCCGATGTTTCGCCTGCGCAATTCCTCGCGCCTCGCCCTCGTGCTTGGCTGCGCGGCCATGGTCGCCTCGTGCGGCGGAGCCTCCAGCGGCGTAGTGGGCGGATCGCCGACCCCATCGCCCACGCCGACCCCGACGACCGCGCCGACCACGGCCACCTGCTCGCTGTCCTCGCGGCAGGACTGGGTCGCCGCCCAACTCAACGAATGGTACCTGTTCCCCGATCTGGTCGCGGCCAACGTCAACAAGGGGAGCTACACCGACCTCCAGGATTACATCGATGCGCTGGTCGCCCCCGCCCGGGCGCAGTCCAAAGACCGTTATTTCACCTACATCACCTCGATCGCCGAGGAGAACGCGTTCTTCCAGAGCGGATCGAGCGCCGGGTTCGGCTTCCGCCTGGGCTATGACACGGCCGGGCGCCGGGTGTTCGTCATCGAGAGTTTCGAGAACACCCCGGCACTGGCGCAAAACCTCGATCGCGGGACCGAGATCACCGCCGTGGGCACCACCAGCGCCAACCTGCAGACGGTCAATGCCTTGATGGCTGGTGGCGGGGCGCAGGCGGTGGTCGATGCACTTGGACCAAACGACCCCGGCGTCACCCGCGTGCTGCGCGTGCGCGATCCGGGGGGGGCTGAGCGGGTGATCTCGCTCGCCAAGACCGACTACACGCTTGACCCGGTGTCCAATCGCTATGGCGCCAAAATCATCAACGATGGCGGGCGGCAGGTCGGCTACATCAACTTGCGCACCTTCATCGATACCGCCAACACCGATCTGCGTGGCGCCTACCTGTCGTTCCGCAATGCCGGGGTGACCGATCTGGTGATCGACTTCCGCTATAACGGCGGCGGGCTGATCGACGTGGCCGAACTGATGGGCGACCTGATGGGCCGCGACAAGGGCGGTCAGGTGTACGATTACATAACCTTCCGGCCATCGAAGGCCGCGGAGAACTCCACCTACACCTTCCACCCGCAGCCGGAATCGATTCAGCCGACCAGCATTGCCTTCATCGGCACCCGCGGCACGGCTTCGGCGAGCGAACTGGTGATCAATTCGATGCAGCCGTACCTGCCCAATACCCGCATGGCGCTGGTCGGCGAGAATACCTATGGCAAGCCAGTGGGCCAGATCGCGCTCGACCGCTCGGCGTGCGACGATCGCTTCCGGGTGATCGCCTTGCGGCTGGAGAACGCCAACCACCAGGGCGATTATTACACCGGCCTCGCCAGCACCGTGCCCAACACCTGCCGCGCGACCGACGATATCGGCCACCAGCTGGGCGATCCGGCCGAGGCGATGCTGGCCGCCGCGCTCAACTTCGTGGGTGGACGAAGCTGCACTCCGTTCACCGCCACAACGCAGGCGACGGGCCGCGAAGTGCTCCAACCGCGTCGCCCGGATGCGGTGCAGGCCAACCTGCCGGGCAGCTTCTGACGCCGTCCATGCGGCGCGCCATCGTCACCGGGTTCCGCGCCTTTCCGGGCGTGCCGGACAACCCGACGCAGGTGCTGGTCGAGCACTTGTCCGCCCACCCCGCGCTGTTGCCGCAAGGCACGCGGTTTGCGCTGCTCGAGGTGGCTTACCGCTCCATCCCCGCCGCAATCGACGCCCTGCTGGACGAGCGGCCCGCCGCGCTGGTGCTGACCGGCTATTCGCACCGGGCGACCGGGGTAACGCTGGAGGCTTGCGCCACAGCGCTGTGCGCCGCCGACAAGCCCGACGTGCTGGGCGAGCTTGCCGTACCGCTCGAGGGAGACGTGCTGACCACCGGGGCCGCCCTGACCGCGCTCGCAGCTACGCTGGCCGAGACCGGGATCGCTGCCGAGATCAGCTACGATGCCGGGCAATACCTGTGCAACTTCGCCTATCGCCACGCGCTGGTGCAAGTCGCCCGGCGCGGGCTGACCACGCAGGTGTTGTTCGTCCACTTGCCGGCACTGGCCGATACGCCGTTGGCAGCCGAGGCAGCAGCCAGCCTGCCGCTGGCGGACATGGCGCGGGCCGTGGCGCTGATCGTGGAGGGCCTGCTGGCCGAGTGAGTGCGGCTGGACCGGTCAGCTTTCGCTGGCGGGCTCCCCAGCGCTCGCGGCATCTTCCGCCTGGTGGAGCAGCAAGATCAACTCCGCTCCGGCACCGGGGGTCACCGGCCCGCTGTCGATCCGGTCGATCAGTGTGCGCGCGCGCTCGGCCAGACCGCCACCGTGGGCGGCGTAGGCAATCGGCATGAGCGTGTGGCGGGCCTCGGCAATCTGGTCAGCCGACAAGTACATTTCAGCCAGCGTCAGCCGCAACGACCAGTCGAACGGCGCCAGTTCCACTGCGTGCTCCAACCCGGAACGGGCGGACGGACCGGGCGTGCGGCCCGACTGGGTGAAGCTGAGGTAATAGTGATATAGCGCCAGCGGGTGATCGTTCTCCACCGCGTTGAGCGCCAGATAAGGCGCGGCGGCGGCGCGATAGGCGGCCACGCGCGCCGGCTGGTCCTCCTCCACCGCATCGGCCATGCGGAACAGCGCATAGCCCTTCTGGACATAGGCATTGACCCGCGACGGGTCGATCGCCAGCGCCGCATCGGCCGCAGCGATCGCCTCGGCATCATAGCCTGCATCGAACTCGGCTTCGGACAGCCAATCCTGCACCGCGGCTTCCCACGGATAGCGGGCCGCCACCGCCCGCATTGCGCCCAGCAGCTCCAGCGCCTGATCGCGGTTGACGCCCCGCACCGAAACCACCCGCAGCGGCATCATCTCCGCTTCGCCCGGGTTCATCGGCCGGACGGTGATCGTGCCCGTTTCCAGCTGTTCGGGAGCAAAGCGCATCGACAGCATGCGCGGCCTGGTGGCGTAATCGTCCAGCGCCTGTTGCAACTCGCCCATGTCGCCCAGCTGCCCGTCGGCGGCCTGGCGCGCGGTCTGGCCGCTGGTCAGCGCGCCCAGGTAAGCCCCCATGCGCCCGCGATATTCGGGATCGAACACCAGCATGTGGAACAGCAGCCAGCTCTTGCCGTAGAAGTTGTCGTAGGGGCGCTGCCCGTCGTCCCCGCGCGCTTGCGGGTCGAGCAGCCAGGACAGCGGCACGTCGCGCGCGTTGTACAGCTCGTAGAAGCGGTGCGCGGCGGGCAGGCCCAGCGTCATCCCGCCATCCGCATTATAGCGCGCCGAGGCAAAGAACTCGGCTCCCCCCTCGCCATACCACGCTGGAAGCGCAAAGCGGCTGTTCGAGATCATGAAGTGGTGCGCGTATTCGTGCAGCAGCACGGTGAGATTGAAGTCCGAACGCCTGCCGCTGCGCTGCGCGGGCACGAAAGCCGCCGGACGACCGGCGCGCGCCGAATAGAACCCGGCGATCATCTGCGATCCGGTCAGCCGGCGCATCTCGGACCAATTGGACAGGACGTAGATCGTCACGCGGTTCGACGGGCTGGGCGGCAGCATGTCCACCCCGGTGATCAGTTCCATGGCGGAATGATAGCGCTCCAGCCGCTGCGCCAGCTCGCGCAGCTCCGCCTCGTCATCGTCGGCATAGATCACGAAATTGGTGCTCTGCGCTTCCAGCCAGGCAGCCTGCGCGGGAGCGTGCGGCAGGGCAAGGGCAGCCAGCAGCGCCAACAGCGAAACAAGCACTCGGTGCACGGTGAACTTCCCCCGGAGCGCCAACCGGGCGACGATCCCGGCTTTTCGCGTGATGTCAGAGTAACTTGCGTTCAGCGGAATGCAATCGGGCGATCACTCGCCGCCGGTGTAGCCTTGGCGGTCGGTCCAGCCGCAGCCGCTCAGTTGCTGGTCGCCTTGCAGCACGGTGACGGCGAAGGGATAGGTCCGGTCGCTCATTCCATCGGAGCAGGTGGCGGGGGTGATCGCCAGGTCGAACGGCCCGGCCTGCAGCGTGCCGGTGAACGACAGGCCGCCGCGTCCGGCAAAGCGGGTGACGGGAATCGCCTCGCCGTCGATGTTGTCGGGCGTGGACCATTGCAGGGTGGTGCCCGCGATCTCGCCGCCCCAGAACGGCTCGGTCCCGGTGAAGTGGATCACTTCACCTTCCGCAATGCCCGAGAACGGCCTCGTGTCGGAGCTCTCGCCTGGCACGCTGGCTGTTTCGTCCGCCCCTCCGGCAGGACCATCGGGAGCGGTGCAGCCAGCCAGCAGGGCCAGCGCGGTGGCGGTAACGAGCAAGGTACGCATGGCCGGTGGATAGACCATCGCGCCCCCAAACGCTATGCTGCCTGCACGGTGCCTGATGGTCGGGTAGCCGCCGTTCGGCAAGGAGCCACACGATGCACCGGACCCTCGCCCAAACTCTCGTGGTGCTGCCCCTCCTGATGGCCCTCGCCGGTTGCGGCAGCGAGGACGAAGCGGCAGCCCCTGTGGGTCCCTCGCCCTCCTCGTCCGCCACCGCAGCGCCTGCGACGGGCGCCGACTTCGACGCCACCGCCTCGATCGTGTGCATCATCAACGGCGAGGTGGTCGAGCACGGCTGCATGGCGGGGATCAAGCGCGGCTGGACCGACGATGGCGGTGGACGGGTGGCGATCACCAAGCCCGACGGCACGCAACGCGCGATCTTCACCGATGCCATCGGCAACCCCACGCTGGCCGACAGCTCACAAGCCGACCGGTCGAGCGGCTGGACTATGGTCATCACCCGCGTCGGCACCACCAGCGTGATCGACTTCGGACCCGAGCATTACGAGCTGCCCGACGCCTTCGTGCTCGGCGGCTGATCCGGGACCTTGGTCATTTCCCTCGCCGCGCGGCTCCGGGTGCCCTAGGAGGCGAGGATGAGCGACACCGATGACTATGTGTACGACGAGGACAGCGGCGAGTGGCTGCCCGCTGCCGAACTGGCCGCCAAGCGCGCCGCTGCCGACGTGGTCGAGGTGCGCGATGCTGTCGGCAACCTCCTCGCCGACGGTGATGCCGTCACCCTCATCAAGGACCTCGAGGTCAAGGGCGCCGGGCAGACGCTCAAGCAGGGGACCCTGATCAAGTCGATCCGGCTGACCGGCCACGATCAGGAGATCGACTGCCGCTATCCGGGGATCAAGGGCCTGGTCCTGCGTGCCGAGTTCGTCCGCAAACGCTGACGCAAGCGCCGATTTGATGCCGCCTTTCGGCCCGCCATGCGGTATGGGCGGGCGGGGCCTTCCGCCTCAAAGGTGAACCGCCATGGCCAAAGGCCAGATGAAGTCCAACAAGGAAGTCCGCAAGCCCAAGGCCGTCAAGCCCAAGGGCAACACCCCGCTGCCCCCCGCCGGTTCGGTCAAGGGGCTGGAGAACCTGCGCAACAGCTGACTAGGCCTGCGTCCCGGCCTTGCCCTTCGCCTTGTGCGCCTCCAGCAGCGCATCGAGCTCGGCGATCCGCACCCGCTCCGGTGTGCCGCGCGCCAGGCCCTTGAGGCGGCAGGTGGCCCACAGCGCCTTGCGTTCGGATTCGAGCGCTTTCAGGTAGAGGTCAGCCATTAGCGCGAGAGCCGCTTGCGGTTGGCGGTGACGCGCTTCTGATAGTGGCGCACGGCCTTGCGCGCCTGCGCCTCGGGGGTCGCGCCGCCCTCACCCGCCATCGCCGCCATGCCCAGCTCCATGTTCGCCTGCCACTTCTCGCTGACCATGCGCACGCTCTCGTCGTGCGCCGCCGCGCCGCCTTGCATCATGCGCCAGCTGCGCCAGCCGATCACCTGCCAGGCCTCGAACCCCAGCTGCCACATCTCGGCTGCCAGACCGAACGGATCGGACGCCTTGGTAGCCTTGGCCCGGCGGCTCATGCACATCCCTCCACATAGCCGAGCACCGGCATCATGCCCACGTGCACTGTGGTCACCTTGCCGCCCTCGTCCAGCTCGAACCGCACGGCCGGCGCACCGCTTTCGGCGCCCGGAGCGGTAAGGTACTTGCCATTGGGGACGTAGTGGTGCGGCTCCTCGCGGAAGCCGGGGAAGGCCCCGTCCACGGTGGCTTCGGTCGCGCCGGGGCCGACACCCTCGATCAGCGTCACGGTCGATCCTTCGCTGACCGAGATCCGCTTGACCACGCCGCCTTCGACGATCGCGTAGACGTCCGGGTAGGCGGGCGACGACATCACGATGCACGCATCCGACGCCTGCGCCCCGCGCGCCGCGAAGCCGCTGGCCGGATCGACCGGCTGCCCCAGCTTGAGCGCGCCGAGCCCTTCCAGCGTCAGCGTGTTGGCCGATACCTGCTCCTCGGGAACGGCGGCGGCGGGCGTGGTGCTGCCAGTTGCGGACGATGTGGCCGCAGCGGCGGGCGTGGCCGCATCGTCTGCCGGTTCATCCGAGCAGGCGGCGAGTGAGAGCATCAGGGTGAGGGCCAGAAGCGGCAGCGAACGGTGTCTGATCATGGCATCCTCAACCTGCGGAACGGGGCGCGGTTCCATGCAGAGCCGCCAACGGCCTCCTTGCCACGCAAGCCTCCGCTTGTCGCGCTGTTTGCGGCCTTGGCGCGGGTCAAACCCAACAGACCTGGAACACATGGAACACAGTCCAGGGTCAAAACGTCACCTTGCGGGCCAAAGTGTCAGCTTGGCGGGGTAAAGTGTCAGCTTGGGCGGCCAAAGCGTCAACTTGCGCCGAGGGACCTGCCCCGCGCAAATGCGCCAGCCCGACCAGCCCCGGATCGCCCCACGGCGAGGCGGGCCGCCGCGCCTCCTCGCGCGCCGCCCAGCCGGTGCGCAGGGCCAGCGCCCACATCTCCTGAAAGCGCGGATCGGCCAGCCGCGCCTTCAGAACATGGGCCGCCTGCCGGCTCATCCCCACCTCCCGCGCCGCCTCCGCCACCTTCCCGCAGCGGGCAAGCGCACGCAGGAAGGCGGTGACCTTCTTGGTGGTCCAGCGATAATCGGCATTGCAGCGGGGGGTTGGTTGGCTGCGGGCGGGTTGAGGTGTGGAGGTGGTCATCCGGCAGGGTGAGGCATGGATGGGGGTGTGTAGGAAAGGGGGGGACTATGAGCGGACGAGATGAACTGGTGTGCTAGGTTCGCCAAGACGAAACATGTAGTGATTGGGGTCGAACGGATTCAGAGGCTAATCTGCCTGGAAGACTGGGGGCTCATCCTTGTCGCCGCCGACACGGCGCTGTACCTTAATCCGAGCAATTATCCTCGCTTCAAAAGCGTCTCGGCTTGGCGCGTCAGCGTAAAGCGCCGCCTGTGATAAATTTGCGTGGCTCGTACCGATTACATCTGCGATTTCTAAACTCCAATCTTCTCCATATTTATAAAGGAGAAAGACCACATTGACGGATGGATCGGCAATATCGGAACTTGTTAGGAACGGGTATTTTGTGAGCTGCTTGTAAAGTTCATCCTGCATTAACGCGACAATCTTAGTTCTCCAATGGTGATGATGAAATCCTTTACGTATGACCTGCGTCATATATCGCTTATAAACGTTATCCCAATTAAGGCCGAAGCTAGGAGCACGATCCAACATTCTATTTTCTACGAGCGCAATGTAAGCCGGACGATAAGATCCCGTAATATCGACTGTCTGTGCCTCAACGCTTACAAAATGCTCAACTTTTTCATCATTTACATGGGCTATTACAAAATCAACATTTCCAAAGCCGGCTAATTGCACTTCAGGAGCAATCGCTACATCCCGTGACATACCTTCTGGCCAGCAGTGCTCTAACACATCATCGACAAGTTTTCGCTCTTGAAGTCTATTCGGACAAATAATCACAACCCGATCTCCTCTCCAAAGAGAGCAAACTGGTATGGGGCTGGCCCCCGCCGCTTTAATACACCTGCGGTCTGTGAAGGGACAAATATATTTATCTTGAGCAGGATCATAACCTAGCTTAGCTGGTCGGCCCAAAACTTCGGCGATTAAGGTAGTGGGATCAACAGGCACTCACGCAACCAATCTTAAGTGTGATCTGAGTGACTTCTTTACTTCTTCCGCAATTGCCAAACCCAGCAATGGGGGAACTGCGTTCCCAACTTGCACAAATTGATCAGTCACGCTTCCGAAAAATTCGAAATGATCAGGAAAAGATTGAAGGCGTGCGGCCTCGCGAACAGTAAAAGCGCGGTTCTGGAACGGGTGAATATAGGCACCCCAATGAATGTCACACTTGGTCAAAATCGTGCAGGCTAACTGGTCTGGTCTAGGGCGCCCATACCTTTTCGTGTGATCACTGCGTTTGGCCTTCTTCATTCCCTCTGGCAAAAGATCGATCGGAATGTCTCGCCAAGATCCGCCTTGCGGAATGTGCTTTAATCGTTCCATGTTCACATTCGAAAGTCGTGGCCCCCGATGGTTCTTCAGACCGGAGTTCGCACGCCTCATCACGGCTTGGAACAGGCTGAATGGTTCGCAGGCGTACTCCACCTCACCGCCAAATGGGCCCTCTTCCCAGATCGGCGGCAAATCGCCAATTGCATCCCAAATTGTAACAAGGGGCTGAAGACTCTCTCCATGTGTTGACTCAGGCAACCTTGGGGGAACACCAGTTCGACTTGCTACGAAAATCACCCGGCGGCGTTCTTGCGGAACACCGAATTCCTCCGCTTTGAGGACTCCAACGGTGGGCTCATAGCCAAGCTGGCTGAACTCTTCGCAGATGGACCGCAATAAACTACCTTCACCGATAGACAACAATCCTGTCACATTTTCCATGACCACGTGCTTCGGTTTGAGACCAGCCAATAGCCGCAGATACTCTCGAAACAGTCCAGCTCTTGGATCATGTTCGCCACGCCCGTGATTATAGACACTGTAACCTTGGCAGGGTGGGCCACCGACAAGCACATCCAACTCGCCGGGAGCGAGGCTGGTCTTGGCGAGTATATCTGAAACAGACAACTGCTGTATCGGAACTGGTAAAAAGTGAGCACCGTGGTGCGAGCGGACAAAAGTCTCACCAAACTTGGGTTCGATGTCCGAGCCTAAGCGCACTTCGAAACCCGCTTGGCGAAAGCCTTCGCTAAGCCCTCCGGCACCACAGAACAGATCAACGACAGTGTGCTTATTCGACATGTTGAGCCCTCTTTGTTCTCAACCTATCGGATGCAAGCACAAAGTCCAGTCGGGGCAGTCAGTTTTGGAATTTATTCCCCAGACCTATCGTGAATCCTCACTCCCGCCGAATAACCTCCTCCAGCCGCGCCACCGTAATCCCGAACCGCCGGATCCGCATCACATTGCGCGCGCTCTGGCCGCCGGGCTGGGCGGTGATGACCTGGTGGACGCCGAGGTGGTTGTCCATCGTGTAGGTCAGCGTCAGCGTGTTGCCGCTGAGCGTGCCGGTCAGGTCGTCCGCCGCATCGGAGATGGTGCCGGTGAAGTGGCCCGGCGTCGTCTCGCGCAGGCGCCAGGTGCGGTGGCGGGTGGGCTGGTCGCCGATGGTCACGTCCTGTTCCAGCACCATGTCACCGTTGCGCTGGCGGGTGCCGAAGGTGGATACGCGCGTCGTCTTGCGAGAGGTGAAGATCTGCGACAGCGTGCCCTCGCTGGTGGTGCGGCCGGTGAAGAAGGCCGCTGGATCGAAGCGGGCCGGAGTTGCGGCGCTTTGCGCGTGCAGCGCGGTCGAGGCGACCAGCACGCCAAGCGTCAGCGCCATGCCAAACGAGCGCCGGGCGCGGGCGCGCGGGTGGGCGATTGCGGTAATCATTGGGTGCGACCCTCTCAATTGGCGCCGGATCGCCTTTATTGTCCGGACGGCCCTTGTTCACGGCGCGGGCGGAGCGGTCAACCCGCCCCGCCTGCCGGTTACAATCAAGCCGGGTCAATCGTGTTCCCGGTCGCCCTGCCCGATATACAGCTCGCGCCCGCCTTCGTTGTAGACCTTGCTCATCTCGGCCATGCCCGCTTCGGCATCCTCGGCGGCGATGAAGGCGGCGGCCTCCTGGTTCTGCTTGGCGGCGAACTCGCGCACTTCCTGCGTGATCTTCATGCTGCAGAACTTGGGGCCGCACATGCTGCAGAAGTGCGCGGTCTTGGCGCCTTCGGCCGGCAGCGTCTGGTCATGGTATTGCTCGGCGGTTTCCGGATCGAGCGAGAGGTTGAACTGGTCGCGCCAGCGGAATTCGAACCGCGCGCGGCTCAACGCATCGTCGCGCACCTTGGCTGCCGGGTGGCCTTTCGCCAGGTCCGCCGCGTGGGCCGCCAGCTTGTAGGTCACCACGCCCACCTTCACGTCGTCGCGGTCGGGCAGGCCGAGGTGTTCCTTGGGGGTGACGTAGCACAGCATGGCCGTGCCGAACCACCCGATCATCGCCGCGCCGATGCCGCTGGTGATGTGGTCATAGCCGGGCGCAATATCGGTGACGAGCGGCCCGAGGGTGTAGAACGGCGCCTCACCGCAAGCGGCCAGCTGCTTGTCCATGTTCTGCTTGATCTTGTGCATCGGTACATGGCCGGGGCCTTCGATCATCACCTGCACGTCCTGCTCCCACGCGCGCTTGGTCAGCTCGCCCAGCGTGTACAGCTCGGCGAACTGCGCCTCGTCGTTGGCGTCGGCGATGGAGCCGGGGCGCAGGCCGTCACCCAGCGAATAGGCGATGTCATAGGCCTTCATGATCTCGGTGATCTCGTCGAACCGTTCGTACAGGAAGCTCTCCTTGTGGTGGCTGAGGCACCACTTGGCCATGATGGAGCCGCCGCGGCTGACGATCCCGGTCACGCGCTTGGCGGTCATCGGGATGTACGGCAGGCGCACGCCCGCGTGGATGGTGAAGTAGTCGACGCCCTGCTCGGCCTGTTCGATCAGGGTATCGCGGAACACCTCCCAGGTCAGGTCCTCGGCCACGCCGCCGACCTTCTCCAGCGCCTGGTAGATCGGCACGGTGCCGATGGGGACGGGGCTGTTGCGGATGATCCATTCGCGCGTGTCATGGATGTTGCGCCCGGTGCTGAGGTCCATCACCGTGTCCGCGCCCCAGCGGATCGACCAGACCATCTTGTCGACCTCAGCCGCCACGTCGCTGGCGACGGCGCTATTGCCGATGTTGGCGTTGATCTTGACGAGGAAGTTGCGGCCAATCGCCATCGGTTCGGCTTCGGGGTGGTTGACGTTGGAGGGGATGATCGCCCGCCCGCGCGCCACTTCATCACGCACGAATTCGGGGGTGACGTAATCGGGGATCTCGGCGCCGAAGTCCTCGCCATCGCGGATGTGGTTGGCGATCATCTCGCGCCCGATGTTCTCGCGCAGGGCGACATATTCCATCTCGGCCGTGATGATGCCGCGCCGGGCATAGTGCATCTGGCTGAGGTTGTGGCCCGGCTTGGCGCGCAGCACGGTCTTGTGTACCGCCGGGAAAGCCGGGACCCCGCCCGAACGATCGGGGCCGAGCTGGCCGTTGTCCTCCGGCTTGGTCTCGCGCGCGGTGTATTGCTCCACATCGCCCCGGTCGAGCTGCCACTGGCGGCGCAATTGCGGCAGGCCAGCGGCGATGTCGATCATCACGTTGGGATCGGAGTACGGGCCGGACGTGTCATAGACCCGCAAGGGCGGCTCCCCGCTCGACGGCTCCAGGTCGATCTCGCGCATGGCCACCTTGAGCGGCCCGACATGGACCTTGCGGCTGCCCCGGATCGGCCCGGTGGTGACGCCGATTTCCAGCTTGCTGTTGATATCGGCCATGATGCTCTCCTCAGATGGCGGGAGAGGGATCAACGGCGCTTTCGACCGGCCCTCCCTCCGCCCGTGCTAACGGGTTCAGGTTCAACGGGTCGGGTGGAGCCTAGCCCACCCCTCTCAGCGCTGGCGCGCTCCCCGGGGATAGGGATGGATAGGCGCGAGGGAGCGTCAGCGCAACAGGATGTAGAGCGCCACTGCGATGACCATCAACGCGAACAGGGTGCGGGCCAGCCGGGCGCGGCTTTCCAGCCGTTTCGCCAGCGGCAAGGCCACCAGCGTGCCAGCCACACCTCCCGCCGCCAGCGCGCCGAACAGCGGCCATACCAGCTGTCCGGTCACGGCATAGCTGGCGCTGGTTGCCGTGCCGAACAGTGCCACCGAAACAAGGCTGCTGGCCCCGGCATTGGCCAGCGTCATGCCGGTGCTGGCCATCAGGCCCGGCGCGATCAGAAAGCCCCCGCCGATGCCGAAAAACCCGGCAGCGAGGCCCACCACCAAACCGACCGGCGCCAACTTGAGCACCATCGCCGGGGTCAGGTGAACGCCGGGATCGCCCTCTCCCTTGCGGGGCACCAGCATCGACAGGGCAATGGCGATCATGGCCACGGCAAACCAGCCGAGCAGCGTCGCCCCGTCAACCGCCCTGGCGAAATGCGCACCAGCCAGCGAACCGGCAAGTCCGGACAGCGCGAACACGCTGGCGCAAGGCCACTTCACGCGGCCCGCGCGCGCTTGCGCCGCCAGACCGCCTACCGCGTTGACCGCCACTGCGGCGGCGCTGGTACCGATCGCCGCGTGGGTATCGGTCAGGCCCACAACGTAGATCAACCAGGGCGTGGCCAGCACCGATCCCCCGCCGCCGAACAGCGTCAGCAGCAGGCCGATCAGCGCGCCGCCCAACGCCGCCAGCAGCAGGGGTTCCACGCCCATATCAGCCGGTGCGCTTGTTCCAGGGGGCCATCTGTAGCAGGCTGGCCATCGCGCAGTTGCCGCTTGCACCGGCAAATACCAGCCCGGCACCGACAAAGCCCGCGAGACCAAACCACGCGGGCGAGAGCAGGAAGCCCAGCACCACGCCGATAAGCACCAGTGACCCGGCGGCAATCTGCACCTGGCGAATGATCTCCAGCGGTGCATTGGCATCGGCGGCCACGGGCAAACCGGCCTTGGCCCAGCCGTCCACCCCGCCTTCAAGCACGAATGCATCGCCCACCACGCGCGCAGCCAGCCGATCGCAATTGGCCCCCGTGCGCATGCCGGTGCGGCATGTAAAGATCACGTCCTGCTCCGGATCAAGGGCAAGGTGGGCCTGCTCGAAAGTGCTCAGCGGCACCGATTGCGCGCCCATGATGTGGCGACGGGCGAATTCATCCGGGTCGCGGATATCCACCAGTATAGCCTTGCCCGCACGCAGGCGCGCGGCAACTTCGGCCGGGGTCAAGGTGATGAGGGTGGCAGTCATGGCAAGTCTCCTTTGTGCGGCGCGGCCCCATCGGGGCAGAACAGTTCCGCCAGGGTCTGGATCACCCGCAGTGCCGCAGGATCAGCGATACTGTAATGGATTGTCTGCGCCTCGCGCCGGGTAGCCACCACGCCATCCTGACGCAGCAGGGCCAGGTGTTGCGACAGCGCCGATTGCGACAGCCCCACTTGTGCCTGCAACTGGCCGACCGACAATTCCCCATCGGCCAGTTGGCACAACACCATCAGGCGCTTTTCATTGCCGAGCAGCTTCAACAGCGCCGCCGCACGGGCGGCACTGTTCTGGAACATCGCGAGGTCGAAACGGGCAAGATCGAGCATGGGTCGTAATATATTCATTGATTCTAATTTAGCAATACCTAATATAAAGGACCAGAGGAGACGACTCATGTCGATCATTGCCCAGCCACAGGTTCGCGCCTTCTTCGATCCTGGCACGTTTACGGTAACCTATGTGGTGTACGATCCTGTCACGCGTTCTGCTGCGATTATTGATCCGGTGCTGGATTACAATCCGCGCAATGCGCGCACCTCCACCGCATCAGCCGATACCATTCTCGCCTGGATTGCCAGCGAGGGGCTGGACCTGAATTACCTGCTGGAAACTCATGCCCATGCCGATCATCTGTCGGCGGCGCATTACCTGCGCGAGCAGACCGGCGCACCCGTAGTCATCGGGGCGAAGATCACACAGGTGCAGCAGGTTTTCGCCGCGCTGTTCGAAGCCGATGACGTGACGCCCGACGGCAGCCAGTTCGACGTGCTGCTGGCCGATGGCGACAACCTGCCGCTAGGCGACCTGACCATCCGTGTCATGCACACGCCTGGACACACGCCGGCTTGCGTCACCTATCTGATCGGCGACGCTGCCTTTACCGGCGATACGCTGTTCATGCCCGATTACGGCACCGCACGCAGCGATTTCCCCGGTGGCAGCGCGCATGACCTGTACTTGTCGATCCGCAAGATCCTCGCTCTGCCGCCGGAGACCCGCATGTTCGTTGGCCACGATTACCTGCCAGCCGGGCGCACCGCCTATCGCTGGGAAACCACCGTGGCCGAGCAAAGCGCCACCAACGTGCACATTCACGATGGCGTGAGCGAGGAAGCTTTCATCGCCCAGCGCCAGGCGCGGGATGCTACGCTGGAAGCACCTGCGCTGATCCTGCCCAGTCTGCAGGTGAACATCCGCGCAGGTGCCCTGCCCCCGCCGGGACCCAGCGGGCAAGTGTTCCTCAAGCTGCCGGTGAACCGGCTGTAGCCCCCCTACAACCCCAGCGCTCGCAGCAGTTCCGTCTTCCACACCCCCGTCGCCTGATCGCGGAACGCAAAGCTGTTGGTATACCCCCACACGCAGCCGTCCACGCTCGCCGCGCCATAGGCGTCATGCAAGGTGCGGTAGTAGGTGGCGCGTTCGGGCAGGCTGATCGGGTCATTGGCGCCGTATTCGCCCACGAACACCGGGCGGCCGGTGCGCGTCGTATAGTCGCGCACGGCGGCCACATTGCTGGCGAGATAGGCCAGGTCGTCTGTTGAACCGAAGGCCACTCCCATCGGCATAGGCGGGGTCAGCCAGTCGGCGCCCTGATGGGTGAAGTTGAACGGATCGTAAGTGTGGACCGTCACCACCAGATAGGCATCGTTGGGCAGGTCGAGCGTGGCCAGGCTGGGCACGCCGCTCCAGCTGCCGCCGCCGATCACCACCGGCCGGGTGCGGTTGGTGGCGCGGACTTGCGCCAGTGCGGGCTCCAGCGTGGCGCGCAAGTTGGCGTTGGTCAGCTGGTCGTGCGGCTCGTTCAGCAGCTCGAACCACAAGGCATTGTCCGGCTGGTCCGCAAAGCGTGCGGCGATCTGCTGCCACAGGCCCGCCAGTCGCGCGGTCTGTCCGGCCGGATCGGCGAAAATGTTGCCGCCCGCATCCTCGTAATGGTGCACGTTCAGGATCACCTTCAGCCCGGCGGTGCGGGCCAGCCCGACCACGTGCTCGACGCGAGCCATGAAGGCCGGATTGATGGTGTACGGCGCGGCATAGCTGGCGTGGTTCGACCAGCGCACCGGGATGCGCACGGTGCTGAACCCCGCCGCCTTGATTTCGGCAAAGTCGGTCTCGCTGATCGCGCGGCCCCACTCGCCTTCGTTCGGCGCGTCGAGCATGTTGGCCATGTTGACGCAGGCACCCAGCCGCGCATCGCTCTGGCTGAGCGCCGAGGCGAGCGATGGGGCGGGTGTTGGTGCAGGCGTTGGTGTGGGCGCTGCGGTGGGTGTTGGCGTGGGCGCGGCCCCCACCGGCCCGCTGGTGGCACCGCCGCAGGCCACCGTGGCCAATACAAATGCCGAGGCTGCGAGCCTCCTGCGCAATCCGTTCATGCGATCCTCCGTGACTTTTATGCCGCCTATGGTAGCGCTATCACGATCAGAGTCCAGTGGTCACGGCGCTTGCGGTGGCGCGGGCTTGCGCCCAACCACGGGCGGGAGCCATGCCGCATTTCTACCGCCTTGATGCCCCCGCCGCCACCGTCGCCCGCGCCTTTGGCGTGGCGGCGGGCGACGATCCGTGGCGCGGCGGGCCGGTGGCGCCGGTGCAGTTCGCGCCGGTGATCACGGCGGGCCGCGAGTTCATTGCCGGAGCGCGCACGACACGCGGGCCCCGGCGACTGGTGCCGCGCCTGTGGGGTGTGCCGCCGCCGCCGTCCGCGCCTGACCAGCGGCGCGCGGTGCTGACAGTGCGCAACGTCGACAGCCCGTTCTGGATCGGCAACCTGCGCAACAGCGAGTTCCGCTGCCTCGTTCCCGCCACTTCGTTCAGCGAATGGGGCGCGGGCATCGATACCGAAGGGCGGCGCTTGCGGCACACGGTTGCAGCGGCGGATGGCGGGTTGCTGGCGCTGGCGGGCGTGTGCAAGGACGCCGAGGTACCGGGCTTCGCCCTGCTCACCTGCCGCGCCTCCCCGACGCTGCGCGCGTTGGGGATCGAGCGGATGCCAGTGGTGCTGCCGCGTGATGGCCGCGCGCTCGACACCTGGCTCCACGGCGGCTGGGATCACGCTGCCACCCTGCTGGTGCCGGCGCCGGACGAAGCCTTGCGGCTGCTCGATTGAGGCGCACCGTGCGCGGGCGCACCTTCGACGTCTATCCGCAGCGCGGGAAGACACTCTCCAGTAGCTAGCCCCCAGCCTGCCATGTAGCGACCGCGTCGATCGGCCAGACCAGCATCAGCACGTTCAGCGTCAGGTTGTCGCGGATCACCGCCAGCGCCAGTAGCTCAAGGAACAGGCCCAGCGCCACGCTACCCCACCACGGCAGCCGCAGCGCGACGAGGAAGCCGAGCGTCATCCAGCCGATGTCGCTGGCCGAATTGACGATCGAATCGCCGGTATAGCCCAGGCTGATCGTGGCCTCGCGATAACGGTTGATGACCATGGGGGTGTTCTCGGCAATCTCCCACGCAGCCTCGACGATCACCGCAATCGGCAGCGCATAAGCGGCGGGCCGCCCACCAAACAGCCGCCACTTGCGCCACAGCAGCCAGGCCGCGCCCGCCATCAGCAGGCCGTGGGTGAAGTGGCTGGGCGAATACCAGTCGGTTATATGCTGCGAGTTCTCGCTCGACTGGACCACGCCGTGCCACAGCTTGATCGTGCCGCAGGTGCACATGGGCGGGCGGTCCATGGCGAACAGGATGGCCACGGCGATGATGAGCAAGAACAGCGCTGCCAGCCACGCCTGCTTGCCGGGCCACAGTGCTTGTCCGCTCAGCATTCCCGTCTCCCCCAATTGCCACCCTTGTTTCGCGGTATCCCCCGCTTGGCAAGGCCACTACCGCCCATGTCCCATCATTGCGCCTTTTGCCCAATCGGCTAAGGCCAGCCCATGACCGGGCGCGACTGTGATATTGCCATTGCGGGCGGCGGTCTCGCCGGGGGCCTGATCGCGCTGGCGCTCGCCCGGCAACGGCCCGACATGACGGTGCGGTTGATCGAAGCGGGGGCAGAGCTCGGCGGCAATCACCGCTGGAGCTGGTTTGCCAGCGATTTGTCCAGCGAGGGTCAAGCGCTGCTCCACCCCATCCGCACCACCCGCTGGGAGCATGGCAACGAGGTGATCTTTCCCGGCCACCGGCGACAGCTGGCGACCACCTATTGCTCGATCGGATCAGCCGACTTTGCCGCCGCGCTGCGTCGCGAGCTGCCGCAGGGGACGATCATGACCGGACGCACCATTGCCACGCTCGACGCGCGCGGGGTGACGCTGGCCGGGGGGACACGGATCGATGCCCACAAGGTGATCGACGCGCGCGGCTTTGCCCCCTCGCTTCATGTGCAGGGCGGCTGGCAGGTGTTCATGGGCCGCCACCTCAGTACGCAACTGCCGCACGGCCTGACCCGGCCGATCATCATGGACGCCAGCGTGGACCAGCTGGGCGGCTATCGCTTCGTCTATGTCCTGCCGCTGGGCGCGCACGAACTGTTCGTCGAGGACACCTATTACCAGGATAGGCCCCAGCTCGACCGCGCGGCGCTGTCTGGCCGGATCGATGCCTATTGCCGCCAGCATGGCTGGGACGGCACGATCCTGGGGTTCGAGACGGGGGTGCTGCCGGTCATCACCGGGGGCGATCCGGCGCGTTATCTGGCGCAGGTCGGCACTCGCGGCGTGGCGCTGGCCGGGGCGCGCGGCTTGTTCGTGCATCCACTCACCAGCTACACCCTGCCTTTCGCTGTCGAGACCGCGCTGGCCGTGGCCGCCGATGCCGATCTGTCGGGCGACCAGTTGGCCGCCAAGCTGGCCGCGCGCAGCCGGGCGCACTGGCGCCGCACCGGGTTTTACCGCTTGCTGGGCAACATGCTGTTCGGCGGCGCCCGGCCCGATCAGCGGGTGCGCATATTCGAGCGGTTCTATCGCCTGCCGCAGCCGCTGATCGAGCGCTTCTATACCGCCCGCTCGACTTTTACCGACAAGGCGCGCGTGCTCATCGGCAAACCGCCGGTGCCGCTTCACAAAGCGCTCGCCGCGCTGGTTTCCAACCGTCCGCCCCTCATTCTTCCAGCCGAAAGCACTCCGTCATGACCTCTGCCTCCACCCCCACCGCCTGCGTGATCGGGGCCGGATTCGGCGGCATGGCGCTGGCCATCCGGCTGCAGAGCGCGGGCATCGCCACCACCGTAATCGAGGCGCGCGACAAGCCGGGTGGTCGGGCATACTACTGGCAGAAGGACGGCTTCACCTTCGACGCCGGTCCCACCGTGGTGACCGACCCCGCTTGCCTGCGCGAGCTGTGGGACCTCACTGGCCACGACATGGCGCAGGACGTGGAACTGCTGCCGGTCTCGCCGTTCTACCGGCTCAACTGGCCCGATGGCACCAATTTCGATTATTCGAATGACGAGGCGGGGCTGCGGCGCGAGATCGACAAGCTCGATCCGGCGGACGTGGCCGGTTACGACGCCTTCCTGCGCTATTCCGCCGGGGTTTACGAGGAAGGCTATGTCAAGCTGGGCGCGGTCCCGTTCCTCGATTTCAAGTCGATGATCAAGGCCGCCCCGGCGCTGATGAAATACCAGGCGTGGCGCAGCGTCTATTCGATCGTGTCCAAGTATATTCGCAACGAGAAGCTGCGCGAGGCATTGAGCTTCCACACGCTGCTGGTGGGCGGCAACCCGATGAACACCAGCTCGATCTATGCCCTGATCCACAAGCTGGAGAAGGACGGCGGCGTATGGTGGACGCGCGGCGGCACCAACCGGCTGATCGCGGGCATGATCCGCCATTTCGAACGGCTCGGCGGACAGGTGCGCATGGGCGATCCGGTGACGCGGATCGAGAACACCGGCAACAAGGTGACCGGCGTCACTTGCCTGTCGGGCTGGTCGGCCAAGTTCGACGCGGTCGCCAGCAATGGCGACATCATGCATTCTTACCGCGACCTGCTGGGTCACACCCCGCGCGGCAAGAGCTATGCGAGGAGCCTGGTGCGCAAGAAGTTCTCGCCCAGCCTGTTCGTGGTCCATTTTGGCATCGAGGGAACCTGGCCAGGCATCCCGCAGCACATGATCCTGTTCGGCCCGCGCTACAAAGGCCTGCTGTCGGACATTTACGACCACGGCGTGCTGCCGGCCGATTTCTCGATCTACCTGCATCACCCCACGGTGACCGATCCGAGCATGGCGCCCGATGGCAAGAGCACCTTCTACGCGCTAATCCCGGTGGCGCACATGGGCAAGATGCCGATCGACTGGTCGGTCGTCGGCCCGCAACTGGAAAAGCGCGTGCTGGATGAAGTGGGCCGCCGCCTGATCCCCGACATCCACGACCGGATCGTGACCAGCTTCCACTACACGCCCAAGGACTTTGCGGGTGATCTGTCAGCCCACCTCGGCAGCGCCTTCAGCCTCGAGCCGCTGCTGACGCAAAGCGCCTGGTTCCGCGGCCACAACCGCGACGACGTGATGCGCAACTTCTACCTCGTCGGCGCAGGCACACACCCGGGGGCGGGGATACCGGGCGTGGTGGGGAGTGCCAAGGCGACGGCGGGGCTTATGATTGCCGACATGATCGGCTAGTGACCGGGCATGAATACGAAATTCACCCGCCTCGCCGTCTATTGCGGGTCCGCCACCCCGGCTGATCCGCGCTATGTTGCCTTGGCCCGCGAGGTCGGTGCCACGCTGGCGTCGCGCGGCATTGGCGTGGTCTATGGCGGTGGCAAGCTGGGGCTGATGGGGGCGCTGGCGACAGGCGCGCTCGATGCCGGCGGCGAGGTGATCGGGGTCATCCCGCAGGCGCTGGAGGGGCTGGAAGTCGCCAACCACGAGTGCACTGAACTCCATGTCGTCCCCGGCATGCACGAGCGCAAGCGCGCCTTCACCGACCTGTCCGATGGCTTCGTCACCCTGCCCGGCGGAGTGGGCACGATGGACGAGTTGTGGGAAGCGGTCTCGTGGTCACAACTGGGCTATCACGCCAAGCCGGTCGGCCTGCTCAATGCGTTCGGGTTCTATGACGGGCTGCTGGCGTTCAACCGGCAGATGGCCGAGGTGGGCTTCGTGCGCGCGCAGCATCGCGGGATCATCATCGATGCCGAGACCCTGCCCGACCTGCTGGGCAAGATGGCGGCGTTCCAGCCGGTGACCTCTATCGTGCAGATCAAGGCCAGTGACTTGTGAATAGGGGCGATCTTTGAGAAAGGGACGGACCTACACCCCGTCCGCCGTGATGCGCGCAACGCCGCGCGTGGCGGGCGGCGGGCACGAGCGCGAGGAACTGGTCGAGGCGGCGGCGGAGTCCATCGCCATCGGTTCCAAAAGCTTTGCCACGGCCAGCTTGCTGTTTGACAAGGACACCCGCGAGCGGGCGCAGCTGCTCTACGCCTGGTGCCGCCGGTGCGACGACATCGCCGATGGCCAGGAGTCCGGGCATTATTATGGTGGCGCGCTGCACCACGATGCCGCTGACGCACACGACCGTGTGGCGGCGCTGCGCGTCCTCAGCCACCGCGCCATCGAGGGTCAGCCGACCGCCGATCTCGCGTTCGATGCGCTGGGCCAGGTCGCCGCCGAATGCGGGCTGAGCCACGACATGGCCGACGATGTGATCGACGGCTTCGCGCTCGACGCGGCGGAGTGGCGCCCGCGCACAGAGGGTGACCTGCTGCGCTATTGCTTCCATGTGGCTGGCGCTGTCGGCGTGATGATGGCGCGCGTCATGGGCGTATCCGGCGATGATACCGAGATGCTCGACCGCGCCTGCGACCTCGGCCTCGCCTTCCAGCTGTCGAACATTGCGAGGGACATCAGCGAGGACGACGCGGCGGGTCGCTGCTACCTGCCGGTGGAGTGGCTGGTGGAAATGGACATACCCCCCGGCCAGCACATGAAGCCCGCCTATCGCGCAGAGCTGGTCATGTTGGTGCGGCGGCTGCTCGATCTGGCCGAGGATCACGAAGCGGCGGCGCGGCTGGGCGCGGCCAAGCTGCCCTTGCGCAGCCGCTGGGCGGTGCTGTCGGCCGCCAATATCTACGGCGCAATCGGGCGCCAAGTGCGCGCACGCGGCGGGGCTGCATGGGATCACCGGGTCCATACCGGCAAGCTGGCCAAGCTGGGCTTCGTGGCGCGCGCTTTTGGACAGGCGCTGGTGAACCGACCGCCAGTCCCCGAGCGGATGCCGCGCTGGACACGGGCCGAGCTGATGGCCTTGGCGGAAGGTTAAGCCGAACACTTCTCTTCTCTCCCCTCCCCTCAGGGGAGGGGCCGGGGGTGGGGGTTCGACGCTGCTGTACAAACAGCGGGGGAGGGCTCAAGCGCCCATAAACTCCCGCAAGGCCGCCTGCTCGCTCTCATCCAGATGCAGGCCCAGCTTGGTCCGCCGCCACAGCACGTCCTCGGCGGTCACGGCCCATTCGTGGTCCATCAGGTAGCGCACTTCGGCTTCGCTCAATCCGCCGCCGAAGCTGCGGCCAAGGTCGTCCCAGATCTTGGCGGAACCCAGCCAGCCGATCGCATCGAGGCCATAGGCGCGTGCCAGCCGAACGGCATCGGCGTGGGTCAGGAACGGATATTCGCGCTCCAGTTCGCCGGTCAGCAGGCCCAGCGCATCGCGCGGGAAATCGCCGCCGGGCAAGTGGCGGACCTGGGTCCAGTGTTCGCCCACCAGCGCGGGCAGACGGGTGGCGAGCAGGTCGACCGCTTCTTGCGCCACCACGCGATAGCTGGTGATCTTACCGCCGTAGATGCCAAGCAGCGGCGCGCCTTCCTCGGGCGCACTGAGCACCAGCCGGTAACCGCGCGTCGCCGCTTCCGGGCGATCCTGCCCGAAGTCCACCAGCGCGCGGACCCCGGCGTAGGACCACACGATGTCCCTGGGCGTGATGTTCTTGACGAAATAGCGGTTCACCGCATCGCACAGGTAGCGGATCTCGTCGGCATCGGGTTCCACCTTGCCCAGCGGGCCGGCATGGTCGGCATCGGTGGTGCCGATCAGCGTGAACTCCCCTTCGTAGGGAATGGCGAAACAGATGCGTGTGTCGGGCTGCTGGAAGATGTAGGCAAACTCGTGGTCGAACATCCTGGGCACGACAATGTGCGATCCGCGCACCCGGCGGACGGCGTATTTCGGTGCGGTGCCCGCCAGCCGCGCAACATCGTCAACCGCCGGGCCCGCCGCATTGACCAGCGCGCGGGCGGTGAACGTCTCGCCGCCCGCCGTAACCCGCCACAGCTCGGCTTCGCGTGCAATCGCGGTCACCGGGCAACGCGTGCGCACCACCGCGCCATGCCGCGCGGCGTCGACCGCGTTGAGCACCACCAGCCGCGCGTCATCCACCCAGGCATCCGAATAAACGAACCCGCTGGTGATCTCGGAATAGAGGCCCTGCCCGGCCACATGGTCGATCAGCGACACTGCCTCGCTGGCCGGCAGAGTGCCTTTGCCGCCGATGTGATCATACAGGAACAGCCCCGCACGCAGCTTCCAGTGCGCGCGCATGGCCCTGTTGACCGGCAGCACGAACCGCATCGGGCGCACGATATGCGGGGCGATCTCCCACAGCACCTCGCGCTCGGTCAGTGCCTCGCGCACCAGCCCGAATTCGCCGTATTCGAGATAGCGCAGGCCCCCGTGGACCAGCTTTGTGCTCTTGCTGGACGTGCCGCTGGCCAGGTCGCCCGCTTCCAGCAGCAGGACCGAGGCCCCGCGCCCGGCGGCATCGCGTGCCACGCCCGCACCATTGACCCCGCCGCCGATGACGATGAGGTCGTAAGTGTCGGTCACGGTATAATGCGCTCCTTCGGCGGCTTCAAATTCAGGCGCCGGAACAGCACCCCGCGCTCGCTATACAGCACGAAAGACAGCGCGAGGGTAGAACAGATCAGCAGCGCCAGCGCGAAGGGCCGCGCGGTACCATCGTAAAACTGGCCGATCAGCAGGCCGACCATGGCCGCGCCGAACATGCGGAAGAACGCCTGCACGCTGCTCGCCGCACCGGCGATGGCGGCGAAGGGCTGCATCGCGATCGAACCGAAGTTGGCGCCGAGGAAGCCGAGCAGGCCCAGGTTCAGCGCCATCAACGGCAGGAACCATTCGATCTGGCCGGGGCGGTAATGGCTCGCCCACACCTGCATGACGCTGACCGCGATGAAGATGAAGATACCGGTATGCGACACCCGCCGCGCGCCAAAGCGCATCACGATGCGTGAATTGGTAATGTTGGCCACCGCCATCATCGCCGCCGTGGCGCCGAACAGCATGGGAAAAGCCTGCTCGCTGACCCCGAAATGCTCGGTATAGAGTTGCTGCGCGATGTTCACGTAGCCGAACACCCCGGCCATCACCAGCAAGGTGCCGATGACATAGCCGATCGACTGGCGGTTGATCAGCGCGGCGTGCATGTTGCGCACGATCACCGGCAGGTTGATCTCCTGCTTGTTCTCCTCGGCCAGCGTCTCGGGCAGGCGATAATAGACCCACACCGCCGCCAGCGCGCCCACCGCCGCCTGCGTCACGAAAATCCACCGCCAGCCGGCCACCAGCAGCACCGCCTGCCCCAGGCTCGGCGCGATCACCGGCACGGTGATGAACACGGCAGCGACGATGCTCATCAGCCGGGCCATCCGGTCGCCTTCGTACAGGTCGCGCACGATGGCCATCGGGGCCACCATCAGGCCCGCCGCGAGCACTCCGCCCACGCCGCGTGCCAGCAGCACCATCTGAAAGTCGTGCAGCAGCGAGACGATCAGCGCAAAGCCGACATAACAGCCGAGCGCGAGAAGCAGGATCGGGCGGCGACCATAGCGGTCGGCATAGGCACCGGGCACCAGACAACCGATCCCCATGGCGATCGAATAGACCGCCACCACCAGCTGCCGCCGGTTGCCATCGAGCGCGCCCAGCTCGGTCGCCATCTCGTCGAGCGCGGGCAGCATGGCGTCAATCGCGAGGCCGTTGAGGCTCATCAGCAGCGCCAGCAGCACGATCAGCTCGCGCTTGCCCATCGGCAGTTTTGGAACGGACTCGGGCGGGGGAGCGGTTGTGGCCATCCCCGCCGCTTAGACAATGGTGCGCTGCGGGGAAAGTGCCCTAAAGTCCCCACATGGCCGCAATCGACTCCGGTGACGATCAGGACGCGTCCGAAACGGACCAGGACGCGGGTCTCGGTCTGCGCAAGATCATCCATGTCGATATGGACGCCTTCTTCGCCAGCGTGGAACAGCGCGATAACCCTGATTTGCGTGGCAAGCCGGTGGCGGTGGGCGGTGCTGGCGGGCGCGGAGTGGTCGCGGCCGCCAGTTACGAGGCGCGCGTGTTTGGGGTCAAGAGCGCCATGCCCTCGGTCACCGCCAGCCGCCTGTGCCCGGACCTGATATTCGTGAAACCCCGGTTCGAGGCGTACAAGGAGGTTTCGGGCCAGATCCGCGCCATCTTCCGCCGCTACACCCCGCACGTCGAGCCGCTCAGCCTTGATGAGGCCTACCTCGATGTGACCGCAGACCTGAAGGGCATCGGCAGCGCTACGCGCATCGCGCAGCTGATCCGCGCGGCGATCAAGGACGAGACCGGCCTCACCGCCAGCGCCGGGGTCAGTTACAACAAGTTCCTCGCCAAGCTGGCCAGCGACCAGAACAAGCCCGATGGCCTGTGCGTGATCCGTCCCGGCCAGGGCGTGCAGTTCGTCGCCGGGCTGCCGGTGCGGCGGTTCCACGGGGTGGGGCCGCGCGGGGCCGAGAAGCTGGCCGGGCTCGGCATCGCCACCGGGGCGGACCTCGCTGCCAAGGACCTTGCCTTCCTGCGCCAGCACTTCGGGTCTTTCGCCGAATACCTCTATCGCGCGGCGCGGGGGATCGACCTGCGCAGCGTCAAGGCCAACCGCGCGGCCAAGTCGATCGGCGGCGAGCGGACCTTCAACACCGACCAGTCCGATGCCGAGGAACTGCGCGACACGCTGGAACGGATCATCGCCATCGTGTGGGACCGCGTGGCCGAAAAGCAGGCCAAGGGCCGCACGGTGGTGCTGAAGCTCAAATACACCGATTTCCAGATCGCCACCCGCAGCCGCAGCCAGGCCCAGCCGGTGAGTGACCGCCAGACATTCGCCCGCCTCGCCCGCGACCTGCTCGAGGCCGAACTGCCGCTGGCCCAGCCGATCCGGCTGATGGGGCTGACGCTGAGCAACCTCGAGAACGAGCGCCCCTCCGGCCCGCCCGATCCGCCGCGCGACGATGCGCAGCTATCGTTGCTTTGATCCACACAATCCGTTCGTGTCGAGCGAAGTCGAGACACTTGGCTTGGCGCTGGCATCTCGACTACGCTCGATGCGAACGGATTCAGAAGTTCAGCAGAGCCAGGCGCGGCGCCACAGTGCGCGCTATCCCCGGCGGCAGCTCATCCAGCGCAAAGAACCGCGCGGCCACCAGCTCGCGCATATCGGGCCGAGGCTCGCCCGCGATCAGCCCAGTGAACACGTGCGCCACGTTGCGCGCACCGTGATAGTCCTCGTCCAGCGTGCCGAGGTGGCGCGGATCGCTGACCGTGCAGCCCAGCTCCTCGGCAAATTCGCGCAAGGCGGCGGCCAGCGGCTCCTCGCTCCGGTTCATGCCGCCACCGGGAAACGACCACAACCCGGTGCCGTACGAATGGCGCACCAGCAGTACCCGGCCCTCAGCGTCGCGCGCGATCATCGTGCAGCCGTGGATTGTCTGGCGCGTCAGGCCCAGCCATGCCGCGCGCAAGCGGTGAGCCGCGCGATAGCCCAGCCGATGGAGCGGCGCGGGGATCAGGTAAAGCAGGTGATCGGACAAGTCGCCGCCGCCAACAGGTGGGCCACCGGCAAGTCATGTTCGCGCCGCCCTCCGGCCTCGAACAGCGCGCGCTTCTTCTCGCCGCGGATCACGAACAGCAGCTGATCGCAATCAACCAGGGCCGGAATGGTCAGGCTCAGCCGGTCGAAGGGCGCTTCCGGCGGCAGCGGATCGGGCTTGATGCGGCGCACTTTCTGCCGGTCGTCGGCCCGAGGGCGCACGTTGGGGAACAGGCTGGCGACGTGCCCGTCCGCACCCATGCCCAGCCAGGTGAGCGCGAAGTGTGGCGGCACCGCGTCCTCGGCCAGCGGCACGACACGCGCGCCGAGCGGCTCCAGCACGGCACGGATGCGGCCAACATTGCTGGCGGGGTGGTCCTCGGGCACGATCCGGTCGTCACCCGGCCACACGGCGATGCGCGACCAGTCAACCGCGCCCGCCGCCATCGCCTCGAGGATGGGAAACGGGGTGGAACCGCCGGGCACGGTAATGGCGATCTCCCCCTTGGTGGCGGTGAGGGCGGCGTGGAGGTGCTGCTCCAGCCACAGGGCGATGTCGGCGCTGGTGGCGTCCTCGATGGTGGTGATGGGGTGCATCGGCGGACCCTAGAGCAGTTGAGGGTGGAAGGCGAGTGCCGCGGCTACTCAGCCAAACAGCGCGCGGGCCATCATCCCTGAAACCACGCCGAACACCGCCAACACTGCGGCAACGGCCCAGGCCAGCGGGCGCAGACGCTGGGCAGCGGGCCAATGCGTGCCTGCCAATGCGGCGGCGACGAGCGCCACGATGCTGGCCAGGGCTCCCCCCGCCGCAACCGTCACCGGCTCGGCAGTCGCGATCGTCAGCGCCAGCACCAGCAGTCGCGCGCCATCGGTCAGTTGGCTGGCGAGCAGTACCACCAGCATGGCCCCGGCTGAACGGGTCGGTTCTGCCGGAGCACGCGGAGCGGCGCGCCAGACGAGTTCAGCGGCGCCGAGCAGCAGGGCAAAGGCGACCAGCATCTGCTTTGCCGGACCCGGCATCGACGGCGCCAGCAAGGTCCCCGCCCAGGCCGCGAGTGCGGACGACACGATGGCGCTGAGAGCCAGCGCCGCGAACAGCCCCGCCCCCGCTCCCAGCCGCGCGGCCAGTTGCGCCACCCGCACAGCCTCGCGCCCCGGCAGCAGCACGGCAAGGCAAGCCATCAGGGCAAGGAAGAAACCGGACATGACGGGAGGCCTAGCCGAATGGCTGGAGCGGGTGAAGGGAATCGAACCCTCGTATTCAGCTTGGGAAGCTGCTGCTCTACCATTGAGCTACACCCGCGCGCGCCGTGCGATGCGGCGGGCGATTGCCATGCGGGCAAAGGCGGGTCAATTGCTTTTGCGCTGCGTCATGCCCGCCCCAACCAGTCGGCCTCGGCCTGTCACTCTTTGTATCAATCGCGGCATAATGCGCGGTTCCCCCGAATTGACGGGTAGCAGGCATGGCCAAGTCTGGTTATGGAACCGAGTCGAAGGGCCTATCAGCTGGGGAGCTAGGGCTGGCCCGTCACGGATCCAAAGGAGCTTAGACATGCCGCTGGTCAACATGAAACCGCTGCTTCGCCACGCGATGGACAATCACTATGCCGTCGCCGCCTTCAACCTGGTGGATTACAACACCACCAAGGCCATGGTGAAGGCTGCCGAGGGGCTTAACGCGCCGGTCATCTGCCAGACCAGCAGCAAGACCATAAAGTATTTCAGCCACAAGGAAATCGTCTCCTGGGTGCGCACTGTGGCCGAGGATTCGCCGGTGCCGGTGGTGCTGCATCTCGACCATTGCCACGACATCGCGATGATCGAGGAATGCGCCAAGGCCGGCTGGACCAGCATAATGATCGATGCATCCGAGTTTCCGTTCGAGGAGAACCTCGCCAAGTCGCTCAAGGTTCGCGAAATCGCCGAGAAGTACGGCGTGGGCATGGAAGCCGAGCTGGGCCAGATCATGGGCGTTGAAGACGACATGGTGGTCGGCGAGGACGAAAGCGTCCTGACCGATCCGGAAGACGCAAAGCGCTTTTGCGACGCGCTGGATCTTTCAGCCTTCGCTTGCGCCGTGGGCACCGCGCATGGTTTCTATCATGGCGAACCCAAGGTCGACTTCGACCGTATCGCCGCGATCAACGGCCTGACCAGGACCCCGATGGCGCTGCACGGCGGCACCGGCCTGTCGGACGAGACCTTCGCCGCCGCCATCGCTCGCGGTGCGTCCAAGATCAATATCTCGACCAACCTCAAGCACGTGTGGGTCAAGAGCTTCGTCGATTATCACCTGGCCCACCCCAAGGACTTCGAGCCGCTGCGCGTCGGTGATGCCCAATACCAGGCGTGCAAGGCGATGTTCGCCGGCTTCATCGAGAAGTTCGGTGGCAGCGGCCAGGGCTCCGCCTTTCTCGCCGATCAGTCAGTTCCGGCCTGAGCGGAGCGCGGGGGCAAATGATCAAGGCACTGATTTTCGATTGCGACGGCGTGCTGGTCGATACCGAGCGGGACGCGCACCGGGTGGGATTCAACAAGGCGTTCAAGGAATTCGGCATCGATGCCGAATGGAGCGTCGAGCTGTACGCCCGCCTGCTGCTGACCGCTGGCGGCAAGGAACGCATGACGGTCTATTTCGACGAATTCGGCTGGCCTGAGGAACAGGTCGCCAGGTTCGGTGGGCGGCAGGAACTGATCCTGGCGCTGCACAAGGAAAAGACCCGGCTGACCAGCGAGATCGTGGCCGACCTGCCGGTGCGCCCCGGCGTGCTGCGGATCATCGACGAGGCGATGGCCAAGGGCGTGCGGCTGGGCGTTTGCACGACCTCCAACCCCAAGTTCATCGACGCCGTGCTCGACCTGTTCGGAGCCGACCGGAAAGCCGCCTTCGAATTCGTCCATGCCGGTGACTGCGTGCCGAAGAAGAAGCCCGCGCCCGATATCTACCTGCTGGCGCTCGAAACGCTGGGGCTGCCTGCCGCCGATTGCATGGTGGTGGAAGACAGCCGCAACGGCGTGCTCGCCGCCACCCGCGCGGGCATTCCTACGCTCGTCACCACCAGCACCTACACCGTCGAGGAAGACTTCACCGGGGCGGCCAAGGTTGTCCCCGAACTGGGCGACGACCCGGTGCTGATCACCATCGAAGACCTGACCGCGCTGAACGCCGCCGCTGCTGCGGCCTGATTGCTCCTGGAGAGGAACCCATGTCCACCCAAGCTTCCACGCTGACCATTGCCGACGTCGAACAGGCGCTCGACGTCACCTGCGATACCGTCATCCGCAACGAGAAGTACTTCTCCGACCTCGACGGTCTGGCCGGAGACGGTGACTTCGGCACCTCGCTCGCCACCGGGTTCAAGGTGATCAAGGCCGACCTGCCGACGATCGACAAGAGCGCGGTGGGCGCCATGCTGCTGAAGATCGCCATGATCTGTTCGAAGCACGTCGGCGGCTCGTCGGGCCCGATCTGGGGCACCGGGTTCATGCGTGCTGGCATGGCCTCCAAGGGCATGACCGAGATCGACTATGCCACGCTGACCGCGATGGTCGGCAGCGCCCTGGAAGGCATCATGGCACGCGGCGGCGCGGTGCGCGGCGACAAGACGCTGCTCGATGCGCTGATCCCGATCCACGAGACACTGCAGGCGATGGACGGCAGCGACCTGAAGGCCGTGCTTGCCGCCGTGACCAAGGTGGCTGACGAGGCCATCGACGAGACCCGCACGCTGGTCGCCCATCGCGGCCGCGCCAGCCAGGTGGGTGCGCGCAGCGCCAATACCCCCGATCCGGGCATCGTTGGTGTGGCGACCATCCTTTACGATTGGTGCAAGCACTACGGTGTTGACTTTGTCCCGAATGCCCCCGAACTGAAGCGCTGAAAAATATCAAGTATAGGGAGGGAGATTCATCCCATGAAGAAGTTCGTCAACGATCCCGCCAACTTCGTGCCTGAATTCATGGCCGGCGTGCTCGCCGCCAATGCCGACCTGCTGGTGGGCGATCTGGAATTCCAGCTGATCAAGCGCAAGACCATCGATGCCAGCAAGGTTGCCATCGTGCAGGGTTCGGGCTCGGGTCACGAACCGGCGCACGTGATGGCCGTTGGCCCGGGCATGCTGACCGCCGCCTGCCAGGGCCCGGTGTTCGCCGCGCCGCCGGTCGATGCCTGCTACGAGACGATCAAGGCCGCCGCGACCGAAGCTGGCGTGCTGGTGCTGGTCAACAATTACCAGGGCGATCGCATGGCCTGGGACATGGCCTGCGAAATGGCCGAGGCCGAAGGCGTGCGCCTGAAGCAGTTCATCATCAACGATGACGTGGCCGTGCAGGACAGCACCTGGACCGTTGGCCGCCGCGGCGTGGCCGGCAACTTCTTCGTGATGAAGGCCTGCGGTGCCGCTGCCGAAGCTGGCGCCAGCTTCGATGAAGTCTATGCCATTGCCGAACGGGTGAATGCCAATGTCCGCACGATGGGCGTGGCGCTGACCAGCTGCATCCCGCCCGCCAAGGGTGACGTGATTTTCGACATCGGCGATGACGAGATGGAAGTGGGCGTGGGCATCCACGGCGAGCCGGGTCGTGAGCGCACCAAGATCAAGAGCGCCGACGAGATCACCCAGATCCTCTACAGCGCGGTGCAGACCGACCTGCCGTTCTCCAGCGGCGACCGCGTGGCCCTGATGGTCAACGGCCTGGGCGGCACCCCGCCTGCCGAATTGTACGTCGTGTACAACAAGGCCGCCAAGCTGGCTGCCGAAACGGGCTTGACCGTCGCGCGCAACTACGTCGGCGAATATTGCACCGCGATTGAAATGGCCGGCGTTTCGCTGACCATGCTCAAGCTCGATGCCGAAATGGAGAAGCTGCTGGCCGCTCCCGCCGAGACCGCCTGCCGCATCTTCTGATCCAGCTGGGCAGTTAGCCGCTAACGAAGCGCCCGGTTCTGCAGGGGACCGGGCGTTTTGCGTTGGGGTTTCAGGCGGGCTGACTGCGCCGGTGCATTTGGCGATGCGCAGGACCGGCCCCTGATCAGTGCGCACCAGCCAATAGCCGGTGTCGAGATCGTGGTCGGCACGCAAGGTTTGGGGAGCGCGCTTCAGATAGCCGCTTGCCCGGTCGATCGCCGCGCTGGCACTTGCGACAAGCTTGGGGGCATCATCGGCCCATGCCGGCTCGATCACCAGCCTGACGAAAAATCTATCAGTCGCTGATCCTGCCTGCGCAGGGGATGCGATGACGGCGACGATCAGGGCGCCAATTGCCGCACCGTCATACCCGCTCCACCGGTTACCGTTCGTTTACCGTGCCAGTCCGACCTGTGCAGTCGGCTAATGGGTGCTTGCGGGTCTTCCCGGGACCTCGGGGCATCTCGACAGCAGATCGGCACAGGTCCATCATCCCCATCAACACCCGTTGGTGCGAAAAGGACCCGGCTGATGCGACATATCGTGCCCTTGGTGCTGGCGGCACTGGCGATCTTGGCTTGCCCTATCGCCGCGCAGGCGCAACGCGGCGGCGGACCCGGGACAAGCGACCCGCAGGCCGCAGGGCAATTGATCGCCGCTGATCCGGTAACCGAAACCCCGCCCGGCATGCAGGCCTGGCGCATCCGCTATTGGACGCGCACCGAGGACAACCGCCCGGTGGAATCGACCGGCATGGTCGTCGCCCCGCGCGAGGCAGGGCCGGTCCGCCCGCGCAACGTGATCGCCTGGGCGCATGGCACATCGGGCGTGGCGCAGGCTTGCGCGCTGTCCACCCGCGCCGATTTCTTTACCGTCGCCCCGGCGCTGGGCGACATGATCCGCGCCGGTTATGTGGTGGCGGCCAGCGACTATCCCGGCCTCGGCACGCCCGGCCCCACCGCTCTCCTCGCGGGTCAGGAAACCGCGCGGGCAGTGATCGATGCGGTGCGCGCGGCGCGGGCCATACCCGGCGCTTATGCTGGCAGCCGTTTCGCTGTCTGGGGCGAGAGCCAGGGCGGCCACGCGGCGCTGTGGACCGCCGCCGAAGCCGGCAGCTACGCGCGCGAACTGACGCTGGTGGCCACCGCCGCCGCCGCTCCGCCGACAGACCTGCCGCGCAACCTGGCCGAAGCGAGCGATCCCAACGTGCGCGCGCTCCTGATGGCCTTCGTCAGCTATAGCTGGTCCGAGCGATACGGCGTGCCGATGGGCAGCCTGTTCAACCCGATCAATCGCGGTGTGGCCTCCCGTCTGGCGCGCAACAATTGCGTGGAGCTGGATGCCACCCCGCGCCTCGGCACGATGCTGGGCGTGCTGGCGATCAAGGAAGCAATCCGCGACACCGATATCGCCACGGTGCCGGTGTGGGGCGATCTTGCCCGCCGCCACAGCGTCAACCCGCGCGCGCTGCATGGTCCCGTGCTGATCGCGCAGAGCGTGGCCGATCCGGTGGTGGCGCCGCAAGTGACGCGCGATTTCGCCCACCGGGTATGCCGCACCCGGGGCTTGCGGTGGATCGAACTGCCCGGGGGCGATCATGCCCGATCAGCCGCCGACAGCGCGACCGAGACGCTGGCCTGGCTGGCCGATCGCTTTGCCGGCCGCCGCCTGGTCAACGATTGCCGACGGATTCCGTCCTGACGCCAGGTCAGCGCCCCACCACTCGCGCGGCGTTGATGTCTACCGTCTTGGGCGCGCGGGCAAACAACGCGCCATAGGGATCGTCGCCTGTTTCCATCTGGTGCGGCTCGGTCCCTTCGCGCACCGTGGTGCGGCGCATGTCGCGTTTCTCGTGCGCGGCATCGAACTCGCCGCCGCGGTGCATCGAACACAGGTTGTCCCAGATCACCATGTCGCCGGCATTCCAGCTGACGTTGAACACGTACTGCTGCTGCGTCGCGTGGTCGATCAGCTGCTTGATCAGCGCGCGGCCTTCGGTCTTGTCCATGCCCTTGATGTCCATCGTGTGCGCGGCAATGAACAACGCCTTGCGGCCCGACCCCTTATGCACGTGGACCAGCGGGTGCTCGGCCTTGGGTCGCTCATCGATCTCTTCCTCCGCAATGTCGGCCCCGGCCTGCTTGCGGCTCCACCATAGCGAATTGATGCCGATCAGGCCCTCCAGCTTGTCCTTCATGTCCTGCGGCAGGTCTTCATAGGCGCTGCGGGTATCGGCAAACCACGTTTGCCCGCCTTCGCCCGGCACCTGGTGTGCCAGCAGCAACGAATAGGAGGTGCGTTTTTCCATGAAGGCGCTGTCGGTGTGCCACAGCCGGTCACCCTTGCGGTAGGCGATGGCCGCCTCGTCCTTGGTGATCTCCCCCTCGACGTTGAGGTTGGAGGCATCGAACAGTTCGCGGAACGGCAGGCGCGTCTTCACGCCCTCGCGCGCGGGAACCCGTTCGAGGTAGCCGAAGTTACGACTGAAGGCGACGTGCTGCGCATCGTCCATTCCGGTGCTGCGCCACACGGTCACGCCCCAGGTGTCCATCGCCTTGATCACGTCTGCCAGGTCATCAGGACCGAGCAGTCGGGTCAGGTCGAGGCCCGAACATTCGGCGCCAAAGCGGGGCAGGATGGGGGTTGCGGTAAGGGTCACGGCTATCCTCTCGGGAGACTTGTTGACAATGTCCTTATCAGCGCCTGATCGACAATGCGAGGGGCGCGGCTAAGATGGCGCCCGAAAGTGGGAGACCCGCGATGACCCGAATGACCTTCATGCTTGCCGCCCCGCTGACGCTGTCGGCCTGCGCCACCACCCCTGCCGACGGCGAGCCGCCAGCAAGACCACCGGCAGGCGAATGCGATGCCAGCGGCGTGCAGGACCATGTGGGCCACACCGCCAGCGCCCAAGCGGGTGCCACGCTGCTGCGGCTGACCGGCGCGCGCACCTTGCGCTGGGTGCCGCCGCGCACCGCCGTCACGATGGACTTCCGCCAGGACCGGCTGACCGTTTCGTACGACGACGACATGGTGATCGAGAGGATTTCCTGTGGCTGAACCTAATATTGGTCCCAACGCCAATGAACCGCAGGACGGCCGCCAGCGCATCCCGCCGTTGGGCGCGTTCGAGGAACAGGCCAAGTTCACCCGCGCCATCCGCGTGGGAGACCGGATCATCGTGGCAGGCAACGTGGGCGTGGAGGCCGATGGCTCGATCAGCCCCGACGCCGGGCGCCAGGCAGAGCGGTGCTATGAACAGATCATCGACTATATCCAGCAACTGGGTGGTCATTCGGGCGACATCGTGCGCGTGCGCATGTTCGTAACCGACATTGCCGATGCCATGGCGGTGACGAATGCCTTCACCGCCGCCTGCGGCCACGCGCGCCCCGCAGGCACGCTGGTGGCGGTCAGCGCGCTGGCCGGTCCCGACTTCAAGGTGGAGATCGAGGCCGAGGCCGTGGTGGGCGCGGGGCAGTGAGGCACCTCGTCCGTTGCCTGTGCTTGTTGGCACTGCTGCCGACCGCAGCATTAGCTCAGAGTGAAAATCCCACGACCGTCAACGGCATAGAGATCGGGCCAGCAGCCGATTTCGCAACATCCGGCCCCGCCCGTGTCTGTATGCAAGACATGGTAATTTTGCCTCAAGTAGGCGAAACTGCCTTCCTGAATTACAGCGGGATTCATAACGGTTCGATCCGTCTGCGACTGGCCAACGGAGAGGATATCGTCTTCACCTTGGGCGAAATCTTCAGGCCACAAACAACACCCGCACAGGGTCCTGTCTGGATCGAAGGCGGAATGCGTTATTACGCGATCAACGATGGGCCGGAGCTCTTCTATCAAGTCATGCGGTTGGACGAAGAAGATGGCAGGTACCGCCCGGCCATCCACATTGCCGGCTCTGCGCTTTCCGGCAATCGCAGCGACCGCCGGTGGGTGGACCGCGTTGCGCTAGAAATAGATCCTCAGAACTGCACGCGCACATACAACTTTGGCTGGGGTGTGATCTTCGGCGAAGAACCAGTCGCACCCGCGAATGGACAATGATGTGTCAAGCGAGATTCTGACCCGCCGCGAAGGCTCCATCGCCCGCCTCAGTCTCAACCGTCCCCGCGCGATCCATGCGCTGACCTTCGACATGTGCGAGGCACTGTCCGACGCGCTGCTGGCGTGGCGCGGCGATTCGTCCGTGCAGGCGGTGATGCTCGACCATGCCGATGGCACCCGCGGGTTTTGCGCGGGCGGTGATGTGATTTCGGTCCGCGCTTCAGTGTTGGCGGATGGCGGCGTGGCGGGCCGCGCGTTCTTCCATGCCGAGTATCGCCTCAACCACCTTCTCCAGACCTACCCGAAGCCGGTGATCGCTTTCATGGACGGGGTGACAATGGGCGGCGGAGTGGGGCTGGCGCTGCCGTGCCGCTATCGCGTCGCGACCGAGAACACCCTGTTCGCCATGCCCGAGGGCGCGATCGGCTTGTTTCCCGATGTTGGCGCGGGGTTCTATCTGGCGACTTTGCCCGGTCATCTCGGCAAGTTCCTCGCGCTCACCGGCGCGCGCCTGGACGGGGCGGAATGCCTGTGGGCGGGCCTCGCGACGCACTACCTCGCCAGCGATGACCTGACCGAGGCGAAGGAGGCGATTGCCAAGGAACCCAGCGCGGCGGACGAGATCCTGGCGGACCTCTCGACCCCCGCTCCGTCCGCGCGGCTGGAGCGGAACGCCGAGCGGATCGAGCGGCTGTTCGCTCCCGTCACGCTCGAAGGGATCATTGAGGCACTCGCCGCCGATCCGTCCGATTGGGCGGGCAAAGAACTGAAGGCGGTCACCGCCAAGTGTCCCACCACAGCAAAGGTCGCGCTGCGCCAGATCGCCAGTGCTCCCGCCGATTTTGCCGAGGAAATGGCCCGCGAATATGCCCTCGCCACCCGCATGATTGCCCGACACGATTTTCGCGAGGGCGTGCGCGCGGTGCTGGTGGACAAGGACAATGCCCCAAGCTGGCAACCGGCAACCGCCGAGGGCGTGACCGAGGCCATGCTTGACGTCCTCTTCGCGCCCCTGCCCGCCGGGGAACAGTGGACTCCATTCCCGCCGCTTTGAGGGGGTGAAAGAATTTCTCGCAAGGCATTTGCCGCGCTTTGCGCCAAGGGCACGATCACGATGAAAAGCCTGACCCACCTCCAGCGGCTGGAAGCCGAAAGCATCCACATCATGCG
>JBDSUF010000051.1:0-12589 GCA_039927835.1 Alteraurantiacibacter sp.
GTGCGGAAGTCGTCGCGCCGGTCGGACCAGCGCAGGCCACCGCGCGCCACCGGGCCAGCGCGCAGGTGAATGCCCTCGACCCGGCGCGAATAGACGAAGATCTCGCGCCACGGCACCGGCTTGGGCAAGCCGGGCACCAATGACGAGTCGAACTTGAAGGCCAGCGCCAGCGCGCCCGCAGGCGCGAACATATTGGTCCGAAGCACGGCCAGCATGGTTTGCCAATAAAGCCGCAGCACCCGGTCGTCGTTGATCGCGGTGACCTTGGCGAGGCCCGCGCGGATCGCTTCGGCACTGGCTTCGGTCGCCGCCGCGCGGTCGCCGGTGAAGGCCGGATCATGGCGTTGGCGCAGCAGCGTCACCAGCGCGCGGGTGACGGCGGGCGCACCGGCCAGCGCGTCGACCACGGTGTAGATGGTGAACGAGATGCTGCCCTGTCGTAGGTAGCGGTAGAAGGCGCGCAACCATTCGGCCTCGCGCGCGTCGAGGCCGGTCGAGACGACCAGTTTGTTGAACACATCATTCTCGGCGCGCGCGTTGAGGACGGCGTTGATCGCCTGTTCGATGGTCGCGGCCCGGTCGAGCATGTCACTCGCCGTGCTGCCCGGGGCCAGGGCCAGCTGGAAATCATGGATCGTGCCCCACGGCGCGCTGTCGCCGACGGTTTCCGGATCGCTTCCGGCCAGCGTGGTGGGCACTTCGGACAGCACGCGGAAGCCGAAGTTCTCCAGCGCGGGAACGGCATCGGACAGCGGCATCGCGCCGCCGTGCTGGTAGATTTTCAGGCGCAGCAGGTCAGGCACATCGCCATCCAGCCGGTACAGCCGCACGTCACGACCCAGGGCCAGCAAGCGGTCGTCCGTGCCGAGCAGCCGCACGCGGCCAATGTCGCGCGCGGCTTCCTGCGGGCCGTAAGCGGCGCGATAGGAGGTCGGAAACGTCGGCGCGTGGCGCAGCGCAAGCGCGGCGGCCCGGCTCGGTTCTTCGCTGGCGGCCAGCGCGGCTTCGACCGCATCGGTCCAGCCGCGCAACAGGTCCTGCAGCCTTGCGTCGACTGCGGCGCTGTCCACGGCCTTGGCCATGCCGCGCGCATCGAGGACATAGCGCAGCACGGCCAGACTGCCGCCTTCGACCGTCAGGCTCCAGTCGAGCGTGGTGGTGCCGGTTTCCTGCTCAAGCAGCGCCTGGATCTGCAGCCGGGTGGCGGTGGACATCAGGTCGCGCGGCAGCCACACGAAGGCGAACACGTGGCGGCCCAACGGCGCGGTGACCAGCGTGGCGCGTGGGCGCGGCCGGTCGACCAGCGCCATCATCGCGGTGGCCACGCGCAGAACATCACTTGTCGTGAAGCCGATCACCAAATCGTGCGGCAGGACCGACAGGGCATGGACCAGCGCCTTGTCGTCGTGGCTACCGGGGACAAAATCGAACCGCTGCATGATCGCCGCCAGCCGCTGGCGCAGAACCGGCACCTCGTGCGGCGGGGCGGCCAGCGCGGCGCTGGTCCAAATGCCCGCGTGAGCGGACAGCGCGATCACCTCGCCATCCTCGATCACCGGCACGATGAACAGGTCGAGCGGGACCCGGCGATGGACGCGGCTGATCACGTTGGCCTTGACGATCAGCGGCGCAGGGCGGGTTTTCGGGCTGTCGAACCAGGCGAAGGCGCGCTCCCAGCCGTCTTGCGACAACAAGCCGCCCGCCGCCCGGCGGCACAGGCCGAGCGCCTGCCGGTGCTTGCCATCACGGCGGCGGACCACGTGGCCCAGCTGGGTCAGCATGCCGTGGCCCAGCCAGCGCAGCAAGGCCGAGCCTTCGTCGTCGGCAAGTGTCCCGGCGTCGGCCAGCAGCGCCGCCTTCATCGCCGGCCAATCGGCGACGGCGGCGCGCACATCAGCCAGCGTGACGGCGAGCTCCGCCTCCAGCGCGCGGCGCTGGCGGGCATCGATGCGGTCGGTTTCGAGGTAGATCAGGCTTTCGCGGGTTTTGGGCGTGCCGTCGCCATCGAGCAGGGCGGCCAGCGAGCCATCGGCGTTGCGCTGGATCGGCACGATGGGATGCACCAGCAGGTCCACCGTCAGCCCCTGCGCGGCGAGCGCGTGGCTGACCGAATCGACCAGGAACGGCATGTCGCGATTGACGGCGGCCACCTGCGTCACGCGGCGGGTGCTCGCGGTCACCTCGCTGTTGCTGCGGACCAGTACCGCCGCCTTGCCGTCTGCCCGGACTTGCGCGGCTTCGAGCAGGAACCCGGCCGCGTGATCGAGCCTGGCCCCGGTCAAAGGCTCCTCGCCGGGCAGGATCGAACCGGCAATATACGCGTGCAGAACGGTCAGCGGCGTCGGCTGCCTATGGGGCTTGGCCATCGGTGTTCCTCTCCCTTGCGGCGGGCGGGATAGCCGCAAACCGATTTTAACTGCAACCAAATTGGCTCAAGCCGCAGCGGTTTCAGTCCCGATTGCTTCATTCGTCAGGCGCAGCGATTGTTCCCGTGCCTGCGGATCGAACGTGGCGCCCGAGACGATAATCTCGTCGGCCTGCGTGCGTTCGACGAAGCGGGCAATGCTTGTCCGCACAGTGGCAGGCGAGCCGACCGCGCGGGCAACCGAAAGCCGTTGCAGCATGCCTTGCGCAGACATGTCGAGGCTGGCGCGGTAACCGGGCACCGGGGGCGGCAGCGGACCGGGATCGCCGGTGCGCAAGGCCACGAAGGCCTGGTCCTGCGATGAGGCGAGCAGCTCGGCTTCGGCGTCGGTATCGGCGCAAATCACCGTCATCGCCGCCATCGCGTGGGGCTTGTCGAGATAGGCCGAGGGGCGGAACTGCTGGCGATAGGCGGCCAGCGCGGCGTCCAGATGATCGGGCGCGAAGTGGCTGGCGAAGGCATAGGGCAGGCCCAGTTGCGCCGCCAATTGCGCACCGAACAGGCTCGAGCCGAGCATCCACATCTCGATCTGCGAGCCCAGCCCCGGCGTGGCAGCGATCGGCAGCTCGATATCGCCGGTCAGGAGCGCGCGCAGCTCGACCACGTCCTGCGGGAAATACTCGGCGGCGCGGCCCAGATCCTTGCGCAGCGCCTGCGCGAGGATCGGCGCGGCTCCGGGCGCACGACCAAGGCCGAGGTCGATCCGCCCGGGAAACAGCGCGTCGAGCGTACCGAACTGCTCGGCGATCACAAACGGGTTGTGGTTGGGCAGCATGATCCCGCCCGAGCCCACGCGGATGGTGCTGGTGCAATGGCCGATGTGCGACAGAACCACCGCTGTGGCCCCGCCCGCGATACCGGGGCTGGCGTGATGCTCGGCCACCCAGAAGCGCTTGTAGCCCGCGTCCTCGGCGACCTTGGCCAATTGGCCCGCCGCGCGCAGCGCCTCCCCCGCACCGCTGCCTTGGCGGATCGGGACGAGGTCGAGGACGGACAAGGGTACCATGCCGCCAAGCTATGGTGCGGCGGGTGCTTGTTCAAGCTGCGTCAGGTAATCGCGTGCCGTCTCCGCTTGTGCCGAGCGCGGGTCGAGCGCGATCACCGCCTGCCAGTTGGCGCGCGCGGCGGCATCGTCGCCCGCCAGCGCGGCGATCAGGCCGGCCTCCAGCCCGACGGCAGCATTCTGCGGTTCGAGCTGTGCGGCGGTGGCGATCCACGCAGCCGCATTGGCCAGGTCCTCCATGCGCCGGGCGAGCGTGGCCGAGAGCAGCCAGACGGCGGCATCCTGCGGTGCCAGCTCGCGGGCGCGTTCGAGCGAGCGGGCGGCGGCGGGCGCATCGTCCAGCGCGACGAGCGCGCGGGCACCGTCGGCAGCAGCGCCGCCCGCCAGCGCCGGATCGCCGCCCGCCAGCGCGTCGTCGATCGCGGCGGCGAACGCCCCTTCGGCCACCAAAGGCTGGCCCGCCTGCAGCGCGGCATTGCCGGCCATGGTCCCCAGCCGTGCCCGGCCTGCGCGATCTTCCGCCGGGCGATTGTCGCGCGCGGTCTGGAACGCCAGCATTGCCGCGTCCCACCTGAGCAGCCCAACGTAGGCGAACCCGAGGCACTGGTGCGGCGCGCTGGTGGCGAGGCCGCTCGACCCCTCGAGCCACCCCGAAGCGGTTATGATCGCCTGCGCCGGATCGGCCCGCGCCTCGGCCATGCAGGCGATCAGGCGGTCCTCTTCCAGCGTCGGCGGAGTGACGGCAGCGCCTTGCTGGGCGAGGGCGAAAAGGAGGGCAAACATCGGCGTGTCCTATGTCAGCGAAGCAATCGTCCGGAGCAGCAGGGCGATGTCCCCGTCACGCGACAAACGGTGATCGCCGCCCTTGACCAGCGTCACCTGCACATCCTCTGAACGCAAGGCAGCAGCGAGGCGCAGCGACACCTGCGGCGGCACATCGGTGTCCAGCTGCCCATGCAGCAGCCGCACCGGGCAGGCCAGCGGTACCTCCCCACCAAGCTGGCGGTTCGCCTCGCCATCGGCCCAGAACGCGGCGTGCGTCGGGGTGGGTTCGGGACCGTAAGGGTTGTCTTCGAATACTGTCTGCCCTTGCTGTAACAGTGCCTTCTGCCCGTCCGCATAGCCCCAGTCGGTGAAGTCCGGCGCGGCAGCAATGCCGACAAGGCCCGCCAGACGATCCGCTAGAGCGCGACCGACCAGCAGCATCAGCCAGCCGCCCATCGAACTGCCGACCAGCACCAAGCGCTCACTCGTCACCCGCGCGGCGACCAGCGCCAGCACCTCGCCGCACCACTTGCTCAAGCTGCCATCGGCAAACTGGCCCGAACTCACGCCGCAGCCCGAATAGTCGAGCAACAGGCACTCGCGCCCCTCGGCCACGCACCAGTCGAATACGGCGCAAGCCTTGCTGCCCGCCATGTCGGACATATAGCCGGGCAAAAACAGCACCGCCGGGCCGCTGCCGGAGGTGTGGCGAAAGGCAAGCCGGATGCCGTCGGGCATTAGGTGAAATCGGGTGTCAGTCATCGCCGCTGCTCATGGACCGACAAGCGCGGTTGAGGCAACGGGTTTGCCCCGCTAAGGGCCTAACCCATGTCCGCCATGTTCAAGATCACTCTGCCCGACGGTTCGGTCCGCGAAGTGCCGCAAGGCTCCTCGCCCGCCGACGTCGCCCTCGCCATTGGCCCCGGTCTCGCCAAGGCTGCGCTGGCCGCGCGCGTCAACGGGGAATTGCGCGACCTGACCCGTCCGTTCGACGGCGATGCCGAACTGGCGCTGGTCACCAGCCGCGACGAGGCCGACGCGCTCGAGCTGGTGCGGCACGACTATGCCCACGTGCTGGCCGAAGCGGTGCAGGCGCTGTGGCCGGGCACGCAGATCACCTTCGGCCCCGCGACCGACGATGGCTTCTATTACGATGTGCTCGCCCCCGCCAGCCGCGCGCCGTTCTCCATGGAGGACCTGCCCGCGATCGAGGAGCAGATGCGCGCCATCATCCGCGCCGACAAGGTGCTGACCCGCGAGGTCTGGTCCCGGGCGGACCTGATCGCCAAGTGGCAGGCCGATGGCGAGAGCTTCAAGGCCGAGTGGGCCGCCGAACTCCCCGAAGGCGAGGAACTGACCGTTTACAGGAGCGGCACTGACTGGATGGACATGTGCCGCGGCCCGCACCTGCCTTCCACCGGCAAGCTTGATCCGCAGGCGTTCAAGCTGATGCGCGTCGCGGGCGCCTACTGGCGCGGCGACCAGAAGAACGCGCAGCTGACGCGCATCTATGGCACCGGCTGGCTGACCAAGAAGCAATTGGACGCGCACCTCACCCGGCTGGAGGAAGCCGCCAAGCGCGATCACCGCCGGCTGGGGCGCGAGATGGACCTGTTCCACTTGCAGGAAGAGGCGCACGGCAGCGTCTTCTGGCATCCGCACGGCTATCGGATCTGGCGCGAGCTGGAGGCCTATATGCGCCGCGCCATCGACGGTGCGGGCTACAGGGAAGTCAAGACGCCGCAGGTGATGGACGCGCGCCAGTGGGAGCAAAGCGGCCATTGGGGCAAGTACCGCGCCAACATGTTCGTGATCCCCGACGAGGTGCCGAATACCGAGGATGAGGGGCCGGTGATCAGCGGCGAGGCCGACTGGATGGCGCTGAAGCCGATGAATTGCCCGGCGCACGTGCTGATCTTCAAGCAGGGCATCACCAGCTATCGCGACCTGCCGCTGCGCATCTACGAGAACGGCTGCTGCCACCGCAACGAGCCGCACGGCGCGCTGCACGGCCTGATGCGCGTGCGCCAGTTTACCCAGGACGACGCGCATATCTTCTGCCGCGAGGACCAGATCGTGGCCGAAGTGCGCGCCTTCTGCGAGCTGGCCGACCGGGTCTATCGCCACTTCGGCTTCACCTATTCGATCAAGCTGGCGCTGCGCCCTGAGCAGCGCTTCGGCACCGATGCCATGTGGGACATGGCCGAGGACGAGCTGCGCAACGCGGTGGTCGAGGCTGGTCTCGCCACCGAGGAATACGGCTGGGAAGAACTGCCCGGCGAAGGCGCGTTCTACGCTCCCAAGCTGGAATGGCACCTGACTGACGCCATCGGGCGCACCTGGCAAGTGGGCACGATCCAGTCCGACCGGGTGCTGCCCGAGCGGCTCGACGCGGTCTATGTCGGCGAGGACGGCGAGAAGCACCGCCCGGTGATGCTCCATCGGGCGATCTTCGGGTCGTACGAGCGGTTCATCGGCATCCTGATCGAGCATTTCGCCGGGCGCCTGCCGGTGTGGCTGGCCCCGGTGCAGGCGGTGGTGGCGACGATTGTCTCGGACGCCGATGGCTATGCGGCGGAAGTGGCGACGGCGCTGGCCGCAGCGGGCATTCGCGTGGACACCGACACGCGCAACGAGAAGATCAACTACAAGGTGCGCGAGCATTCGTTGGCCAAGGTGCCGTTCCTGCTGGTCGTCGGCAAACGCGAGGCCGAGGAAGGCACCATCGCCCTGCGCACGCTGGGGGCCGAGCACCAGAAGGTTATGGCTTTGGCTGACGCGATTGCGCTGCTGACGGGCGAGGCGAGGGCGCCGGACTTGCGGTGGTCCGAACAAATCCGGGGTGACCTTGGGGGAGGATGAAAGAGCTATCCTACAGCGGGCTGCCTGTGCCAGCGGAACGGCGGCTCATTGAACCCGTCAATCTATCCCGCAAGGTGACACTTCACCTGCACAAGCTGACACTTTTGAACCTAAGGTGACGGTTCGCCCCTGAACACTGTTCCATGTGTTCCAGGTTGCGCGAAATCAGGGACTTAGAAGGGCAGCGCTTCCCCGGCTGCGATCAGCGCGGCGGCGCAGGTCAGGACGATCGCACAGCGCAGCAGTTCGATCGAATCGAATGCGTAATGGCGCGTAAGGGCGATGGCCTTGCTCATGCCATCGCTTTTCCGCCCAATTCCCTAACGAAAGGTTAAAGCGCCTTTGGCACGTGCTGGCTGCAACAGTGGAAGCTGCCCCCGCCGGTCAGCACCGCGTCGGCCATCAGCCCGACGATGTCGCGGCCGGGGAACAGGTCGGCAATCGCCATGATCGCCGCCTCGTCCTGCGCGCTGCTATAGAGCGGCACCACCACCACGCGGTTGGCGATGACGAAGTTCATGTAGCTCGCCGGTTCCACATCCTCGTCGTCGCCCATCAGGCCGGGCGAGGGAATGCGCGACACTGTCAGCCCCATCGCCAGCGCACGCGCGGCGGCATCGTCGAAGGTGGCGGCGTTGGGGTCGTCGTCCTCCACCGCCACCGGAATGGCCAGATGACCCGGCGCGACGAAGCGGGCGAGGTTGTCGACGTGGCCGTCGGTATGGTCGCCCAGCAGGCCGTTGCCCAACCACAGGACGCGTTCAAAGCCAAGATCGCGCTCAAGCCGCGCGGCGATCTCGTCCCTGGTCAGCTGCGGGTTGCGATTGGGGTTGAGCAGGCACTGCTCGGTCGTCACCACCAGCCCGGTGCCGTCGCCGTCGACCGCGCCGCCTTCCAGCACCCAGTCGGCCTGGCCCAGATCGGTGAGCCTGCCCGCCGCCACCAGCGCCGCGCCGACTTCGCGGTCGTGCTCGAGCAGGTACTTGCCGCCCCAGCCGTTGAACCCAAAGCGCTGGCCTGCGCGGTTGCCGCCTTCGTCCATCAGCACCAGCGGCCCCGTGTCGCGCAGCCAGATGTCGCCATAGGCATAGCGTTCGAACACCACGGCAGGATGACACAGTGCCCGCGCCGCCGCCTCGCTGGCCTCGTCGCGCACGACCAGCCGCACCTCCTGCCCGGTCTCGGCCACGGCATTGGCGAAGGCGGCGACCTGCTCCTGCGCAGGCTCAAGGTCCTCCAGCCACAAGTCGGCCGCGGCGGGAAAGCCGATCCAGATCCAGTCCTGTTCGGCCCATTCGGGCGGCATGCGATAGCTTCCGGTCATGGCGAGCGCTTTGGCAAAGGCGGCCCCGGCAAGCAAGCGCCGCGCTTGCGGTCAGCCGCCGGGCGAGGCAGGGAAAGGCTATGACGGCAGACTGGACCCCCAACTTCCATCAGGCGCTGGACCGTGCCCGCGCGCACTCGCCGTTCCTGGCCACGGCGTGCACGCGTCGGCCCGACCTCGTCGAGCTGCTGGCCCAAGGCCGCGCGAACGAGGCGCTGGAACTGGTCAAGACGCTCGATCCGGCGCTCGACCCTGGTGTGGCGCTTCGGCGCGAGCGGCTTGGGCTGGCGCTGGTGCTGGGCGTGGGCGATCTCGCCGGGCACTTCCCGCTCGACCGGGTGATGGCCGAGCTGTCCGCGCTGGCCGACCGCGCACTCGACCGGGCGATCGAGGCGGTCATCGCCCGCCGCATGCCCGATGTGCAGCCGCGCGGGCTGATCGCGCTGGCGCTGGGGAAGCACGGTGCAGGCGAGCTCAACTACAGCTCGGACATTGACCCGATCCTGCTGTTCGATCCCGAAGTGCTGCCGCACCGTGCCAGCGAGGAGCCGGGCGAGGCGGCACAGCGCTATGCCCGCGGGCTCGTCGAACTGCTCTCGCAGCAGACCGCCGAGGGCTATGTGTTCCGCGTCGACCTGCGTCTCAGGCCAGCCAGCGAGGTCAGTCCGCTGGCGATCTCGGTGGGCACCGCGCTCAGCCATTACGAAAGCTCGGCGCTGGCGTGGGAACGCGCCGCCTACATCCGCGCCCGTGCCGCCGCCGGCGACGTGGCGGCGGGCGAGGCGTTCCTCGAGCAGGTGCGTCCGTTCGTGTGGCGCCGCAGCCTCGATTTCACCGCGATCGAGGAAATCCGCCGCCTCACCGCGCGCATCCGCCAAGCCTACACCGGCCCGCTCGTTCCCGGTCCGGGGTTCGACCTGAAGCGCGGGCGCGGCGGCATCCGCGAGGTCGAGTTCTTCGCCCAGACGCACCAGCTGATCTACGGGGGTCGCCGCCCCTCGCTCCGCCTGCGCGGCACCCGCGCGGCGCTCGATGCGCTGGCGGCGGAAGGCGTGATCACGGCGGACGATGCGCAGGCGTTGGGCGAGAGCTATGACCGGCTGCGCGTGATTGAGCACCGCTTGCAGATGGTCGAGGATCGCCAGACGCACAGCCTGCCGCCCAGCATCGAGGCGCTCGACAATGTCGCCCGGCTTGATGGGTTGGCGGGCGGCGAGGAGCTGCTGGCAGACCTTGAGCGGGTCTGCGGCGAGGTTGCTCGGCGCTACGACGCCTTGCTGGGGGCCCAGCCGACCGAGCGCGCTCCCGCTCCGGCTGCCACCGATCCACTGGTCGCCCGCGCCGAGCACTGGAAGGACACGATTCGCGCGCTCAAGGGGGTGGAGGCAAGGAAGGCGCTCGATGCCGTTTTGCCGGTGCTGGCGCAGGCCTTCAGCCATGCCGCCGAGCCCGAGCGCGCGCTGGCCCGGTGGGAAACGCTGTTGGCGCGGCTGCCGACTGCGATCAACCTGTTCCGACTGTTCGAACAGCGCCCAGGCCTGCTCGATCAGGTGCTGCGGCTGATCACGCTGGCCCCGCCGCTGGCCGATGCGCTGGCCCAGCGAGTGGGTCTGCTCGACACGCTGATCGATGCCAGCGCGCTCGATCTGCCCGAGGACGTGCCGACGCTGGCGGCACGCATGGGTGCGAGCGAGCAGCCCGATTACGAGGCGCGGCTCAGCCGCCTGCGCGAAGTGGTCGGCGAGGAGCGATTTGCGCTGGGTGTGCAGCTGGTCGAAGGGCGGCACGACCCGCTCGCCATCGCCGAAGGGCTGTGCCGCGTGGCCGAGGCAGCGCTGCAAACCGGCGCCGATGCCGCCAGCGCCGAGTTTGCCCGAAACCATGGGCAAATCGGCCCCCAGACCGCCCGGGCGGAACTGATCATCCTCGGCCTTGGTAGGCTGGGCGGCGGGGCATTGACCCACGCGTCTGACCTCGACCTGGTGTTCCTGTTCGATGGTGCCGAGCTGGGCGAGGAATCGGACGGCGTCCGCCCACTCACCGCCTCGCTCTACTTCAACCGCCTCGCCACCCGCGTCTCCGCCGCACTTAGCGTGGCGACTTCGGAAGGCGCGCTGTACGAGGTGGACACCCGCTTGCGTCCGCAAGGTACGCAAGGGCCGTTGGCGGTCAGCGTCGAGAGCTTTGCGCGCTATCAGCGGGACGATGCCTGGACCTGGGAGCACATGGCGCTGTGCCGCGCGCGGGTGCTCTACGGTTCGGACAAGGCGCGGGCGCGGCTGGGCGGGGTAATTGCCGAGGCGCTTGGAAAAGAGCGCGACCCTGACACGCTGCGCGCCGACGTGCTCAAGATGCGCAGCGACATGGCCCAGCACAAGCCGCAGCGCGGCCCGCTCGACGTCAAACTGGCGCGCGGCGGCTTGGTCGATTGCGAGTTCATCGTCCACTATCTGCAACTGCGCGAACAGACCGCTCTGGTTCCGCCGCTGGAAGTGGCGCTGGCGCAGCTGGCGCAGGCGGGGCTCGTGCCAGCCGCCCTGGTCGATCACTTCAACACGTTGGCCCGCGTGCTCATCGCCGCCCGCCTGCTGGCGCCCGATGGGCAGGAGCCACCGCCCGCCGCCCGCCTTGCCCTAGCCTCCGCTTGCGGCGAAAACGACTATGCCGCGCTGCTGACGCGCATCGCCGAAGCGCGTCGGGCCGTCGCCGCGCAATGGGCCGAGCAGTTCGACGAGACACTGGAGACTGACCAATGACCACCAATCCCGATACCACCCATCCCGATACTGGCGACCTGATGCCGACCATGGCGATGGAGTTGCCCGATGGCACCTCGATATCCGCCGCCGATTTCGCCGGGCGCAAGCTGGTGGTGTTCTTCTACCCCAAAGACGACACCCCCGGCTGCACCATCGAGAACCTCGATTTCACCGCGCTGAAGGCCGAGTTCGACGCTGCCGGGGTGGCCCTGCTGGGAGTGAGCAAGGATCCGCCCGCCAAGCACGTCAAGTTTGCCGCCAAGCATTCGCTGGCGGTGCCGTTGGCGTCCGATGCGGCGGAAAACGGGGTGTCCGATGCGCTCGGCATCTGGACGCTTAAGAGCATGTACGGGCGGACCTACATCGGCATGGAGCGGACCACCTATCTCGTCGATCCAGCGGGCCGCATCGCGCGCGTCTGGCGTAAGGTGAAGGTGAAGGGGCACGCCGCCGAAGTGCTTGAGGCAGCGCGTGCGCTCTGATCGCGGAACGAATCCTTGACGGCGAAATCCGCGCCGAAGCGCTTGAAGCAAGGCAATTTACGCCGGGGTGCGAAGTGTGCGGGAAAATCAGCCGATTCCTACTGGCTGGACAGGGTCAGGCGGCTCGCTGTCGCGGCGATTAAGCCCCCGTTCAACGACTCAGCGCGTCTTGCAGCCGGTCTGTCGCGCGATCGGAACTGCGCGCTTGCCTGATTAACCTTTGTGCCCGTACCCAACCAACACACCAGCATTCGGGGAGTTCCCGGGGTTGGAAATTTCCTCGGACGGGAGGCCTTTCGGGGCAGCATGGGGTCCGGCGAAATTGACGAAGCGCTCGCAAGGGCGTTGAAAAACAAAGGGATCGTATGTTCGTCAAGTCCGCTTTTGGTGTTCTGGCCAGCCTTGTGCTTGGTGCTACGCCCGCTCTGGCAAACGATGCCGCCGCTTCCACTTCAGTCCAGATCGCCGGTTCGGTTGAGCGCATTGACGCTCCCCAGGTGGGTGACGATAGCGAATTCACTGAACTGTTCGCCAGTTGGGGTGAACTGGGCAATGGCGGAATGGTGACTACCAGCGGCCAGATCGTTGCTGCTCCGCGACTCGACGTTGCCATACCCTCGCAGATGCCGCTCGCCGGCATGACGCTGACCAGCGGTTTCGGCATGCGCAATCACCCGGTTCTTGGCGGCCGCCGCCAGCACAATGGCGTTGACCTGGCCGCCCCCCGCGGGACGCCGGTCTATGCCACCGCCGATGGCCGCGTGGGCATGGCACAATGGTTCAGCTCGTACGGCAACTATGTCCAGATCGAGCATGGCGGTCAGATGCAGACCCGCTACGGCCACCTGACCTCGTACACCGTCGCTCCCGGCCAGATGGTCCGCAAGGGTGAACTGATCGGCTACGTCGGTTCGACCGGCCGCTCGACCGGCCCGCACCTGCACTATGAAGTCCGCGTGGCGGGCGAAG
>JBDSUF010000052.1:0-48155 GCA_039927835.1 Alteraurantiacibacter sp.
GTGCCACTCGCCGCCCAAGTGAACGAACTGGCCATGCTCGGCACCTTAACTCCAGGCACTTGGGAATTGCGGCTCCGTGGGGACAGCACCAGCCGCTCCATCTGCGTGCGAACCGGACACGAGCTTATCCAGCTGCAACATCGGCAGGCGGGCTGCACGAAGTTCGTCCTGCAGGACGATCCCGAAGAGGTGACGGTGCAATATGCGTGCCGCGGCGACGGTTATGGCCGGACCAATGTGCGGCGCGAAGGCAGCGGGCTGGTGCAACTGCAAAGTCAGGGGAGCCAAGGCGGCGCACCGTTTGCAATCGAAGGCGAGGCACGACGTACCGGCCCCTGCTGAACCAGTCCCTGCTAAACCAGTTGATGCCCAGCGCACTTGCCCATCGGTGCCGATATGCCTAGCCAAGCCACATGAAACCAAGCGAACGACACGCGGTGGTCCTCTTGTCAGGGGGGCTCGATTCGATGGTCGCGGGCGGTCTGGCGCGCGAACAGGGGTTTGCGATCAGTGCGCTCACCATCGATTATAACCAGCGGCACCGGCGCGAAATCGAGTCCGCACGGCAGATCGCCACCGTGCTGGAAGCGCGACGTCACGTTGTTCTGCCGCTTGACCTGCGGCAATTCGGCGGCTCGGCACTGACTGACGATATTGCAGTGCCCAAGGGCGGCCTTGAGGAAGGTATTCCGGTGACTTATGTCCCGGCGCGCAACCTTATCTTCCTGTCGCTGACGCTGGCGTGGGCCGAGACGATCGGCGCGCACGATATCTTCATTGGCGTGAATGCACTCGATTTTTCGGGCTATCCCGATTGTCGCCCGGATTTCATCGCCAGTTTCCAGGAAACAGCCCGCCTGGCCACCCGCGAGGGCGCCGAAGGGCGGCCCTTCACCATTCGCACCCCTCTGCAATACTGGAGCAAGGCCAGGATTGCCCAAGAGGCATCGCGATTGGGTCTCGATCCGGCGTTGAGCTGGTCCTGCTACGATCCTGCCGCCGATGGTCGAGCATGCGGCGCGTGCGACAGTTGTCGCTTGCGGCAAAAAGGGTTCGCAGACGCCGGCATAGTCGATCCGACCTGCTACGCGGCACAGCCCGACGACTAGCCAGGCGAAAGAATGCCCGCCGTCGTAAGCGCGGCAACGATCTGGGTAATGGCATTGCGCGCTTGGCTGTCGATCACCGACCCGCCGGTTGCCGCCGCTACCGCGGCGGGAACCTGCCATCCGTCGAGATAGCGAACGATTTGGCCGGTCGACAGGTCAAGCACGCTCATTCCGTCGCGCGGCAGCACAAACAACCAGGTGCCGGCCTGGAATGCGGCGAGGCAGCCCGCTTGTCCCGACCAGTCTCCGCTCGGACTATTGCCTACCAACGGTGCCACAGTGCGGGCATACCACTCCACCGGCCCACTCGATGCTTTCAAGATACTCAAAAGCCTTGGCTTCGTCGTGAAAGTAAGGGGAAGAAAGAACCGACATGGTGAATTGCTGCGCTTACCCATTCTGGATAGCGGGCTAATTTGGGTTTGTAAAGTGCTTAATTGCCGTTGCCTAACCAAACAGTGTCACAATGTCAATGTAAAAGTGCTAATAAGGTTAATTGGAACGCGCTTGCGCCGTGGTTCGACCTGCCGTAACCGCGAGATCGCAGGCGCGAGTTGCGCGGGCGGGGAGTTTGGGCATGAAGTGGATCCGCGGCCTCTATGACTGGACGCTGGCGAAGGCCGCGCATCGCCATGCGGTGTGGTGGCTGGCGCTGTTCGCATTCGTCGAGGCGAGCTTCTTCCCGGTGCCGCCGCATCCCTTGCTGGGGCTGATGTGCCTGGCCGATCCCAAGCGCGCGATTCGCTACGCCGGTGTCGCCACCGTGGCTTCGGTCGCAGGCGGAATGCTCGGCTATGCGATCGGCTGGGGCCTCTACGACCTGGTGGGCGACTGGCTGATCACCGCGCTGGGCATGCAAGAGAGCTTCCCCCGCGCGGTATGCTTCCTGCGGCAGGAACCGGCGGCGGTATTCTCGCTGTTTGTCGCCAAGGGCGTCACGCCGATCCCGTTCAAGCTGCTGACGATCACCGCCGGCTTCGTGCACCTGCCGCTGTGGCTGTTCCTTTCAGCCAGCCTCGTGTCGCGCTCGATCAGCTTCATGATCGTGGGCGTGCTGTTCCGCATGTTCGGCGCGCCGATCAAGGCCTTCATCGACAAATACCTTGGCTTGGTGACGCTGGGCTTTGTAGCATTGGTGATTGCCGGGTTTGCGGCGGTAATCCTGCTCGAAGGCGGCGACGGCGAGCAGGCTTCGGAACCTTGCGCAGCACCGACCGAACAGGTTGCCGTTTTGTAACAGGCGCGACTTAGGAGCGAGCCATGCGCAATGTCCTGTTCCTGTGCACCGCCAATTCGGCCCGCTCGATCCTCGCGGAGGCCATCCTTGCGAAGGCGGGGGCTGGGCGTTTCCACTCTTTCTCCGCCGGGAGCAAACCGCGCGGGCAACCCAATCCGCTCGCCTTGCAATTGCTGGCAGCCAAAGGGCACGACATCGACCAAATGCGCTCGAAGAGCTGGACCGAGTTCGCCGCCGATAACGCTCCGCCGCTCCACGCAGTCATAACGGTGTGCGACAACGCCAAGGGCGAAAGCTGCCCGATCTGGCCAATGAACGGCGATTGGGGTCGCCCGGTGCAGGCGCATTGGGGCATCCCCGATCCGGCAGGCGAAGGTCACGATGGTTCGCTGGCCGATTTCGAACTGGCCTACCGGAGATTGACCGGCCGCGTCACCGCCATGCTCGCACTCCACGAGGATGCGCTGGAGCCTAAGGCATGGCGTGACGCGCTGATCCGCATCGGTCGCGAGAGCGAAGGAGCCACTGGGGTTGACTGAAGCCAGGCTATCGCGCCGACTGGCAGCAGAAGCGCTCGGCAGCTTCCTGCTGTTTGCCTGCGTGATCGGCTCGGGCGTGATGGGTGAGCAGCTGGCGGGCGGCAACGTGGCGCTGGCGCTGCTGGCCAACGCGCTTGCGACGGCGGCGATGCTGTTCGTGCTGATCGCCATGCTGGGACCAATCTCGGGTGCACACTTCAACCCGGCGGTCACGCTCGCCTTCGCCTGGCGGCGCGAGTTCGCATGGCGTGAGGTGGTGCCTTATACGCTGGCCCAGTTGGCCGGAGGCATTCTTGGCGCGCTGGCGGTCCACGCCATGTTCGCCCTGCCGATTGTCCAGCTATCGACCCATGTGCGATCAGGCCCGGCGCAATGGCTGAGCGAGGTCGTGGCCACCTTTGGGCTGGTGCTGGTGATTCTGCTGACCCGCCACCACCGCGCTGCCGCCGTGCCTGCCAGCGTGGCGCTCTATATCGGCGCAGCCTACTGGTTCACCGCCAGCACCAGCTTTGCCAACCCGGCGATCACCGTGGTCCGCAGTGTGAGCGACACCTTCGCCGGGATCGCGCCTTTGGACATCCCGGCATTTATCGTGGCACAGCTGATCGGGATGGCGCTGGCCGAGTTCACCGCACGGTGGCTGCTCGACTAGCTTGTGAGCGTTGCCGCCAGCGTGATCTCGGCATTGAGCAGCTTGGAAATCGGGCAATTGGTCTTGGCATCGGCGGCGATGGCCTGGAAATCGGCATCGGCGATACCGGGCACGCGGGCCATGGTGACAAGGTCGGAGCGGGTCACGGTGAAACCGTCTCCCTGCTTCTCCAGCGTGATCGCCGCGGTCGTCTCGATCGTTCCATCGGCATGACCGGCGCGGGCCAGGGCAAAGCTCAGCGCCATGGTGAAACAGCTGGCGTGCGCTGCCCCGATCAGCTCCTCGGGGTTGGTTCCTTTGGCTCCTTCAAACCGCGTGGCGAACCCATATGGTTGTTCTCGCAGCGCTCCCGAGCCGGTCGAGACGTGGCCCTTGCCATCCTTGCCAAAGCCTTCGTAGCGGGCAGAGCCGGTATTGGTGGTCATCATGCAATCTCCTTCGCAGCAGGAGACGCATCACGCCGCCAGCCGTTCCTGTCAGATAATCCCGACAGCCTTCCCTGCGCGCTCGAACATGCCAATGATCGTCTGCACCTGCTCTTCGGTATGCTCGGCACACAGCGAGCAGCGCAGCAGGGTCATGCCGGCCGGCGTGGCGGGCGGGCGGGCGAGGTTGACGTAGAGGCCTTCGTGCAGCAGCGCCTCCCACATCGCGGCGCCGCGCTCCAGATCGGGCATGATCACCGCGATGATCGCGCTCTGCGGCACGTCGGTGCCGAGCGTGAAGCCGAGCCCGCGCAGCGCGGCGTGCAGCGTCTTTGAATTCTCCCACAAGTGCGCCCGCTTGTTCGATCCGTGCATCAGCTTGCGAATCGATGTGGCGGCGGTGTGGACCACCGATGGCGGCAGGCTGGCGGTGAACACATAGGGCCGACAAACCAGCCGCATGATCTCGAACTTTGGGTGGTTCGAAACGCAGAAACCGCCCACGGTGCCGACGCTTTTGGAGAACGTGCCGATCACGAAATCGACCTGGTCGAGCACGCCCTGCGCTTCGGCCACGCCGCGCCCGTGCTCGCCGATGAAGCCCATCGAGTGCGCCTCGTCGACCAGCACCATGGCGCCGTTTTCCTTGGCGACGCGGATCATCTCCTTAAGCGGGGCAATATCGCCCAGCATCGAATAGACACCTTCGAGGATGACCAGCTTGCCCGCACCTTCGGGAATGCGCTTGAGGCGCTTTTCCATCGCCTCGATGTCGTTGTGCTTGAACGGCACGATCTGCGCATCGCCCAGCTTGCAGCCGTCCCAGATGCTCGCGTGGCTGTCGATATCGAGGACGATGTAGTCGTCCTTGCCGGCAATGGTGGAAATGATGCCCAGGTTGGCCTGGTAGCCGGTGGAGAAGACCATGGCGTGATCCATGGCGTAGAATTCCTTCAGCGCATCTTCCACCTCGCGGTGGCCACGATAGGTGCCGTTAAGTACCCGGCTGCCGGTGGTCCCCGAACCGAAGTCGTCGAGCGCCTTCTTGCCCGCCTCGATCACATCGGGATCGAAGGTCATGCCCATGTAATTGTAGGTGCCCAGCAGAATCGTGTCGCGCCCGTTGCAGATCGCGCGGGTGGGCGAGAGGACCTTCTCCATCACCAGGCTGAACGGGTCTTCCACCCCGGTCGCCAGCAGGTTCTCGCGCACGGCGATGATCTCGTCGAATTTGGAGAACAGGTCGCGCTGCTCGGTCACGGTCTCGCTCATGGTGTTCAGTTGCCCCGCATGGTCATCACGGCATCGACCAGCTGACCGTAATTCTCGATCTCGGCCTGCTGGTTCATGCTGATGATGATGTCGAATTCGTCCTCGATCGCAGCGACGAAATCCATCACCGTCAGGCTGTCGAATTCGAGGTCACCGGCAAAGGTGGTGGCATCGGCGACGTCCACGCCCTTGCGGTTGAACGGCTCAAGCAGCGAGCGGATGGTGGCATCGACTTTGGCGCGGTCCATGAAGACATTTCCTGATTATGCTGCGGGCACAAAGACTGCCCGCTGGATTGGCAATCGAAAAGCGGTTCTTTCGTTCGCTTGTCAAGCGCGCCCGCAGGTGTAATCCGGCGTGCAGGGACAATTGCCGGGAGGCAGGAGGGGCAAATCGTGGCAGAAACCGGAACCCAGCCTGAACAGGTGCCTGATCTGTTGGACGAGCGGCCGCCAGAACGCCCCTTGGCCGCGCCTTCGCTGCCTTCGCCGTCGGGCTTTTCCAACCATGCGATCCACCTGGTGCGTACAACACAACAGATCAACCTGGCGTTGAGCCAGATGGCCGATGCCAAGGCCTCGATCCTGATGGGGGCGACCTTCGTGGTGTTCACCATCGCGGTGGGGCAGGCACGCAATGGCGCCATGCCGTGGTCGCTGGGCGTGCTGGCGCTGTTCGCCTTCATCTCTGCCGGGTGCGCGGTGTTTGCCGTGCTGCCCTCGGTCAGCAGCCCAAAGTCGGGCAAGTTCACCGACAACAAGCCGAACAAGCTGTTCTTCGGCTTCTTCGTCCATGTGCCGGAGGAGGAATGGGTGGATTCGATCCTGAGCGAACTGCACGCCGATGAAACGGTGTTCCGCACCATGCTGCACGATATCTATCAGAACGGGCAGGTCCTGCAGCGCAAGAAGTATCGCTACCTGTCCTATGCCTACCGCACTTTCATGCTGGGGCTGTGTCTGACGCTGGTGACCTTCGTGGTGGAAATGGCGCTCTCGGGCTGAAGCTCAGTTCGTCCGCTCGATCAGGCCGCGCACTGCGGCCATGAAGGGGCCAATCGAGACCGGCTTGGACAGGTAGCCTTCTGCCCCCGTCAGGCGAATGCGTTCCTCGTCACCCTTGCCGGCATAGGCGGTGACGGCGAGCACCGGCACGTCGCCCAGCAGGGCATCGGCCTTCATGCTGGTGATCAGGTCGAGACCCGAAACGTCCTGCAACTGGATATCCATCACCACCAGGTTGGGGTGGAAACCGCGCGCCCGTTCCAGCGCAAGGTTACCGTCGGCTACTGGCTCCACGTCGAAGCCGCATGCCATCAGCACGTCGCAAAAAAGTTTGCGGTTGAGGTCGTTGTCCTCGACAACGAGGATTCGTTTGGTCATTGCGTCCCCAAATGCCCCCCGTCATTTACCGACCCTTCCGGGCGCCCTTTGCGGAAAAGCACCGAAAGCGTTACGCCCAATTGGGAGCCCTGACAATTCATCGTCTTACTGAAGATCGAGTTAATGCCGCCACCGTCCTGGCCCTGCAGGCGCTCGGCTGGGTGCTGGCCGATGATCGTCGTGCCACGCGGTTGCTGGACCTGACCGGCCTGACACCCGATCACCTGCGCGACTCGTTGGGAACCCGGGCCACGCAGCGTGCGGTGCTCGACTTTCTGTGTTCCCACGAGCCCGACCTGCTCGACGCGGCCGACGCGCTGGACGTGGCACCGGCGCAGATCGCCGCCGCCCGTGCGGAGCTGGCGCGATGAGCAGCAAGGCTCCCCGACCTCTGGTGATCACCGATTGCGACGAAGTGCTGCTGCACATGGTGCGCCACTTCCGCGACTGGCTGGACGAGGCGCATGGAATCGACTTCCTGCTCGACGGCGATCCCTTCGTGCAGAGCTTCCGCCGCCGCGGATCGGACGACGTGGTCAGCGAAGCCGAGATGTGGGACTACCTCAACGGCTTCTTCGACAGCGAGATGCACCGGCAGACCGAGATCCCTGGGGCGCTAGCGGCGATTACTGAACTGCAGCGCGAGGCCGACGTGGTGGTGCTGACCAACCTGCTCGACCATCGCAACGCCACCCGCAGCCGCCAGTTGCAGGCGCTGGGCATCGATGTGCCGGTGTTCACCAACCAGGGTCCGAAGGGTGGTGCTCTGGCGCGGATCGTGGCCGAGCGTGCCGCGACCGGGCGGGTGGTGTTCATCGATGACATCGCCAAACACCACGAATCGGTGTCGCTGGAAGCTCCGGCGGTCCACCGCCTGCACTTCTGCGGTGAGCCCGCCGTCGCCCCGCACATCCCTTGCGCGCATGTGGCGGGCCATGCCCATGCGCGGATCGACACCTGGGACGCGGCCTTGCCGTGGCTGCTCGAAACGTTGCATGGAGAACCCGCATGACCATCGCCGCCCGACTTGCCGAACTCGGCATCACGCTGCCCGCTGCTGCTGCGCCCGTCGCCGCCTATGTGCCGGTGGTCGAGGCTGCGGGCCTTGCGCATGTCTCGGGCCAGCTGCCGTTCGTCGATGGCGCACTGGTCACCGGGCGCCTGGGCGAGAACGTGTCGCTGGAGCAGGGCCAGCAGGCAGCGCGCGCTTGCGGGCTGATGATCCTGGCGCAGTTGCACGCCGCCGGGCTGCTCGAGCGGGTGGAACGCGTCGTCAAACTGGGCGCCTTCATCAGTTCCACCGCCCAGTTCACCGATCAGCCCAAGGTCGCCAACGGCGCGTCCGAGCTGATGGGCCAAGTCTTCGGCGAGGCGGGCAAGCACGCCCGCAGCGCCGTTGGCGTGCCGGTGCTGCCCTTGGGTGCCGCGGTGGAAGTGGACGCAATCGTTGCTCTTCGCCCTCGTTGACCGCCGCCGGGCCCCGCCGCCCGATCCCGCCGCCGCAGCGTGGCTGGGCGGTTCGGTCTATGCCCATCGAGGGGTCCACGGCGCGGGTCTGGACGAGAACTCCACCGGGGCTTTCGCGCTGGCGATCGAGCGCGGGCTCGGCATAGAGTGCGACGTGCGCCTCAGCCGCGATGGCCGGGCGATCGTGTTCCACGATACCGAGCTGGCGCGGCTGACCGGGCAGGCCGGGCGGCTGGACCAGCTGAACGTGGCCGAGATCACCGCGCTCATCCTCACCCTCAGCGGAGAGGCCGTGCCGACCTTGCGCGACCTCCTGGCGCAAATGGCGGGCCGCGTGCCGCTGCTGATCGAGGTCAAGAGCGAGCACACCGCCTCTGTCCGCGAGCTGTGCAAGGCCGTCCGGCGCGAGCTGGAAGGCTACCAAGGCCCGGTCGCGGTGATGTCGTTCGACCCGCGCGTGGGTGCCTGGTTCGCCCGCAAGGCCCCCGCTGTGCTGCGCGGACTGGTGGTGACCGAGCAGGGCAGCCGCACCTTCGCAGGCACGGTCAAGCGTCATCTGGCGCTGTGGGAGGCGCGGGCGCAGTTCCTCGCCTATGACGTGCGCGACCTGCCGTCCGCCTTCGCGCAGGCCCAGCGCGCACGCGGTCTGCCGCTGCTCACCTGGACCGTCGCCACGCCCGCCTTGCGCCAGCGCGCCGCCGATCACGCCGATGCCCCAATCGCCGAGGGCACGGGTCTTTGACCTCTGACGCGGGCCTGACGATCCGCGTTGCCCCCGGGGTCGGCTCGCTCGACGCCGCCCGCTGGGATGCGCTGGCGGGCGGCAACCCGTTCATGCGGCACGCCTTCCTCAGTGCGCTGGAGGACTCCGGCTCCGTGGGCGAAGGGACCGGCTGGCAACCCCTGCCGCTGGTGCTGGAGGATGCCGCCGGGCGACTGCTCGGCGCTCTGCCCGCCTATGGCAAGAGCCACAGCCAGGGCGAGTACGTGTTCGACCACGGCTGGGCCGATGCCTGGCACCGGGCCGGGGGCGACTACTACCCCAAGCTGCAGATCTGCGCGCCGTTCACGCCTGCCAGCGGCCCGCGCGTGCTGACCACTGATGCGGGCCACGCCGCCGCCCTACTGCGCGCTGCCGAGCGATTGTGCGGTGGCAGCAACCTGTCCTCCGCCCACGCCACCTTCGTCGAAGAGGCACAACACCCGTGGTTCGAAGCCGCCGGTTGGCTCAAGCGCGAGGACATCCAGTTCCACTGGCCCAATCGCGGCTATGCGCATTTCGACGAGTTCCTCGCCACGCTCGCCTCGCGCAAGCGCAAGGCCCTGCGCAAGGAGCGAAGCGCGGCGCAGGAGGGGGTCACCATCCGCCACCTGACCGGCGATGCCATCCGGCCCGAGCACTGGGATGCCTTCTGGCAGTTTTATCAGGACACGGGGGCACGCAAGTGGGGCACGCCGTACCTGACGCGCGAAGCCTTTGACCTGATTGGTCAGCGAATGGGCGAACAGGTGTTGCTGGTGCTCGCCTATCTCGACGATGTGCCGATTGCAGGTGCGCTCAACCTGATCGGACCCGACGCGCTCTATGGGCGCTATTGGGGCTGCCTGGTCGACAAGCCGTTCCTGCACTTCGAGCTGTGCTATTACCAGGCGATCGACGCCGCGATAGAACGGGGCCTAACGCGGGTAGAGGCGGGGGCACAAGGGGGCCACAAGCTGGCTCGCGGTTACGAGCCGGTGACGACCACCAGCTTCCACTACATCGCCGATCCCGGCTTCCGGGAAGCGGTGTCCGACTTCCTCGACCGCGAGCGGCGCGGGATGGCGGTCGAGCGCATGGTGCTGGCCCAGCGGGCGCCGTACCGGAAGAGCTAAACCCTACAGACCTGGAACACATGGAACACAGTCCAGGGCCGAAACGTCACCTTGCGCCCGAAAGTGTCAGCTTGTGACGGCAAAGTGTCACCTTGCAGCCGCGCGCAACGGAGTAATTCAACCGGTCAAAGAGCCGGCTGAGCGGCTGGCACAAGCGGTTGGCTGTAGGACAGCCAAAACCACCGCTTACGCTGCGCGGCGCGTTCCGGCCGCGAGCCACGAACGCGCCCGGCGCTGTGCTTCGGCAATGTCGCGTGCGGTCATCTCGTCGGCCACGTCGGCGCGGCACCAGGAGGCTTCCTCGTGTCCGCGCGCGGCGGCGAGATTGAACCACTTGTGCGCCTCGACCAGGTCGCTGGCGACGCCGTGGCTACCTGTCGAGAATACCACACCGAGGTCGAAGCAGGCGTGAGTATCGCCGTCGGCGGCGCACGCGAGCAGATTGGCGACCATCAGGTCGGTGCCCGACATGTCGGCCGGATAGATCTTGGTGAACGTTTCGATCTTGGTCAGTTCCATGATCGCTTACCCCTTGTGTTGGCCGCTAACCCCAGTGCGCGGCTCTTGCTGCACCAAGGTTTTGACGATCAGGGTCAAGAAATGGTTAACGCGGCGGAAATGATGTTTTCGCGAGGGCAACGTTTGGGGTCCGCGTTCCGGTCTCCCGGCCCGCGGGACCAAGCTTCGGACAACTGCCGATTTGGCGCTTGTGTGGCTTGTGGCCGGACACTATAGGCCCGCAGCAACTCCGGACTGGTCATGGCCGCCGACAGACCCCAATGGGCAGGCGCCAATCGACGCAGGGCAGGCTGGATGGGAGAGTTTTCGGAGTATCTTCATGGCGTCTATCCCCCGGGATGACATTGATATCCTTGTCAAAGCCAAGCGCGCGTTGCCAGACGACTATGCGCCGGGCGAGGACGAGGAATATATGTCCGAAGCCCAGCTCAATTACTTCCGCGTGATGCTGCTGGAATGGAAGAAGTCCATTTTCGAGGCCTCTGTCGGCACCTTGCAGAACCTGCAGGACGGACCGATGCGCGAGCCCGATCTGAACGATCGCGCCTCGTCCGAAACCGACTGGGGCATCGAACTGCGCACCCGTGACCGACAGCGCAAGCTGATCGCCAAGATCGATTCGGCGCTGCGCCGCATCGACGAGGGCGATTACGGCTGGTGCGAGGTTACCGGCGACCCCATCGGGATCAACCGCCTGATCGCGCGGCCGATCGCCACCATGACGGTGGAAGCGCAATCCGCGCATGAACGGCGCGAAAAGGTTTCCCGCGACGACTGACCCGTTCCGGGACAGTACTGCCGCGGCAGCGTCCGCATTAACAATCTGTTATCCATTGCCGGAGCACAGCGTGTCGGGTATTTTCAGACGCCCGCGCCAGCTTCGTGCCGGCCGGAAAACGGAAAGAAGTGCGCCTTGTCATGAAGGACGTCGAGACACGCCAGGTCAACCGGGACAGCCTGTTCCTGCTGGCGCAGCTGCGCCTTGACGGGACCAGCGACGTGTTCCGCGTGAAGGTCCGCAATCTCTCTGCCGGCGGCATGATGGCCGAGGGTCTCGCCCCGGTGACGCGCGGCCAGCCGGTGGCGGTGGAACTGCGCAACATCGGCTGGGTCAACGGGTCGGTGGCGTGGAAACAGGATGACCGCTTCGGCATCGCTTTCCTGGAAGAGATCGATCCCCGGCTGGCCCGGGCACCGGCGACACAGTCTGCGGCCACCCCGCTTAGCGCCGCGCACCGTTCGCCGCTGCCAGCGCAAGCCCCCGCGCCTGAGAAACTACGCAAGCTGTAAACCCTTAGCAGGTTGATGGAGGGCGCGGCGCGGCTTACACCCGTGCGCCATGGGCCTTGCCGTTTCCTCCCGACGCATCCGTGCTGCATCGTTTGCGCTTGCACTGGCGCTGTGCCTGCCGCTGGTCGGTTGCGGCGCCGGGGATGACGGCTCGTTCGACGTCGTGTTCATGGAACAACCCGGTTCGCTGACCGCCCCGGGCGTGCGCCTGTCGCCCGGCGGCCAGCACGTTCGCGCCGCGACGCGAGCCGGACTGGTGGCGCTGAACGCGCAGGGCGAGGTGGTGCCTGCGCTGGCCGATCGCTGGAATGTGATCGAGAATGGCAGCATCTTCGTCTTCCGGCTGCGCGATGGAAATTGGCCCGATGGCGAGGAATTGACCGCCTCCAGCGTGCGCGACGCGCTGCAGCGCGCGATCCGGGCTTTGCGTGGAACGTCGCTGGGGCTCGATCTGGTGCCGATCGACGAAGTGCGGGCGATGGCCGGGCGCGTCGTGGAAGTGCGCCTCGCCAGCCCCATGCCCGATCTGCTGCAAGTGCTCGCCCAACCCGAGCTGGGGCTGGTCCACGGCGAGGGCGAGACGGGGCCGATGGTGCTGGAACGCGACGAGGACGCCGTGCTGCTGGTGATGCGCCCGCCGGCCGAACGGGGCTTGCCCGATGTCGAAGGCTGGCGCGACGAGGTCCGCGAAATCCGCGTGACCGGGCAGGAAGCCGCAGCCGCCATTGCCCGATTCGACGATGGCGAAGCCGAAGTGGTGCTCGGCGGACGACTGGGCAACCTGCCGCTGGCGGACTTCGGCCCGCTGTCGCGCGGGACAGTGCGGCTCGATCCGGCGATTGGCCTGTTTGGCTTGCGTGTCCAGCGCGCGCGCGGCGCGCTCGCCACGCCCGAACTGCGCGAGGCGCTGGCCATGGCAATCGACCGCCCGGCGCTGGCGGCGGTGTTGAACGTCGGCGGCTGGGAACCGACCACGCGGCTGGTCGCGACCGAGCTGCCCGACGACCCCGGCACGGTGGCCGAACGCTGGCCGGGCCGTTCGATCGAGGACCTGCGTGCTGTCGCCTCTGGCCGCTTTGCCGGGCTCGACGGGCAGGCGCGGCGGCTGACCCTGGGAATCGGCAATGCTCCTGGCGAGCAATTGCTGCTGCGCGAGCTGGCACGTCAACTGGGCACGGTGGGTATCACGCTGGTGCAGGCGCGCAGCAGCACCGGGGCCGATCTGGCAATGGTCGACAGGGTGGCGCGCTATGCCTCGCCGCGCTGGTTCCTCAACCAGTTCAACTGCATCCTCGAGGACGGGCTGTGCTCGGTCGAGGCCGACCGGCTGGCCAGTCGCGCGCTCGACGAACGCGACAGCCCGACCCGCGCGCGGCTGATGGGCGAGGCTGAGGCCGCGTTGACGGCGGCCAACGCCTATATCCCGTTCGGCCCGCCGCTGCGCTGGTCGCTGGTGCGCGGCAATGTCGATGGCTTCGCGCCCAACCTGTGGGCCTTCCACCCCTTGCCGGACATGGCTGTCATACCCAGATAACACAGTGCGTGCCAAATAGCCCGCGCTTGGAGAAACTGCCCATGGCCCTTTCCGACCAGCCACACGTCCAGCGCGCCAGGGCGATGGCCGCCGATCTGCCGCTTGGCACCGATGCCCTGTCAGTTCGCCGCCGTATCGAGGGGCTCGAGATGTTGCTCGAGCGCTCGTTCGTGATCCCGGTGATCAACCGTCCGGTGGGCCTCGACGCCATTGCCGGGCTGATCCCGGTGGCGGGCGACCTGCTGACCGCGGCGATGGGCGCCTACATCGTGTGGGAAGCGCGCAACCTGGGGCTGCCCAAGTGGAAGCTGTGGCGCATGGCGGGCAATGTTGCGTTCGACAGCGCGGTCGGCGCGATCCCGCTGGCGGGCGACCTGTTCGACTTTCTCTATCGCTCGAACAGCCGCAACCTGAAGATCGTCAAGCGTCACCTCGACAAGCACCACCCGGCGACGCAGGTGATCGAGGGGTAAGCCAGATTTTGCCGCAATTCCGTTCCGGGGGAGCCGAAAATGGTGATGGCGCGCGACCCGGAGCGCAGCGGCCTTACGGGCCGTGAGCACCGGAAGTGCGTGGCAGCGCCATTTGCAGGCCGCCCGGGGCGGAATGGCGGTAAAATCTACTCCTCCAGTTCGATGTCCCAGTAGAGCCAGTCGCGCCAGGTTTCGTGCAAGTAGCCCGGCGGAAAGCTCTTGCCCTGCTGCTGCAATTGCCAGCTAGTCGGGCGGATCGGCGCCACGTGCAATTGCATCCCCGCCGCGCGCGGGGTGCGGCCGCCCTTCTTCATGTTGCACGGCGCGCAGGCGGTGGCGATGTTCTCCCAGCTGGTGCGCCCGCCCATGCGGCGCGGGGTCACATGGTCGAAGGTCAGGTGCTGGCTGCTGCCGCAGTACTGGCACGCGAAGCGATCACGCAGGAACAGGTTGAAGCGGGTGAAGGCGGGAAACTCGCTGGGGCGGACATATTGCCTGAGCGCGATCACGCTGGGGATCTTCATGTCGAGCGAGGGGGAATGGACGGCCCGCTCATAGCTTGCCACGATGTCCACCCGTTCGAGGAACACTGCCTTGATCGCCGTCTGCCACGGCCACAGGCTGAGCGGGTAGTAGCTTAGCGGCGTGTAATCGGCGTTGAGCACCAGCGCCGGGCAAGATTCCAGCCGCCGCGCGGGATCGTCCATGGCGCTGCGGAAATGGTTGGCCCGTTCGATCAGATCGGCCTTGAACACCTGCCTTGTTCCTCGCTTCCTCAAGCAAATGGAGCATTTCTCACCCCACAGCGTCAAGACTGTTACAAAAGGCCAATCCACAGCTATTTGGGAGAATGGAGGTCACCCGCTTCGCTCCCAGCCCCAACGGCCCGCTGCATCTGGGCCATGCGTACTCGGCGATCGTGGCGCATGACTTGGCGCAGCAGAGCGGCGGGCGGTTCCTTCTGCGGATCGAGGATATCGACGGCGAGCGCTCGCGGACCGCGCTGGCGAGCGAATTCCGTGCCGATCTCGCCTGGCTGGGCCTCGCGTGGGAGGAGGTTCCGGCGCAAAGCACGCGGCTGGCGACCTATGTTGATGCGGCCGAGCGGCTGCGCGCCATGGACTTGCTCTATCCGTGTACTTGCACCCGGGCACAGATTGCCGCTGCTGCCGTCACGATCGGGCCGGACGGGCCGGTCTATCCCGGCACCTGCCGCCATGCCCGGCGCGATCCGGCGGGCGAAGTCGCCTGGCGTCTCGATGTGGCCAAGGCGCTGCAAATCACCGGCCCGCTGACCTGGCATGACGAGTTGGCCGGCGAGCAGGCGGCGCGGCCCGACTTCGCGGGGGACGTGGTGCTGGTGCGCAAGGATGCCGCCACGCCCGCCTCCTACCACCTGGCGGTAACGCTGGACGATGCGGCGGACGGGGTCACGCTGGTCACGCGCGGGGCGGACCTGTTCGCCGCCAGCCACGTCCACCGGCTGCTGCAGGAACTGCTCGGCCTGCCGGTGCCGCGCTGGCACCACCACGCGCTGCTGGTCGACGAGAGCGGCCAGAAGCTCGCCAAGCGCCGCAATTCGCCCTCGCTGGCCGAACGGCGGCTGGCGGGCGAGCACGGGCTGGCGCTCACCGAAGCCTTGCGCCTGGGCCAAATGCCGGGTGGAATTACGCTCGCCGCGCGCTTACATGATGCGTCATGAACTGGTTTCTCACTCTCGTCATCGTCGCGCTGGGCGTGATGGTCGTGGTCTCGCTGGTGCGCGGGATCGTGGCTTTCCTGCAGACCACCAAGGTGGATCTCAACAATCAGGAAAACGCCGAATACGTGGCGCAGATGCACCTCAAGCAGAACAAGGCCATGTTCGCCCGCGTGAAGTATCAGGCGCTGGCAATCGTGGTGGTGTTCGTGCTGCTGGCGATCAACCACTAGGCGCCGGAGCCGCTTGCCACCACCGCCGTTTCTCCTGGCGAAGAGGAGAACGGCAATGATCGACCATTACGGCGAGCTTGGCCCCGAAGACGCTGGCACCGAGCAGAACGACGAGCAGAGCGATGATGGGGCGCAAGCCCACACCTTGGCTGACGAAGCGCTGCGCAACGAGCCTGCCTTGCACTCGCCAACCGAAAGCAAGCGCAAAGGCTCGCGCCTCAACGAGGATTCGACGCAGGACCTGATCGATCATATGCGCGACATGGAAAGCTCGGGCCGGATCGACATGAGCGCGTTTGACGGTGAACCGAACCACGATGACAATGCCGGAAAGTTCGGCAAGGGTCACGATGACGACGGTTTCGAGAACGACGACAGCTAGAGCGTGTCGCCCGCCTCGCGCTTGAGCCGGTACAGCAGATCGAGCGCCTCGCGCGGGGTCAGCGCGTCGACATCGAGCGCGCGCAGTTCGTCGCGCAAGGTGTCGCATTCCTCCTCGGCCGTCTGGGCGGCGGCTGCGAACAGCGGCAGGTCGCCCAGTCCCGCCGCCAGCCCGCCAGTTTCGGCGCGGCCCTTTTCCAGCTTGTCGAGCACCGCCTTGGCGCGCGCCACCACCGGTGGGGGAACGCCCGCCAGCCGCGCGACGGCGAGGCCATACGAGCGATCCGCCGCGCCTTCGGCCAATTCGTGCAGCAGCACCAGATCGCCCTTCCACTCCTTGGCGCGCACGTGGTGCAGCGACAGGGCAGGGCAGGTTTCGGCCAACCGCGCCATCTCGTGGTAATGGGTGGCGAACAGGCAGCGGCTGCGGTTGGTCTCGTGGATCGCTTCGGCCACGGCCCAGGCCAGCGCGAGGCCATCGTAAGTCGAGGTACCGCGCCCGACCTCGTCGAGGATCACGAAGCTGCGCTCGCCTGCCTGCGCCAGGATCGCGGCGGTCTCGACCATTTCGACCATGAAAGTGGAGCGGCCACGCGCCAGATTGTCCGCCGCGCCCACGCGGCTGAACAATCGGTCGACCAGCCCGATGGTGGCCGCCTCGGCGGGCACGAAGCCGCCTGCCTGCGCCAGCAGCACGATCAGCGCATTCTGCCGCAGGAAGGTGCTCTTGCCGCCCATGTTGGGGCCGCCGACCAGCCATAGCCGGTCCTTGGGCGAGAGGGTGCAGTCATTGGCCACGAATCGCTCGCCATGACGGGCCAGCGCCGCCTCGACCACGGGATGGCGCCCGCCCGAGATGGCCAGCGTCGTATCGTCGGTCATGTGCGGGCGGCACCAGTTACCCTCAGCCGCGCGCTCTGCCTGCCCGGCGGCCACATCCAGCCGGGCGAGCGCGGCGGCACTGGCGGCAATTGCCTCGCGCCGCTGGACCACTTCGCCGGTCAGCTCCGCGAAATGCGCTTCCTCCGCCGCGAGCGCATGGCCGCCCGCCTCGGCGATGCGCGCGGCTTCCTCGTGCAGGTGCAGCGAGTTGAAGCGCACCGCGCCAGCCATCGTCTGGCGGTGGATGAAGCCGCTGTCGGGCGCCATCAGCGGATCGGCGCGCGCGGCGGGCACTTCGATGAAATAGCCGAGCACGCCGTTGTGGCGGATCTTCAGCGCGGCCACGCCGGTGTCGGCCTTGTAGCGGTTCTCCAGCGCGGCAATGGCGCGCCGCGCATTGCCCGACATCACCCGCAGTTCGTCGAGCGCTGCGTCGTAGCCCTCGGCGATATAGCCGCCTTGCCCGCGCTCGGTGGGCGGGGTGGGCACCAAGGCGCGATCAAGCAGGTCGGTCAGCGCACCGTGGCCGGTCAGGTGTGGCAGCAGGGCATCGAGCAGCGCGGGCCGGTCGCGCCGCTGGCTGAGCACTTCGTGCAGGCGGCGCGCTTGCGACAGCCCATCGCGCACTTGCCCCAGATCGCGTGGGCTTCCGCGCCCGGCCACGATCCGGCCCAGCGCACGCGACAAGTCGGGAATGGCCCGCAGCAGCCCGCGCAGGTCGGCGCGCAGCAGCGGATCGCGGAAGATCTCGGCCACCAGGTCAAGCCGCTGCGATATCGCGAGAAGATCGGTCAGCGGGGCAGACAAGTCCTCCGCCAGCAGCCGCGCGCCCGCGCCCGTGACGCAGCGATCGACTTCGGCCAGCAACGACCCGGCCCGCTGGCCGTTCTGCGCCGTGGTGATCTCGAGACTGGCGCGCGTCGCCTCGTCCATTGCCAGCGTCGCGCCGGTCGGCCGGGCGACAGGGGGCAGCAGCAGCGGCAGCTTTCCGCGCCCGGCGTGGTCAAGGTAGGCGATCAGCCCACCCGCCGCCGCCAGCATCGCCCGGGAGAACTGGCCGAACCCGTCGAGCGTGGCAACCTGGTGGATCGCCTGCAATCGCGCCGCGCCGCTATCGCTGCCAAAATCGGCGCGCGGGCGAGCGATGGCACCCGGCGAAGCTTGCGCCCAATCGTCGGGCGCGACCAGTTCGCTGGGGGAAACGCGGGCCAATGCCGCGCCAAGCTGGCTGGGCTCGCATTCCTCCAGCTCCATGCGCCCGGTCGACACGTCGCATACGGCCAGCCCGCACAGCCCGCGCACTTCGACCACCGCCGCCAGCATATTGGCGCGGCGCGGTTCGAGCAGCGCTTCCTCGGTCAAAGTCCCGGCGGTGACAAAGCGGACGATATCGCGCCTGACCAGCGTTTTCGAACTGGGCAAGCCCTCGCGCTTGGCGCGCGCCTTGGCCTCGTCGGGCGTCTCGACCTGCTCGGCAATCGCCACGCGGCAGCCGGCGCGGATCAGGCGGGCAAGGTAGCCTTCCGCCGCATGGACCGGCACGCCGCACATCGGTACCGGCTCACCGCCGTGTTCGCCCCTGCTGGTCAGCGCGATGTCGAGTACGCCTGCGGCCACCCGCGCGTCGTCGAAGAACAGCTCGAAGAAGTCGCCCATGCGGTAGAACAGCAGGCAATCCTCCGCCTGCGCCTTGAGCGTGTGATACTGCTGCATCATGGGAGTTTGCGGGCCGGACATGCTGCGCGGGAGGTAAGCCGCCGTTGCCCGATTCGGAAAGGGCGCGGAGCCAAGCTTTCCCCTATCGCGCGCGCACCTGACCGATTATGGCGGGGCCGACCTGACAGGGAAGGGATCAATCGTGGCCGAAAAGACCAACGAGTTCACCGCGCGCGAAGCGCTGTTCTATCACGAGACGATCCGCCCCGGTAAGATCGAAATCGTCGCCAGCAAGCCGATGGCGACGCAGCGCGACCTGTCGCTCGCCTATTCGCCCGGCGTGGCCGTGCCGGTGCAGGCGATTGCTGACAACCCCGCCGATGCCTTCCGCTATACCGCCAAGGGCAACCTGGTGGCGGTGATCACCAACGGCACCGCGATCCTCGGGATGGGCAATCTCGGCGCGCTCGCCTCCAAGCCGGTGATGGAAGGCAAGGCGGTGCTGTTCAAGCGCTTCGCCGATGTCGATTCGATCGATATCGAGCTCGATACCGAGGACCCCGAAGCTTTCATCAACGCTGTGGCGCTGATGGAGCCTAGTTTCGGCGGCATCAACCTCGAGGACATCAAGGCGCCCGAATGCTTCATCATCGAGCAGGCCCTGCGTGAGCGGATGAAGATTCCGGTGATGCACGACGACCAGCACGGCACCGCGATTATCTCTGCCGCCGGCCTGGTCAACGCGTGCCACATCACGGGCAAGCGGTTCGAAGACGTCAAGGTTGTGGTCAACGGCGCGGGCGCCGCCGCCATCGCCTGCACCGCGCTGATCAAGGCGATGGGCGTGCGGCACGAAAACGTGCTGATGTGCGATCGCTCAGGCGTGATTTACACCGGCCGCGACAAGGTGGACCAGTGGAAGAGCGCGCACGCGGTGGATACCGACCGGCGCACGCTGGAAGAGGCGCTCGACGGGGCGGACATCTTCCTCGGCTTGTCAGCGGCCGGCGCGCTGAAGCCCGAATGGGTCTCGAAAATGGCCGATCAGCCGATCATTTTCGCCATGGCCAATCCTGACCCCGAGATCACCCCCGACGCGGCCAAGGCCGTGCGGCCCGATGCCATCGTCGCCACCGGGCGCAGCGATTATCCCAACCAGGTCAACAACGTGCTCGGCTTCCCGTTCATCTTCCGCGGCGCGCTCGACGTGCGCGCGACCGCGATCAACGAGGAGATGAAGATCGCCGCCGCCAGCGCCATCGCCGATCTGGCGCGCCAGCCGGTGCCCGAGGAAGTGGCCGCCGCCTATGGCCGCAACCACCAGTTCGGGCGCGACTACATCATCCCCGTGCCGTTCGATCCGCGCCTGATGGAGACCGTCTCCGCCGCCGTCGCCAAGGCGGCGATGGACAGCGGCGTGGCGCAAGTGCCGATCGAGGATTTCGACGCCTATCGCCATGCGCTGAAGAGCCGGATGAACCCGACCACATCGGTGCTCACCAGCGTTTACGCCGAGGCCAAGAACAACCCCAAGCGGATGATCTTTGCCGAAGCCGAGGAGGAAGTGGTGCTGCGCGCCGCCATCCAGTACCGCGATTTCGGCTATGGCACCCCGGTGCTGGTTGGCCGCACCGATCGCGTGCGCGACAAGCTGGTCGCGCTGGGCGTGGACGATCCCGCCAGCTTCGAAGTGCAGAACTCGGTCGAGAGCGACAAGGTGCCGGCGATGGTCGAGCACCTCTACGCCAAGCTCCAGCGGCGCGGCTATACCGAGCGCGACGTGCGCCGGATGGTCAACCAGGATCGCAACATCTTTGCCGCCCTGCTGCTCGAACTGGGCCACGGCGATGCGCTGATCAGCGGTATCACCCGGCCCTTCGCGCAGACCGCGCGCGAGATCGGCCGTGTGCTCGGCCCCAAGGCCGGCGCCAAGCCAGGCGCCGTGCCGTTCGGCGTGCACATGATGATCGGCAAGACGCAGACCACCTTCATGGCCGACACCACGATGAACGAGCGGCCGAGCGCAGCCGAACTGGCGCACATCGCGCGCGAGACCGCCGCCGTCGCCCGCCGCCTGGGGCATGAGCCGCGCGTGGCCTTCCTCAGCTATTCCACTTTCGGCAACCCGCCGGGCAAGTGGCTCGAGAACATCCGCGACGCGGTGGCCATCCTCGATGCCGAGGACCCCGGCTTCGAATACGAAGGCGAAATGGCGCCCGATGCGGCGCTTAACCGCCACGTGATGAAGATGTACCCGTTCAGCCGCCTGTCTGGCCCCGCCAATGTGCTGGTCATGCCCGGTCTGCAATCGGCCAACCTCTCGGCCAAGCTGCTGCGCGAACTGGGCGGCAATGCCACCATCGGCCCGATGTTGATCGGCATGGAGAAGCCGGTGCAGATCGCGCCGATGACCGCCTCGGCACCCGATCTGCTGACACTGGCGGTGCTTGCTGCGGCCGGAGTCGTTGGCTGAGCTAGAGCTCCTCGCGCCACTCGCCCGGCGGCAACCCGTCGAGCGTCCAGTCACCGATAGCCCAGCGCACCAGCCGCAAGGTCGGGAGACCGACCGCCGCGGTCATGCGCCGCACCTGCCGATTGCGGCCTTCGCGGATCGTCAGGCGTAGCCAGCCGTCGGGCACGGTCTTGCGGAACCGCACCGGTGGATCGCGCGGCCACAGCTCGGGCCGGTCGATCCGCTCTGCCTCGGCGGGCAGGGTCATGCCGTCCTTCAGCCGCGTACCGTTGCGCAGGGCGGCCAGCGCCGCCTCATCGGGCTCGCCTTCAACCTGCACCAGATAGGTCTTGGGCAGCTTGAAACCGGGATTGGCAATGCGCGCCTGCAGGCGGCCATCGTCGGTCAGCAACAGCAGTCCCTCGCTGTCGAGATCGAGCCGACCGGCGGGATAGACGCCGGGCCGTTCGATAAAGTCAGCCAGCGTCGGTCGCGCGGGTCCGTTCGGCTCGGGGCTGAACTGGCACAACACGCCGTAGGGCTTGTTGAAGGCGAGCAGCGTCATGGCGGGGCTAGTCGAACGCCAGCGCGCCGGAGTTGATCAGCGTGGCGAGCAGCTCCAGCGCATCGTCGGACGGGTCGGCGGCAGGCGCAATCGTCGGCTGATCGCAGAGGTTTACGGCAAGATCGGCCACAGCCCCAAGGCACTCGAAGGTCTGGCCGTCGACACCTAGCAGCACCGCGCCCTGCGGCTGGCGGACAAATGCGAACCGGCTGGCCGGGTTGCGCCCCAGCACCGCGCCGCCTGCAAGCAGCGCGCGCACTTCAGCCTGCGTGACCGGCTGCTGCGGCCGCCAATCGACATCGGGATACTTGGGCTGGGTGGCGTGACCGGCGAACCAGCGGGCGAACGCGGCACGGTCACCCAGCGCGTCGAGCACCATGGCCTGCAACCGGTCGAGCGAGTGCGCCTCGATCTCTCCGGGATGCGCCTGAGGGGTCAGATCGGGGTCGGTAAAGCGCTGCTCGTCGGTCAATCCGTCGGCCTGATGTTCGGCCCAGCCCTCGACCAATTCGGCCAGCGATGGCGCGCGAAAGCCGACCGAATAGGTCATGCAGTCATCGCTCAGCGCGATCCCGTCGTGCGCCACGCCGGGCGGAACGTAGAGGATGTCGCCCGGCTCCAGATCCCACTCGCCCACGGTCTCGAAATCGGCCAGCAGGCGCAGGTCGTCGTGCGGCAGCAGGGGCGTGGTCGCATCGCATACCGGCCCCACCCGCCAGCGCCGCCGGCCCAGACCTTGGATCAGGAACACGTCGTACTGGTCGAAATGCGGTCCCACTCCGCCGCCGGTCACGGCATAGCTGACCATGACATCGTCGATCCGCCAGTCGGGCACGAAGCGAAACGGCTCGATCAGCGCGGCGACCTCGGGCACATGCTGATCCACTGCCTGCACCAGCAGCGTGTAAGTCTCGTCGGCGATCTCGCCGAAGCGCGCCTCCGGCAAGGGGCCGCTTTCCAGCGAGGGTCGATCACCCTGGCAGATGACCAGCCGCGATTCGACGCTGTCCTCACAGGCGAACCCGGCCAGCTCATCGGGATCGAGCGGGTTCTCCCACTGGTCCCACGGGCTGCGGATCAGCAGCGGCCGCTTTTGCCAATAATCGCGCAGGAACAGCTCGTGGTCGAAATGGGCAAGTTTCATCGCCGTCGCCAATGCGCCTGTGCAGGTGCGGTGTCAAAACCTGCGGTCAGCTATCGAGGAAGCTCGTGGCTTCCCTGCGGCGTTTGCGTTGATCGTGCGTCATCAGCAGCAAGCCCAGATAGATGAGGAACACGGCGATGGCCGGCATCAGGAAGGGCACTTGCCGGTCTGTAAAGCTGTCGATCACTGCGGTGCGGGATAGCCGAAGGCGCCCGCTGAAAAGCTCGCGCTGTGGCAGGCGGTAATAGACGCGCACCCTATCGTCCCGGTCATAAAACCAGTCGCCCATCATCCCCTTGCTCACAGTCCACCTTTGACGGCCCTCACGATCGACGTAGGCGATGACTGCATGGGTGGTCGTGCCGTCGGACGCGCAGCCGCCTGGGCCGCACCTGGCCCCCATTGCGTTGCCACTCCGCCCGCTTGAACGTCGCAAGTCAAAGTCCACTACGCGGCGCCGGGCACTAAGCCCGCTTTGCAGCACCTCGGCTGTGTCCAGAGCGTATACGAACGAGGGGAGGAAGAACACGCAGCCCACGAGGAACAGGAAGGCTCCCATCATCTTGCGCTCGGTTTCCATCATGCCTCCTGGTCCGGTCACTTCCGCCGGTAGCGGAAGTACCACACCTCGTGCCCGTAAACGGTGCGCGCCTTGTGTTCATAGCGTGTTTCGGGCCAGCCGGAGGGGCGGTTCTGCCAGTCTGCCGGACCGTCAACCTGCCATTCGAACGCATCGGCAAAGCGGCGCATGACCGACAGCGCGTGGCGCAGATAGACATCGTGATCGGTGCCGAAGCGGAACTCTCCACCCGGCTTGAGCTTGCGCGCGAACAGCGAGACCGGACCGTCGTTCATCATCCGCCGCTTGGCGTGGCGCGCCTTGGGCCAGGGATCGGGGTGCAGCAGATACAGCATCGTCAGGCTGCCGTCGGGGATGCGGTCGAGCACCTTCAGCGCATCGCCGTGGTGGATGCGCACATTGCCCAGATGCCCGTCGCGCACATGGACCAGCGCCTGCGCCACGCCGTTGACGAACGGCTCGGCACCGATGAACCCGTGATCGGGCAACAGGTCGGCGCGATAGGCCAGATGCTCGCCGCCACCGAAGCCGATCTCGAAATGCAGCGGGCGGTCATCGCCGAACAGCAACCGGGAGGTAACAGGCCCTTCCGCTGGCGGGGAAATGGTGGGCAGCAAGGTATCGACCAGGTTCTGCTGCCCGGCGCGCAGGGGTTTGCCCTGGCTGCGGCCATAGAGGCGGTTGAGCGTAAGCGGATCGCCGGGCGTGTTCGCGGACATGGTGGGCCGCTAGGCAAGCCGAGCGGGCGCGTCAATCAATCCGCAATCCACCAGGCATTCCACCGCGCCGCACGCGCGCTTCGTCGCCGCCCGCCACCACCCGTCGCAAATGGGGGAACGCCGCCTGCCAAACGCCATTGTTCCTTTCAGTTATCCGGTCGCGCCCGAAGTTGCGGCCGGCACTTCAGTAGAGGAGCTTGAAGCCGATGATGTTCAACACCACCACGCTGGAAACACTGATCGATACGACTTACGATTCGGTCGATGGCTATCGCAAGGCGGCCGAGAAAGCCGACAGTCCTGACTTGCGGGAGATATTGCTCCAGCGTGCCGAACGCCGCCAGCAGACGCTCGACCGGCTGAACGAGGAACTGGTGCGCCAAGGCCGCTCGCTGGTGACGCAGGGCACCGCCACCGGCGCGCTGCACCGCCTGTGGCTCACCATCACCGACCTGTTCGAAAGCGGCGACAAGGCCGCCATCAACCGCGTGGAGGAAGGCGAGGACTATCTGGCCGAGAAGTTTGAGGCTGCCCTGGCGATGGACAACCTTGATCCGCAAGGCCGCACCGTGATCAACTCGGCCCTCGCCGAGGTGCGCGAGGGTGAGCGTCTGGCCGATGCGCTGGAGCGTCAGTTCGGCTGATTTTCCGGGTTTTGGCTCAGCCGATCCGGGATGAATGCAATTCAATACAAAACGGCCCGCCTCCTTGGGGATGCGGGCCGTTCAGTTTCTCTTGAAGGGGAGAAAAGGCTTTAGGCGGCTTCGGCCTCCGTTTCGGCGTCGCGCAGCACATAGCCGCGGCCCCATACGGTTTCGATGTAGTTCTCGCCGCCGCACGCGCTCGAAAGCTTCTTGCGCAGCTTGCAGATGAACACGTCGATGATCTTGAGTTCGGGCTCGTCCATCCCGCCATACAGGTGGTTGAGGAACATTTCCTTGGTGAGTGTGGTGCCCTTGCGGAGCGACAGCAGCTCCAGCATGGCATATTCCTTGCCGGTCAGATGGACGCGGGCGTTATCGACCTCCACCGTCTTGGCATCGAGGTTGACCGCCAGCTTGCCGGTGCGGATGACCGACTGGCTGTGGCCCTTCGAACGGCGCACCACGGCGTGGATGCGGGCGACCAGCTCGTCACGATGGAACGGCTTGGTCACATAATCGTCGGCGCCGAAGCCGAAGCTGCGGATCTTGCTGTCCATCTCCGAGATGCCCGAGAGGATCAGCACCGGGGTCTGCACCTTGGCGACGCGCAGCTTCTTGAGCACGTCGTAGCCGTGCATGTCGGGCAGGTTCAGGTCGAGCAGGATGATGTCGTAATCATACAGCTTGCCCAGATCGAGGCCTTCCTCGCCCAGATCGGTCGAATAGACGTTGAAGCCTTCGGTGGTCAGCATCAGTTCGATCGCCTTGGCGGTCGTCGGCTCGTCTTCGATCAGCAGCACGCGCATTTTGCGGTCCCCTTAAGTCCCTGCGGTAATCTCCCCTTAGGAGAGGTTGCCGTTAATTAACCACGCAACTTCTCACCAAAAAAGGTTAATAACAGGTTTAAGGGCCCTTAACTTTTGCGGTGAGTCTTTCGAGTCACACTGTTTTTCCTTCCGCTCGCCCATCCGGGCGAGCGTCCTCGGTGCTGTTCCCTCCACTGCGTTTCGGGGCACCTGCGGGCGGGCGGTCGCCCTTGCGGTTCGCTGGTCGCGAACCGGTGGTGGCCCGAGGCGGGGTTGCTCCCTTCCCCGGCGGGGAGGGGTTGGGGGTGGGTTCTTCCTAAGCGGGCGAAACTTACAAAGTTGACATCTTGACGATGGCCAAAATCTCCAGAAAACGTCCTAAAATCAGCACACTCCGCTAGAATATCGAAGTTGACACCTTGCGACATCATTTCGCATCGCCCTCCTCGTCCCAGTCCTCCTCGTCCGGCAATTCGCATTCTTCCAGCGCCTGCGCGTAACCGATCCGCCATTCTTCGTCCCACGTCTCCGGCCCCTGCGCCACGCGGTCGACCAGCCGGCCGAAGTCATCGGCCCGGAACTGGGCCGAAGGGTGCTGGGGGCCGGGCGGGGCGGACCCGACAATGCCGCGCATGGCCAGCAGCGCCACCGTCAGCCGCTCGTCAAACTTGCGCGAGGTGGCGATCACCTCGCCCTTGTAGAAGTGCGGCACCTCCACCCCATTGAGCGCGCGGTCGAGCGCCGCTTCGGCCAGGGCATCGAACCGGCACACGAGCGCCGCAGCCCAGGCGCGATCGAACGGCTCGCCCTTCAAGCGGGCACGCAAGGCATAGGCCGACTGGCGGCTCATCCCCACGCATTGCGCAGCGGTGGCCACGCAGTGCGTTGCGGAAAGCTGGTTGAGGAAGGCCGCCTGCCTGGCGGGCGTCCAGCCATCGTGGCGGATTGCGGGCAGGTTGGCGCCGGAGTTGGCGGATTGGGCGGCGGGGGTTTGGTCTGGGTGAGTCATGCCGGGGAGGGAGGCATGGTTTGGGGGGTGTAGGAAAGGGGAATGTTCCCGCCAGCAAACTGAAATCAGGCCTCCGTATTTAGCGCCGCAATTCGTTGATTCAAATCATCTAAACAAAGAAGAATATCATCACGGAAAAGGCGGCTTTTTTCAGCAAACCTCTTGTGAATATCGATCACCCGACGATTCGCCCTATTTAATTTTTTGTCGAGTCTTGGGCTCTTCTCCATAGTGTTAATTAAATCCAAAATACTTATATTAGCCTCGGAGATACTCATTTCCAACCTGCTCAACGCGTCTTGCGCGCCAATTAGATCCTCGGTAGGCTCGTCGAAATCTTGGGATAGATCGATAATAACAATGGCCTTCTTGGAAATTTCCTGCATAACTACTTCTAATTCCGAAATATTGTCCTCCCCTTTGTCTGCAAATTCCTCCATCTCAGAAGACAGGTGAGATATTATAGAGCGGACTTGAGAGGCATCCGGTTTGCCAAATTTACTTATTTCAGAAAGTTGTTGCGCAGTATTATTGCTAGTTTGTGTAATTCTATTGAGGCCATTGTTCCAAAGATCTGTTAATTCAACAAAACGGGAGTTGCTTTTTTCAAATTCTTCAAGTGCATCTAGCACGCCGATATCTCTATCGTCGTCTTGGTCGATAATGTTCTTACTTTCCTCAGTCCTGGGCAATTCCTCATCGAGAGGGGCTCCAAGTTCTGATCGTGCACAAGTGGCATCCGGGGCAGACGCCCAAGTATTGGCAAAACGATCCAGAATTAATGTAATGGCGTTAATCAGAGTCGCATCATCAAGGAAGTCGCGGGTCAAGCAACCAGCCGCTTGCACGCGTTTCCTGAATTCTTGCACTTTCCCTAGCTGCACAGCGTCGAGACTATCCATTGCAGGGGGCGCGGTGCAAAACAGAAATGAAACTTTGAACGGCTCCCCCGCTCTGTGCCGTGTAGCAGCTCTATCGAATTCTTCTTCAGTCCCGGAGTCCGCATTTCCAGTGGGCGAACCAAACCGAGTCCACATTACCCCCAAGTAGATATCGTAATTGTCCCCAATTTGCTCGTTGATTACATCTTGGCCCCTGTCACCCATTTCCGAAGAAACTAAGTCCTCCCAACGGAGGCAATTGAAGATTAATCCGCGAGATCGCCCGTTACGCTGATTCCACGCCTGTACAATCATAAGTATTTGGTCGCGGTATTTGCCTACATCTCCAGGAGAGGAGACAAATATATCGATAATTTGGCCGTTATAAGACAAAATAATAGTCCTGAACAAATTTTTGTGACGAAGCAAACAGTCCACAAAATCCCCATCAAGAATCTGATTCAGGATACTGGAATTACCCAACCCCCGCCAGCTTCTTCTGCCTTCTCCGCTGCACACTAGACCCCAGCCCGATTGCCTCGCGATACTTTGCCACCGTGCGCCGCGCGAGTTCGAAGCCTTCGGCTTTCAGCATGTCGACCAGCGTATCATCCGAGAGGATATCGGTTACCTTTTCGGCGTCGATCAGCGCCTTGATCCTTGCCTTCACCGTCTCGGCGCTGGCGCCTTCGCCGTCGGTGCCGCCACCTACCCCGCTGGTGAAGAAGTATTTCAGCTCGAACGTGCCGCGATCGCAGTGGAGGTACTTGTTGCTGGTGACGCGGCTGACGGTGCTTTCGTGCATCTCGATCGCCTCGGCCACGCGGTTGAGCGTCAGCGGGCGCAGTTCGGACACGCCCTTGCGGAAGAACCCGTCCTGCTGCTTCACGATTTCGGCGGCGACTTTCAGGATCGTCTTTTGCCGCTGGTCGAGCGCCTTGATCAGCCAATTGGCATCGGCCAGCTTTTCGCTCAGCCAGGCCTTGCTCGCCTTGTCGGCGCACCCGCCGCGCAGCTCCACATAGTATTCGCGGTTGACCACCAGCCGGGGTAAGGTCGCCTGGTTGATCTGGATGTCCCATCCGCCAGTGCGCCCCGCGCTTATCAGCAGGTCGGGCACCACGGACACCCGCTCGCTGACGGCGAACTTCAGGCCGGGCTTGGGATCGTAGCCGCGCAGCTCATTGAGCATGTCGGCGAAGTCCTCGTCGTCGACATCGCAGATGCGCTTCAATTGCGCGAAGCTGCCCTTGGCGAGGAGGTCGAGGTTGGCGATCAGCACTTGCATGCACGGATCGTAGCGGTCGGCTTCCTTGGCCTGCAGCGCGAGGCATTCGCCCAGCGTGCGCGCGCCGACGCCGGTGGGATCGAGCGTCTGGACGAAATCGAGCGCGGCTTCCGCCTCGGCCATCGACACGCCGAGGTCCTGCGCCACTTCGCGCAAGTGCACCGGCAGGTAGCCCGCATCGTCGAGCAGGCCGACGATGTGGCGGGCGATGAAAACGGTGCGCGCATCGGGCGCGGCGGGGCCGATCTGCGCTTCGAGGTGGCTGGCGAGATCGGGCGAATCGTTACCGTGCTCGTCGATGCCGGGGCCATCTTCACCGCCAGCCATGCCCTGCGGGCCCGACCAGTCACCCGTATCGCGATCGCGGTCGAGCGTTTCGACGGCGATATCGAGCGGGGCATCGGCCTCGCCCGCGCCCGCCAGCATCAACTGGTCGGCGGTGGTCGCTTCGGCGGGCATTTCGGGCACGGCGTCGGCCACGTCCTGGCTCAGCTCGCCCGCGTCGAGCAGCGGATTGCTTTCCAGCGCCTCGCCGATGAAGGTCTCGATCTCGAGGTTCGACAGCGCCAGCAGCTTGATCGCCTGCTGCAACTGCGGCGTCATCACCAGCGACTGGCTCTGCCGCAGGTCGAGCCTGGGACCCAGTGCCATTGCTCAGGCTCCCCCCGCCGGCATGGTTACAGCGTGAAGCTTTCGCCCAGGTAGAGGCGGCGGACCGTCTCGTCGGCCACCAGGTCTTCGGGCGAGCCGGCGAACAGCACTTGTCCGCCGTAGATGATGCAGGCGCGATCGACGATGTCGAGCGTCTCGCGCACGTTGTGATCGGTGATCAGCACGCCGATGCCGCGCGCCTTCAGGTCCTTCACCAGATCGCGGATATCGCTGATCGACAGCGGGTCGATGCCCGCGAACGGCTCGTCCAGCAGCATGATCGACGGCTTGGCGGCCAGCGCGCGGGCGATCTCGCAGCGGCGCCGCTCACCGCCGGACAGCGCCATGGCCGGGCTGTCGCGCAGACGGGTGATGTGGAATTCCTCCAGCAGCCGCTCCAGCTCGGCCGCGCGGACATGCTTGTCCGGCTCGACCATTTCGAGCACGCAATTGATGTTCTGCTCCACCGTCATGCCGCGAAAGATGCTGGTTTCCTGCGGCAGGTAGCCGAGGCCCAGGATCGCACGGCGGTACATCGGCAGACGGGTGACATCGACGCCGTCCATCAAGATGCGGCCGGAATCGGGGCGGACGAGGCCCATGATCGAATAGAAACAGGTGGTCTTGCCCGCGCCGTTGGGGCCCAGCAGGCCGAGCACTTCGCCCTTGGCGACGGTCAGCGAGATGTCGCTCAGCACGGCGCGCTTGTCATAGCTCTTGGCTATCGAGATCACCTCCAGCCCACCGGCCGGCGGCAGGGTGGGGCTCGCATCGGGCTTGGTGCCGGTGACGAGGGAGGGGGCGGCAGGGTCGGCAAGACTGGTCATGGGCCATGTCTCTAGCATCTCTGGCGCGGCTTTGAAGCCCAATTGGCAGGATTCCTGCATGGCCGCTCGCTCAACCTCGCGCGTGGCAGCATCGTGTCGTTGCGGGGCATTGCGACGAGGCGATGGTTAGGGCGCTTGCAGGGTCAATCGCAAAGTGTAATAACCTGTAACAGAGCCGCAAAGGCCGATTAGGGGAGTGCGGGTGCCATGGTGAAGGCCCTCAATCACACAGCAGGCCACACGCGGCCATCGACGGCGGCAAAGCTCGATTGGCGCAAGCGGATGAGCAACCACGTTGCCTGGTCATTGCTGGTTTATACGGCCATCCAGATCGTCGCCAACGCGATCATGTTGAAGCACGGCGGCAGTGCCTCGGTGCTGCCCTACTTTGCGCTGGTGCTGTTGGTGATCGCGGTGATCCCCGCCTGGCGGTTGCTCGAATCGCGCTGGACCGACCTGTCCGATGCCCAAGCTTGCGATCCCGCGCTGGCCGGCGCCTTTGCGCGTGATCGGGCGCTGATCTGGCTGGCGGCGCTGGGCCTGCCGCTGCTGCTGACCGGGTTTTTCAAGCTGGTGGAGGTGATGCAGGCCTGACCGTCTGCGTGATCGAGCCTGACCAAATTCACTGAAGTCCGGAGGGGACTTGGGGAGGGGCGGCTCCGCGTTCGGGGCAACGCGGAGCCGTTCTGTCATTCAGCCTCGCCAGCTTCGGTCACTGCGGCAGCCTTCGCCGCCTCGTAGCGCGCGATCGCCTCCACCGTCACCTGGCGGGCCTCGGCGGCATCGCCCCAGGCGCCCACGCGGACCCACTTTTCGGCTTCCAGGTCCTTGTAATGGGTGAAGAAGTGCTCGATCTGCTCGAGCACGATCCTCGGCAAATCCTCACGCTCGCCCACGTCGGTGTAATAGGGGAACGTGCTGTCCACCGGCACGCAGATCAGCTTTTCGTCACCACCGTGCTCGTCTTCGAGGTTGAGCACGCCAATCGGTCGGGCACGCACCACGCAGCCGGGGATGAACGGACTGCGCGCGATGACCAGCGCGTCGAGCGGGTCACCATCGGGCGACAGCGTGTGCGGCACGAAGCCGTAGTTTGCCGGATAGCGCATCGGCGTGTGGAGGATGCGATCGACGAACAGCGCGCCGCTTTTCTTGTCGAATTCGTACTTCACCGGCTCTCCGCCGGTCGGCACTTCGATGACCACGTTGAGGCTTTCGGGCGGATTGTCGCCCACAGGTATGTACTCGATACGCATGGATGATCCGGTCCTCTGTGCGAGTTTGCGGCACCCTCTCCCAATGCCGCGCCGGTAGCCCAGATTGGCGGCCATTGCCAATGGTCAATTGCCAGAGCGAAGCTTTCGGTCCATCCTAACGACCGTGACAATGGCCATGCGAAGAGTCGCCAACAAGACTTTCCGGCCAGCGAGAGGGAGAGCTTCGCAATGCACGTAGGTCTGGCAACCGGTTTCGCTCACCAGCGCGGCGACTCTTACAACGATGCGCGACTGGTCCGCGAGGAAGTGGACAACCTCGTCTATGGCGAGGAATTGGGCTTCGATTCGGTGTGGATCACCGAGCATCACTTTTCCGACTATTCGGTCTCGAACGATCCGCTGCAACTGCTAACCTATATCGCCGGGCGCACCAAACGGGTGAAGCTGGGCACGCAGTGCATCATCGTGCCGTGGCACAACCCGGTGCGGCTGGCCGAGCACATCATCAACCTGGATATCCTGTCGGGCGGGCGGGCGATCCTTGGCTTCGGCGGTGGGCTGGGCCCACACGAATTTGCCGGGCTGGGGGTGGACCAGAACAAGGCGCGCGCGCTCTACAACGATATTCTCGACGTGCTGATTCCGGCGCTGGAGACGGGCGTGATCGAGGGCGAGGGCGCCTTCGGCACGATCCCCCGCACGACCTTACGCCCGCGTCCGATCAAGAGCTTTGCCGGGCGCAAGTTCTGCGGCTCGCTGTCGGGCAGCAGCATGGTTGCCGCCGCCCGCCACGGCTTTGGCAACATGGTGCTGATGATCCCCCAGCGCGGCAAGGAAACTCCGCCCGATCAGTACCAGGCCGTGTGGGCCGAGGTGCACGGCGACGGCTCGCTGCCGCCCGCGCCAATGCTCAGCGGCAATTTCTACGTCCACGAGGATGGCGCTTTTGCCGAGAGCCAAGGCCAGATGTACCTTGCCAACACCATGCGCGCGGCGGTCAAGAACTACAGCCTCGCCAAGCCCGGCACCTTTGCCAAGGTGAAAGGCTATGAGCAGTACGAGAACATGATGCTGCATTCACCCGAGGAAGTGGACGCATACTGCGCAGCCTTCTCCAAGGGCGCGATTACCGGCACGCCGCAGCAGATCATCGACCGCTTGTGGGAACTAAAGGGCATCTACCAGCCGCAGGGGTTCTTCCCGCACGTCTACTTCGGCGGAATGCCGCAGGACGATGCGATCCGCTCGATGGAACTGTTCGCCGCCAAGGTCCTGCCCGAGGTGAAGAGCTGGCAAGCGGCGGCCAGCATCGACGAGCGGTTCCTCGAAGCGGCGGAGTAATCCTGCAAATGAGTGAGGCCCGGCGGGCGAACCAGCCGGGCCTCTTCCATTGGCGACGGGCTGTACCCCCTCAGAGCCTGATCCGAAATTCGGCGGCGGAGGGCTGACGAGGGATTTTTGTGGCTGGCGAGGCGCTGATTGCAGCCGATATTGTATAATATCGGCCAGATCGGCAACGAAGCCAGCCGCGAAAAGACCCGTCAGGCCGACCCGTCCGAGGTTCGGATCAGGCTCTCAGGCCGCGTTCGCCAAGGGAACCGCTGGCAGCTTGCTGGCGTCGGCCCAGTTGCCATGCAGGCCGCTGCGCAGGCGGATCGGCAGCTTTGCGCGGGCGATCGGGCCATCGGCCAGCCGCAGCGCGTCGAGCACCACCAGGTCCGAGTAATTGGTGATCAGGTTGTCAACCAGCGCGATGATATAGCCATCACCCTCCGCGCTGTCCTTGTGGCGCGGCACGAAGCACGGCTCCTGCACGATCGATTCGGACCCGGCCCACCAGCAGTCCTGCGTGCCGGTGGCGTGGTCCCAATGGCCGATCTTGTTCATTTTGAAGCCCGACGCGCGCCCGCGCAGGAAGTCCATCGGCTGCTCGGGGTCCATCACCAGGCCCCAGCCGTGGCGATAGGGCTGGCCGACATAGCGCTCGTCGATGCGCGGGAATTCGTCGATCCAGTTGCTCAGCTTGGTCACCGAGGTGAACTCGTCGCTGTTCGATCCCAGGTCCACCGTCCAGCGGTGCAGGTAAGGCAGGCCCGCCACAGGATCGAAGCTGTCATCGTGGATATCGGGGAAGAACGGGAAGCTGTTCCCCTCTGCCTGGGGCACGTCGAAGTGAATTTTGGTGCCATCCTGGAAGGCGTTCATCACGTGGCTGGCGAAGATCGTCTTGGGCGCCTTGAACCAGCGCATGTCCTTGGCGCTGCCCCGGCGCGGCATGATGCCCAGCCATACCGGCAAGGTCTTGTCGAACCCAAAATGCGGCTTGCCCGCCTTCAGGCGGTCCCAGTTGCCGGTGCAGGGCACGATGTGGAGCACGAAGTAGTCCTGCGTGATGCCGAAGTCGTGCATCATGCAGTAATAGGGCACTTCGAAGAAGGTTTCGAACAGCACCTCGCCCTGCGGATCGATCTCGAAATAGCTGCAATCGGTGGTGAACAGCCCCGTGGCGGCATAGCCGAAATTGCAGAAATTGCCGGTCACCGGATCGATCTTGGCGTGGGCGTTGAACGTCTGGTTCTCGATCTTGCCGCCGAAATTGGTGTAGCCTTCGGTCTCCAGCGTCAGCGGGTCCATGATCAGGCAGGGGCTGTCTTCCTTCATTGCATAGAGCTTGCCCGCGTGGACCATCACGTTGGTGTTGGCCGTGCCGCGGACCATGCCCTGCACCGCCTCGTCGTCGGTCAGCGGGTTGCGATAGGCGCCGAACAGGCTCTTGCCCGCCGCCCGCTCCACCTTCCACTTGTCGGTCTGGGCATAGCGCTGGCGGAAATCCACCTTGCCATCGTGGAAGCGGAACATGGTCACCATGCCATCGCCGTTGAAGAACTGGTCGTTCTCGAACTTGGGCGGGAACTGGCTGTCGGGGTGCACGCGGTGGAACGCGCCGTTGAGCTGGCTGGGGATTTCGCCCTCCACCTCCAGGTCGAGGATATCGCCTTCGAGCCGCACGGGGCGCAGCGTGCCGGTCTGGCCGGGGGTGTTGGGGAAATGGGCCATGATTCGCTCTCCACTTGTTTGACGTCGGCAAATGGCCTGTGGCGGGCGGGTGCGCGTTGATGCCGGTCAAACGGCAGGAGATTGGCGAGCGGGGCAAAAGCCACTAGAGGCCCGTTCATGGCAAAGCCCCAAACACCTCAAGCGATCCGCGGCACCCAGGACATCTTCGGCGCCGAGGCAGAAGCCTTCGCCCACGTGGTCGAAACCTTCGAGCGGGTGCGCAAGCTCTACCGCTTCCGCCGCGTGGAAATGCCGGTGTTCGAAAAGACCGAGGTGTTCGCCCGCTCTCTGGGTGAGACGACCGACGTGGTCTCCAAGGAGATGTATTCGTTCCTCGACCGGGGAGACGAATCGCTGACCCTGCGGCCCGAGTTCACCGCCGGGATTGCGCGGGCCTATTTGACCGACGGGTGGCAACAATATGCCCCGCTGAAGGTGGCGACGCACGGCCCGCTGTTCCGCTATGAGCGCCCGCAAAAGGGCCGCTATCGCCAGTTCCACCAACTCGACGCCGAAGTGATCGGTGCGGCTGAACCGCAGGCCGATGTCGAGCTGCTGTGCATGGCCGACCAGTTGCTCAAGGAGCTGGGCGTATCGGACGGCGTGGTGCTCAACCTCAACACGCTGGGCGATGGGGATAGCCGCGAGGCGTGGCGTTCTGCGCTGATCGAGCATTTTGCCGGTGTGCGGGGTGAATTGAGCGAAGATTCGCAGCAGCGGCTGGACAAGAACCCGCTGCGCATCCTCGACAGCAAGGACCCGCGCGACAAGGCATTCGTCGGCGATGCGCCGCAGATCGACCAGTTCCTGAGCAGCGAGGCGCAGGACTTCTTCGCCGCCGTGACTTCTGGTTTGGACGCGGCGGGTGTTTCGTGGACCCGCAACCCTGCGCTGGTGCGCGGGCTGGATTACTACCGCCACACCGCGTTTGAATTCGTCACCGACCGGCTGGGCGCGCAAGGCACCGTGCTGGGCGGCGGGCGTTACGATGGGCTGATGGAGTCGCTGGGTGGGCCTGCCACGCCGGCGGTGGGCTGGGCTGCCGGGATTGAGCGGCTGGCGATGTTGGTGGGTGAGCGGGTTGAGGCTCCGGCGGACGTCATTGTCGTGGTTGAAGACGACTCCGAGAACGCACAGACTTTCGCTTGGTTTGTTCTCAGCACGCTTCGACAAGCGGGCTTCGTGACGGAGATGATCTCAACGGGATCCCCAAGGAAACGCTACGACAAAGCGGTTAAGCGTGGTGCGCTCGCCATTTTCAAGTGCTGGGAGGCAGGACGTGGCTACCAAGCCGATGGCGACATTGATCCTGAACTCTTTGAACTGTTGAGGCGCCTTAGTTGACCATCCCCCCCGACCGCCTGCAACAAATCGCGCACCGTTTCGCCGAGCTTGAAGCGCGCATGGCATCCGGCCAGCTGGAGGGGGAGGCGTTTGTCCAGGCTAGCCGCGATTATGCCGAGCTGGAGCCGGTCGCCAAGGCTGCCGCCGAGGTCAGCGCCATGCGTGAGGAAGTTGCCAGCCTGTCCGCCATGCTCGCCGACCCGGAAATGAAAGCGATGGCCGAGGAGGAGCTGAGCGCCCTCAAGCAGCGGCTACCGCAGGCCGAACGTGCCCTATCGCTTGCCATGCTGCCGCGTGACGAGGCCGACCTGCGCCCCGCCATGCTCGAGATCCGCGCCGGCACCGGCGGTGACGAAGCGGCGCTGTTCGCGGGCGATCTGTACCGGATGTACGAGCGATACGCCGCGACGCAGGGCTGGAAGATCGAGCCGGTTTCCATGAACGCATCCGAAGTGGGCGGGTTCAAGGAAATCGTCGCCAACGTCACCGGGCAGGCCGTGTTCCGCAAGCTGAAGTTCGAGAGCGGCGTCCACCGCGTTCAGCGCGTGCCGGTGACCGAAAGCGGCGGGCGCATCCACACCAGCGCCGCCACCGTCGCTGTGCTGCCCGAGCCATCAGAAGTCGATATGACCGTCGACGATAACGACCTCAGGATCGACATCTACCGCTCCAGCGGCGCGGGCGGCCAGCACGTCAACACCACCGATAGCGCGGTGCGCATCACCCACATTCCCACCGGCATCGTGGTGGCGATGCAGGACGAGCGCAGCCAGCACAAGAACAAGGCCAAGGCCATGCAGGTCCTCCGCGCCCGCCTGTATGAAAAGCGCCGCGAGGAAGCTCACGGGGTGGAGGCCGAGGCGCGCAAGGCGATGGTCGGCAGCGGCGACCGGTCCGAACGCATCCGCACCTACAACTTCCCGCAAGGCCGCGTGACCGATCACCGCATCGGCTTGACCTTGCACAAGCTGCCCGAGATCCTCGAAGGCGGCGGCCTTGGCGAACTGCTCGACGCGCTGACCGCCGAGGACGAGGCCAAGCGGCTGGCGGCGCTGGGCGAGTGACTGTTGCCGAAGCGCTGCGAGAGGCTGCCCAACGCCTCGCTGCCACCAGCGACACCGCACGGCTCGATGCCGAACTGCTGCTGGCGCATTCGCTGGGTGTGTCGCGCTCCGACCTGCTGCTGCGGCACATGGTCGACGAGGTGCCGCCCGCCTTCTCCGCACTGGTCGAGCGACGCCTTGGCCACGAGCCGCTGGCCTACATCACCGGCACGCAGGAGTTCTTCGGCCGTCCTTTCCAGGTCTCCCCCGCCGTGCTGATCCCCCGCGCCGACAGCGAGAGCGTGGTGCTCGCCGCGCTTGAGGCGGTGCCCGCGCCAGATCGCGTGCTCGACTGCGGCACCGGATCGGGCGCGTTGTTGCTCACCGTCCTGGCAGAATGTCCGGCGGCAACGGGTGTCGGGATAGACCGCTCGGATGGCGCGCTGACCGTGGCGCAAGCCAACGCCGACGCGCTGGGGCTGGCCGACCGGGCGCGGCTGCTGGCGGCCGACTGGCATCGGCAAGGTTGGTCCGAAAACCTCGGCCAGTTCGACATGATCCTCGCCAACCCGCCCTATGTGGAAGCGGGCGCCCTGCTCGACCCCACGGTGCGCGACTTCGAGCCGGGCGAGGCGCTGTTCGCCGGGCCCGAGGGACTCGATGACTACCGCGTGCTGATCCCGCAGTTCCCCGCCCTGCTCGCGCCCGGCGGCGTGGCGGTGCTGGAAATCGGCTATACGCAGGCTGCCGCAGTATCGCTGATCGCTGCCGAGGCGGGGTTCGCCAGCACGGTCCGCCACGATCTCGCCGGCCGCCCGCGCGCGCTGGGGCTGCGGACAATGGGCAATTAGGACTTGGCAAACCTTATGCGAGTAGCTACCTCCAATGCAGGCCAGTGGTGCGCAGGGGTATGCCTGCACCGCGGCCTTACTCCACATTTGCTCTGAAAGTGGCGGCCAACCGCCTTTCCCTGGCGCAAACTCGGAAGTAACCACAGCGGTTAATACGCTGTGACCTGAGGGGTCATGCGACCGGCACAACACAAAAGCCGGTCCCAATAGGAAACGGATTTCCTTTGAACAACCAACGCAATAACAACAACAATCGTCGGCGTGGCCGTGGCAACAATAATCGCACTGGCAATGGCGGCGGTGGCGGCAATCCGATCAACCGGATCGACAGCCGCGCGCGCGGCAATGCGCCGCAGATGCTCGAGAAGTATCGCAAGATGGCGCACGAGGCATCGCTCAATGATGACCGGGTGCAGACCGAATATTACCTGCAGTTCGCGGATCACTATTTCCGCGTGATCGCCGATGCCAAGGTGCAGAAGGACGAGCAGCAGGGCGGTCGCCCGGGCCGGTCCGACCAGCAGGAAGACGACGGCGAGTACTATGGCGACGACCGGTTCGACGATCCGGCCCGCCGCCAGCAGCAGCAGCGGCAGGATCGCAACACTGGTTCGCAGGGCGATGACGACCGTGACGACGATCGCAACAACGATCGCAGCGGCGAAGGCCAGCGTGGCGCCGAGGGCGACGCTTTGGACGACGAGAACCCGTTCACCGCCCCCAATCCACCGCGGCAGGATCGCGAAGCCCGCGCCCCCCGCGAGAACCGCGAACCGCGTGAGCCGCGCGAGAACCGCGAACCGCGCGCAGATCGCCCCCGCCCGGAGCGCCGCCCCCGCCGCGATGAGCCCCGCCGTGATGAGCCCCGCCGTGATGAACCGCAGGGCAATGCGCGCGACGAGGTGGCTCCCGCCTTCGATCCGGGCCTGCTGCCCCCGTCGATCTCGCGCTCGAACAGTGACGAAGACAATGCCGCTCCGGCCCCCGCCGCCGATGGCGGGCAGGCCCCCAAGCCGCGCCGTCCGCGCACGCGTCGCCGGGCCGAAGGCGAGGATGGCGGCGAAGCGCTCGAAGCCATCGGCTGAGCGGGAGTCGGGCCAGGACTTGGGCTTGCCAATAAGGCTCACCCGGTCCACTCATCGCGCCGATGACCGGGTTGCCCGACCAGACTGACAAGCCCCTGCTGCGGGTGCTGCGCCCTTCGTGGTGGCTGGCGCTGGCCCTGGGAGTGATCTCGGCCACCGGATTCCAGCCGCTCGGCTTGTGGCCGCTGGCGATTCTCGCGGTCGGCACCTTTGCCTGGCTGGTGCCGCAGACGCGCTCGCTGCGCCACGCGGCCCTGCTCGGCTGGCTTTTCGGGCTGGGACATTTCACGCTCGGCAACAGCTGGATCGCCACGGCCTTCACCTATCAGGGCAACATGCCCGCCGTGCTCGGCTGGGCTGCGGTGCCGCTGGTGGCGGTCTATCTCGCTATCTATCCGATGCTGGCTGCCGCTGGCGCGCGCTGGCTGGCAGGAACGCGTGGCGGCCTGCCCTCGGCGCTGGCTTTCGCCGGGTGCTGGATCCTGGCCGAGTGGCTGCGCAGTTGGGTATTCACCGGTTATGCGTGGAACCCGCTCGCCATGGTGCTGCTGGGTCCGATGGACCGACCGGGACTGGCCGCGCTGGCGCCGTTGATGGGTTCCTATGCCTTGTCCGGAGTGGTCGTGCTGATCGGTGCGGGCCTGGTCATGCTGCTGGGCCAGCGGCGCTGGCTGCAGGCCGGGCTGGGTGCGCTGCTGGTCCTCGCGGGCATGCTGTGGCCGGCACCTGCCGCCATTCCGGGCCGCGTTCCCTTAACGCTGGTGCAGCCGGGCATTCCCCAGCCGCGCATCAATGATCCGCTGTTCTACGAGGCCAATTTCAACCGCTTGACCGGGCTGTCGCGGCGCGCTGTCACGCCGTCCGCACGGCTGGTGCTGTGGCCCGAATCGGGCATGGCCGATTATCTCGAAGAGGGTTATCCGCAAGCCCATTATGATCGCACCACCGCGCTCGGCTCGCCGCTTTACGCACGCAGTCTGATTGCGCGGGCCATCGGGCGCGAGGCCTTGCTGCTGACGGGCGGCACGCGGCTGGTGTTCGACGACCGGCGGCGGCTGATGGGGGCGAGAAATTCGGTGCTGGCACTGGACGGGCGCGGCGAAATCATCGGCACTTACGACAAGGCGCATCTGGTGCCTTATGGCGAGTACCTGCCGCTGCGGCCGATCCTTGAACCGATCGGCCTCAGCCGGTTGGTGCCCGGCGCGATCGATTTCCTGCCCGGACCGGGACCGGCGACGCTTGATCTGGGGGCATTCGGCAAGGCCGGCGTGCAGGTATGCTACGAGATCGTATTCTCGGGGCAGGTGGTCGACCGCGCCAACCGGCCCGATTACCTGACCACCGGGTCGAACGATGGCTGGTTCGGCAAGGCCGGGCCGCCGCAGCATTTCGCGCAGGCGCGGATGCGCGCGATCGAAGAGGGGCTGCCCGTGCTGCGCTCCACCACCACCGGCATTTCGGGCGTGATCGACGCGCACGGTGTGGTTCGCCAGTGGCTTGGCGCGGACGAACAAGGACGCATCGACACGACGATCCCGCGCGCCTTGCCGCCCACGTTGTTTGCCCGGTTGGGGAACATATTGGCGCTTGGCTGGGCCGCACTTTTTCTGCTGCTGGCTTTTGTTGCAATGCGGCAAAGGCCGCTATAGACCCGGCTACGTAGTTATAGGCAATAGCATCCCCCCAAGTTTCCAAGGACCGACCCGACCCATGCGCGAATCCTATCTCTTCACGTCCGAAAGCGTTTCCGAAGGCCATCCCGACAAGGTTTCCGACCAGATTTCCGATGCCATCGTCGACCTGTTCCTGTCGAAAGACAGCGAGGCGCGGATCGCTTGCGAAACGCTGACCACCACTCAGCTGGTGGTGCTGGCCGGAGAGATTCGCTGCAAGGGTGTCTACGAGGACGGTGCGTGGGCTCCCGGCGCGCAGGACGAGATCGAAGCTGCGGTGCGCAACACCGTTAAGGAAATCGGCTATGAGCAGGACGGTTTTCATTGGCAGAAGTTTGAATTCATCAACCGTCTGCACGGCCAGTCGGCGCACATCGCGCAAGGCGTGGACGCGGGCGACAACAAGGACGAAGGCGCGGGCGACCAGGGCATCATGTTCGGTTACGCCACCGACGAGACGCCCGACCTGATGCCCGCCACATTGTACTACAGCCACAAGATCCTCGAGCGCATGGCCGCCGATCGTCACTCGGGTGCGGCACCGTTCCTCGAGCCCGACGCCAAGAGCCAGGTGACGCTGAAGTACGAAGGCAGCCTGCCCGTTGCCGCCACCGCCGTGGTCGTCTCGACCCAGCACGCCAAGGGTTATGACGAGGGTGCCAAGGAAGCCGAGCTGCACGCCTATGTGAAGCAGGTCATCGCCGAAGTCATTCCGCCGGTGCTGCTGCGCGAGACCGAATACCACATCAACCCCACCGGCAGCTTCGAGATCGGCGGCCCCGACGGCGACGCTGGCCTGACCGGGCGCAAGATCATCGTCGATACCTATGGCGGCGCGGCCCCGCACGGCGGCGGCGCGTTCAGCGGCAAGGATCCGACCAAGGTCGACCGTTCGGCGGCCTACATCACCCGCTATCTGGCCAAGAACATCGTCGCCGCGGGCCTGGCCACGCGCTGCACGATCCAGCTCGCCTATGCCATTGGCGTGTCGAAGCCGCTGTCGCTCTATGTCGATACGCACGAGACCGGCACCGTGGGCGACGACAAGATCGAGGCGGCCCTGATGGGCATGGCCAAGCTGGGCGGGCTCACCCCGCGCGCGATCCGCACGCATCTGGGCCTCAACAAGCCGATCTACCGCAAGAGCGCCGCTTACGGCCACTTCGGTCGCACGCCCGAAGGCGACCACTTCCCGTGGGAGCGGACCGATCTGGTGGCCGATCTCAAGGCTGTGCTGGGTTAGTAGTCAGCTTGTATCGATAGGGAGAAGGGGGTCCAACGGCCCCCTTTTTCATGCCTGCCGCGATGTATCCCGCGCCGCAGTGTCGGCCAGATCGGCGGTGTAGCGCCGGGCGGCCAGGCCATAATGCAGCCCCGCCCAGACATAGAGCGCGCCAACAATCGCCATCGCCGTCACCAGCCCTTCGGCCGGGCCTTGTGTCTGCGTAAAGCGGTCGCTCAGCAGGCCCACCAGCACCGGTCCACCCGCGCCGGCGATGCCATAGAGCGAGCCGATCAGCGCCGATGCAGTGGCGCGCATGCGCGGATGCATCAGGTTCTGCAGCGAGGCATAGGTCACTCCCAGGTATCCAAAGTTCAGGAAGGTGGCGATGCTGACCAGCACCAGCAGCAGCGGCAGGGCATCGCGGGTGATCGCCAGCACATACAGCGGCCCGCCCAGCAGCAGGCAGGCGGCGGGAATCAGCATGTAAGCCGTCTGGGTGCGGGCGGCCAGCCGGTCGGCCAGCCAGCCTTGCAACACCACCGAGATGGCCGCAGGCGCACTGGCGATGATCCCGGCATAGAACCCGGCTTCTGCCAGCCCCACATCGAACCGGCGCATCATCAGCGAGGTGAAGAAGTAGTTGAGCCCGAAGCCCAGCGTTGCCGCCAGGGCCGATCCGAACAGCAGGTGGCGCGCGCTGGAAAAGGCCAGCAGGCGGTGCAGCACGGCTTTGACGGGTGGCACGGCATCGTTGCTGCTGGCCGCATCGTGCTGGCCGCGTTTCGGCTCGGCAATGAACACCCAGGCCAGCAGCGCCAGCACCACACCGGGCACCGCTGCGACCAGGAAGGTGTGCCGCCAGCCGAATTCCTGCGCGATCCACGCTCCCCCGATAAAGCCCACCATGGCGCCGATCGGCGGGGCGAGCATCAGGACCGACAGCGCCAGCCCGCGCCGGTGCGCCGGGTAATAGTCTGCCAGCACCGATTGCAGCGCTGGCAGACCCACGCCTTCGCCTACGCCGACGCCGATCCGCGCGACCAACAGGTTGGTCCACCCCGTCGCCCAGCCGCACAGCGCCGTGGCGGCGGACCACAGCAGCGTGCCGACCGAAATCAGCGACATGCGCCGCACCCGCTCGGCTACCCGCGCGATCATCAGGCTGACAACGATATTGAGCGCGGTGAACGCCACGCCCATCAAGGATACCTGGCTGTCGCTCAGCCCGAATTCGGCCTTCACCGGCTCGACCAGCACATTGACCACGATGCGGTCGATAAAGCCGACCGTGCTGATCCCGGTGAGGATCGCCAGGGCGAGCCAAGGCGTGGTGCGGCGCAGGTTCATGTGTGTGCTCTCTCCCGATGGAGAGATGTGCCTGCAATCGCGCGCCGTGACAATTGGTTAGCGTTGAGTGGTCAACGAAGCATTCGCTCGTCGTGGATGCGGTTGGGGGCGACGGGGTCTGTTTCGCTGCCGTTCGCGAGGCGTTCGTCGCGCCCCTTGCTCCAATAGACCGCAGCCACGGTGCCCGAGACCATGCCGGGCAGGACCCAGGCAATCAGCAGACTGGCCTCAAATCCGGATCCCGTTGCGGCCGCGATAACCGAGGGCAGCAGAAAACCTCCTACGGCTCCGGCAATGGCATAAACGCCGATGCCTTCCACGCCGAGCCGGTGCAGCAACAGGCTGATTGGCAGCCCGAAAAGTAGCACTCCGAGGAAAACGGCCACGGTGCCAAACAGCCAAGCTATGATCCCCATGAACAGTGCCACCGCGATAGCGTTCGGACCTATTTCGACCATCAGCGCCAACCCGAAGACGGCAAAATAGGCGCCTGTTGCCAAGCCGCCGGCGAACGTGGCTCGCGCAATTCTGTCGCTGATTGCGAGCATTCTGCCATCGTCGATAAACATCGTTATCTCCTGTTATTTCAGGAGGAACAGAAATCGATATGCATGATAGTACACCGCTTCTGTCCGTCCTCTCCTTACTTGGTGCTTTTCCCCTTGCCGCCCGGGATCAGCCGCGCCACGCGGCCGCCCAGCTTCATAAGCGTGACCAGCGTCGACTTGGGCAATCGGCGCACGTCATCGTACCAGTTGGCCAACGTGCCGATGAACTGGTGCATGGCGCCGATCCGCTCGCGGATGTGCGCGGGGACATCGGTGCGGCCTTCCAGCTTGGCCGCCAGGTCAGCCAGCACGGCCACCGTTGGGTCGATCTCGCGTTTGCGGCGTTCGGCGCTGATCTTCATCAGCATGTCCCACAGGTCGGTCTCGGCGACGAAATGGTCGCGCCGGTCGCCCGCCATGTGCGTGCGGCAGACGATGCCGTAGCCCTGCAATTCCTTCAGCGCGGTGGACACGTTCGAGCGGGCGAGGCCCAGCGTGTCGCAGATCTCCTCGGCATGCAGCGGCCGGTCGGACAGGTAGAGCAGCGCATGAACCTGGCTGACCGAGCGGTTCACTCCCCACTGGCTGCCCATCTCCCCCCAGTGGAGGATGAAGGCTTGCACTTCGGGGATCTGGGTAATGGCCACGGGGCGTTCCTGTATTTCTGTAATTTCAGAAATAGGCGCTCGGGCGGATCAGGTCAAGCGCGCAGTCACACCGCCCGGTAGTCGGCGACAATTTCGCCCGCGCCGCCCAGTTCGGCTTCGTGCGACTGCTCGCGCCAGGTTTCGGCCAGCGCTTCGGCCTCCCATTGCTGCATCGCCGGGTGCGCTATTACCTGATCGACCCAGGCCTGCCCGCGGCCGACGTCCAGCCCGTAAGTGCGCACGCGCCACGCGACCGGGGCGTAGAACGCGTCGATTGCGGTGAACTCCGTGCCCGCCAGCCACGGCCCGCCGAATAGGTCGAGCCCTTCCTCGAACAGCTCACGAATGCGCGCCACATCGCGTGCCAGCGCCGCGTCGAACGCCGGCTTCACCACCCGCACGCCAACGTTCATCGTGCACTGGTTGCGCAGGGCGGAGAACCCGCCGTGCATCTCGGCGACGGCGCACATGGCGAAGGCGCGCGCGGCCTCGTCAGCGGGCCAGACCTGCGGATAGCGGTCGGCCAGATAGAGCGTAATGCCCAGCGAATCCCACACAGTCCGTGTCCCATCAAGCAACACGGGAACCTGGCCGGTGGGCGAGAACGCGCGAAAATCGTCGTAGTTGGCCGGCTTGGTGAACGGCTCGAGGCGATCGGTGAAGGGAATGCCCAGCGCGGTCATCAACAACCATGGCCGCAGCGACCAGCTGGAATAATTGCGGTTGGCGGTGATCAGCGTGAAAGCCATCGCTCGTTCAACTGACGTAATGGGCCGAGGTCTTGGCGGCAACCTCGGCAGCGGTCACGCCGGGCGCCAGTTCGACCAGCCGGAACGGGCTGGCGTGGTCGCTCCGCTGGAATACGGCGAGGTCGGTGATCACCATGTCGATCACATTGCGCCCGGTCAGCGGCAGGGTGCATTCGGGAATGAACTTGGGCGAGCCATCCTTGGCCACGTGCTCCATCACCACAATGATCCTCTTCACCCCGGCGACCAGGTCCATCGCGCCGCCCATGCCCTTGACCATCTTGCCGGGGATCATCCAGTTGGCGATGTCGCCATGTTCGGACACTTCCATCGCCCCCAGCACAGTCAGGTCGATATGCCCGCCGCGGATCATGGCGAAGCTCGCGGCGCTGTCGAAATAGGCGCTGTGCGGCAGTTCACTGATGGTTTGCTTGCCCGCATTGATCAGGTCGGCATCGACGTCCTCGGCATAGGGAAAGGGTCCGATACCGAGCATCCCGTTCTCGCTCTGCAGCGTCACGTCCATGTGGTCGGGCACATGGTTGGCCACCAGCGTGGGGATACCAATGCCCAGGTTGACGTAGAAGCCGTCCTGCAGTTCCTGCGCGGCGCGCGCGGCCATCTGGTCGCGGGTCCAGCCTTTGGCGAGGCCATCGTGGGTGGTCATTGCGGGTCCTTCAATCGAGTGGGGCCATTCAATCGAGTGGGGCCGGCGCCAGGAACCAGCCGTGATTGACGTGTTCCTCCAGCGGGGCGGCCATGATCGGGTCGAGCACGAAATCGTACAGCTCGTCGAAATCGCCGCGCTGGTCGCCGAGCATGGCGAGCACGCAGTTGGTTTCGCCCAGCGAATAGCGGCGCGCCTGCTTGCTCTCACCAGCAAAGCGCGTGACGATCAGCGGATCGGCCCCCGCCTGGTCGAGCCCGCTGGCTACCAGCCGTTGGCGAATCTGGCTGGCCTGGCCGGGGCCGTGGCCGGAGATCCAGAACACGGTCACGCCGCGCGCCCGCAACAGGCCGAGGTAGCGGGCGAGCTCGGGGTTTCCGGTATCGTCGCTTACCAGCGGCAGCAGGCCATTGCCGGGGTCGACATCGACCAGCACCGCAGGCGGCAGGTTGCCGCAGCGCTTCAGTTCCGGATCGAGGCTGGGCGGATCGGCCAGCAGCATCGACAAGCGGCCGCCCGCCGCGGGTGCGGCATCGAGCCGCTCGAGCGCGAAATCGTAGAACGCCCGCAACTGGGCATCGCCGCGCATGTCCGGTGATCCCGTTGCCGGTGCGGCAGCGGGTGCGGGCAGGGCACCGACCACGGCGAACCCGGCGGCGGCAGCGGCGCGCTGCAAGTCACGCGGCGGTGGCGCGGGCGCAGCGCTGGCGGGGGCCTGTGCCAGTGCGGGCGGCTCGGCTGGCGCAGGACTTGGCGCGGGCGCTGTCGGAACCGGACGGCGGCGCACCGAATCGGTCGGCGCGGGCGTCAGGTCGAAGGCAGACGGCAGGCGCGTGGCGGGCGGCGCGGCGGCGCTCTCGCGCGTGACCACCAGACCCATCAGACCGGCCGACGGTGAAATCGGCGATGCCGGTGCCACCACTACGGGTGGCGGGGCCGCAACAGAAGCCGGTGCTGGCGCGGCGGTCGGCGTGGGCGTCGGCATCGGAGCAGGCGGAGCGACAACGGCAGGCGCTGGCGCTGAAGTCGGCAGAGGCGCCGTTGCCACCACCACCGCAGCCGGAGCGGCACGGGCCGAACTTGTGGGCGCGACAACGGGCGCCACCAGCGCCTGCCGCTCCTGCGCCTGTCGATAGGCGATCTCGGCCCGCCGCTCGGGGCTGATATAGGGGCCGTCCAGCGCCGCGAGCAGGTTGAACGGCGTGTTGCACGCAGTAAGCGCGCAGGCCGCCAGCAGACCTGCCGCCAGGCGCAGGCAGCGCTGGGTGACCCGCCCGGTGATTGGCCCGGTGTTTGGCCCGGTGTTTGGCCCGGTCATTCAGACCGACTCCCGCTCCCGTGTGGTGGTGAATTCGATCTTCTTGTCATAGGGCGCCCCGATGATCATCCGCTGGACATAGACCCCGGGCAAATGGATGCAATCGGGATCGAGTGACCCGGCGGGGACCACCTCTTCCACTTCCACCACGCAGACCGTGGCGCAAGTGGCGGCGGGGAGGTTGAAATTGCGTGCGGTCTTGCGGAACACCAGGTTGCCGGTCTCGTCCGCCTTCCACGCCTTGACGATGGCGAGGTCGGCAAAGATCCCGCGCTCGAGGATGTAGTCCTGCATCACCCCGTCGCGGTCGGGGAACTGCATCACGTCCTTGCCTTCGGCCACGGCAGTGCCGACGCCGGTGCGGGTGTAGAAGCCGGGAATACCCGCCCCGCCGGCGCGCATCCGTTCGGCCAGCGTGCCTTGTGGGCAGAACTCCACTTCAAGCTCGCCCGCGAGATATTGCCGCTCAAACTCCTTGTTCTCGCCGACGTAGCTGCTGATCATCTTCTTCACCTGGCGGGTGCGCAGCAGCATGCCGATGCCCTCGCCGTCGATGCCGGCGTTGTTGCTGGCGAAGGTCAGGTCTTGGACCCCGCTTGTCCGGATCGCGGCGAGCAGCCTTTCGGGCACCCCGCACAGCCCGAAGCCGCCGCTGGCGATCAGCATGCCGTCGCGCAGGACGCCGTCGAGCGCGCTGGCGGCATCGGAATAGAGTTTCTGCATCGCTCGCTGGCCCCTGCCAAAGCGCCGCCCGTTGCGGCTTATGATACCATAGACACACGCGACTACGCCTTGGAAGGCTTCATGTCACCATCTGGCGATTCTCTTGTGCAGCGCACAAAATTGGCCCGGCCGGATTTGCGGATCTCTTATAAATACGCATAAAAACAAGATGATAACGATAGTTGCACAAGATGCAACATTTGTTGCGCTTTTCGCACTTGCGAGATGAAAGGCCCTTCGGCATACCAAGGGTGCCTTTCAGGCATCCTCTCCCAAAACTTTTCAAGGCCCGGTTTCGACCGGGCCTTTTTTTGGTTCAGTCGCGCCTCAGTCGCCCAGCGGCAGGCGCAGTTCGGCGGCGAGCCCGGTGATCCGGCCGCCCTCGCGCAAATTTGTCAGCACCAGACTGCCGCCGTGCTGTTCGGCGATTGCCCGAGCCAGCGTCAGCCCCAGACCCGCGCCGCCGG
>JBDSUF010000053.1:0-61095 GCA_039927835.1 Alteraurantiacibacter sp.
CAGCCAGGTGCGCGCCGGGGGCAGCGCGCGCCACTTGCCGTCGCGCTTCTCGATCAGGTCACTGGCGGCCAGCGCGCCCAGGTGGATGCCCAGCGCTCGCTCGTCGAGGCCAAGCTCACTCGCCAGCTCGGCGGTGGTCAGCGGCCGGTCGCCGAGCGCGCGGAAGGTGCCCACCTCGTCCGCCACGGTGGCCACCGGCAGACGGAACTGGCTCTCCCACATGTCCCAGATCACGCGGTCGTCCTGATGCGGCGGCAGCGGTCCCATCGGCGTCTCCCAATTTTGTTTTGTACAACGTCGCCTATGCTCGATGCTTGCGGCGCGCCAGAGGGCCGTGCATATTTCGCCGGCAGCGGGAGTGACCTGCGAAAAACGAGCGAGGAACGGGCTGATGGCGACGGTGATCGAGCGCGACGTGGAGGAAAGTGCCCGCCAGGTTCCCGCTATGATGCGTTATGTCGACGAGGGCGATTTCGTCACCCGTCGCTATGTCAGCCAGGGGGCCGAGATCAACACCGGGACCTATTCCGACTACGAGGTGACGATCCGTGACGCCATGCCGATCCGTGATCACTTCACGCTGGATAGGCACGGCTTTACGATCACAAAGAGCGCCAGCAGCGTCGCCGATTTCCACGATAAGGCCGAGGTCGACGCGCTGTACGAGGCCGAGGTGGAGCGCGAGGTGCTGCGGCTGACCGCTGCCGACAAGTGCGTGGCGCGCGGGTGGATGATCCGCACCAGCGCCGACCTGTCGGATATCGTGAAGGAGAAGGTCGCCGGCTACGAGCATCGCGGCGGCATCCAGCCCCCGGCGGGCGAGGCGCATGTCGATATCAACACCCCCACGGCAAAGCGCATGGCCGATGCCACCTACAAGAAGCATTTCCCCGATGGGCCGGGCTACAAGCGGTTCCTCATCTCCAGCTTCTGGCGCACCTTCTCGCCCCCGCCGCAGGACGTGCCGCTGGCGCTGATGGACGGGCGCACCAGCTTCGGCGGCGAGGAGAAGTCGAACACGCTGTTTATCGTCGACGAGTTTCCCGAAGGCGATGCGCTGGTCGCCCCCATCGAGGGCGAGGCGGGCAAGCTGGCCGCGACAATCTTCAGCTATCACCCGACGCACCGCTGGTGGTACTTTTCGAACATGCAGGCCGATGACGCGCTGCTGTTCAAATTCCACGACAGCGACCATTCGGTCACCTGGCGCTGCCCGCACTCGGCGTTTCGTGATGCGAGCGCGGTTGGCGCGCATGTGCGCGAAAGCATCGAATGCCGCAGCGTGGCGTTCTGGGAGTGAGCATGAGCGGGGCCGGTCGCTCCGGCCCCGCTCATGCTCAATCAAACAGCTCCTCCAGAAACGACTTCTTGCGCTTGGGATAGCCCTTGCGGTCGGGGCGATAGCCTTCATGCCCGTAATGGGGCTGCGGCGTGGACGGATAGGGCGCGGCGCGCGGGGCGGGCGGTGGCGGCGATGGTGCCAGATCGGCCGAGCTGCGCTCGATAATCTTGTCGAGCTCTCCGCGATCGAGCCAGACCCCGCGGCATTGCGGGCAATAGTCGATCTCTACCCCCTGGCGGTCACTCATCACGAGCGGCACGGCGCAGACGGGGCATGGCATTGGTGGGGTGGGGTTGGTCATCGGGTGAAATTCCCTTGCTGGTGTGGTCCAACCGGGGCGCGATGAGGGATACGGGAAGCGAAGCTACCGAGCCATCACCGGGTTACCCCGATGCGGTCCGACATCACGATGAGTTCGTTTGGAACACCATCGCCAGAGGGGCCCGGCCCGCTCAGCCAATATGGGGGGAGGGTGGGAAAGTGCAACCAGGTCTATTCGGCGCGCGGTTGCAGGGCCTGTTCGAATTCCTCGGTGGTCGGTACGTCATGCGTGCCCTTGGGCATCCGCAACACGGCAAACAGCACCATCGAGACAAGCGTGACGCCCATCGCCACCATCAAGGGCTTCGGCAGGTTCTCGACGCCGCCCAGCGTGGCAAACAGCGTCGCGCCAATCGACACCGGCAGGTTGGAGATCGAATTGTAGATGGTGAACTGCGTGGCCGACACCCGAGGATCGCACAATTGCATCCGCAGCGGGTTGGTGCAGGCGCTGAACAGCAGGGTGATCAGGCCAAACACGGCGTAAGTGCCGATGAAATGGCTGGTGCTGGAGGCCCACACGCTCTGACCCAGCAGCAGGAAGGCGAGCGCGCCAACGAAGGCGATGCTGACCGCCACGGTGGCCATCCGAGCGCCAAACTTCGCCGTCAGCACACTGCCCACACCGATCCCGATGATCGCCGTGACAAGGTCCGAGGTGGACACCAGCGAGCCGTAGGTCGTCTCATCCAGACCGACATAGGCCGTGGCGAGCAGCGGGAACATCGGCACGGTCATCCCGCCCGACGTGCGCTGCAGGGTCTGCGCGGCGACGAACAGCAGGCTCGGCCCCTTGAACAGCGACTTGAAGGTGACGCGGAAGATTTCCAGCCAGTCCTCTGCCACGCGGTCGCGGTTGATCGCGGAGGTCTGGCCTTCGCTCCACGGAAAGCGCTTCTCGCCCGGCCGCTCGCGCAGCACTACGGCATAGATCGTGGGGATCATCAGAAACGGGATGAACAGCAGGAAGGTGGTCGCCGAACCCAGATATTGCAGCCCCGCTGCCGCGCCCGCCGCCGCCAGCGCGCCCCCTGTGGCCTGACCGCCGAACATGAAGGCGCTGGCCGTGCCCTGCTCCTTCTCCGGCAAGATATCCACCGCCAGTCCGTCAACCGCCACGTCCTGCGTCGCGCCCCCCGCCATGACCAGAAAGGTGACCACCAGCAGCACGTCAATATCGGTCGGCCCCGGCGCCAGCACGGCGGCGGCGAGGAACCCGGCGGACATCAGGACCTGCGCCCCGATCAGCCAGGCGCGCCGGCGACCCATAGGCAAATAGGCATAACGGTCAATCAGCGCGGCGATGATGAATTTCCAGCTCCACGGCAGATAGGCCATCGCCACCACAGCGGCGACTTGCGTGCTGGTCCCGCCATTGGCCGCGACCCAGATCGGCAGCGCGGTGGTGGTGAGGCCGTAAGGCAGGCCTTGGCTGACATAGAACAGGAAGAAGCTGAAGATCCGCAACCGGCGGCTTTCGGACAGGATCAGGCCGCGACGGGGCGATGGGCGGCTGTCAGCTTCGGTCAAATCGTGGTCTCCCCGGAGACAAGGTCTCCGCGGCGGCGAATATGACCGCTTTTGCGGTTCTGTCCATCGCCAAGGTTGCGCGTTTCGCCGCCGGTGACAGCCGCGCGGCTTTCACTTGGCGTTCATCGGCGCGCTGGTTATAGGCATGGCCCATGAGCCATTCGAAAATTCTGTCGCGCAAGACCCTGTTGCTGGCCGCTGCGGCCCTGTCCGCCGTGGTGCTTACCGGCTGTGCCGGCAATGGCGGCGGCACCAACAGCCGCGAGACGGCCTATGTCGCGCGCGACGTGGAAACGCTGTACAACGCGGCCAAGTCGCGGCTTGATCGCGGGGACCTGCAGGTGGCCGCCGCGCTGTTCGACGAGGTGGAGCGGCAGCACCCCTATTCTCCGTGGGCCCGCCGCGCGCAGCTGATGAGCGCCTTCGCCTATTACGCCAATCGCAATTACAACGAATCGATCCAGTCGGCCACGCGGTTCATCTCGATCCACCCGGGCAACCGCGATGCGCCTTACGCCTATTACCTGATCGCGATGTGCTATTATGAGCAGATCAGCGACGTGGAGCGCGACCAGGCGATCACGCTGCAGGCGCAGCGCGCGCTGAACGAGATCGTGCGCCGTTATCCGCGCAGCGAATATGCCGCCGACAGCCGCCTCAAGCTTGACCTGGTGAACGATCACCTCGCCGGCAAGGAAATGGAAATCGGCCGCTTCAACGAGCGCGCCGGCCAGTGGCTCGCCGCGCAGATCCGCTTCCGCAAAGTGGTCGAGGATTACCAGACCACCAGCCACACCGCCGAGGCGCTCTATCGCCTGACCGAGACCAGCCTGGCGCTGGGCCTGCCGAGCGAAGCACAGCGCTATGCCGCCGTGCTCGGGTCGAACTATCCGGGCAGCGAGTGGTACCAGAAGGCGTTTGACCTGATGCAGGAACACGCGCCCACCGCAAGCGCGGGCTGAGACCTATTTGTCAGGTCCCGTAGCGGGGCATGTCTTGCCGCTGGAAGGCATGGTTGAAGTCGAGCAGCACTTCCAATTCTGCCAGGTGCAGCGGCTTATTCAGGCGGATGCCGGCAATTCCGTCACGCGCCCAGCGGATGGTCCCGTCCAGCGGCTGCGATTCATGGACGGACAGGGTAACCACCTGGTCCGTATCGAGTTGCAGCCGGTCAAGCCCGCTGACCCGCATGCCATCCTGCGACAGTTCGATCAGCAGTCCTGTGCAGGTCTGCGCATTCCCGGTGTGCAGGTTGATAGGCACGCGCATCGCATAGCGGCTGGCTGAACTGATTGCGCGGGTGGTCATGGTGTCAGGCTCCCCCTACCGTTCTTATGGGCACATTCACGCATGAAATGGTTAAGATTTCACCACGATCCACCGTTGCAGGGTTGGCGGCGATTGCGCTGGGTCGCAGCGCCCCCTAAGTCTGGCGGTCTGCCATGCTGACCAATCTGGCCATCCGCAATGTGGTGCTGATCGAGGCGCTGGACCTTGCCTTCGGGCCGGGCCTTGGCGTGCTGACCGGCGAGACCGGGGCGGGCAAGTCGATCCTGCTCGATGCCGTGGGACTGGTGCTGGGCAACCGCGCCGATAGCGCGCTGGTCCGCGCCGGGGCCGATGGCGCCAGCGTGACCGCCACCTTCGAATTTACCGCGCTTCCCGCCGCCGTCGCCGCCCCGCTGGCCGTTGCAGAGGTGGAAATCGAGCCCGGCGAGCCTTTGATGATCCGCCGCACGGTGAAAGCCGATGGCGGGTCCAAGGCGTTCATCAACGATCAGCCGGTCAGCGTGGCACTGCTGCGCGAGATGGCCGGCGCGCTGGTGGAACTGCACGGCCAGCACGATGATCGCGGGCTGGTCAATCCGCGCGGACACCGCCTGCTGCTCGACCGGTTTTGCGGCGGCGATGTCGAGGGTGTTGCGGCAGCCCATGCAAGTTGGTCTGCGGCGTCGCAGCGCCTCGCCGCCGCGCGCGCCGCCATCGCCAAGGCCAGCGCCGATCAGGACCTGCTGCTCGCCTATCTCGCCGAATTGACCGCGATCGAGCCCGCGGAAGGCGAGGAGGAGCGCCTCGCCATGGCCCGCGCCGACATGCAGAAGGGCGAGAAGCTGGCGGGCGATCTGGAAGATCTGCGGACCTACTGGGACGGCTCGAACAGCGCGATCGCCCAGCTGCGCGCGGCTGCTCGCAAGCTCGACCGGATCGCCGAACAGCACCCGATGCTGGCAGAGGCGCTCGCCAGCCTCGACCGCGCGGTGATCGAGGCGGGCGAGGCCGAGGACCACCTGCGCCGCGCGGCCGAGGCCATGCTGTTCGACCCCGCCGATCTTGACAGCGCCGAGACCCGCCTGTTCGAACTGCGTGCGCTCGCCCGCAAGCACAATTGCCAGGTCGACGACCTGCCCCGCCTGATGCGCGACACGCGCGACCAGCTCGACGCGATCGAACATGGCGAGGCCGATGTGGCGGCGCTGGAGGCTGAGGTCGCGGCGGCGCGGCAAGTCTACCTCGCGCGGGCCGAGGCGCTGCATTCCACGCGCGTGTCTGGGGCGCTGCAACTCGATGAAGCGGTGGCGGCGGAACTGGCGCCACTCAAGCTTGATACCGCGCGCTTCCGCACCGCTGTGGCGCTGCTCGACGAGGAGCGCTGGGGCGCGAATGGCCTGGATACGGTCGAATTCCTCATCTCCACCAACCCCGGCGCGGATTTTGCGCCGCTGGGCAAGATCGCTTCGGGCGGCGAACTGTCGCGCTTCATCCTGGCGCTGAAAGTGGCGCTGGCGGAGAAGGGCGGCGCGGCAACGGTGATCTTCGACGAGATCGATCGCGGCGTGGGCGGGGCGGTGGCTTCGGCCATCGGCGAGCGGCTGGCGCGTTTGGCAGACGGCGGCCAGTTGCTGGCTGTCACGCACAGCCCGCAAGTGGCGGCGCGGGGGGGAACGCATTACCTGATCGCCAAGTCGTCGCAAGGCGTGGTGACGCGCACCTCGGTTGCCTTGCTCGATGCTGCGGGGCGACAGGAGGAAATCGCGCGGATGCTGTCGGGCGCCGAGATCACCGCCGAGGCCCGCGCGCAGGCCGACCGATTGCTGGAGCGGGTGTGATAGCTGACCTTTCAGAAGCCGCCGCCGCCAACGAACTGATGCGGCTGGCCAGGCAGATCGCGCATCACAACCGGCTGTACCATGCGCAGGACGCGCCGGAGGTTTCCGACGCCGAGTATGATGCGCTGGTGCGCTGGAATGCCGAGCTCGAGGCGGCGTTTCCGCACCTCGTCCGGCCTGATAGCCCGAGCGTTGCGGTGGGGCATGAGGTCAGCGCCTCGCCGCTGAGCAAGGTGGCACACGAGGTTCGCATGATGAGCCTCGACAATGCCTTCGCCGACGAGGAAGTGGCCGAGTTCGTCGCCCGCGTGCGGCGCTTTCTGGCCTTGCCCGACGACGCGCCGGTGGCGCTGACGGCGGAGGACAAGATCGATGGCCTGTCGTGCTCGCTGCGGTACGAGAACGGCCAGCTGGTCCGCGCCGCGACGCGCGGCGACGGGCAGGTGGGCGAGGATGTGACGGCCAACGTGGCGTACATTCCGGACATCCCGCAAATGCTGCGCGGCACGGCACCCGAAGTGTTCGAAGTGCGCGGCGAAGTTTACATGGCAAAACAGGACTTTGTTGCACTTAACGAGCAGCAGGCGGCAAGTGGCGCACGGCTGTTCGCGACCCCGCGCAATGCAGCGGCGGGATCGTTGCGGCAGAAGGATGCCAGCGTAACGGCTAAGCGACCGTTGCGCTTCTTGGCGCACGGTTGGGGTGCCGCGAGCTCGGTTCCGGGCACCACGCAACTCGACGTGATGCGTGCCATCGAGGCTTGGGGCCTGCCTGTCTCGCCCGACCTTATCCTTTGCCATTCGGTCGAGGAATTGCTGCAGCATTACCGCAGCATTGGACAGCGCCGCGCGGGGCTGCCGTATGACATCGACGGGGTGGTCTACAAGGTCGACCGGCTCGACTGGCAGGCGCGGCTGGGGTTCGTCGCCAAGGCCCCGCGTTGGGCCATCGCGCACAAGTTTCCCGCCGAGCGGATGGAGACCACGCTCGAGGCGATCGACATCCAGGTTGGCCGCACCGGCAAGCTGACACCCGTTGGCCGCCTCGCGCCGGTGCTGGTCGGCGGCGTCACGGTGACCAACGTCACGCTGCACAATCGCGACGAAATTGCCCGGCTGGGCGTGCGGCCGGGCGACCGGGTGGTGATCCAGCGCGCGGGCGACGTGATCCCGCAAGTGGTCGACAACCTGACGCGCGATGTGGACCGGCCCGCGTACCGTTTCCCGGACCATTGCCCCGAATGCAAATCCGAAGCCGTGGCCGAAGAGGGCGAGGTCGACGTGCGCTGCACCGCCGGCCTGATCTGCCCGGCACAGCGGACCGAACGGCTCAAACACTTCGTCAGCCGCGCCGCGCTCGATATCGAGGGTCTGGGGGAGAAAAGCATTGCCGAGTTTCTCGAACTCGGCTGGCTGCACAGTCCCGCCGACATTTTCCGCCTGAAGGCCCGCCGCGCCGCGATCCTCGATCGCGGGGGCTGGCAGGACAAGTCTGTGGATAACCTGTTGGCTGCCATCGACGCGAAGCGCTCGCCCGGTGCTGCCCGGCTGCTGTTCGGCCTCGGTATTCGCCACGTTGGCGCGGTGACGGCGCGCGATTTGATGAAGCGGTTCGTGACGCTTGAGGCCTTGCGCGAAGTGGCGGTGGCCGATGACGCCCTTGCGCAACTCACCGCGATCGACGGTATCGGTCCGGCGGTGGTCGAAGCGCTGCACGATTTCTTCCACGAGCCGCACAACGTGGCCGTGTGGGACGATCTGCTGTCCGAAGTTTCCCCGCCGCCTTACATCGTCGAAACCCGTGCCAGCGCCGTCAGCGGCAAGACCGTGGTGTTCACCGGCAAGCTGGAAACGATGAGCCGCGACGAGGCCAAGGCGCAGGCCGAGCGGCTGGGCGCGCGCTCTGCCGGGTCGGTCTCCGCCGCGACCGACCTGGTGGTCGCCGGGCCGGGCGCGGGGTCGAAGCTGAAGAAGGCCGCCGAGCTGGGCATCGAAGTGATCGATGAGGCGGGCTGGGCGGAGATTGTTGCGGCGGCGGGTTAGGGCAGACGCTTAGGGTGACACAGGGGGATTTCATGGCGGGCAATGGTTATCTGGCAAAACTGACGCACGATCTGGAAGCGCCGGCCGATGTGCGGCGGTTCGGCAGCGGGTGGCTGGCAGGATTTTTCGGCCTGCTGCTCGCCCTGAGCGGCCTCGCCATGGTGGTGGCGTTGCGCTTTCCGGCATGGTTTGCGATGCCGGAACTGGCGGTGGTGCGCGACTGGGGCGGGTTTCGCGGTGTGCTGCACCTGATCCTGCTGGCGGGCTATGCCCTGTCGCTGCTCAGCCTGGTGCTGCGGTCGCGCAAGGTGCTCGGGCTTACCGGCCTGCTGGTGGCACTGGCAGCGTCATTGTTGGGCGGATCCAGCGCCGAGGCGGCCGAAGTCGACAGCTGGGGCATGTTCTTCGGGCTCGACTTCTTCGTCGTGAACCTGCTCGCTACCGGCTTCATGTTCGCCCCGCTCGAGCGCTTCGTGCCGCATCGCGGGGACCAACGGTTGTTCCGGCAGGAATGGCGCGAGGACCTGTTCTACTTCCTCGTCAGCTCGATGTTCGTGCAGCTGCTCGGCTTCCTGGCGCTGGCGCCGTCGACCATTATCAACGCCAACACCGGTGGCTTCGATGCTTTCCGCGCCTGGATCGCCGCGCTGCCGTGGCTGGTGCAATTCGTGGTGGTGATCGTCGCCTCGGACCTGCTGCAATACTGGTATCACCGCCTGTTCCATCAGGTGCCGTTCCTGTGGGGCTTCCACGCGGTGCATCACAGCGCCAAGTCGATGGACTGGCTGGCCGGATCGCGGATGCATTTCGTAGAGGTGGTGCTGCTGCGCTCGGTCACCTCGCTGCCGCTGTTCACGCTGGGGTTCAGCCCGGCGGTGATGCAGGCTTATATCGGCTTCGTCTATGTCTGGTCGTCACTGCTGCACGCCAATGTGCGCGGCGATTTCAACCGCCTGGGCTACTGGGTGGCGACGCCGCGGTTCCACCACTGGCACCACGGGCTGGAGGCGGAAGCGGTGGACGTGAACTTTGCCATTCACCTGCCGCTGCTCGACAAGCTGTTTGGCACCTTCCACCTGCCGGAGGATCGCTGGCCCAAGGATTACGGCATCCCCGAGGAAGTGCCGCAGGACTATATTGGTCAGCAGCTCTATCCGTGGACGCGCAAGTCCAAGGCACCTGGGCCGGTGGCAGAGTAGATGGCGGGAGCGGCCAACGGCGGCGTCATCGAGGACGCTACCTTCCGCAAGGTTGCGCGGCATCTGCTGCCGATCCTGTTCGCGGGCTATTTCGTGGCCTATCTCGACCGGGTCAACGTGGGTTTCGCCAAGTTGCAAATGGCTGGCGACCTGCAGCTGAGCGACGCGGTGTTCGGTGCCGGGGCGGGCATTTTCTTCATCGGATATTTCCTGTTCGAAGTGCCCAGCAACCTGCTGTTGCGGCGGGTGGGCGCGCGCATCTGGATTGCCCGGATCATGATCACCTGGGGCGTGATTTCAGCCGCTTTCGCCGTTACCGATCTGGTCCATTGGGGGCCGGTCTCCGCCGCATTCGGGCTGACCGATGCGGAGCTCACGTTCTATTTGCTGCGCTTCCTGCTGGGGGTGGCCGAGGCCGGGTTCTACCCCGGAGTGATCCTGTACCTCACCTTCTGGTTCCCCGCAGCGCGGCGGGCGCAGGTCATCGCCCTGTTCATGACCGCGATCGCCTTTTCCAACATCATCGGATCGCCGGTTTCGGGCGGGATCATGCAGTTCATGGACGGCATCGGCGGCTGGCGCGGGTGGCACTGGCTGTTCGTGATGGAGGGTATACCGCCGGTGCTGGTGGGATTGCTGGTGCTGGCCGTTCTGCCCGATGGTCCGGCGCGCGCGAAGTGGCTGAACGATGACGAGCGCGCGCTGATCGAGGCCGGGCTGGCCGAGGATGAGAGCGCCAAGACCGGCTCCCGCCACCGCCACAAGGTGAGCGAGATTTTCCTCGATCCGCGCATCTGGGTGTTTGCGCTGGCCTTCTTCTGCATCAACGCCGGGTTCTATGCGCTCAGCTTCTGGATGCCCACGATCATTCAGGAGATCGGCCTTGCGCCTGACGACTATTTCCGCGTTGGCCTGCTGTCGATGATCCCGTGGGGCGCGACGGCGGTGGCCATGGTCGTGTGGTCGCGCCATTCGGACCGCACGGGCGAGCGGCGCGGCCATGCCACCGGCTCGGCGCTGGCGGTGTCGGTGGGAATGCTGCTGCTGGCCTTTTTCGGCAACAGCACGCCGCTGGCGCTGCTGGCGCTGGCGCTGGTGGGTGCGGGCACCTTGTCGTGGTTGACGATCTCGTGGTCGTTCCCGACCTCGTTCCTGACCGGAGCAGCGGCGGCGGGGGGCATTGCGATGATCAATGCGCTGGCCAACCTGGGCGGGTTCTTCGGGCCGGACCTGATCGGCACGGTGCGCGATGCCAACGGGGGCGACAGCACGGCGGCATTCCTGCTGCTGGCGGCGATGGCCGCGTTCACCGCGGTGCTCACCTGGCTGATGCCGCACGTTCCGGCGGGCCGCCGCGCGGGTTGAGCGCTGCTGGGTGCAGGGCTGGGCCATCACACAGCGCTGGCCACAACCACGCCGTTCCGCCCGACCGGCAGGCCAGCTATGGCGGCGACACGGCGAGTGTCGGAGTGGACCCGCCCGTCGCCTTATTGCACGGCGCGGCCGAGCATCCACAGTGCCATGCCGATCATCGCCAGGTTCTCTGTCAGCGAGACGAAGCCCAGCGGTACGCGCGAACTGCCGCCCACGCAGGCGCATTTCAGTTCGCGCTTGTCGATATACACCGCCTTGAACACGCTGACCGCGCCCACCGTACCGATGAACAGCGCCACCGGGATCGACAGCCACGGCAGGGAGTGCGCGGTCATCAGCACACCCGCCAGCGCCTCGCCGAACGGATAGAGGTAAGCGTAGGGCACCCAACGCCGCGCCAGCAGATCGTAATTGAGGAACATGGTGGCGAAGGCCTCCACATCCTGCAGCTTGAGCAAGGCGAGGATACACATCCACAGGCTGACGAACCATTCGGCCGCCGCCAGCGTCAGCAGCGCGCCACTGGTGTGCCAGCTGAGGCCCAGCGCCATGGCCAGCGCCATCGCAAACAGCGCCAGTACCGGGCGATAGCTGACCTCGTCCTTGGCGGGCACATGCTGGCCGAAGAAACGCTTGAGATCATCGAACCCGCCGATCCGTTCGCCATCGATGAACACTTGCGGCGTGGTCGCCACGCCCTGCGCGGTCTTGAACGCGTCCACCTGTTCGCGCGTGGTCAGCAAGTGATCCTCCACGGCATATCCCTTGCTGCGCAGAAGATGGCGGGCCTTGAGGCCGTAGGGGCAGGTGTGATGTTCCAGCGCCATGCGGTGCAGCACTGCCGTTTTTGCGGGATTGGTCATGGTCGTCATCCTAGCTGCGCGAGCGCTCGATCAGATCGACCAGCTCACTGAATTTCACCCGCTGTACCTCCGCGTCGCCGCTGGCGATGGCCTCGGTCACGCAGCAGGCAGCGTGCTGCTTCAGGATCGCGCTTTCGGCCTTGCCAAGCGCGGACTTCACCGCCTGCATCTGGGTCAGGATGTCGATGCAATAGCGGTCATCCTCGACCATCTGGGCGATTCCGCGCACCTGCCCCTCGATGCGGCGCAGGCGATTGCGGATGGCTGTGCGGTCGTGATTCATCGGCCTGTCGCTTCTCGTTCAAAATACCCTATGGGGGTATATAGATAGTGCCCCGAGGCCATTCAAGGCTTGCAGAACCAGCAATGAGCCACCGCCTGTTTGGTCCCGCCATTTGCTGGTGCATTATCCGCGAGCATCAGGCGGGCGGTGGCTCGATCCATCGCATCACGCCCCCGGCGAACGGCGTCCACAGACCCATCTGGATTTCACCGTCGGCGAGCCTGTCTCCGACCCAGGTGTTGCAGGTGTTGGCGAGGGTATAGTGGCCCAGCGCGAGGTAATAGGCGTCGCCCGGATCGACCCCGCGCATGGCCGTGCGTGGGCGATCGCCTTCGGGTGCAAGGCTGGCGGCGATGGCGCGGGCCATGCGGCGATAGGCGGCGCGGCTGATCGTGACCGGGCGATAGTTCGCATCCGGCGCGGGACGGACATAGTGGCTCACCCGCATGATCGGCTCCCCGCCCACGAAGGCGATGCGCAGTGCGGTGCGGAGCCTGAGGTCACCCCAGGTCGGCGTGTTGAGGAACACCTCGCGCTCGCCCCAGCCGACGGCGATATGCGTCGGCGGTTCGCCGTGGACGGGGGCAGCGATGGAGGGGAACACCGGTCGCCAGTCCCAGTCGGCACTGGTGACCGGCATAACGATGCCGGTGTGCACGCCGTTGGTCTCAACCATGATCTGCACCCCGTCGGCGGGCGGCGGCGAGGCAGCATTACGCGGCACGGCGCTGCCGATCCACGCGGCCAGCAGGAACAACGCCAGCGCCAGCACCACGCCCAGCGCAGCGTAGCGGGCGGCCTTCAGGCCACGGTTCAGCCTTGAAAGCGGTGCCGCAGCCACAGCACGGCCCAGTCGCCGCGATGAATGCGCGCCTGCAGACGAAAGCCCGCCTTGCGATAGGCCGACAGCACCTGCGCCTCCTGCGTCACCAGCAGGCCCGAGAGCACGATATTGCCGCGCTGGTACATGGCGTCGGCAAAATCGCCCGCCAGCGCGATCAGCGGCGCGGCGAGGATATTGGCGATCAGCAGGTCATAAGGTGCGCGGGCGGCGAGGAAGGCGTCGTCCATACCCTCGGCCACGACCATGGCGAGCGCGCCCGGCTCGGTGCCCATGGTGAAGCCGTTGCCTGCCGCGTTCTCGATCACCGCCGGCAGGCACACCGGATCGATGTCGCTGGCGCTCGCCTTGGCGTGGCGCCACAGCGTCAAGGCGGCAAAGGCGAGCAGGCCGGTGCCGGTGCCGATATCGGCCAGGTTGCGCGCCACCACGCCCTGCTGCTTCATCGCATCGAGCATGGCGAGGCAGCCCCAGGTGGTGGCGTGCTGGCCGGTGCCGAAAGCCTGTGCGGCGGGGATACAGAAGCTGGTGACGCCCGGTTCGCTACTGGGCGCGTGGTCAGGCGTGTGGACAAAGAAGCGGCCTGCGCGGATCGGGTCCATGCCCTTCTGGCTCTCGGCGACCCAATCGGCGGCGGGCAATTGCTCAGCCGTGAGCTTGGGAACCGGGGTATCGAACAGCGCCGCCACGGCCCGCTTCTGCGCCGCCGTGGGCTTGCCTTGCGTATAGGCATCGAGCTGCCAGTCATCGGGCCGGTCACGGGCGATCTCGTAGCCGGTGACGACGACGTTTTCGTCCCAGTCCCAAGCGTCTCCCTGCCGGTCGAGCGCGGCCTCGACCCGATCCTTCGTGCCGCGCGCGACAAGTTTCCAGTTCATCTTTCAATACCTTCGTCATCCCCGCGCACGCGGGGATCCAGGGCGGAATGGCATTGCGGTGGCGTCGGCCACTGGATTCCCGCGTTCGCGGGAATGACGATGGAGGGTTTCATGACCCGGTCTGTGCCTCTTGCGCCAGCCGTGCGTCAAGCCGGGCAGCCATCGCTTGTGCCACATCGCGGCATCCCTGGGGGTTCACCAGCGGTGCCTGTCCGGCGAGGCGCGGGATCAGGTTGCTGATCGAGGGATGCGGGGTGAGCAGGATGTCGCACGGCATCGCCGCTACCTTCGCAAAGGTACTGCGGAACGGCGCCACCCGCTCGGGATGGTCGGTGAAGCGATACGCATCGCCGCTGACGGCGGTGAGGCTGTCGACATAGGCGATGTTGACGCAGACGCCGTCCTCGCAGCTCTGCCAGTTCCAGCTGGTGCCGCCATTGGTATGGCCGGGTGTCGGCACGGGGGTGAGGACCAGCCCGCTATCGCCGACGGGGATGCCGCTGGCTCCGTCAAAGATGCGGTTTACCCGCACCGGAGCGGCGCCGCGGATCACGTCCACCTGCGGGTCGGCCGGGTCAACCATGCCACTTTCCAGCACGCTGCGCCCCGGCTCGCGGCTCCACACCGGCGCGCCGGTCGCCTCGGCCAGCGCGGCGAGGCCGCCCATGTGGTCGTAATGCTCGTGGGTGTAGAAGATGCCCTTGATGTCGCGCGGATCGAACCCCAGCGTGCGGATGTTGGCGAGGATACCTGGCACGGCCTCCTCGGTGGCTCCATCGATCAGCGCGTGGCCATTGGGGCTGGTTATCAGCAGCACCGCAATGCCACACGTGCCGACATAGTAGGTGTCGCCGTGGATCAGCGCGGGCGGCGCGGCATCCGACCAGCCATCGCGCCCCGCGCAAGCCTGTGCCAGCGCCGCGCCTTGCGCGCGGGCATCGGCGGTTGCGGCGGGCGGCGCGCTCGGCTCGGTCGCGGCGGGCGCGCAGGCGGCCAGCACCAGCGGGGCAAACACGGCAAGTCTAGCGGACATAGGAAGCTCCATTTGCATCAAGGGTGGCGCCGGTCATGCTAGGCGGGGCGTCGAGGGCGCAGAATACGGCGATCTGCGCAATTTCGTCTGGCGTTGCAACGCGGCCCAGCGGAATGTCGGTCAGCAGCCCCGCACCACCGCGACTGGCGAGGTAGTCCCCGGCCATTGCCGTATCGGTAAACCCCGGCGTAATCGCAAAGCTGAGTATCCCCTGCGCCGCATAGGCCCGCGCGATGGTCTTGTGCATGGCCAGCATTCCACCCTTGGCGGCGGCATAGTGCCAATGCTCGGGCGAATCCCCGCGATGCCCGGCGCGGCTGGCGACATGGACGATACGGCCCGCAATCCCCTGCGCCCGCCAATGGCGCACCGCGAACCGGCTGAGTTGCGCTGCGGCAGTCAGGTTGATGCGCAGTGTATCCTCCCACCGGTCGAGCCATTCGATGTCCGACGCATCGACCGGGTTCGCCTCGAACAGCCCGGCGTTGTTGACCAGCACGTCGATCGGCCCGCCGCTGCGCTCCAGCGCCTCGCTCCACAGCATTTGCGGCGCGACCGGCTCGGCGAAATCGGCGGCGATGGTTTCGGCGTCAGCGGCGCGGGTGGCGTGGCCGATTACCGTGGCGCCGCGTGCGCGCAAGGCCGTGGCAATGGCCGCGCCGATGCCGCGCGACGAGCCGGTGACGAGAACGGTGGTCATGAATCAGGTTCTTAGCTGGCCGGGCCATGCCGCGATAGGGCGCGCCTTGCGCAAATCACCTCTCCAGCGGTTATGGGCTCCAGCGGTTATGCGCGAAGGTCCGCTTGCCTCACGGGCCGCAATCGCTAAGTGGGTCCGCAGATCGCAAGGACTCGATTGGAGCCGGGGCATGGCCGCAAGACCTTTATCGCCGCATCTCACCATCTGGAAATGGGGGCCGCACATGCTGGTCTCCATCCTCCACCGCGCCACGGGGGATGGCATGGCGCTCGTCGGCCTGCCGGTGCTGCTGTACTGGCTGGGCTCGCTCGCCGCCGGGCCGGAGGCTTATGCGACGTTCCTCGAACACGCCAACAGCTGGTATGGCATGGTGCTGCTGGTCGGCCTCTCGTGGGCCTTTTTCAATCACATGAGCTCCGGCATCCGCCATTTCGTAATGGATATGGGCGCGGGCTATGACCTTGACGTCAACAAGCGCTGGTCGATCGGTTCGATCCTGGGCGCCGTGGTGCTCACCGTGGCCTTCTGGGCTGCGGTGTGGACGCTGTAAGGGGGATCGGGGATCATGGGTAACGGAACCACCATCGGCAAGGTGCGCGGGCTCGGCAGTTCGGGCCACGGATCGCACCACTGGCTGCTCCAGCGCTTCACCGCGGCGGGCAATTTCCTCGGCGGGCTGTTCCTGGCGGTGACCTTCATCGCCCTGCCGGACCTCAGTTACGAGACGCTGTCGGCGTGGTTCGCCAAGCCATTTCCCGCCACCATGGTCGCGCTGTTCGTGATCAGCGTGTTCTGGCATGCGCGGCTGGGCCTGCAAGTGCTGCTGGAGGATTATGTCCACACGCCCGGCAACAAGTTCACGCTGATACTGCTGCTCAACCTCGCCGCCTTCCTTGGCGCGGCCTTCGGTGTGCTGAGTGTGGTTTCTCTGGTGACGCACCAGCAATCGCTGACCCAGGCCGACGTGCAGGAACAGATCACCCAGACCCTGCAAGGGATGATGGGCGGCGCTGGGGCACCCGGGGGAGCCGCACAATGACCACGCAGCCAGCTTACAAGATCATCGACCACACCTATGACGTGGTGGTTGTCGGCGCCGGCGGATCGGGCCTGCGCGCCACGATGGGCGCGGCTGAAGCGGGGCTCAAGACCGCAAACATCTCCAAGGTGTTCCCCACCCGCAGCCACACCGTGGCGGCGCAGGGCGGCATCGCGGCGTCACTTGGCAACAATTCGCCCGATCACTGGACCTGGCACATGTTCGACACCGTCAAGGGGTCCGACTGGCTGGGCGACCAGGACGCGATCGAGTATCTCGCGCGCGAAGCGCCCGCTGCGGTTTACGAGCTGGAGCACGCTGGTGTGCCGTTCAGCCGCAACGCCGATGGAACGATCTACCAGCGCCCGTTCGGCGGCCACATGCAGAACATGGGCGAAGGTCCGCCTGTCCAGCGCACCGCCGCCGCGGCTGATCGCACCGGCCACGCCATGCTCCACGCGCTGTATCAGCAGAGCCTGAAGTACGACGCGGACTTCTTCATCGAATACTTCGCCATCGACCTGATCATGAGCGGCGAGGGTGCGGCCAAGAAGTGCGTCGGCGTGATCGCCATGTGCCTCGACGATGGCACGATCCACCGCTTCCGCGCCGCCGCCGTTGTGCTCGCGACGGGTGGCTATGGCCGCTGCTACTACACCGCCACCAGCGCCCATACCTGCACCGGTGACGGCGGCGGCATGGTGCTGCGCGCGGGCCTGCCCTTGCAGGACATGGAGTTCGTCCAGTTCCACCCGACCGGCATCTACGGCGCGGGCGTGCTGATCACCGAAGGCGCGCGGGGCGAAGGCGGTTACCTGACCAACTCCGAAGGCGAGCGGTTCATGGAACGCTATGCCCCCTCGGCCAAGGACCTCGCCAGCCGTGACGTCGTCTCCCGCTCGATGGCGCTGGAAATGCGCGAAGGGCGCGGCGTGGGGCCTGAGAAGGACCACATTTACCTGCACCTCGATCACATCGATCCCAAGGTGCTGGCCGAGCGGCTTCCCGGCATCACCGAGAGCGGCAAGATCTTCGCCGGCGTCGACCTGACGCGCCAGCCACTGCCGGTGACGCCCACCGTGCATTACAACATGGGCGGCATTCCCTGTAACTACCACGGCGAGGTGGTCACCCTGGGGCCGGATGGCAATCCCGACCATGTCGTGCCCGGCCTGTTCGCCGTGGGCGAGGCGGCCTGCGTCTCGGTCCACGGGGCCAATCGCCTCGGCTCCAACTCGCTGATCGATCTGGTGGTGTTCGGCCGCGCGACCGGCCACCGCCTGCGCGACCTGCTCCAGCCCAACGGCAAGCAGGAGCAGCTGGCCCCGAACAGCGCCGATTTCGCGCTCGGCCGGCTCGATCACTTCCGCAATGCCAGCGGCGGCTCGCCCACCGCGCATATCCGCGCCGACATGCAGAAGACGATGCAGAAGCACGCCGCGGTGTTCCGCGATTCTGCGCTGCTGTCCGAAGGCGTGTCGCTGATGGCCGATGCCAACAAGCGCCTCGCCGACGTGCACGTGACCGACCGCAGCCTGATCTGGAACAGCGACCTGATCGAGACGCTCGAGCTCGACAACCTGATGGCACAGGCCGTGGTGACGATGCAGAGCGCCGAAAACCGCAAGGAAAGCCGCGGCGCCCATGCGCACGAGGATTTCCCCAATCGCGATGACGCGGGCTGGATGAAGCACACCGTGGCGTGGTTCGATGGCTGGGGCGGCTCAGGCGGCGGCGTGAAGATCGATTACCGCCCGGTGCACGAGTACACGCTGACGGGCGATATCGAGTATATCAAGCCGAAGAAGCGGGTTTATTGAGCGAATTGTGCTGCATTGGATGCGTCGAGCGGCCTGGTGCCGTTGACGCCTCAGGCAGCCGCCTCCTTGTGCGTCACCGTCACCGTAACGCCGGGGTTAGTGCTCAAGGTCACGACGCTCGCGTCTAGCTGTCCGGCCAATGCGTCGACAATTCCGCTGCCCAGGCCCGGCTTGGCCTTGGCCAGCGATGCATCGGTGCCCACGCCATCGTCACTGACCGAGAGTGACCAGTCACCCGCATCATGCTGATATTCAACTTCAATCGTTCCCCCGCGCTCGCCGGGGAAGGCATGCTTCAGCGCGTTGATCACCAGCTCGGTGACGATCAGCCCCAGGCTTACCGAAATGTCCGCCGTCACCTTGCTGTCGTCGGTGGAAACGGTGATCGACTGCCTGTCGTGATCGTGGATCATCGATGCGCCAAGACTGTCGCACAGGTCTTTGAAATAGCCCCGCAGTTCGATATCCCCCAGACGCGAGGCCGTGAGGTGCTGGTGCAATTTGGCGATGGACATGACGCGGTTGTGCGCATCGTGCAGGTGGCCGCGAACGTCCTCTGACTGCACGCGGCGCGCGCTGAGCATCAGCACGCTGGCGATGATCTGCAGGCTGTTGGCCACGCGATGCTGCAATTCCTGCAGCAGCACGGCCTTTTCGCGCAGCAGATCGTCCTTCAGCTTGGCGGCCAGCCGCGCTTCGGTGACATCGGCGATGGTTACCAGCAGGCGCACCGCGCCAACCGCGCCGTAGGTCAGCAACTGGGCATTGATCGCTACCCGGCGTTTGCTGCCAGTTGCCTCCAGGTCCATCTCATACGCCGAGATTGTGGCATGCCCGCTCTTCGTGGCGTTAAGCAAGGATTGCAACTGCGGACGGTTCCAGCTCCCGTCAGCGATGGTCATCAGCGACTGTCCGGTAATGGCTTGCGGATCGAGCGCGAAGGCCCGCCCGAACGAGACGCTGGCGGCCAGCACGGTGAAGTGCTCGTCCAGCAGCAACGCGGGGGCCGCGGACGAAGACAGGATCGCCATGGCCAGATTGTGCGAAACATCGGGATGGATGGGGTGCGTCATGCAACAAGTCCCCTTCAAGGGGAAAGCCGGCAGGCCGTGCGGGGGTGCATGGCCGGGCCGGGTATCCAAGTCCCGCCGCTGCGGCGGTTGGGTGACTTGCCCTTGGTGCGTAGCAGCTTCCCCCAACAACCATGCATCAATTCGCTGCGCTAATTTGGTGCCACCCGCTCCGCCCGCACAATTCGCACCGGTTCCGCCAGCATCTCGCCCTTCATCCAGCCTTCGCCTTTGTCGGCGTCGCGCGTGGCGGCGTGGATGGCTTCGACCACTTCCATGCCGCCGATGACCTGGCCGAACACCGCATAGCCATCGCGGAACTGCGGGTCCTCGTTCGCCGGATCGGCGTCCATGTTGGTCAGGTCCTGCAGCAGAATTGAGAAGTCGCCGGTGGCGCTGCCGGGTTCGTTGCGCGCCATGCTCAGTGCGCCGCGCACGTGGCTGAGTCCGGTCACGCTGGTCGGTTCGTGCGCGATGGGTGGCAGCACGCGGGCGGGATCGAACTGCGTGCCGCCCTGGATCAGGCCGTTGGGCTGGGTCCCCCAGTCGAGCACCATGGCGCGGTAGAACACCGCGCCGTCCAGCCGGTGCTCGTCGACATAGCGCAGGAAATTGCCCGCGGTGATCGGCGCACGCTCCACCTCGAGCGCGACGCGTATGGTGCCAGCGGTGGTCTGCAATTCCACTTCGACGGTGCGCGGCGGGGCATCCTGCGCGGTGAGCGAGACAAAGGCCGCAAGGGCTGCTGCGATGCTGGCGATTCTTCCGGTCATGAGGGGATTGTGCCCGCTTTTGGCTCTGCGGCAAGGGGGCGCCTGGCGAGCGGGCGATTTGTCGGACGCGTTCGGCGGTTGGTCGAGCAGCGCGCGCCGTGGCGTGGCGAGTGGCCACTATGCCAGGATGCGCTATCTCCTAACCCTGGTCCTGCTCGCCTGCCCGCTGCCGCTCGCCGCGCAGCAGCCCTATGTCGTGCAACCGGGCCATATGGACCTCGAGATAGGGCCCGACGGGAACACGGTGATCTTCGATGCGCCCGACGGACTGGTGGTGATCGATAGCGGCCGCCACCGTGGCCATTCGCAGGCCGTGCTCGATCACGCGGCGAGTGTTGGCAAGCCGGTGGCGGCGCTGGTCAACACGCACTGGCATCTCGATCATACCACCGGCAACCGCGATATCCTCGGCCAATTCCCGCAGGCGCGGCTGGTCGCGACGCAGGCGGTGGCGAATGCGATGGACGGTTTTCTCGCCCGCAGCCTCGCCAATGCTCGCGAGCGGCTGGCCGATCCCGCCTTGCCCGCCGATGCCCGCGCGCGGACCGAGCGGGGCGTGGCGGCGATGGAGGACCGGACGGCGATGGTCCCGGCAGATCCGATTTTGGCAGATGGTCCCGTCGATCTCGGCGGTCGGCGCTTCCAGCTCCATGTTGCCCCCGCCGCCGCGACCGAGGCTGATTTGTGGCTGGTGGCCGAAGACGAACAGGTGGCGGTGTTGGCGATCTTGTGGTGGGGCCGGTGCCGTTCTTCGATACCGGGTGCGAGAAGGGGTGGCAGAACGCGCTCGACGCGATCGATGCGGCTCAATGGACCACGCTGATCCCCGGCCACGGCGCGCCGATGAACCGCAGCGAATTTATCCGCTGGCGCAGCGCGTTCGGCATGTGGCTCGATTGCGCCGCCAGCGATGCGCCAGCCGCCGCATGCGCCGAGGGCTGGATGGCCGATGCCGCAGGGTTCTACACCGAAGCCGAGCGCGAAGGCGTGCGATACCTGGCCGAAGCCTATGTGGCCGAACTGCTGCGCCTGCCGCCAGTACAGCGTGAGGCCTACTGCACCGCCTAGCGAAAGCGCAGCTTGTCGCGCGTCAGCTGGTCGACGCGGGTCACACCCATCAGCTTCATGCCGCGCTCGATTTCCGCCGCCAACAGGCCCACCGCGCGATCAACGCCCGGCTCGCCCGCCGCCGCCAGTGCATAGAGATAGAGCCGCCCGCCACTGACCGCTTTGGCTCCCAGCGCCAGCGCCTTCAACACATGCGATCCACGCCGCACGCCGCCATCAAGGATCACTTCGATCCGGTCGCCCACAGCCTGCACGATCTCGTCTAGCTGGTCGAGCGGAGCGCGCGCGCCGTCGAGCTGGCGGCCGCCGTGGTTACTGACCATGATCGCGTCCACCCCCATGTCCGCCGCGCGCAGTGCATCGCCGACCGACATGATGCCCTTGAGGCAGAACTTGCCGCCCCACTGGTCGCGCAGGTGCTCCGCCGCTTTCCAGTCCATCGCGGGGTCGAGCATCTCGTTGAAGTAGTCCTGGATCGAGATCGCCTTGCCCGATCCTGCCTCCAGATGGGTGCTGAGGTTGGGCAGGTCGAACTTCTCGCGCAGCAGGAAATTGAGCGCCCAGGCGGGGTGTGTGGCATAGGACAGGAAGCTGGCCGGGGTGAATTTCGGTGGGGTGGTAAAGCCGGTGCGCTTGCACCGCTCGCGATTGCCCGAAACGATCGTGTCGACCGTCAGCGTGATGGCATCGAACTGCGCGGCCTTGGCCCGCTCGACCAAGGCGGCGTTCAACCCGCGATCCTTGTGGTAGTAATATTGCAGCATCTTGGGCCCGGCATAATTGGCGCCCACTTCCTCGATGCTCACGCTCGACAGGCTCGATACCCCGAACCACAGGCAGAACTTCTCGGCGACTCTGGCCACCGCGCGCTCGCCTTGCCAGTGGAACAGTCGCTGCAACGCGGTGGGGCTGAGCATCAGCGGGAGCGGGGTCGTGCGGCCCATGATGGTCACGCTGGCGTCGACCTTGGCCACGCCCGCGAGCACATCGGGCACCAGATCGACTTCGTCGAAGGCGGCGGTGTTGCGGTCCTTGGTCACCTCGTCATCCGCCGCACCATCGATGTAGTGGAACACCGGGTAAGGCAGTCGCCGCCGCGCCAGTTCGCGGAAGTCGGCTACCGAGTGACACTGCTCAAGTCGGCGAACGGCATAGGGGAAACGCTTGGTCATGCCGCCTGTTACCCGCCCCCCGCGCGGCTTGCCAGAGGCGAGGGGCTGGCATTCATCGGCAATTCAGATTACATCTGTAGTCAGTGAGGCATTAGAGCACTTGGGGAGGTCGCGCATGGCCATCGAACACGAACCGCAGGCACCGGCAGGCACCGGGCGCGAAAGTACTGGGCACGAAGGTATCGGGCGCGAACCTGGGGCCGAGCGAATAAGCGATGCCGAGTATGCGGTGATGGAATCGCTCTGGCAACGCGCCCCGCAAACCGCCGCCGAAGTGTGTGACAACGTCTGCGCCACGCGCGGCTGGACGATGCCCACGGTCAAGACACTGCTCGCCCGGCTGGTGACCAAGGGCGTGCTGGCGACCGAGCCCGATGGCCGCCGTTTCCTCTATACGCCGCTGGTCGCGCGCAACGCCTATGTCGGAACCGAGAGCCGGCGGCTGGTCGACCGCCTGTTTGGAGGCCGCGCTGCGCCGCTGTTCGCCCACCTGGCCGAGAACGAGGCGCTGTCCGACGAGGACATTGCCGAAATCGAACACTTGCTGCGGGAGCTGCGGAAATGACCCAGTGGCTGATCGACACCTTCACCTGGACCGGCTGCCTGATCGGTCTGGTACTGCTGCTGCGCGGCCAGGTGGCGCGCCATTTCGGCCCGCAGGTGGCCTATGCACTGTGGGCGCTGCCGCTGGTGCGCTTCGTGCTGCCGCCGCTGGTGCTGCCCGCGAGCTTTGCACCCGCCGCGCCGACCGCTGCTGCGGTGTCCAGTGAACCGCTGCTGGTGCTGGCGGCCCACGTGTCGCCCGCAGCGCCGCTTGCCGCCGGTTTTGACTGGACTCCAGTGGCGCTGGCCATGTGGCTGGGCGGGGCGTTCGTCTTCCTCGGCTGGCGCGTGCAGCAATATCGCACGATGCGCGGCGAATTGCTGGCCGATGCCAGGTCAGTGGGCGATGCCGGCCGCGTGCGGCTGGTGGAAACGCCCGCCGTCAGCGCGCCGGTGGCATTCGGCGTGCTCGACAAGGTGGTGGCATTGCCGCCGCTGTTCATGGCACAGGGAGACCGCGCCGCGCGCGACCTGGCGATAGCGCACGAACTGGCGCACCATCGCGGGCATGACCTGATCACCAACATCGCCGCGCAGCCCCTGCTGGCGCTGCACTGGTTCAACCCGATTGCCTGGCTTGGCTGGCAGGCGATGCGCCGCGACCAGGAAGCCGCTTGCGACGCACGCGTGCTGGCGGGGCGAGATCAGGCGGAAAAGGTGACCTACGCCGGCGTGATCGCTTCGTTTGCGACCGGTCGCGACTTGGCGCTGGCCGCACCGATGGCCTGCCCGATGGCGGGGTCAGTGCTGGGCGAAAAGTCAATCATCCACCGTTTGCGAAGTCTGACCATGACTGATGTTTCATCGTCGCGTCGCAAGCTGGGGCTGGCGGCGATTGCCGGCACCGCGCTGGTGACGCTGCCGCTGACTGCTTCGATCTCTTACGCCCAGCCCGAGTCGCGGGACGCTCCGACCGCAGTTGCGACCGTGCCGCATGTGGTGCGGGTCGCGCGGCAGCGTGGCGACGGTGTTGCGGTTACCGCCACGCAGGAACGCCGGCTGATTATTCACGGCGACGGCGAGCAACAGTCGGTCGAGACCGAGGGGTTCGATCAAGCCGAAGTGGTGCAGGCCATGGCCGAAGCGCGCGCCGACATGGCTGAGGCCAAAGCCGACATGGCGGAACACCGCGCCGAAATGGCCCGCAACCATGTGGCCATGGCCGAGAACCGGGCCGTGCAGGCCAGCGCGACATTGGGTCTGCGCGAGGCTCAGCGCACCATCCGCAGCACGTCCGGCATGCCTGCCGAGCAACGCGAGCGCATCGTCGACGAATTGGAGCAGCAGATTGACTGGATGGAGCGCCAAGAATTGTCATATGGCGTGCCAGTCGCGCCTGTGGCGCCAGCCCCGCCTGTGGCGCCAGCCCCGCTGGCAGTGACGGCTGCGGTAGCGGCCCCGCGCGCAATCGCGCCACTGCCAGTCGTCGCGACGGGCTGGCGGATTGAGATCAAGGGTTCACAGGCTCCCGTCGTCACGGTTCAGCGGGTAAAGCTGGTGCCCATCCGCCTGCCATTTGACGGCACGATCCTGCTCAACCCGATCACCAGCTAGCTACCGGGATCCGCAGCAAGTCAATTGACAACCCGCATCACCGGTTCTGCGACGAACTCGGGTCCGCACGCTCGCGCCGCTCGGCCTCGCGGTCGGCACGTTCGCGACGATCCTCGGCGGCCTCCTCGGCAGCATCTTGCCGATCCTCGGCGGCCTCCTGGGCGGCATGCTCGGCGGCATCTTCCCGATCCTCGGTGGCCTCCTCGGTGGCATGTTCGTGATCCTCGGCGGCCTCCTCCGCGGCCTTTTCCTGCGCGGCACGAGCTTCCTGCTCGGCGAGCCACGCGGCTGCCTGCGCAGCACTGGCGGGTCGCGCCGGGTAATCGCAGCCCATGCTCTGACCGCGCCCCTTGAGGTATGCACGGCGCATCATGCCCGCAGCAATGGCCTCGCGAAAATCTCGCTCGTGCTCATTGGCGCCGGACACCTCGCGGATGATCCCGCGGAACGGGATGAAGCTGCCCAAAACGCGCTGGGCAATATTGCCCGCCGAAATGCTGGAGTCTTCGGGTATCTGCATGTCGTAATCGGTACCCAACACGACGTCGAGCTCGCCCACCAGCCGCGTGACATCGGCGCAACTGCTCATGCCACCATCGTTGTAAGGCGCGTCGCGCGCGGCCAGCAGCAGGTCCGGTATCGGATCATTGCCCAGGTTGAGGTCGGTCAGCGGCGTCATCGCCACATCGCGCACGCTGGCATCGTTGCTTATCCCGCGCGGCTCGTCCTGAGCAATCGCTGGCGTGGCGGCAAGTCCTGCCGCCAGCGCCATGGTGAACAGCGCGGCCTTAGCGGCGCATGTCGGCGAAAGTATCGCATTGATCTTCGTCACCGGTCTGGATTCCCCTCTGTAGCCATTCCATGCGCTGTGCGCTGGAGCCGTGGGTGAAACTTTCCTGGTTCACCGACTGGCCCGCGCCACGCATCAGCGTATCGTCGCCGATGGCGTTTGCGGCTGTCATACCCTCCTCAAAGTCACCAGGCTCGATAAGGTTCCGGTTTCGGCCCGCCCAGACGCCGGCATAACAGTCTGCCTGCAACTCCATTCGCACCTGCAACTGATTGGCGGAAGACGGATTTTGCGACTGCGCACTGCGGATCTGGTCGGCGAGGCCGGTCAGGTGCTGGATGTGGTGGCCGTACTCGTGCGCCATCACGTAATAGCGCGCGAAGTCGCCGCCAGCGCCCATCTGCCGGGCCATCTGGTCATAGAAGCTGGTGTCGATGTAGATGCCTTGGTCGGGCGGGCAGTAGAACGGCCCCATTGCGCTGGAGGCTGCGCCGCAACCCGAACTTGTGCCGCCCTGATAGAAGATCAGCTGCGGCTGGGCGAATTCGATGTTGGCTTCCTGGAATAACGGCGCCCACGTCTGGTCGAGCGAGGCGAGCGCGCTGCACGCTTCGGTGGCATAGGCATTGTCGTCGCAGATCTCGGCAGCGCTTTCGTTGCTTGCGCCCTGTTGCTCGGTCGGCGCGCTCTGCTGGCCGCCCTGGACCATGCCGATCATCTGCTGCGGATCGGCGCCGAACAGGAACACCCCGATCAGCACCACGATCAGACCGCCGCAGCCCATGGTGCCCGGACCCATCCCGTCGCCACCGCCGCCAGCGCCGCGCCGCACACGGATCGAGTTGGGATCGAATGGATTGAGCCGCATGGAACCTGCCCCCTTTTTGTGCATCTGCGAAACAGGGCTGGACCTCGCCCGCTTCGTGGTGAAGAATCTATGGCAGACAATTGTGTGGAGTCGAGAATGTTCCTGACAGGCAAGCGCGCACTCGTCACCGGCTCCACATCGGGCATCGGCCTTGCCATCGCTCGCGCGCTGCGCGCCGAGGGGGCCGAAATCGTGCTGACCGGCTTTGGCCCGGGTGAGCTGATCGACGAACTGTGCGGGGAACTGGGCGCGGTCCACGTCGCCGCTGACCTGACGACCACCGCCGGAGTGGAAGCCCTGATGGCCGGGGCTGGCGCGATCGACGTGCTGGTCAACAACGCCGGAATGCAACACGTTGCCCCGGTGGACGAGTTTCCGCCCGCCAAGTGGGACGCGATCATCGCACTGAACCTCTCGGCGGCGTTCCACACCGCGCGGCTGGCCATTCCGGGCATGAAGGAAGCGGGCTGGGGCCGCATCGTCAACGTGGCCAGCGCGCATTCACTGGTCGCCAGTCCGTTCAAGGCCGCCTATGTCGCCGCCAAGCACGGTATCGCGGGACTGACCAAGGTGCTGGCGCTCGAGCTGGCCGAGCACAACATCACCGCCAACTGCATCAGCCCCGGCTATGTCTGGACTGCGCTGGTCGAGAACCAGATCCCCGACACGATGGCCGCACGCGGTCTGTCCCGCGAACAAGTGATGCACGACGTGCTGCTGGCCAAACAGCCAACCAAGAAGTTCGTAACGGTGGAGGAAGTCGCCGCGATGGCCGCGTTCCTGTGCAGCGACGCGGCACAGAACGTCAACGGGGCAAATATGTCGATCGATGGCGGGTGGACGGCGGAGTAGTCCGCTCAAGGGTATTGCTGGCGGGTGTGGATCACGCTCACGATCTCAATATGGTCGGACAAAACCCTTTAAACCAGCAGATAATTCGGATGCGCCAAGGCATCGCGCGTCCCCGCCAATCGGCCAACATGGTAGAGATAGGGATATTCCGTCAGTCGCTCCGCACACCCTTTGATGCGCGCGATCAGGCGATCTGCCGCAACCGGGTTGTACTGGCCAATATAGTCGGCAATGCGATCCAAGTCATCGAGCGAGGGTTCGCTCCATCGAAGTGTCAGCACTTGGCGGCGCGCGCCTTTGCCCGATCAAGCGTTGCCCGCACCCGCGCCATAGCCTCGTCGTGCGGAACGCTTGGCCGGGGATCGTCCAGTGCTTCCTGCACCTTCTTGCGATACCATGCATCGTAAGCGGCTTCTTCCTCGGCTGAGCCGAATTCGGATATGATGGGCGAGTACTTGTTCATGCGCCCGATATATCACAGGTTGTCCGCTGCTTCAAAGCCCCCCTAGCCTCTGTCACCCGGTGCGGTTACATGGGCCGCCACGAATCGAAACCCCGCGCAGTTTGGTGGCACCCTATGGAAATCGAAACCGGCCTTACCTTCGACGACGTCCTCCTGAGGCCGGGCGAGAGCGACATCGTGCCGAGCCAGGCCAGCACGCGCACGCAGCTGACGCGTGAAATCTCGCTTAACATCCCCGTTCTTTCCGCCGCGATGGACACCGTGACCGAGGCCGACATGGCCATCGTCATGGCGCAATTGGGCGGCATCGGCGTGCTCCACCGCAATCTGACGATCGAGGAACAGTGCGTCGCTGTCCGCCGCGTGAAGCGGTTCGAAAACGGCATGGTGATCAACCCCATCACCATCACTCCCGATGCGACGCTGGGCGATGCCCAGGCGTTGATGACGCTCAACCGCATCAGCGGGATTCCGGTGGTGGCGACGAGTGGTAAGCTGGTCGGGATCCTGACCAACCGCGACGTGCGTTTTGCCGCCAACCCCGCGCAGCCGGTGCGTGAACTGATGACCGCCGAGAACCTCGCCACCGTGTCCGAAGGCGTCAGTCAGGAGGAGGCGCGCCGCCTGCTCCACGCCCGCCGGATCGAGAAGCTGCTGGTGGTCGACAAGGATTACCACTGCGTGGGCCTGATCACGGTGAAGGACATCGAGAAGGCAGTGCTCCACCCCGATGCCACCAAAGACGCCGCCGGTCGCCTGCGCGTCGCCGCCGCGACCACGGTGGGCGACAAGGGTTTCGAGCGCACCGAGGCGCTGGTCGATGCAGGGTGCGACGTGATCATCATCGACACCGCGCATGGCCACAACAAGGAGGTCAGCCGCGCGGTCGAGCGGGTCAAGAAGCTGAGCAATGCGGTGCAGGTGATCGCCGGCAATGTGGCGACGGCGGAAGCGACCAAGGCCTTGGTCGGCGCAGGAGCGGACGGCGTGAAGGTGGGCATCGGCCCCGGCTCGATCTGCACCACGCGCATCGTCGCGGGTGTCGGCGTGCCGCAGCTGACCGCGATCATGGAGGCGGCGAGCGCAGCCGGCGGCGTGCCGATCATCGGCGACGGCGGCCTGCGCACCAGCGGCGACGCGGCCAAGGCGCTGGCCGCCGGGGCCTCGACAGTGATGATCGGCAGCCTGCTGGCCGGGACCGAGGAAGCGCCGGGGGAGACGTTCCTCTACCAGGGCCGCGCCTACAAGAGCTATCGCGGCATGGGCAGCGTGGGCGCGATGGCACGGGGCAGCGCCGACCGCTATTTCCAGCAGGACATCAAGGACCAGATGAAGCTGGTGCCCGAAGGGATCGAAGGCCAGGTGCCGTACAAGGGCCCGGCGCGCGATGTGGTTCACCAGCTGGTCGGCGGCATCAAGGCGGCGATGGGTTACACCGGCAGCGCCACCATCGCCGAGCTGAAGGAGCGCGCGCGCTTCATCCGCATCACCAACGCGGGCTTGTCCGAGAGCCACGTGCACGATGTCTCGATCACGCGAGAGGCGCCGAACTATCCGACGCGCTAGGTCATGACTCCTGCGGCACGCGTTCAGTCCGCCATCGGCATCCTCGACCAGGTGATCGCTGCGGCGCATGGGCAGGGCGCTCCGGCCGACCGCATCGTGGCCGATTGGGCGCGCGGCAACCGCTATGCCGGATCGAAGGACCGGCGGGCCATTCGCGAACTGGTTTACACCGCGATCCGTGCTTGCGGGCCGGTGCCGGTCAGCGGGCGGGCGGCGTTGGTTTATCTGGCGCAGAATGATCGCGAGCTTGCCGACCTGTTCGATGGATCGAACTATGGCCCCGCGCCGATTAGCCCCGGCGAACCGGTGGCCGATGGCGGGGTGGCTCCTGCGTGGCTCGCCGCGCGGCTGGCCGACAGCGGCATCGCCGGACCCGCCGCGCTCGCGCTGCTCGAACGCGCGCCGCTGGATATCCGCATCAACACGCTCAAGGCCGATCCGGCCACTCTGACGCTGCCGCTCGCAGGCGAAGCCCTGCCCACTTCGACGGCGCTGCGCCTGCCCGCTGAAACCCCGGTGGAGGATTGGGACGCGTACAAGGATGGCCTGATCGAAGTGCAGGACCTCGGCAGCCAGCTCGCCTGCATGGCGGTCGCCGCCGCGCCGGGCGAACTGGTGATCGACCTGTGCGCCGGGGCGGGCGGCAAGACGCTCGCACTCGCGGCATCGATGGCCAACCAGGGCACGCTGATTGCCGCAGATAGTGACCGTCGCCGCCTGGGCCAGCTGGCCCCGCGCGCCAACCGGGCGGGCGCTAGGATTTCTGAAACCGTGTTGCTCGATTTGGGCCGCGAACTGGAGGCTCTCGAGCCGTGGCTCAGCAAAGCCGATGCCGTGCTGGTCGACGCGCCGTGTTCGGGCACCGGCACGTGGCGGCGCAACCCGGAAGGTCGTTGGCGGCTGTCCTCGCGTGAGCTCGACAAGCTGACCGCCCTGCAAGCGCGCCTGCTAAGCATGGCGGCAGCGCTGGTCAAACCGGGCGGGCGGCTGGTCTACGTCACCTGCTCGCTGCTCGACGAGGAGGGGGCGGGGCAAGTTGAGCACTTCCTGTCTGCCCATCGGCAATTTGCCGCGATTCCTGTACCTCTACCTCTGGGCGAGCCGCGCGGGCCGGGCCACCGGCTGCACCCGGCGCGCGACGAAACGGACGGATTTTTCATCGCCAGTTTATCTCGCGCATGATAGGAAACGGCTTGTCATGACAAGCGATAGCCCGGAAATCCGGTCGACGATCAAGGAATACGTGATGCGTTTTGGACCCGCCGCCGTTGCTCTCTCGCTGCTCGCCGCAGTCACCGCCAGCGCCGGGATTGGAGCCACACGCCAACCCGATGCCCGGGCCGAAATGCTGGTCGCCGAAGGTCGCGCCGCGCTCGAGGCGGGCAATGCCGACGCCGCGACCGATGCCTTCGAAGCGGCGCTGGTGATCGATCCGGCCTATAGCGCTGTCTATCTGGAGCTTGGCCGGGCCGCGCGCTTGTCAGGCATGCAGGGCAAGGCGATCCACTATTACCGCGAGGTGCTGGAACGCGATCCGGACAACCTCGCCGCGCTCGAAGGCGAAGGCGAGGCGTTGGCCGAAAAGGGCGCAATGGCCGGCGCGCGCGAGAACCTGGCGCGGCTTGAAGAACTGTGCAGCGCAACTTGCACGCAAGTCGCCAGCCTCACCGCCGCCATCGATCGCGGCCCCCTGCCGCGCGTGATGACCGCCGAGGTTGCGCCGGACACCGGCGTTTCGGTTAACTGAGGCTAGGCGTCCAGCAACGGCGTTAACCCCGCCACCACTTCCTCGTAAACCGACCGCTTGAACGGTACGATCAGATCCGGCAGCACGATGGGCGGGACCCATTTCCATTCGCAGAATTCCGGGTGTTTGTGCGCGTTCAGGTCCACGTGCTTGTCCTTGCCGGTGAAGCGCACCAGGAACCACGTCTGCCGCTGGCCGAGGTACTTTCCGCCCCACAGCTTGCCCTGCAATTCGGGCGGCAGGTCATAATAGATCTCGTGCGGCAGGTGGCCGAGCGTTTCGAGATGTTTCGCCTTGACGCCGGTCTCCTCCTCCAGCTCGCGCAGCATGGCCGGTTCCAGTTCTTCGCCCGGATCGACGCCGCCTTGCGGCATCTGCCACCAGTCGCCTTCCTTGTTGTCGATGCGCTTGCCGACAAACGCATGGCCATCGGCGTTGACCATCATAACGCCCACGCAGGGGCGGTACAGCTCGGGGCGGAACGGGGTTGTTGCGGTTGTGTTCATGCACCAAGCGATAAGCAAAGCGGTGGAGCAATTCCATCGCCCCGTTGCCTCGCGAACAGAAAAACTTGATTGCCCGCAATAGGCGAGGACCATAGGTGGCAATCCTAACGCCTCAATGGCTGATCCGGGTCCTTGCCCGGCGCATGAACAGGACAAGTCAAGTCATGGCATCCCAGGTGGCCGAAAAGCCGGCCAACATTTCCTCCACCACCTCGCCCGAAGCGGTCGTGGTGCGCTTTGCCGGCGATAGCGGCGACGGTATGCAGCTGACCGGCGGGCAGTTCACCCTGTCCACCGCACTGGCGGGCAACGACCTCGCCACATTCCCCGATTTTCCCGCCGAAATCCGCGCGCCGCAGGGCACGCTGTTCGGCGTCTCGGCGTTCCAGATCAACTTCGGCAGCCGCGAGATCAATACCGCGGGCGATGCGCCCGATGTGCTGGTAGCGATGAACCCCGCCGCGCTGAAGGTGAACGTAGATGCGCTGAAGCCCGGCGGCCTGATCATCGCCGATACCGGTGAGTTCACCCAGCGCAACCTCGACAAGGCGAAGTACGCCACCAGCCCGATTGACGATGGCAGCCTTGCCAAGTGGGACGTGCTGGCGTTCGACATTTCCGCGCTGACGGTGGAAGCGGTCAAGGCTTTCGGCCTGGGCACCAAGGATGCCCTGCGCTGCAAGAACATGTGGACGCTGGGGCTGGCGTTGTGGATGTTCGACCGTGACCGGCAGCCGCTGATCGACTGGCTGAACGCCAAGTTCAAGTCCAAGCCCGATCTTGCCGCCGCCAACATCGCGGCGCTCAACGCGGGCCATGCTTATGGCGAAACGGCCGAGCTGTCGGGTCCGCTGAAGCGCCTGCACATCGATCCGGTGCCCGCCGCGCCGGGGCTGTATCGCACGATCACCGGGGCAGAAGCCGTGTCGCTGGGTCTTGTGGCTGGCGCTCAGCTGGCGGGCCTGCACATGTTCTTCGGTGGCTATCCGATCACGCCCGCAAGTTCGATCCTGCACTATCTCGTCAAGATGAAGGAGTTCGGCGTCACCACCTTCCAGGCGGAAGACGAGATTGCCGCGATCTGCGCCTCCATCGGCGCGAGCTATGCCGGGCAGATGGGCGTCACCTCCTCATCCGGCCCGGGCATTGCCCTGAAGGGCGAGGCGATGGGTCTGGCGGTGATGACCGAGACGCCACTGGTGATCATCAACAGCCAGCGCGGCGGCCCCAGCACCGGCCTGCCCACCAAGACCGAGCAGAGCGACCTGTATCAGGCAGTCTATGGTCGCAACGGCGATGCGCCGATCCCGGTGATCTCGGCCAGTTCGCCCAGCGACGCGTTCGAGGTGGCGATCGAGGCCTGCCGGATCGCGGTGCAATACATGACCCCGGTGATCCTGCTCACCGATGGCTACATCGCCAACGCGGCCGAGCCGTGGAAAGTGCCCGATCCTGCCAGCTTCACGCCGTTCAAGGTTGAATTCCTTACCGAAAAGAACGCCATCGACGCTGATGGCAACGCAACGCTGCTGCCCTACCAGCGCGATGCCAACGGCAAGCGCCCGTGGGTCAAGCCGGGCACGCCGGGCCTGATGCACCGCATCGGCGGCATCGAGAAGAAGGAAGGCAGCGGCGCAATCGATTACTCGCCGGAAAACCACCAGGCGATGACCGATGCCCGCAAGGCCAAGATCGACGGCATTGCCGTGCCCGATCAGGAAGTGTCACTTGGGGAAACCACCGGCCGCCTCGCCGTGGTCGGCTGGGGCAGCACCTTTGGCCCGATCCGCCGCGCGGTCGACAACGCCCGCAAACGGGGCTTAGCAGTCAGCCACATCCACGTGCGCCACATCTGGCCGCTGCCCAAGAACCTCGGCGCGCTGCTGGCGGGCTTCGACAAGGTGCTGATGCCCGAAATGAACACCGGCCAGTTCAAGACCGTGCTGCGTGATCAGCTTCTGGTTGACGCGCAAAGCCTGACCAAGACCAGCGGCCAGCCGTTCCAGATCGCCGAACTCGACGCGGCCATCGCCAAGTTCTTCGACGGCATTCCGGGCAACGAGGGCGGGGAGGTCGAGCCCAACCTGCAGCAGTTGCCCAACCCGGTTTCCGGATACGATGACGGCTCGCTGAAAGCGGGCGGAGACGCGCAATGAACGACATGACTCCCCCCACTGCCGGAACGCCCACGACGCTGAAGGACTGGGAAACCGACCAGGAGGTGCGCTGGTGCCCCGGGTGCGGGGACTATGCCATCCTCAAGGCGGTGCAGCGCACTCTGCCGCAACTGGGTGCTGATCCGGCGAACACGGTGTTCGTCAGCGGCATCGGCTGCTCCAGCCGGTTCCCCTATTACATCGAGAGCTATGGCTTCCACACCATCCACGGCCGCGCGCCCGCCTTTGCCACCGGCATCAAGCTGGCCAATCCGGCGCTCGACGTGTGGCTGGTGACGGGTGACGGCGATGGCCTGTCAATCGGCGGCAACCACCTGATGCACGTGCTGCGCAGGAACGTGAATCTGCAGATACTGCTGTTCAACAACGAGATTTATGGCCTGACCAAGGGCCAGTTTTCGCCCACCAGCCGGATCGATACGCGCACGCCGTCGACGCCGCTGGGCTCGGTCGATCGCCCCGCCAACCCCTGCGCCTTTGCACTGGGCGCGGGCGCGCGGTTCGTGGCGCGGGGGTTCGATGTGTCGAAGAACCTGCCCGACGTGCTCAAGGCCGCGCATGCCCACCAGGGCGCGGCGTTCATCGAGATTTTCCAGAACTGCGTCGTCTACAACAAGGACGTGTTCGACGCCTTCGCCCAGCCCAAGGGCGCGGATGACCGCCAGCTGTGGCTGGAACACGGCGCGCCGATGCTGTTCGGCAGCGAAAAGACCGGCGGGATCAAGGGTCTGAAGCTCGATCCTGAGACGCTTTCTCTGACAGTGGTCGATGTGGCTGATGGCGATTGGAAGTCGGCGGGCGTGCTGGTCCACAATGCGAAGAACCGCATGCTCGCGCACCTGCTGGTGGAAATGCCTTTTGGCCCGTTCCCCATGGCGCTCGGTGTGATCTACGACGATCCCGCGCCGACTTATGAAGCCGCCGTGGCTGACGAAATCGCCCGCGCCACGGCCGGCAAGGACACCAGCCTGGCCCGACTGCTGGCCAAGGGGCAGACCTGGACGGTGGCGGACGACGGCGGACATCCTGCCTGATTTCAACCCTTGCCAAGCCTTCGCGCGGACCCCTAAGACGTCCGCCACTCAGGCTCGCAGGGGCTGAAAGCCCTAAACGATTGGGAAACGGGGAATTTCATGTCGATCGTCAGCAAGCGTATCCTCGTAACCGGTGGTGCGGGGTTCCTGGGTAGCCACTTGTGCGATCGGCTGATCGAAGCCGGGCACGATGTGCTGTGCGTCGACAATTTCTTCACCGGTCGCCGCGCCAACGTGGCGCACCTGCTCGATAACGGTCGCTTCGAGCTGATGCGGCACGACGTCACCTTCCCGCTCTATGTGGAGGTGGACGAAATCTACAACCTCGCCTGTCCCGCCAGCCCGGTGCATTACCAGCACGATCCGGTGCAGACGACCAAGACCAGCGTCCACGGCGCGATCAACATGCTTGGCCTCGCCAAGCGGACGCGGGCGAAGATCTTCCAGGCCAGCACCAGCGAGGTCTATGGTGATCCCTCGATCCACCCGCAGCCGGAGGAGTACTGGGGCAACGTCAACCCGATCGGCATTCGCTCCTGCTATGACGAAGGCAAGCGCTGCGCCGAGACGCTGTTTTTCGACTACCACCGCCAGCACCAGCTCAAGATCAAGGTGGCGCGCATCTTCAACACCTATGGCCCGCGCATGCACCCGGCGGACGGGCGTGTGGTGTCGAACTTCATCGTCCAGGCGCTGAAGGGTGAGCCGATCACGATCTATGGCGAAGGGCTGCAAACGCGCAGCTTCTGCTATTGCGACGATCTGGTCGAAGGCTTCATTCGCCTGATGGCCACGGACGACGATGTGACCGGGCCGATCAACCTCGGCAATCCGGGTGAATTCACCATGATCGAACTGGCAGAGAACATCCTCGACCTGACCGGATCGGCCAGCAAGCTGACCTTCCAGCCGCTGCCGGCCGACGATCCCAAGCAACGCCAGCCAATCATCGACAAGGCCAAGGCCACGCTGGACTGGGAGCCCAAGGTTCCGCTGCGTGAAGGGCTGGCCAAGACCATCAGCTACTTCGACGGGTTGCTGAAAGAGATCGGTTGAAACCCACGTAGGAAGCGGCGGGAGGAACAATGGACAACCTCACCCACTCCCTGATCGGCGCGGTGCTGGGCCAGTGTGGCCTCAAGCGCAAAACCGGCCTCGCCATGCCCGCGCTGATCATCGGCGCCAACCTGCCCGATGTGGATGCGGCGTGCTTCTTTTGGATGGAGGGGCAGGAACATCTCGCGTTCCGGCGCGGGATTACCCACGGCCCGCCCGCGTGGCTGCTGCTGCCGCTGGTGTTGGCGGCGATCCTGTGGTCCTTTGACCGCTGGCAAGCGAAGCGCGGCAAGCGGCCGACAGCACGCCTGCCGATGTCGTTCGCATGGCTCTACCTGCTCGGACTGATCGCCTGCCTGACGCATCCGGCGATGGACTGGATGAACAATTACGGCGTGCGCCTGCTCGCCCCGTTCAGCCAGCGCTGGTTCTACGGCGACGTGCTGTTCATCATCGACCCGTGGCTGCTGTTCATCCTGGGCGCGGGCATATGGCTGTCACGGCGGCGCGAGAAGGCGGGCGGCGACTGGAAGCGGCCCGCGCGCGTGGCGCTGACGGGGATGCTGGCCTACATCGGCGTCAATGCCGGGATCACCTATGCCCGTGAAAGCGCGCTTGCGGGGCAGGGCGAGATCGTCATCGCCAATGCCGTGCCGGTCGCATTCTGGCAGCGCGAGATGATCGTGGGCGGCAACGGTCGCTACACCGTCGGCGGCGAGCCGTGGGGGGATTTTGACATGACCGCAGCCGACAAGCCCGACATTGCCAGGGCCGTGCCGCAAGCAGCGCCATTCCTGTTCTGGTCGCGCACGCCTTTGGTCCATGTTGCCGACGATGGCCGATACCTGCTGCGCGATGCTCGCTATCTGATGCGCGGGACGGGCACTTTCACCGTGGAACTGCCGGCCGAAGTCTGCGCTCCTATGGCGAGACCACCGGAGTAAGGAGGACTGTACGCGTGCTGCAACCGCAAATTGTCTGGCTGCGACGCGACTTGCGACTGGCTGACCAGCCCGCCTTCCATGCTGCCGCCGCGATGGGCCCGGTGATCCCGGTCTATGTGCTCGATGACGACACGCCTGGTGATCGGCGGATGGGCGCCGCCAGTCGCTGGTATCTCCATCAGGCGCTCTCTGCGCTGGAGATCGAGCTCGATCACCACGAACTGCGGTTGATCCTGCGGCGCGGGAAGGTGGCCGATGTGCTGCCCGCACTGGTGGCCGAAGCCGGCGCAGCCTGCATCCACGCCATCCGCCATTACGAACCGTGGTGGCAGCAGGCCGAGCAGGACATTGCCGCGAAGGTGGACCTGCACCTGCACGACGGCAATTACCTGATGCCTCCGGGCAGCCTGACCACCGGCGGCGGCACCCCGTTCAAGATCTTCACCCCGTTCAAGAATGCGCTGTTCGAACGGATTGGCGAGGTGGAGGCCCTGCCGGTGCCGGACTTCACGCGTCCCGCGCGCTGGCCGCATTCGGACCGGCTGGAAGACCTTGCGCTGTTGCCCGCGAAGCCTGATTGGGCCGAAGGGATGCGCCAGTACTGGACTGCCGGGGCTCGTGCCGCGCAGGCCAGGTTCGCCAGCTTCATCGAAGTGATCGACGATTATCGCCAGGACCGTGAACTGCCCTCGATCGACGGCTCGTCGCGGCTCAGCCCGCAATTGCACTTCGGCGAGGTTTCGGCGCGCGACTTGTGGGCGCAGGTAGCGCACAATCCGGGCGGCGGGGCGGGCTTCTTCCGCGCCGAGCTGGCCTGGCGCGACTATGCCCAGAACCTGATCGCGCAGTTCCCGCGCTATGGCGAGGAACCCTATCGCGAGGGGTATGACGAGCGGCTGTGGCGCGATCCCCTGACCGATGAGGAAGCTGCGGCTGACCTGACAGCGTGGCAGCAGGGACGCACCGGCTATCCCGTTGTCGATGCCGGGATGCGCCAGTTGTGGCACACCGGGTGGATGCACAATCGGGTGCGGATGATTGCCGCCAGCTTCCTGGTCAAACATTTGCTGATCGACTGGCGGCACGGCGAACGGTGGTTCTGGGATACGCTGGTCGATGCCGATTATGCCAGCAACGGGTGCAACTGGCAGTGGGTCAGCGGCACGGGTGTTGACAGCAACATGTTCGTCCGGATCATGGCTCCGCTTAGCCAGAGCGAGAAGTTTAACGCCGGCGATTACATCCGCGAATACGTGCCCGAACTGGCGGACCTGTCCGATCCCTACGTCCATGATCCGGAAGAGTACGGCGGCCGCCCGGCCACTTATCCGCGCAAGATCATCGGCCACCGCGACGGACGCGAACGGGCGCTGGAGGCCTATCGCCAATCGCGCAACTGAAACGGCTGCCCGGTTCACAAAGTGCTCGCGCAATCTTGCTCCCGCAGCCGCCAGCGCGCATAGACCCGCCATGGCTACCAGGGGAGCGGAGCTGCTGCACGCGGGTGCGCGATTCGGGTCCCGACCCGGCCTGTTGTCGCGCCTGCTCGCCCCCGGTTTTCGCCGCTTGGTCGATCGAATCGATACCGGTTTGGCCTTGGGCCAGATCAATGCCCTGCTGCCCGATGGTTCGCGCATTGTCCTTGGCGGACGCGCGCCGGGCTACTCCGGCGAGATTCACCTCAAGGACTGGCGCGGCCTGCTGCGGCTGGCCACCGGCGGGTCCGCCGGGTGGTATCAGGCGTGGGAAGCGGGCGAGTGGACCAGCCCCGATCCGGTGCCGCTGTTCGCATTGTTCGCGGTGAACGGAGCCACGCTGGGCGAGATCGGGCGCGCCAAAGGGCCGTGGCGCTGGGGTGCGCGGCTGTTCCACTGGCTCAACCGCAACACCAAGGCGCAGGCCGAGCGCAATATTCACGCACATTACGACCTCGGCAACGACTTCTACCGCGCCTGGCTCGATCCGACGATGAGCTATTCCTCGGCCTATGCCTTGGACGATGGCGATCTTCATGCCGGTCAGCAGCGCAAGTGGCAACGGTTGGCGGAGCGCCTGGGCAACCCTACCAGCCTGCTGGAAATCGGCTGCGGCTGGGGCGCCTTGTCGGGGCATTTTGCCGAGCGAGGAACGCAGGTGACTGCGATCAGCCTGTCAGATGAACAACTCGCATGGGCAGGCAGCCACCATCCCGGCGTCGAGTTCCGCAAGCAGGACTATCGCGACACCTCCGGCCAATACGATGCGGTGGTCAGCGTCGAGATGGTCGAGGCGCTGGGGCGCGAATACTGGCCCGATTTCATGGATTGCCTCTCCCGCAACCTCAAGCCGGGCGGGCGCGCGGCAATTCAGTACATCGCCATGCGCGAGGACCTGTTCGACAGTTACGCGCGCAACGCCGATTTCATCCAGGCCTATGTATTCCCGGGCGGCATGCTGATCCGTGCCAGCGAGTTTCGCCATCTGGCCGAGGCGCGCGGGCTGTCGTGGCAGGAGCAGGAGGACTTCGGCTTCGATTACGCCGAGACGCTGCGCCTGTGGCGCGAACAGTTCGACGCGGCGACACGGGAAGGGCGCCTGCCCGCCGGCTTCGATGAGCGGTTCTGCCGCTTGTGGCGCTATTATCTGCAATATTGCGAGGGCGGCTTTCGCGGCGGCGGTATCACCGTATCGCAAGTCACGCTGGTCAAGGGCGGGTGAGCCGCTGGGGCAAGCGGGCGGTTGTCGGTTTGCTGGTGGTGGCCGGACTCGGCGCGGCAGGCTGGCTTTCGCTCGACCGCGATTTGCGTAGTCTGGCGCTGACTCATCCAACCGATACTGACATCCTGTTCTGGTCCGACGCGCAGCGCGACGCGGGTTTCCGCGCGCTCGACAAGCTCGACTGGGTGGTGGCCAACCGAACAATCGCGCGCGGCGGTCCGGTCCGTCCGCTGCCCGTTGGCGAACCGCTGGCGCTGGATTTCGACCTGGATGGCTATTTCGCCCGACAGCGGATTGCCGCGCTGGTGGTGCTGGTCGATGGCAAGGTCGTGCTGGAACGGTACGGCCTCGGCTTCGGCCCGGATGGGCGCTGGACCAGCTTCTCGGTCGCCAAGAGCCTGACTTCCACCATGGTCGGCGCGGCCTTGCAGGACGGGGCGATCCGCTCGCTCGACGATCCGGTCACCGATTACATCGCCGACCTGCGCGGCTCGGCCTACGACGAGGTCAGCGTGCGCCAGTTGCTGACCATGACCTCGGGCGTTCGCTGGAACGAGGACTACGCCGATCCCGCCAGCGACGTCGCCTTGTTCAACAGCGCCACGCCCGATCCGGGAGTCGACGCAACGGTCAGCTATATGCGCCGCCTGCCGCGCGAATCCCCCGCTGGCGAGCACTGGGTGTACAAGACCGGCGAGACCAACCTGATCGGCGTCCTTGTCAGCGAGGCGACGGGCAAGCCGCTGGCGCAGTACCTGTCGGAGAAGGTCTGGTCGCGCGTGGGTATGGAGCAGGATGCGACGTGGCTGCTCGGCTCTACCGGACACGAGATCAGCGGTTGCTGCATCCAGGCGAGCACGCGCGACATGGCGCGGTTCGGTCTGTTCGTGCTCGGCGGCGGGCGCGTGGGGGACGAGCAGGTGGTCCTTGAAGGCTGGTTTGGCGAGGCGGGGTCAAGCCAGGCCGATATCGGCGAGCCGGGACGCGGCTATGGCTACCAGTGGTGGACCTACGACGACGGCAGCTTCGCGGCGCAGGGGATCTTCGGGCAGGGCATCTACATCGATCCCGCGCGCCGACTGGTCGTGGCCACCAACGCCAACTGGCCAGTGGCGAGTGAGCGGAGCTATTGGGAAGGCCGCCAGGCGTTTTACGCTGCGGTCCGGCGCGCTGTGCCGCCAGTCGATCAGCGGCGATAGACCCCATCGCCGCGATAGCGGGCGAGGATGTTGTCGTGCACGATCGGGCTCAGCAGGCTGGTAAAGGCGCAGCCGCACTGGCCGTTTTCCCACCACACGACTTCGGCCTGCAGCGATTCAAGGCCGGGAAGCGTCAGCCAGCAAATCGATCCGGGGTGCATCCGGGTGATCGCGGTGGCCGAAAAGCCCGACAGCGACAGGTCGTTCACCACCGTCTGGTAAGCCCGCATGCCCGAGGCGCGCAACTGCGCCGGAATGACGATCCGGGTGCGCGGGGCCGAACGGTCTTCCTGCGCGGCAAGCGCGTAGCGGCTATGCGTGCTGTGAAGGTCGCCCATGGTCTCACTCGCTCAATCTGTTGCAGAACAACCGGATAGCCGGTCTCGCAGGTGCAGAATGGCGGGCAAATGCTTACCAACAGCTTGCCAGACGTGGTTACCGGGAAGTTTCCACTCTTTCGCGGCGCAGGTTGGCGAAGTCCTCGGTCAGCATGTCGACGATATGCCGGGCAACCACTTCGGGTGCCTTGACCGATTGCGGATCTTCGCCGGGATAGGCCCGCGCGCGCATGGCGGTGCGGGTGGCGCCGGGATCGAGCACGGCGACGCGGGTGTTGGAGATGCGGCCGATCTCCTGCCCGTGGATGGTCAGCAGGCTCTCGAACGCGGCCTTGCTGGCGGCATAGGCCCCCCAGAACGCGCGCGGCTCGATGCCGACAGAGCTGGTCAGGCCGATGATCCGGCCATTGGCGCTGCGCTTCAGCAACGGGTCGAACGCCGCCAGCAGCGCCTGCGTGGCGAGCACGTTGAGCGTCATCGCCTGGCTCAGCTGGCGCGGGTCGATCTGCGTGACCGGGGTCAGCGTGGGCAGCATGGCGGCGTTGATGACCATGATGTCGAGCCGATCCCAACGCTCGGCCACCGCCTGTGCCAGTCGGATGATGGCATCGCTTTCGGTCAGGTCCAGTGGCGCGATGGTGGATGTGCCGCCAGTCGCGTGGATCGCGTCCTCGACCGCCTCGAGCTGTTTCACCGTGCGCGCGGTGAGCACCACGTGGGCCCCGGCGGCGGCGAGCGCTTGCGCGGTCGCGGCGCCGATCCCGCGGCTGGCCCCGGTGACCAGGGCAATGCGTCCTGCCAATGGACGTTCGACGGGTGGCTGGTCAGTCATCGCGGCTAGCTCAGACCAGCGCGACCTTGCCCACCGGCAGGTCGAGCTGGGCTTGTTCCTGCTCGCGCAGCGCCAGGTCGGTCAGCGGGGTGGGATAGTCGCCGGTAAAGCAGGCGTCGCAGTATTGCGGAATCGCCTCGTCGCGCCCGCGCAGGCCCACCGCGCGATAGAGCCCGTTGATCGACACGAACGCCAGACTGTCGGCCTGAATGAACTGGCGCATGGCGGCAAGGTCCATGCGACCGGCAAGAAGTTTGGACCGCTCGGGCGTATCGACCCCGTAATAGCAGCCGTGCATCGTCGGCGGGCTGGCCACGCGGAAGTGGACCTCGGTCGCGCCCGCATCACGCATCATCTGCACGATCTTGAGGCTGGTGGTCCCCCGCACGATCGAATCGTCGATCAGCACGATCCGCTTGCCTTTGACGATGGCGCGGTTGGCATTGTGCTTGCGCGCCACGCTGTTGTGGCGGGTGGCATCGCCCGGCTGGATGAAGGTGCGGCCGACATAATGGCTGCGGATGATCCCCAGCTCGAACGGAATGCCCGATTGCTGCGAATAACCGATCGCAGCCGGCACGCCGCTATCGGGCACGGGGACGACCAGGTCGGCCTCGACCGGAGCCTCCTTGGCCAGTTCGATGCCGATCGACTTGCGCGAGGCATAGACCGAGCGATCGTTGAAGATCGAATCGGGGCGGCTGAAATAGACGTGTTCGAAAATGCACGGGCGCGGCTTGATTGTACCGAACGGGCGATGGGTGCGGATCGTGCCGTCGAAATCGACCTCGACGAATTCGCCCGGCTCGATCTGGCGGATGAATTCTGCGCCAACCACGTCAAAGGCCACGGTCTCGCTGGCGAAGACGACGCAGCCGTCGAGCTTGCCCAGCACGAGCGGGCGAATGCCCAGCGGGTCGCGGCAGGCGATCATCCCGCGCGGGGTCATCACTATCAGGGCATAGGCGCCTTCGACCAGCCGCAGCGCATCGACCAGCTTGTCGAGCATGGTCGGGTAGCGGCTGGTGGCCACCAGGTGGATGATCACTTCGGTGTCGGAGGTCGACTGAAAGATCGAACCCTTCTGCACCAGTTCCTGCCGCAATGTGCGCGCGTTCGAGATATTACCGTTGTGCGCTACGGCAAATCCGCCGCTGGCCAGATCGGCATAGAGCGGCTGGATATTGCGCATGCCGGCGCCGCCAGTGGTGGAATAGCGCACGTGGCCCGCAGCCATGAAGCCGGGCAGTTCGCCAATCGATTCGCCGCTGGCAAAATTATCAGCCACATGGCCCAGGCCGCGCCGGGTATAGAACTCCGTCCCGTCGAAACTGGTGATGCCGACAGCTTCCTGCCCGCGATGCTGCAAGGCGTGAAGCCCCAGCGCGCAGGTCGACGCCGCGTTGATGCCGCTGGCGGCGGCGCCGACGATACCGAAAATGCCGCACTCTTCGCGCAGCTTGTCACCATCGAGGTCGAAAAATGGGTGCGTGAAATTGGTCATGCCAGGGGCGCTGTATCTCACGTTTTGGGTGGGCGCAGCACCCAATGGCAACCGCGGGCGTTTATTACAAGGTGGCACGGCGGTTTTGCGACCGAATAGTTGCACCCCTACCAACATGTGATTGGCGATAGCGGACAAGGGGTTAACCGACTTGCGAGATTTGCCCAGTGGGACTAGCGAGGCGCTATGCAGCACATGGACATGCAGACCGGGGCAGGATCGGCCTATTCCGAAGCGCCACCGGCGGCGGGTCATTCCACGTTCGGTCGCCGTACCGTGCTGGAACGATTCACTTTTGCCCTGCCGCTGATGGTCGCGCTGGTGGCGGCGGTGCAGGTAGTGGTTGCTGCTGCGGTCCTGCCGGTTGGGATCGACAACACGTCGGTGTTCAATTCGGTGGTCGCGTCCTTTTTCGCCAACGTCGTCTCGGCACTGACTTACCGTGAGTTCCGGCGCACGCCGGGCACCAGCCGGTTCGCTTTTATCCTGCCATCGTTTTTCCTGCCGGTGCTGGTGATGTTGATGCTGCTGGTTGGCCTGCGGATGGAATATAACAACTACATGCTGGTGGCCGGCGTAGGAACGGCCGTCGCGTTCATCTACTTCATCAGCGCCTTCCAACGCCCCACTTCTGGCGGCCGCGTGTACCTTGTGCCGGGAGGAGCCACGGCCTCGCTCGAGGATGAGCTGTGTTGGGTCAACACCGTGATGCTGCGCAGCCCGGCCGAACTGGCGAGTTGCGGCGACGGCGCGGTAATCGCGGACCTGCGCCACGAGCTTTCGTCCGAGTGGGAGCGCGGCATTGCCCGCGCGGCGATCAACGGCGTGCCGGTCTACCACGTCAAGCAGGTGCGCGAATCCCTGACCGGGCGGGTGCAGATCGAATCGTTGTCGGAAAATTCGTTCGGCGCGCTGGTGCCGTCGCTCAGCTACCTGCTGCTCAAGCGGGTGATCGACCTGGTGGGTAGTCTGCTGCTACTGGTCGTGCTGGCCTTGCCGCTGGCGATCATCGCGCTGGTGATCCGCTGGACCTCGCCGGGCCCGGCGCTCTATCGCCATCGCCGGGTGGGTTATCGCGGGCGGCCGTTCGATACAGTCAAGTTCCGCACCATGCGCAGCACCGAGCAGGACGACGAGGACCTCGAAAGCCAGAAGACTCTCGACAACGATCCGCGCGTGACACTGGTCGGGCGGATGCTGCGCAAGTCGAGGCTTGATGAATTGCCCCAGCTGATCAACGTGGTGCGCGGCGAGATGAGCCTGATCGGCCCGCGCCCGGAAGCGCTCGCGCTATCTCGGTGGTATGACGAGCATCTGGATTTCTACGAATACCGCCATATCGTGCGGCCCGGCATCACTGGCTGGGCGCAAGTCAACCAGGGTCACGTGACCGAACTGGATGACGTGTACATCAAGCTGCAGTACGACTTTTACTATATCAAGAACGTCTCGGCCTGGCTCGATCTGCTGATCATGCTGCGCACGCTGGTGGTGATGGTCAATTTTCGCGGTGCCAAATGAGTGAGGGGATGATGGTCGCATCCGGAACCGGGACAACCGGCCGCAGTCAAGGTCGTCGCGGCCGCAAGGATGGTGGCCTTTCGAGCGAAGCCGCTTTCTGGCTGTTCGTCGGCTTTGCGGCGATCGTGATGCTCAGCGGCGGCGGATCGCGCGCGGATATCGCCAGTCTCGGCCCGTTGCGGGCGCTGGCGGCGGTGGTTCTGGCCTTTGCCGTGTGGTTTCAGACCGGTCGCTCGGTGCGCCGGGTGATAGTGCCGCTGGTGGCATTGCTGGCGCTGACCGTGCTGATCGCGCTGCAACTCGTGCCGCTGCCGCCCTCATGGTGGAGCGCGCTGCCGGGACGAGAGCCGATCGCGCGGCTGGGCGAACTGGCAGGCGTGGCAGATGCCTGGCGGCCATTGACGTTCTCGCCGATGAAAACCGCCAACTCGCTCGCCTCGCTGGTGGTGCCGCTGGCGGGCCTGATGCTCGTGGCGCTCCTCGACGACACGCATTGGCGGCGGCTGCCGTGGGTGTTTATCGCTGCTGGTGCGGCCAGCGCGCTGTTCGGCATCGCGCAGATCTTGTTGCCGGGTGCCAATGGTCTGTTTCTCTACGACATCACCAACGAAGCCAGCGCCGTCGGGCTGTTTTCCAACCGCAACCACAACGCCATGTTCCTCAGCGTGGCGCTGTTGTTCGCGGTCATCCAGCTGGAACGGACGCGGTGGGGCTCGATGACGCCGGACGTGCTGATGGCGGGGATCGGCGCTCTGGTGATCTTTGCCGGTATCCTCGTCAATGCGTCGCGCTCGGGGCTGGTCGGGCTGGGGCTGGTCGGACTGATCTTCGCCATTCGGGCCTTGCTCCAATGGCAGGCTGATCGGCGGGCCGGGCAGCGCGGCGTTCCCCTACGGGTGCTGGCTGGCGGTGCGATCGGCCTTGTCTCGGCAGCGCTGGTGGCGGCCTTTGCCGCGCTGGGGCGCAGCCCGGCGGTCGAGCGCCTGCTGGAGCATGATCCGGGGCAGGACCTGCGCGTGCGCGCCTTGCCGACCGTGCTTGACATGCTGCGCGATTTCCAGCCGCTCGGTACGGGCTTCGGAGCCTTCGAATACGCCTTCCGCGTGCGCGAGCCCGGCGAAATGCTGGGGCCGCGCTATTTCAACAATGTGCATAACGACTGGCTGCAGCTGCCCATCGAAGGCGGGATCCCGGCGACGATCCTCGGTCTGGTGCTGCTCGGCCTGTTTGCCATGCGCTGCTGGCGCCTTTCGCGCCTGGGCTCCGCCGGCGGTGCGATGCAACACAACGCCGTGCTCGGCGCGTTGGCCCTGATCCTGCTGCTGATCGCCAGCATAATCGATTACCCGCTGCGCACGCCTTCGATCATGCTGTTGGCGGTGGTGGCGGCCGCGATGGTATTCAAACCGCTTGCCACCAGTCCGCAAGGATAGGCATTTGCACAATAGCCCAACATCTCTAAGGAGTTGGGCGGAAGCCTTCGAAAAGCTCGGCCACAGGTCGAAATGAGGTTGAATTTGAACAAGATTCGCAATGTATTTCTGGCACTTGTTGCAACCGCTCTGGTGGCAGGCTGCGGCAATTCGCAGCCAATCGGCCAGGCCAGCGGCACCACGGTAGCCGAACTGTCGAGCCTGCCCGCGCCGGGTCCGCAGGACTATGCTGCCGGACGCCAGGAGGATCAGGCGCGCCCGCTCGACGTGCTTACCATCGCGGTTTTCGGGGTGCCCGAACTTAGCCGTGTGGTGCGCGTGGGTGCCAGCGGCTTTGTCGATTATCCGTTGATCGGCGCGGTGCAGGCCAATGGCCGGACGCCGGCCGAAATCGGCTTTGAAATTGAGACCCGGCTCAAGGACACCTATGTCCGCAACCCCGACGTCACGGTGGAATTTGGCGAGCGCGCTGGCCAGGTGCTGACCGTTGGCGGCGAAGTGGGCCGTCCGGGCCAGGTGCCGATCATCCAGAACACGTCGCTGATGGAAGCCATCGCCATGGCTGGCGGGCGCACCACCTATTCGCGTCTTACGGAGGTGCTGGTATTCCGCGAAATCGGGGGCCAGCGCTATATCGGCGTCTATGACGTGACTGCCATCCAGCGCGGCAACTACCCCGACCCGCAGGTTTACCCTCACGACATCATCATGGTCGGCGATTCGCCCAGCCGAAGGGTGATGGCGGACGTTCTGCAATATACCCAGTTGCTGACCAGTCCGCTGATCCTCATTCAACAAGTCATAGGTAATTAAGGCATGAACGGAGAAGCCAAGCTGCGTCGGCCAACGTCGGTGCCCGTTCTGACCGACAGCGCGTATGACGAATTCGTTGCCGTGGACGGCGGCGTTTCGCTGGTGGAGCAGTACGTCCAGGTCGCGCGCAATCACAAGCTGCTGATCGCCGCCATCATCCTTGGTTCGCTGGTGCTCGGCCTGATCATGTCGCTGCTGGCGGAAGAGCGGTACCGCGCCACCGCGCGGATCGAGATCAGCCAGTCGAGCGAAAACGTGACCGAAGTTCGCGGTGCCCAGCGTGAGCAAACCGGTCAGGATCGGCTCTATCTGCCGACCCAGTACGAACTGCTGCGCACCAAATCGCTGGCCGGCCGCGTGGTTCGCGAGTTGAACCTGGGCCAGGACCAGGAGTTCCTCAGCGCATACGGGATCGAGCTGGGCGCCGATGCCAACGTGGAAGAACGTCTGGCGCCGGTGCTGCTCGGCAGCCTTTCGGTCGCGCCGGTGCTGAACAGCTCGCTGGTGGATCTCCAGTTTACCGGCCGCGATCCGGAAATCACCGCCAAGCTGGCGAACGCCTGGGCCGACCAGTTTATCGCCGAGAACCTCGATCGCCGCTACGGCGCCACGATCGAGGCGCGCCAATTCCTCGAGGAACGTCTAGCGCAGACGCGCGAGCGGTTGGAAGATGCCGAAAAGCAGCTGATTACCTATGCCTCGAACCGCGGCCTGTTGACCGTCGAGCAGCCCAACACCAGTGGCGACAGCCAGGGCACCGTGGCGCAGACGTTGGTCGCCAGCGACTTGCAGGCGCTGAACCAGGCACTGGCTGTAGCAACTGCCGACCGCATCACCGCCGAAGCTGCCATGGCGGCCGGCAATACGTCCGACACGTCGAGCACCTCGGTCACCGTCGCAGCCTTGCGCCAGCGGCGCGCCGAGCTGTCGTCACAACTGGCTGACCTGACCAGTCGCTTCGGCGAGGGCTATCCGCCCGTCCAGGCGGTGCGCGCGCAATTGACGCAGCTCGACCGCGACATCGAGAGCGAGCAATCGCGCACAGTTTCGCAGGGCCGTGGTGCCTATCAGGAAGCGCTCGGCCGCGAGCGGCTGCTGCGCGCACGGGTTAATGAGCTGCGCGGCGAATTCGTCACCCAGCGGCAGGACAGCGTCCAGTACAACATCCTCCAGCGCGACGTGGACACCAACCGCGAGCTCTATGCCGGGCTGCTGCAACGCTATCGCGAAATCGGCGTGGTCGGTGCGGGCGAAAGCAATGTGCTGGTGGTCGACCGGGCCAGTGTTCCGGGCGCACCCTATGAGCCCAACCTGATGCAGAACCTGATCGTGGCGCTGTTCCTCGGCCTGTTGCTCGCCGCGGTGGTCCTGTTTGTTGTCGAACAGTTCAACCAGAGCCTGCGCGATCCGCGCGAAGTGCAGGATCGCCTGGGCCTGCCATTGCTCGCGGGTATTCCGCGCACGACGGAAAAGGACCTCACCGAGGAGATCACCCGCTCGTTCTCGGAACTGTACGAATCCTACTTCAGCCTCACCTCGACACTGGCGTTCCGCAATGGTGGCGTGGTGCCCAAGTCGATCATGGTCACCTCGTCCAGGCCGGGCGAAGGCAAGAGCCTGTCGTCGGTGGCGCTCGCCTACCTGCTCGGCCGCCAAGGCAAGAAGGTCCTGCTGATCGACGCCGACCTGCGGCATTCGGGCATGTCCAAGTATATTCAGACCGAAAGCAATATTGGCGTCAGCCAGTATCTGCAGGGCAACGACGACTGGCGCTCGATGCTGTCTGGGCCGGAACCGTTGCAGGGTTTCGACCTGCTCGGACCGGGCCGCAAGTCGATGTCGGTGGCCGAACTGCTGTCCAACGGTCGCTTCCAGAAGCTGCTCGACGCCGTGGAAGCTGAATACGATCACGTGGTGGTCGATGGCCCGCCGGTGCTCGGCCTCGCCGATGCTCCGCTGATCGCCGCCGCGCTGTCGGGCGTGCTGATGGTGATCGAGGCGAACGAGGGCAAGTGGCGCTATGTCGAGAGCGCGATCATGCGGCTCGAACAGGCCCACGCCACCCTGCTGGGCGCCGTCGTCACCAAGCTCGATGACCGCAATGCCAGTTATGGCTACGGCTATGGCTACGGTTATGGCTACGGCTACGGCCCCGATGGCAAGGGAGCCACCGGCGGGGAGGCGACTGCGTGAACCGGGTTGTCCGGACGGCGCTGGTGCCAATCTTGTTGCTGCTCGGGCCGCTCCTGCTGTTCCAGGGCCAGGCAAATTCGTTCACACCCTCGGGCCCGTGGCTGGCGAAGAACGGCTTCAATCTCGCTGACATCGCGCGCGCCGGTCTGCGTGTGCGCCAGGCGAATGGGGTTACCACGCTGGGGGTCGAATCGAACGCGCTGGACTCGGCACGCGAGGCTTTCGTCCGTGAACCGCTGGCCACCAACGCGCTGTTCGTGCTGGCGGTTGACGAACGCGCGGCCAATCCGGGGCGAGGGCGGCAGGACCTGCTCGACGCAGCGGCCGCACTCGACAAGCGCAACCGCTTTCTCGGCGCGCTGCAAATGGAGCAGTTTTCGCGCAGCGGCGATTTTGCGAGCACCTTTGCGCTGATCGACCGGCTGGCGCGGATTTATCCCGATCTCACCACCGAATTCGTCCAGCCGCTGGTGCAGAGCTTGCGCCAGGACGATGCGCTGGACGTAATCGCCGAGGCGCTGGACAGCGAGCCGGGCTGGGCCAACAGCTTCTGGCGCTCGGTGCCGAGCGACCGGCTGCTGGTCGGCCGCATGCTTGCGCTGCGCTTACGGACCAGCAAGGGTACGGACAATGCCAGCGACGGGGCCTTGCTGGCCGGTCTCGCTGCTGCGCAGATGTTCGACGAGGCCTTTGCTTTTCGCGACAGTTTGCAGGGTGGCGCGCCAGCGGGTACGGGGCCAGCGGGGACGGGGTTCGTGCCGGTGGGCGGCGTGGCACCGTTTGGCTGGCAAACCGAGGCGAGTGGCGAGCGCTCGCTGTCTCAGCGCGGCGACAACGGCTATGAGATTTTCGTCCAGCAGGGCACCAATGGCGAGCTTGGCCGCCAGTTACTGCGCCTAGCTCCGGGCCGCTATACCTTCAGCGCGGCGATCACGCCGTTGTCCGCAGCAGAGAACATAACCGCCCGGCTGCAATGTGCCACAGCGACAAGCATCGTCACTCCGTCGCAGCCCATGACCAGGCGGGTCACGTTCTCGGTTCCCGCCACCTGCCGCACATGGTGGCTGGTGCTGGGCGGCAATGCCTGGGCGGTGAGCGGCGGCGTGCGCAGCACGATCGCGGACATGCGGTTCCAGGCTGCCCGGTGACATGCCCGGTGACACGTCAGGCACGCATGCGGAGCATCGTGAGGCCCGGGTAATCTGGCTCAACCGCTTCTTCCATCCCGACGAATCGGCGACATCTCTGATGCTCACCGACCTCGTTCGCGACCTTGCTGGTCAAGGTGGTAGCGACCGACACCATCTGATCACCAGCAACGCGCGGTACGCCGGGGGACACGGCGCTGACGGGGCGACGATTGCCGGCGTCACGGTGCATCGGATCGCCGCGTTCGGCCGCAACAACAAGTCGCTCGCCGTTCGGCTGGGCAATTTCGTGCTGTTCTACTCTGGCGCCTTTTTCCTGCTGCTGCGCCACGCGCGGCGGGGCGACACGATTGTCGCGCTGACCGATCCGCCGCTGATCGGCACCGTGGCTGCGCTCGCCGCGCGACTGAAGCGGGCGCGGTTGCTGCATTGGGTGCAGGACATTTTCCCCGAGACCGCCACCCGGTTGGGGTTCGCCAGGGAAGGCGGCACGCTCGAAGCCGTGCTGGTCGGCTTGCGCGATAGTGCCTGGCGTCGCGCCGCGACTTGCGTGGTGATCGGCGAGCGCATGCAGGAATTCCTCGTCGATCACGCCGTGACGCCGGACCGGATCGCGGTGGTCCCCAACTGGGCCGATGACCGTGCGATCACCCCGGTCGCGGTGGACGACAATGCGCTGCGGCGGGACTGGGGCTATGCGCCGGAAGACTGCGTAATCGGCTATTCGGGCAACCTCGGCCGTGCCCACGAGGTGGCGACCAAGGTGGCCGCCATGCTGCGCCTGCGCGACGACGGGCCGGACAATGCCCGGTTCCTGTTTATCGGTGGCGGCGCGCGGCAGGACGAGTTGCGTCAAATGGCGGGCGAATGGGATGGCGACCGGCTCGCCTTCCAACCCTACCAACCCTTGGCACGCCTTGCCGAAAGCCTGTCTGTGCCTGACGCGCACTGGATATCGCTCCTCCCGCAGCTCGAAGGACTGATCGTCCCGAGCAAGCTCTACGGTGCCCTCGCGGCCGGGCGCGCGGTCGTGTTTGTCGGCGATCCGCAGGGCGAAGTCGCTCGCTTGCTGGCCGAAGGCGAATGCGGCGCCAGCTTCCCACCGGGCGACGGCGACGCGTTGGCCGCCTATCTGGCGCGCTTGGCGCATGACGCGCCATGGCGACAGCAACTGGGCCGCAATGCCCGCGATTTTGTCGACCGGGAGCTGCATCGTGAAGGACGCATTGCCGCCTGGCGCAGCGTGCTCGTGCAACAGCAGGGCCGGCCCGAGGCAGGGGCTGCGTAGCAAATTACAGGTTTGTTCAGCGCGGCTTATATGCCAATTGAACGATCATGCAGAACACACTCGCTTCCGCCAGACATCTTCGGCGACCCTTGCGTCCGTCCCTACCCAGGAACGGTGTAAGGGTGCGTGCCGCAGCGGCGCGCGTGGGCGATTACATCCTGCCATCGACCCCCAGGGCAGCGTCATTCCAGGCAACCTTCCTGCTGGTGCTGGGTGCCGTTCTGACCGGCGTGTCGATGCCCGAGACGTTTATCGAGGTCGATGTCTACCGCCATTGCGCGATCTGGCTGGGCCTCAGTCTGGGCGTTTCCCTACTGGTCCAGGCGCGGGGTAACTTGCGGCGCCTGATCCGCGCGGACGTTGTGGTGATGTGCTCGCTGTACTTCCTGACTTTTGCCGAATTCCTCAATCCGCGCGTCCGCGTGCTGTACTCGCTGGTTACGGACGAGGCCGTGAATTCCTCGTGGCTGGTCATCCTGACGATGGTTTCGATCGCCCTGGGCCGCCATGTCGCTCTGCCTTTCGGGCGCAAACCCTTCAACTTGCCGAGCCTGTCGCTCCAGGGCATGTTCGGGGTTGCCCTGGTGTGCTTCTTCCTGGGCTATCTGTGGCCGCTGATTACGGTGAATTTCAATCCGGTCAGCCTGGTCACCGAGGCGCTGGGGCCGCGTTTCACGCAGCCCTGGCAGCGCGAGCGGGTCGGCGGCTGGAGTTCCTTTCTTACCGAACTGAGCCTGCTGCATTACGCATTCGCGGCGCTGATGGGCGTGATTCTCAGCGAGAGGCGGCAGCTGCCACTGCTCGGCAAGCTGGGTCTGGTGGCCTTGGCTCTGTTCATGATGTTCATGGATTTCGCGGGAGGCACGCGGTACATCCTGATGGTCAAGCTGGGCCTGATGGTTTCCGGCTATGTGGCTGGCACGCGCAAGATCCACACCGTCAAGATCTGGCTGGTGGCCGGCCTTGGCTTGGTGATGATGTGGGCCATCACCGGGGAAATGCTGCGACTGCGCGAGCAGGGAATCAGCGGCTATATCTCGGGTGGGGACCAGCAGGTTGTCGAACAGGAGAACTATTTCATGGTCGACAACAACATGATTACCATCGCGCGCACACTGGCGGTGTTCCCGGACACCTATCCCTACCCCGGCTCCAAGGTGCTGATGACGGCGCTGACCAAGTGGATCCCGCGGGCCTTGTGGCCCGATAAGCCCGAGGACTGGGGCACCAGTCTGGAGGAGGCATTTGGGCTTGACGGCAGCTATACCCTGGCGGTCACGCTGACCGGCGAAGCCTATCTGATATCGGGCTGGCTGTCGGTCGCGCTGATCGGGCTGTTGATCGGGGTGATCTGTGCCATGTGGAACCGTTTAGGCGAGCGGCTGCGCACAAACCTCGATCTCTTTGTCTATATCAGCGGCTTCTTCGCCGCAGCGCTGTGCATGCGCAGCCTGCAGTTCGTTACGGTCGCAATGTTGCCAACGATCCTCATCTTGCTCTTCGGCAAAATGCTTGCGAGCCAGACCCACAAGTCCACCCAACGCTTAAAAACCCCTCTGCGTCTGCGCTGACCTGATCGATGCGCGTCTCGGTGATTATCCCCGCGTTCAATCGCGCCGATCTGATCGGTGCGACGCTGGATTCGCTGCTCGCCCAGACCCGCCCGCCCGCCGAAATCGTGCTGGTGGATGACGGATCGACCGACGGAACGCCTGACGTCGTCTCGGCATATGGCTCGTCGGTGCGCCTGATCCGTCAGGAGAATGCCGGGGCAGCGGCAGCACGCAATCATGGCTTCATCGCTTCGACAGGCGACGCGATCCACTTCATGGACAGCGATGACCTGTCCTCGCCCAACAGTCACGCGGTGCAATTGGCGGCGATCGAGGCTGGCGCGGACATGGCCTATGGGCCGTGGCTGAAGACGCGCTTTTCGGGCCAGGTGGTTGCGCCTGAACCAGTCGTCATCCAGCAGTCACCGGTGCCTCCCGGCGTGGGCCTCGATCAGCGGATCCTGGGTACCACGTGGGTGACCGTGTTCCAGCCGTGCCTGCTCCGCCGCACTTTGGTGGAGGCTGCCGGGCCCTATCGGACCGATCTCAAGCCGTCCGAAGATACCGAGATGCTCTACCGCCTGCTGTGCCGGGCACGGCACGTGGTGCACACGCCCCAGACCATTGTGCTGTACCGGGTGCATCCGGAGAATCAGGTGTCCGAAGCCCAGCCGGTAAAGCGGCTGATCGACTGGGCGCGGTTGCAACAGGTGCTGGCCGATCATGCCGCCAGGCGCACCGATCTGGACCCGGCCACACTGACCGACATGCACTTCGCCCGGACGCAGGCGGCGCTGGAAGTCTATCCCCACGATGCCTCTCTGGCGACTGCTCTGGTGCCGGGGATTTCGGCGACGGCACCACTTGGCCACCGGATCGAACGGCTGAAACGGCGCATTGCTACGCGCTTGCGGCGGGTGACAACGGGCGCGAGGTATGGCAGCGCCTATGCTGTTGGCCCGCTTGGTCGCATACAACGTGAACAGATTGAGCTGATGGGCTACACCGCCGGAAAAATCGTATGATCATACCCTTAAGGCAAGGAAACCGGGTAAAATGACGCGTACCCACTGCATGAACTGTAACGAAGCACGGTTGCACGAATTCATCGATTTGAAGGACCAGCCCAACGGCAACAGCTTCCTGACGGCCGACCAGCTCGACCGCGAGGAGAAGTACCCGCTGGCCATGATGGTGTGCGACAATTGCTGGCAAGTGCAGATCAGCGAGTTTCCGTCGCAGAAAATCCTGTTCGACGATCATGCCTATATCACCGGCCGCAATGCGCCCGTGGTGGCGCACTTTCAAAAGCTGGCGCCGCATATCGTCGAGAAGATCGGGCTCAAGGAAAACGACCTGGTGATCGACGTGGGGGCCAACGATGGCACCTTCCTGCACGCCTTCCAGAGCCAGGGCATGCGCGTGCTCGGGGTCGACCCGTCCGATCGCACCGGCCAGTTGGCGAAGGCACAGGGGATCACCGTGTTCCGCCAGTTCTGGAACCGCGAGACCGGCAAGTCGCTCAGGCAGCTCGGCGTGCAGCCCGATGCCATCACCGCCACGGCCGTGTTCTATCATGTGCCCGACCTGCACGATTTTGTCGCCGGGCTGGCCGAGGTGATGGGTCCTGACACCGTGTTCGTGGTGCAGGGCGTCAATTGCCTCGACCTGATCGAGAAGAACGAGTTCGATCATTTCTACCACGAACACAGCTGCATCCACGCAGTCGGCCCGCTGCAGCGGCTGTTTGCCGCGCATGGGCTGGCGATCCGCGATGTCGAGATGTCGCCCATCCACGGCGGCAGCTTCATTCTGTACGTCTATCGGCAGGAGAACCCGATCGCGGAGAGCCCGGCGGTGGCCGCGGCAGTGGCGGCGGAAGAGGCTGCGGGCCTGTTCAAGCTGTCGACCTACACCGAATTTGCCGAGCGCGTTGAGCGCAACATGACCGAACTGCGCGCCTTGCTCGAACGGCTCAAGGCCGAGGGCAAGACGGTGTGGGGCCTCGGCGCGCCGGTGAAGGGCTCGACCGTTCTCAACTACGCCGACATCGGGCCCGACCTTGTCAGCCACGTGACCGAGGTCAACGAGTTCAAGATCGGCCGTGTCACGCCTGGCACGCACATTCCCGTCATCGACGAGAACGCCGTGACCGAGCACCCCGACTACTACCTGGTGTTGTGCTGGAATTTCCTCGATTTCCTGCTCGGCAAGTACGACGGCTACCTCAAGAGCGGCGGTCGGTTCATCACTCCGGTGCCGTCGGTGCAGATCCTCGGACCGGGCGGGGTTCCCGAGGCCTGAGGTCAGCACGATGCAGAACGTAATCGTCACCGGAGCGACCGGATTCGTCGGCAAGACGCTGGTGCGGGAAATTCGCGTGCGGTATCCACACGCCAACGTGGTGGAGGTCGGCACTTCGGTAGTCGATCTGTCGGACATGCGCGCCGCCACGGCATGGATGGAAGGGCTGCGCGACAGCGGCTTCGCCTGCGATCACATCATCCACCTGGCCGCCCTCTACAAGGCGGGCGACTGGCCGGTCCGCCACCCGGCGACGCAGCTCTATGCCAACATGGCGATCAACATTAACCTGATGGAGGGCTGGAAGACATACTTCCCGCAGGCCAAGCTGACCGCGATCATCTCGTACTGCCTGTACCCCTCGACCGAGCACCGGCATCCCGAAAGCGAGCTGTGGGGGCACGAGCCGGAGGAATACCTGTTCGCCTATGCCTTCGCCAAGAAGGCGTTACTGGTCGGGCGCAAGGCTTATCTCAAGGAATATGGCCTGCGCAGCACCTGCGTGGTCCTGCCCACGGTCTATGGCCCCGGCGACAGCTTTGCCGAAAACAGCCATGTGGTCGGCGCGCTGGTCGGCAAGTTCGTCCGCGCCGCTCGCGCGGGCAAGGCCAGCGTCGAGGTGTGGGGCACGGGCGAGCAGCAGCGCGAATTCCTGCACGTGGCCGATGCGGCCGATGGCATCATCACCGCCGCGCTGGGCTCTGTCGAAGAGGCGCTGAACCTGGGGATCGGCGATGCCTACCGCATCCGCGACATCGCCGAATGGATCCGCGATGCGGCGGGCTTCACCGGCGACATCGAATACCGCGTGGAGGGCCGCTTCGTCGGTGTACACAAGCGCATGCTCGATGTGACCAAGGTGCGCGAAGTGCTCGGCTGGACCGCACCCACGCCGATCCGCGCCGGACTGCAGAGCACGGTCGACTGGTACAACGCGGCGCTCGACGCGGAGCAAGCGACGTGAAGACCGCAACAAAGCGCGCGGTCTATCGCCTGTTCGACGCGATCGCGCCGACCGCGCGTGTTTGGCTGGCGGATGAGGTGCGGCGGCGGCTGATAGCCGATCCGCTGACCATCGTCGACGTGGGTGCGGTGTTCGGTCCGGACAAGCGCTGGAGCCAACTGGGTGAGCGGACGTGCCGCTTCATCACCTTCGAACCAGACAAACGCAGCCATGCAGATCCGGATGAGAACGGCCCGTTCGCCATGCTTGCCTTGCCCACCGCGATCGGCCGTGAGCCGGGCACGCGCACGCTGCATCTGACGAAGGGAGAGTTCGCCAGTTCGCTCTATCCACCCAACAAGGCGGTGTTGGGTGCTTTTGCCACCTGGCCTTGGCACGAAAGCGCGGGCACGGCGGAAGTGACCGTCGACACTCTTGACAACGCCTTGGCAGCGTTTCCTGATTGGCGGCCCGATTTCATCAAGACTGACATCGAAGGGGCAGACCTTGATGCGCTGGTGGGCGGCGAGCTGGCACTGGCTTCCTCGCTGGGCATGCAGGTTGAGGTTTCGTTTGTGGAGCGCAATGAAGGCGCGCCACTGTTCGCCGAGATCGACCAGCACCTGCGTGCCCGGGGCTTCATGCTGTTCCAGTTGATCCGCGAGCATTGGCTGCGCGCCAACATGGTGCGCGGGGTGGCCGCGCGACCGCAGTTGATCTGGGCGGATGCGATCTATTTTCGGGAAGCGGCGAATTTCGGCGAACGACTGGCTGCTGCTGATGATCGCGAGGGGCTGCTGGTCAAATTCATCGCCCTGCTGCTGGTCCACGGCCATTTCGACACTGCGGCGGACCTGGTGCACGATGCGGAGGTGTCAGGTCATTGCTCGCTCGAACTGGCTGCGGCGCTTGACCGGTCGGTCCTCAAGTCGGCCCAATCGCCGGGCTTCGTGCTGCGCGGCTGGGTGGCGGTAGTGCTCGCGGGACTGCTGCGGCTCGCCGCGCTGCCGTTCGGTACGGCGGCTCGTGAGCAGGCGCGCGAGGTTTATGCCCGCAAGGCTGCACCGTTGTTTCATCACCACTATCGAGAAGCGATGCGCGCAGGGCTGGACCGCAGCTGCATCCCGGATCTGCCATGACCATGACTATCGCCACCACGCCCTTGCGCCTGGCCGTTGTCGGCTGCGGAGCCATTGCCGAGCTCGGTCACCTGCCGGGCGCTGCCCGCTGCCCGGACGTGAAGGTGACCGTCCTGGTCGACCGCGACGAAGCGCGCGCGCGCGCGCTTGCGGACATGTTTGGCGTTCCCCGTGTCGAGACCGACTACAATGCGCTGGCTGGCCTAGCGGATGCGGCCTGCGTGGCTCTGCCGCCGCACCTGCACCGCCATTCGGCGGAAGTCCTGCTGGGCGCGGGCTTGCACGTTCTGATGGAAAAGCCGCTGGCCACCAGCGCGGCCGATGCCGATGCCATGCTGGCAGCGGCGGCCGCAGCGAACCGCGTTCTGGCGGTGGCAATGATGCGTCGCTACGCCCGCTCGACGCGCTACCTTAAGGATCTGGTCGCGTCCGGGATGCTCGGGCGGATCGAGCGCTATGTAGCGCGCAGCGGAGCTGCCGATGCCTGGCCGTCACGCTCTCCCTTTACCTTCAACGCCGAACAGGCCGGTGGCGGGGCGCTGATCTCCAACGGATGCCATGACATCGACCTGCTCGAATGGGTGCTTGGATCGATTGCCGACCTCACCTTCTACAGCGATTCTCCTGCCAGAATGGATGGCAATTGCCTGCTCGAATGCCGCATGGCGTCGGGTGCAACGGCGACCATAGAGATCAGTCGCACGCGTACGCTTGCCAACTCTATCCGCATCGAAGGCACGCTTGGCACGGTGGATGCACCGTTGATGGGCGAAACGGTTTCCATCCTGCCCCGGGGAGCCGCGCCTGACGTGCTTGGCCCTGCCAATTCGCCACCGTTCGACTATGCTGGCGTGATGGCCGCCCAGCTGGCCGATTTTGCCGCCGCCTGCCGGGGCGAGCGGGCGCCGCTGGCCAATGCCAGGGCCGGGCGCGACATGCTGGCGCTGGTCGAGCGCTGCTACGCCCAGGCAAAACCGCTGGTGCTGCCGTGGGACCTGCCGGTTCGCGGGCCGCAGACGGTGGCAGCGGCATGACCCTTGCCGGCAAAACCGCTTTCGTGACCGGGGGCAGTGGCTTCATCGGCGGCAGGTTGATCGAAGTGCTGGCGCGGCAATACGGCATGCGCGTGAAGACTCTCGTGCGCGGCACCACCGGCGCTGGCGGAGGAGCGTTCCGTGCGGCGGCGGCTGGGGCGGACATCGTCTTCGGCTCGCTGACCGACCGCGCCACGCTGGATGCTGCCGTGGCCGGGTGCGACCTGGTTTTTCACTGCGCCTACGGCACGCATGGTTCGGAAGCCGACCAGCGATTGGTCACGGTGGAAGGCACGCGGTTGCTGGCGCAAGCCGCCGCCGCAGCCGGCGTTGCCAACTTCGTCCACCTTGGCACGGTCGCGTCCTATGGCGGCAACACCCCGCCCGTGGTGACCGAGGACTACGTTAATCCCAGGCTGTGGCCGTGGTCTTACGCGCACGACAAGCTGGCTGCCGAAGGCGCCTTGCGCGAATCCGCCAACGAAGGTGGGATGCCGTTCACGATCTTGCGTCTAGGCATGGTCTACGGCCCATATGGCGGCTCTTACACCACTGGTCCGCTCAACGCGATGACCGTGGGCCGGCTGGCGCTGGTAGACGATGGGCGCGGGGTGTCGTGCGCCACCTATGTCGATGACGTGATCCAGGCCATGCTGCTCGCCGCCGACCGGACTGGCGAGGGCGAGACCTACATGATCCGTGGCCCGGACCTGGTGACCTGGCGTGAATTCTACGAGGTCTACGACCGCTGGCTGGGCCGCGATTCGCTCGTCAGCTACAGCAAGGCCGAGATGATTGCGGCAGGACGCGGGCAATGGAAGGCGGCGCTGCGCACGCTGGTTCCGGCTACGCTCTCGGCGTTGAAGGCCAGTCCCGCCTTCCGAGCATCGGCGGGCGGCCTACCTTACGTGCGCCCATTGTACGCCAGGTTCGGCAAGAAGCTGATCGGCGCGCAGGTAGCCGGAGCCGCTACCGCGCCCGAGGCCCCGGCGGAACGGCCGGTGCAACTGCTGCCCGAGATGATGATTGATTACTTTGCCAACACCACCGACTTCTCTATCGACAAGGCGCGCAGCAAGTTGGGCTATGCCCCGCAGTTCGATCTACGCCGAGGGATGGAGCTTACCGAACAATGGGCGCGTTGGGCGAACCTGGTGAGGAACAGTGGCCAATGAGCAACCTGCGCCTGCTCATCTTCGATCCCGAGTTGACATCAATTGCTGGTCATCCGTTCGAATACAATCGTGCCGTGGCTGCCGTCACCCGGCGTCGCGGTGTCCACACCACGGTGATGGCACACAAGGGATTTGCGGGTGCGGGTTACCTTGAGAAGGAGGGTGTGACCGTCGATCCGGGCATCAGCCGCTCACCCTGGCTAGGTGACTATTTGCGTTTCGCGGACCGGGGTCTGGTGTTTGAACACATCGGAATTCTCGCCCAGGCACTATCCAATTTTCGCGATATTAGGCGTCACTTGGCAGGACGACGGTACGATTCCCTCTTCATTCCGGGGACGAATCTGGCGGATGTCCTGACCTGCTACCTGTTAAGCCTGTGCGGGCTTTTCCGCAGCGTTGACCAACTCATCCTGCTGCTGCGTTACGATATCCTGGACCATTCACGGCCGGACCCCGTCCCGGCCAGGAAGCTGATTGTCTGGCGCTGGCTGTTTGCCCTGTTTGGCAAGCGGATCGCGCGCGGGCAGGTGCGGCTGCTGGCAGATTCGCCACGGTTGGCGGCCGATTACCTGCGCGTTACGGGCAAACAGCTGACCCCGATATCCTGGCCCCGTGAAATGGCCCCACGATCACTTCAGCGCGAGACTGATGGATTTGTGCTGACTTTCGGCATGACGGGCGTGGCGCGCCTTGAAAAGGGGATCGACCTGCTGCTCGATGCCGCAGCGCAGATCGTTGCCAGCAGTGCGGCGCCCGGGGCGCGGTTTCTGGTCCAGTTTGACCGGCCGGTGGAGTTGCCTGACGGATCGACCTATCAGCCCGATGCCGCCCTGCTGGCATCATCACGGGTGGAAATTCTGGATCATGAACTGTCGCCGGACGAATACCTTGATGCGCTGGAGCGGATCGACTGCATGGTCCTGCCCTATCGCGCTCAGTTCTATCGCGCCCGTGCCTCGGCGGTTGCCATCGAGGCAGCGGGAATGGGCACACCGATGATTTATACCCAGGATTGCTGGCTGGAAGACTTTGTCAGCGAACAGGGTGCCGGTGTCGCGGTTGTTAACGAGGACGTGGCATCTCTAAGCAACGCGATCCTGACAGTCATGGCCGAATGGCCGCGTATTTCTGCCGATGCCGCCGAACGCGGGGTGATTGCCCGTCAGCGGAACGACGGCGAAGCCTTTTTGACGACATTGTTCGGACGCCCGTTGTCGGGCGATATCCCTGTCGATGCGGACCGGAGGGCTGCCTGATGGCCTCTGGCCTGTCCCAGCTTTATCGCCTGGTCCGCCCCTTCGGTCGCCGTCGGTTGGCGATCGTGCTGGGCTTCACCTTTACGCAGGCGATCATGCAACTGGCG
>JBDSUF010000054.1:0-29599 GCA_039927835.1 Alteraurantiacibacter sp.
GGCGCAGGTGTCTCGACTTCGCTCGACACGAACGGAGGAGGGGTGTTGGGCCACAACCCCTACCTTGCCCCCTACGCACAATTACGAATGTTCAAATCTCTCCACACAAGCCGTCCTCAGGCCGCAACAGGAGGAACGGGGCATGCGGTTCGATTTCGTGGTTCTGGGCAGCGGCCCTGCCGGGCGGCGGGCGGCGATCCAGGCGGCCAAGCTGGGCAAGAGCGTGCTGGTGGTCGATGACCGCAGCCGCGTGGGCGGGGTCTCGGTGCACACCGGCACGATTCCCAGCAAGACGCTGCGCGAGACCGCGCTCAACCTCAGCGGCTGGCGCGAGCGGGGCTTCTATGGCCGATCGTACCGGGCGCGCGAATCGATCTGTTCGGCTGACCTCACGATGCGCATGGCGCGGACCTGCGAATACGAAGTGGCTGTGCTGGAACACCAGTTCGCCCGCAACGGGGTCAAGACCGTGGTCGGGCGCGGGCGGTTCGATGGCTCCACCGCCGATGGCCGCCACCGCGTGATCGTCGACCGCAGCGAGGGTGACCGCCAGTTCATCGACACGATCGAGGCGGGCAAGGTGCTGATCTCGGTCGGCACCGCGCCGTTCCGCCCACCGCACATCCCGTTCAACGACACCAACGTGTTCGACAGCGACAGCTTCATCGCCAATCCGCGCTTGCCGCGCAGCCTGACCGTGGTCGGCGGCGGGGTGATCGGGGTGGAATATGCCACGATCTTCGCCGCGTTGGACGTGCCGGTGACGCTGATCGACCCGCGCCCCCGCCTGCTCGACTTCATGGACGAGGAGATCATCGCCCATCTGGTGCACATCATGCGCGACAACGGCATGGCGCTGCGAATGGGCGGGATGGTCGAGCGGATCCGCTTTGCCGCCAACGGCAACCCGGTGTGCATGCTGGAGGACGGGCGCCAGGTATCCAGCGAGGTGGTGCTGATGACCGCCGGGCGCTGCGGGGCGACCGGATCGCTGGGCCTCGACACGGTCGGCCTCGCGACTGACCGGCGCGGCTATCTCGAAGTGGACCGCGGCACGTTCCACACAAGCGTGCCGGGCATCTACGCGGCCGGTGACGTGGTCGGCTTCCCGTGCCTCGCCTCGGTGTCGATGGAACAGGGTCGCGCCGCCGCGTGCCATGCCTTCGGCGCGCCGGTGGCGGGCGAGGGGCAAGCGAACCCCTACGGCGTCTACTCGGTGCCCGAACTGAGCGCTGTGGGCCTTTCCGAACAGCAGGCGCGCGATGCGGGCATTGCCTACGAATGCGGCGTGGCGCGGTTTCGCGAGACCAGTCGCGGGCACATCATGGGCATGGACTATGGCGTGCTCAAGCTGATCTGCGAGCGCGGCAGCCGCCGCCTGCTGGGCGTGCACATCATCGGCGAGGGGGCCAGCGAGCTGATCCACATCGGCCAGGCGGTGATCAACCTCGGCGGGACGGTCGACTACTTCGTGGACAACAGCTTCAACTATCCGACCTTGGCGGAAGGCTACAAGATCGCCGCGCTCGACGTGTGGAACCGCTTGCAGGCGCAGGCGGCAGACGTGGTGGAGCTGCCCGAGGCCAAGCTTGTGCGCAAGGCACGGAGGGCATAGCCTCTGGCGCATGAGGATGCTGACCTTGGTCGCGGCGACGCTGTTGCTGCATGCGGGCGCGCTTTGGGCGCAGGTGATGCCGGATGGCCCGGTGCTGGCGGCGGCGGACTTGCGGGATGCGCAGGATCTGTCGGGTGAGTGGACCTACTCAATCGACCCCTATCGCGACGGCATGGCGGGCTTCCACGGTGGCGAGGCCAGGCAGGGGCACCGCCGCTATGACGACACCGATGTGGGCGCGGCGCGCGCGGCCAATCCGCTGGTGCTGTACGAATACGACTTGGATACCAGCCCCACGGCCACGCTGCCCGCCAGCTGGCTGACGCACGCGCCGGACATGCGCCACTACCAAGGCCTTGTCTGGTACCAACGCCGCTTCGATGCTGAACCGGTTGCGGGGGAGCGGCAGTTCCTCCGCTTCGGCGCGGTCAACTACGCAGCGCAGGTGTGGCTGAACGGGCAATACCTTGGGCAGCATCGCGGCGGGTTCACCCCGTTCGCCTTCGAGGTCACTGGCCTGCTGCGTGAAACGGCCAACCGGCTGGTGGTCGGGGCAGACTCGCTGCATCAGGACACCGACGTGCCGCCGCCGGTGACCGACTGGGAGACCTACGGCGGGATCACCCGTCCGGTTATGTTGCTCTCCGTGCCAGAGACCTATGTCGACGATGCCTGGGTGCGGCTGGCAGCCGATGGGCGCATCGCAGTGGACGTGACGCTGGATGGCGCGGCGGCGGCCAATGCGCCGGTGACCGTGGCGATCGCCGGGCTGGGGATCGAGCTGGCGTTGCACACCGACGCTGCGGGGCACGCCAGCGCCGTGCTCGACGCACCCGCCGCGCTGGAGCGTTGGTCGCCCGCCAACCCGCGACTCTACGATGTCACAGTAACCGCCGGAGCCGACCGCTGGCGCGACCGGGTGGGCCTGCGCACCATTGCGGTGGACGGCAGCCAGATCCTGCTCAACGGCGAGCCGGTGTTCCTGCGCGGCATCAGCCTGCATGAGGAGGAACTGGGCGACAACCCCGCCCGCACCATCACGCCCGAGGCCGCGCGCGCGCTGCTCGGCGTGGTGCGCGATGACCTCCACGGCAACTACGTCCGGCTGGCGCACTACCCGCACAGCGAGGCGATGACCCGCGCGGCGGACGAGATGGGCCTGCTCGTGTGGAGCGAGATCCCCGTCTACTGGCGCATCGCCTTCGCCAATCCGGACACGCTGGCGAGCGCCCGCACGATGCTCGCCAAGATGGTCCTGCGCGACCGCAACCGCGCCAGCGTCATCGTGTGGAGCGTGGGCAACGAGACTCCGGTGGACGAGCCGCGCAATGCGTTCATGCGCCAACTGGTGGCCGATACCCGCGCGCTCGATCCCACGCGGCTGGTCTCCGCCGCCCTGCTGACCGAGCGTGATGACAGCGGCGCGCAGCCCGTGATGCGGCTGGCCGATCCGCTGGCAGAGGTGCTCGATGTGCTGGCGATCAACACCTACAACGGCTGGTACAGCGGCGACCGCCCCGCCGACGTGCCGCAGATCGGCTGGGACTTGCCGCCAGACCGCCCGCTGGTGTTCTCCGAATTCGGCGCCGATGCGGCCTATGGCCTGCATCCGGCACCAGGCGAAGAAGCGGCCAAGTTCACCGAGGAATACCAAGCCGACTACTATCGCGGTACGCTGGCCATGGCGGAGCTCATTCCCACCTTGGCAGGCGTCTCGCCGTGGATCCTCAAGGACTTCCGCTCACCCCGTCGCCAGCTTCCCGGGGTGCAGGACGGCTGGAACCGCAAGGGCCTGATCGATCCGCAAGGCCGCCGCAAGCTGGCCTTTGAAGTGCTGGCACACTGGTTCGCCCTAAGGGAAAACGACTAGTCGACAACGATATCTTAACCCTGAAACGCCACCTTGTGTTCACGCGTCGAGCGTGTGTCGTGCAGCAAATCGAGGATAAACGCATGTCGAACACCACTTTGGGCATCTTCCTGGGTTCCGTCGCCCTGCTGTTCATGGCCCTGCTGGTCGGAAACACGTTCGTCGCCGGCGGCAGCGGGCTGGTCCTGCTGGTGGGCGTGATCTACGCCTACGTCGTCACCCGGCGCGACGAGGAGCGTGGCGCCGCCAAGTAACCGTCAGGGTCAGATCCCGCCGGGCGTGTAAACCAGCCCGAGCGCATCGATCCCGGCGCACAGCGCGGCCATGCACGCGGCCAGTTCGTCCGCATCGGTTGAGCGGATCACGAAGTTGGCCCCGGTGCGCCCTTCGCGGAAGAACGGATAGCTGCCGATCTGGCAGCCCGGATGGTCCTTCTCGGTCTGGCGCAGCAGCTCGGCCACTTCGCTTTCCCTGATCCACCCGCCGACCGTGTCCGCCAGCAACGGCGCGCCGCCCTCGAGCGTGCCGGTCAGCGCGTCGAGCATCTGCGCGGTGATGCTGGGAACGCCCGCCATCAGGTGAATGTTGCCCCACTTGATCCCCGGCGCGCCCGACATGCGGTTGGGAATCAGGCTGGCACCCTCGGGCACCCGCGCCATGCGCAGCCGTGCATCGTTGAGCCCGCCAGGCCGGTCGCGGTAATGGTCTTCGAGGATCGCCCGCGCTTCCGGGTGGACCACCACCGGCACGCCCACGGCTTGAGCCACGGCATCGACGGTGATGTCATCATGCGTCGGGCCGATGCCGCCGGTGGTGAACATGTAATCGTATGCGGAGCGCAAGCCGTTCACCGCCGCGACGATGGCGGCCATGTCATCGGCGACCACGCGCACTTCCTTCAGGCGGATGCCCTGCACCTGCAACCAGCTGGCCACTGCTGCGATGTTCTTGTCGTGCGTGCGGCCCGAGAGGATCTCGTCGCCGATGACCAGCAGCGCGGCGGTCCAGATGCGATCGGTGGCTGACATGCGCTGCGGTTAGGCGGTTTCGGTGGCGCGCGCCATCGGACTTTGGCTTGGCAGCGGAGCGGGCGGATTGGTGAACAGCAGCACGCCATCGGCCACCGGGCGGGTGCGGAAATCGCGCTTGTCGGCCAGGTAATCGTGCAGGAGCGCCCACGGCCGGGTCGCGGCGGTCTTGGGCATCATCGCCCGCGCCCGATCAAGATAGCCGCTGGTGTAATCCCACGGGTTGACCGCCTCGGGCTCGTCCTGCGGCGACAGGCGTGGCAAGGCAATGCGCGCGCCGATCCTGTCCATGTGCGCCTGCACTTCGGCGGCATAACGGGCATTGCAATCGGCGCGCAGCGTCCAGCTGGCGTTGAGATAGCCGAACACCACCGACAGGTTGGGCACGTTGGAGAACATGGTCCCGCGGTAGAAGAAGTGCTGCGTGAAATCGACCGGCTGCCCGTCCACGCTGATCGCCACCTTGCCCGCCAGCACAAGCTTGAGGCCGGTGGCGGTGATCACGATATCGGCGGGCAGGTAGCCGCCCGAGGAGAGCTTGACCCCATCGGCATCGAACCCGGCGACGGTGTCGGTCACCAGATCGGCATTGCCGGCGGTGACTGCGGCGAACAGGTCGCCCTCGGGCACCAGGCACAGGCGCTGTTGCCACGGATTGTACGGCGGCTCGAAATCGGCGGTGTACTTGTCGCCCAGATGGTCGCGCAGCATTCCGCGCAACATGTCGGCCAGCTTGCCCGGATTGCGGCGCGAGAGGGCGAAGAAGTAGCTGCGCAGGGCAATGTTCTTGCGCCGCGTCAGCCAATAGGCCCACTTCTCCGGCAGCCAGCGCTCGAACCGCTTGCCCCACTTGTCCTGCCGTGGCCCCGCCGCCATCCAGGTGGGCGTGCGCTGGAGCATGGTGACGTGCGCAGCCGCCTCGGCCATTGCCGGGACCAGCGTGACGGCGGTGGCGCCAGAGCCGATCACCACCACGCGCTTGCCGGTGTAGTCGAGATCGTCGGGCCAGAACTGCGGGTGCACCACTTGCCCGCCGAACGCATCGAGCGAGGGCAGCGCGGCATCGTGCGGATTGTCGTAATCGTAATAGCCGCTGGCGAAATAGAGCCAGTTGCAGGTGAAGGCGTCGCCGCTGCGGGTGGTGACGGTCCAGCGGGCCAAGGCTCCGTCCCAGTCGGCGCTGACAACTTCCTGACCGAAGCGCACCCGCTGGCGGATGCCGCGCTCGTCCGCCACGCGGTTGAGGTAGTCGAGGATCGCCGGGCCATCGGCAATCGCGTCCCGGTGGCGCCAGGGTTCGAACACGAAGCCCAGCGTGTGCATGTCGCTGTCGCTGCGCACGCCGGGATAGCGGAACAGGTCCCAGGTGCCGCCGATCTGAGTCCGCCGTTCGAGGATCAGGTATTCGCGGCCGGGGCAGATCATGCCCATGTGCGCGGCCATCGACAGGCCCGACAAGCCCGCGCCAATGATAATCGTATCGGTGTGCTCTCCCATGCGGCAAGTGATTGCCACCGGCCACGCCGCATGTCACGAGGCTAAAGATATGACGATTGTTGCCGCACGCCGCTATCGCGAAGGGAAGGTGGCCCTGCCCGATGTGCTCGCCACCGATGCGCCTGCGGGGCGCGGCGAGTTCGACTGGATCGGGGTGGCCGATCCCACGGTGGACGAGCTGGCCGAGCTGGCGGCGCGGTATCACTTGCATCCGCTGGCGGTGGAAGACGCGCTGATGGTGCGCCATCCGCCCAAGGCCGAGGCTTATGGCAAGCAGCTGTTCGTCATCGCCCGCACGGTCGAGCAGGGTCAGGGCGATATAATCACCTATGGCCAGACGGCGATGTTCGTGTGTGACAATGCCCTTATCACGGTGCGGCAGGGTAGCCCGCGCGCGCATCTCGACCTGCGCGCGCAACTGGAGGCCGACCCCGAACGGCTGGCTGAGGGGCCCGATTTTGTGCTCCATGCGCTGATTGATTTCATCGTCGCCGGCTACGATCCGCTGCTCGACCGGCTGGAGGAAACCGTTTCGGCGATGGAGGACGGAGCGATCGATTCGTTCCCCGATCAGGCGCGCATCCGCCGTGTGTTCCGCCTGCGCCGCACGCTGCGCCAGTTGGAAAGCACGGCCGGGCGGATGGAGGAGATGACCCGCAAGCTGGCCGAAGTGGAGCAGCCCGCGGTGGATGCCCGCGCGCGGCCCTACTTCCGCGACACCTACGATCACGCGCGCCGTGTGGTCAGCCGGGTGCGCATCGACCTCGATGGTCTGAGCAATATGCTCGAAGTGGCGAGCCTGCTGGAACAGAGCCGACAAGGCGCGATCACGCGCCAGCTGGCCGCCTGGGCGGCGATCCTTGCGGTGCCGACGGCGATTGCCGGGATCTATGGCATGAACTTCGATTTCATGCCTGAACTGACCTGGCGCTTTGGCTATTTCGGAGTGCTGGGCGTGATTGCGCTGATCTGCGCGGGCCTGTTCATCCGCTTCCGCAGGATCGGCTGGCTGTAACACCAGCCGTCCCTGCGAAAAGCTGGATCAGGCGAACATGCTGCGGTCGGGCGCGTCGGCATAGATATTTTCCGCCTCGATCGGCTTATCCTGCAACGCCCTGGCGGCCTGCACGGTATTGGCCATCAGGCAGGCGATGGTCATCGGACCCACGCCGCCCGGCACCGGGGTGATCGCCTTGGCGTGCTGGCATTCGTCGAAGGCGACGTCGCCGAGCAGCTTTTCCTTGCCGTCGGCGCCCATCACGCGGGTGATGCCGACATCGATGACCACCGCACCCGGCTTGATCCAGTCACCCTTGACCAGTTGCGGCGCACCGGCAGCGGCGACCACGATATCGGCCTTGCGGCACAGGTCGGGCAGGTTCTTGGTGTGGATGTGCGTCACCGAAACCGTGCACTCGGCGTCGAGCAACAGGTTGGCGACGGGCTTGCCGACGATGTTCGACTTGCCGATCACCACGGCGTCGAGGCCCTCGAAATCATCGATCACGCTTTCCAGCAGGATCATCACGCCCAACGGGGTGCACGGCACGATGCCGCCGGTCCCGGTGCTGAGGCGGCCGACATTGACCGGGTGGAACCCGTCGACGTCCTTCTCGGGCGCGATCGAGCGCAGCACCAGCCGCGTATCGATGTGCGGCGGCAGCGGCACCTGGCACAGGATGCCGTGGACTTGCGCGTCCTTGTTCAGCCGGTCGACCAGTGCGAGCAGGTCTTCCTGGTTGGTGTCAGCGGGCAAGCGGTGTTCGGAGCTGATGATGCCGACCTTCTGGCAGGACTTGATCTTGCGGCGGACATAGACCTGGCTCGCGCCGTCCTCGCCCACCAGGATCACTGTCAGGCCCGGACGGACCATGCCGGCTGCGATCATCGCATCAACCTGCGCCTTGGTCTTCTCGTCCAGGCTGTTGGCGACCGCCTTGCCGTCGATCAGCGCCGCCACGTCAGGAATGCTTTGCGTCGTAAGTGTTGATCCACTCGGCCGAAGCGGTCAGCGCGCCGAACGGGTAGAAGTGCAGGCGCACGCGGCCGTGTTCGGCACCCAGCTTCTTGTCGAGGCTGCCCACCAGCTTGTCGGGTCCCGCGCTGCCGATCAGGTTGGTGATCGAAATGCCGTACTTCATCATCACCGATGCCGAGGCGCCCACGCCGCAGCGCTTGGCAAAGCCTAGCAGGCGCTTGATGCCGGCCGGGCCGGGAACGCCGAGGCGCACCGGCACGTCGATGTTGCGGGCGCGCATTTCAGCGAGCCACGCGACGATCGCGTCGTCGTCGAAAGCGAACTGGGTCACGACCAGCGGCACCATGCCATGCGCGCGGATCGCGGCGATCTTCTTTTCCATCCACACCCACAGCTCGGCGGGGGTGTTGTTCGGGTGGCCCTCGGGGTGGCCGCCAATGCCGACGATCTCGATGCCGTGCTTTTCGAGCAGGCCGCTCTCGATGATCTGCAGCGAATCGGAATAGGGACCTTCGGGCTCGGGCGGATCGCCGGCGATGATGAAGACGCGCTTCACCTGCGCCTTGCTGGTGATCTCGCCCAGGTACCAATCGAGCTGCTCGGCGCTCTCGATGCGGCGGGCGGAGAGGTGCACGATCGGCTCGAACCCCAGCTCGCGCACCAGCACGGCGGCTTCGACCCGCTGGCTCAGTTCCTCGCCAGGCAGGAAAGTCACGGCGACCTGCGTGCCAGGGCGAATCAGCGGCGCTGCCTCGCGCAGGCCTTCGAGTTCCTTGGCCGTCATCTCCAGCGAATAGCCGTCCACCATGTTGGCGGGGGCCTGTTCCCAATTGGGGTGAATCGCGGCGTAGGACATCGAAGCTTCTCCTCTCACGGGCCTCACATTGAACGCGCTCTCGGAGCGCGCTGTGGGGCCTTTAGACCTATGTGTGCATGATCACAAAGCCCCTAGCGCACGGCAGTTTATTCGTATAGACGAAATTTTCATAAGAGTGAACTGCGGCGAGAGTCCTTCCTGTCCATGCTAGTGTTTTTGCCAGGCCTGATCTGCGATGCGCGCATTTATGCGCCGCAAACCGCAGCGTTCGCCGAAAGCATGGCCGTCAACACCTATGGAATGGCCGATTCGCTCGCTGACATGGCGCGAATCGCGCTGGCCGAGGCGGACAAGGCGGGGGCCGACCAGTTCGACCTGTTCGGCCATTCGATGGGCGGCCGCGTGGCGCTCGAAGTGTTCCGTCTGGCACCGCAGCGGGTCCGGCGGCTGGCGCTCGCCTCCACCGGCATTCATCCGGTCGGGCCGAACGAACCGGCCAGCCGCGCCGCCTTGCAGCATATCGGCCACCAACAGGGTTTCCCCGCGCTGGTCGATCACTGGCTGCCGCCGATGGTCGCCGAAGCCCACCGCGCTGATCCGGCCATTTACCCGCCACTGGAGGCCATGTGCCTCGCGCAGGGCCAGGCCATGTTCGACGCGCAGATCAACGCGCTGGTCACCCGCCCGGACGTGACCGGTTTGCTCGGCCAGATCCAGTGTCCCACGTTGGTCATGACCGGCGAGCTCGATGGCTGGGCCCCGCCCGCCCAGCATGAAACCATCGCCGCGGCGATTCCGGGCGCCGAACTCGTGATCGTGCCGGGGGCTGGCCACATGGTCCAGTTCGAGGCCCCCGCAGCGGTCAACAATGCCATCACCCGCTGGCTCTCGCACCCTGTTTCCGGGCCGGCATCCTGATCCACCCACCCCAAACTCTTTCAAGGAGAGGAAGTACCATGACCACCCTGCAACAGAAGCTGGACGCGCAAGGCAACGTCGTCGATTTCCTGCGCAACCAGCAGGTCGGCCCCAATGCCTATCCGGGCGTCCCGGCCGAATATTCGAACTGGCGCAACGAGCAGGCCGCCTGGGCCAAGAGCGCCGTGCTGTTCAACCAGAGCTACCACATGGTCGAGCTCTATGTACGCGGCCCCGAAGCCGAGGCGCTGCTCGCCTATACCGCGATCAACAGCTTCAAGGGCTTCGCCATCAACAAGGCCAAGCAGTACGTTCCGGTCACGCCCGAAGGCTATGTGATCGGCGACGTGATCCTGTTCTACCTGGCCGAGAACGAGTTCTCGCTGGTCGGCCGCGCGCCTGCCATCGAGTGGGTTGAATTCCACGCCCAGTACCCCAAGCCCGATGGCAGCAAGTGGAACGTGACCGTGGAGCGTGACGAGCGCACCGCCAAGCGCACCGACGGCGTGCGCAAGAACTATCGCTTCCAGCTGCAGGGCCCGAACGCGATGAAGATCCTCAGCATCGCCATGGGCACCGATGCCCCCGATCTGAAGTTCTTCAACATGGCGCACATCGACATCGCCGGTAAGGACGTGATCGCGCTGCGTCACGGCATGGCCGGTCAGCCGGGTTATGAGCTGTTCGGTCCCTGGGCCGATTACCAGGCGGTACACGCTGCGCTGGTCGAAGCCGGCAAGAACGACGGCCTGACGCTGGTCGGTGGTCGCGCCTATTCGTCCAACACGCTCGAATCGGGCTGGCTGCCTTCGCCGCTGCCCGCTTTCTTCACCGGCGACAGCCAGATGATGAAGGATTACCGCGCCTGGGCCGGGGATGACAGCTATGCCGGCACCTGCTCGATCGGTGGTTCGTTCGTGCCCGACAGCATCGAGGGTTATTACCTGACCCCGTGGGACATCGGCTATGGCCACATCGTCAAGTTCGACCACGATTTCGTGGGCCGCGAGGCGCTCGAGAAGATGGCGGGCGAAACCCACAAGCAGAAGGTCACGCTGGCGCTCGACAACGAAGACATGCTGCGCGTGCTGTCGTCGCTTTATGCCAACGGCGAGCGCGCCAAGTACTTCGAGTTCCCCAGCGCAGTCTACGCGATGCACCCGTTTGACGCGGTCAAGAACGCTGACGGCAAGGTGATCGGCGTGTCAACCTGGGTTGGTTACTCGTCGAACGAAGGCAAGATGCTGACGCTGGCGATGATCGATCCGGCCGAAGTGGAAATGGGCAAGGAAGTCTCGCTGGTGTGGGGCGAACCCAACGGCGGCACCTCGAAGCCGACCGTCGAGCCGCATGTGCAGACCGAGATCAAGGCGGTCATTTCGCCCGTGCCGTACTCGAACGTTGCCCGCACGGCCTATGCCGACAGCTGGCGCGCAACTGGCGTCGGCACCAACAGCTAAGCCAATCTGCCCGCAAGGCAAAGCGAAGGGGCGGCCGGGCAACCGGCCGCCCCTTTTTGCTGCGGCCCGGATTCTGCTTCGGGTTGCGTTCAGCAATGTTTGGGCAGATATCGACGCCGATGTCGCATCTTGCCGCCTTTGTCCGCCTTGTTGGCGCTGTTGTCGTGCTGGGCCTGTCCAGCTCAGCGCTGGCGCAAGACGGTGAGGTCATTCTCTTGCCCCCAGCGCACAGAGTATCGCTGCTGCCTGATGCCGCGCCGGTCCAGGTGCCCGTCCTGTCGCTGGCCGGCCTGTGGGACCTGCGGATCGACGGGACGACCATTTTCCGCTTCGAGATCATCCCGCTGGCTGGCGGCGGCTGGCGCGGGCGCTGGTCGCGGCCCGACGGCTTCAATTCCAACGGTGACGCCTTTGCCAACCTGCGCGGCCCGGTGAAAACCAGCGACAGCATGACCGGCAATGCCATTTTCGAGATGGTCGAGCTGGCGTTCGACGATCCGCGTCCGGGCGCCGTGCCCGATATCTTCCGCTTCCGGCAGACCGGGCCGGACACGGCGGAAATGAGCTATGTCGGCACGCCGCTGGCACCCTATCGGCTTGTGCGGGCGATGGCGGGAGATCGTGTAGGCGACTGGGCGGAAGGGCGCATCTATCGCCGCCCGGCGGCGGCGGGAGTGGTGGCCCCCGATGCAAACCCTGTTGTATCGCCCACACCGGCCCCAGTCTCCCGAGCGGCCCCAGTCTCCCGAGCGGCCCCCCTCCCTCGACCGGCAACACCCGCAGATCGTGTGATCATTGGTCCGCAGGTGCGTTTTCTGGACCTGACGCCGCGACCGGCGGAAGCGACAGAACCCGAACCGGACGAACCCGCTGCCTCCCCCGCGACGCCGCCCCCGGCTGCGCCAGCCACAGAGCCTGAGCCTGAGGCTGAGCAGCCGGGCATCGGTGCAGATTTCCTCGATGACCTTTAGGGCCGGTCAGGCAGGTCAGAGCGTTTCGAGCAAGCTCGCCGTGCGGTCGAGCAGGTCGGCCACGCGGGCGTGCAGGTCATCGGTGAAGCGCACCTTGGGCACCGCGACCGAGAGCGATCCGACGGGTTTACCCTCGATCGTCACCAGCCGCGCGATACCGATGATGCCGAGCGAGAATTCCTCGTCGGTCATGGCAAAGCCGGTCAGCCGGGCTTCCTCGATTTGGCGGCGCAGCACCGGTTCGGCGGTCACCGTGCTGGGGGTGAACTTGATGCGCTCGGTCTCGCGGAAATACTGCTCAAGCTCATCGGCAGCGAGCGCACCGAGCAGGGCCTTGCCCGATGCCAGCGCGTGCATCGGCAGGCGGCGGCCCTGCGGCACCGAATAGCGCAGCGCTTGCTCACTCGATTCGGTGACGATGGCCTCGATTTCCCACCCGTCGCGGATGAAGAAGCTGGTCGTCTCGTCCAGCTGCACGCGCAGGGTGCGCACCAGCGGCGCGGCGCGGTCGGCCAGCGTGAAGCCCTTGTCGTGCGCCTGCAGCCGCGCCAGCCCCGGCCCGGCCGAATAGCGCCGCCCGTCTCGGGCCAGGTATTCGCGGTCGACCAGTGTGGACAGCAGGTACGACAGGCTGGACACCGGAATGCCCAGCGCGGTGGCAATCTCCTGCGCCACCAGTGCCCGGCCTGAAGCCACGACATACTCGATGATGTCGAGCGTGCGTGTGGCCGATTTGACCAGCGAATTGGGCGTTGCTGCCGGGTCCAGCATGGTCAGGTAATCCTCGTGTCGGCAATGTCGGCCCCGGCGCGCAGGGCGGCGAGCTTCTTCCATGCCACCGACGGGTCGATCTTGCCGTAGCCGGCGAATGTGCCGAACCCGCAATCGCTGCTGGCGATGACCCGGTCCTTGCCGACGATGGCGGCAAAGCGCTCGATCCGCTGGGCGATCAGTTCGGCAGTTTCGAGGTAGTTGGAGCAGCTGTCGATGAAGCCGGGGGCGAGGACCTTGCCGTCCAGCTTGCCGGCCTCGGCTACGTCGCGCCACACGATCCATTCGTGTTCATGTCGCGGGTTGGCGTGTTCGAACAGGATCGTTGCGGGGCGTGCGGCGAGGACAATGTCGATGATCCGTTCGAGCGGAATGTCGAAATCGTGCGGACCTTCGTAATTGCCCCAGCACACGTGCATGCGCATCTGCTCGGGCGCGATGTCGGCGGTCGCTTCGTTCAGCGCATCGACGTTGGCGCGGATCGTGGCGAGGAACTGGTCCTCGGTCATGTCCTGATAGCCGGTGTGGCGGCTCATCGCGAGGTCAGGGCAATCGAACTGCACCGCGAACCCGGCCTCGGCGATGGCCGTGTATTCGGGGCGCATCGCGGTGACGAGGTCGGCGAGGTAAGCCTCGTGACTGGGATAGAACTGGTTTGGCTGGAATGAGGTGATCAGGCCCGGGCTGGCGGTGTTGAGGAAGGCCTTCACTCCGGCGCCATGCTTGTCGAGCGCGGTCTGGAACCGGTGGATATCGTCGTGCAGCGGTTGGAGATTGACCAGCTCGACCTTGCCGATGGCGCTGGCGCGGGTGAATTCCTGTGCGCCCATGATGTGGGCCAGCTTTTTGGCGAGGTCGGGCACCGCCGCCAGATCCAGCGCGGGCTTGCGCGGCGAGTGGCCGCCAAAGCCCGACAGGCGTTCGATGATATAGGTCGAATAGCCGACCTTGCCCAATTCGCCGTCGGAGACGATCGAGACGCCGTTCTCCACCTGCCGACGCACGGCCTCGTCCACGGCGGCCTGAACCACCCGGTCAAATTCCGCCTCGTCGTAAGCCTCACCCTTGTCGCGGGCGAGGAGCAGGGGGACCAGCTCCGGTCCGCGCGGGAGACTGCCGACGTGCGTTGTATCGATCATGTACAAAAGGCCCTTTTTGGTCAAAGGAGGTCCTTTCATATATGCGAAATCAGCGCAAGGATGAAAAAGCGACTGTCCTGATCCGGCGACCCGCTCCCCGGTCTTACGGCACTACGGCGCAGCCCACGCTGGCGATCTTGCCGCCGTCGAGATGGTAATGGATGTACTGCCGCATCTCCTGCACCTCGCCTTTGGCGATGGGGAAGAACTGCTGCATCCCGTTGGCGTCGAGCAGTTCGCGCGTCAGGTCGGCGAAGGCTTCGATGCGGATCAAACCCTCCACCGCCGCCAGCTCATCCGAACCGGCAAACTTCTCGACCGTGATCGTCTCGATCACGAACGAATGGAGGAAGCTGTAGAACGCCTTCAACTGCTCGCGCGTGGTGATTTCGATCCCGAAGAAGGCCATTCGCGGCGTGTCGCTGTAGAAATCGAACACCGTGTCATAGTCGCGTGCGTTGAACGCTGCCGCATAGCGCTCATAATCTTCCCTGGTCATCATCCGCTCCTCTGCTTGCGTCTGATCTTAACGATCGTTAGCAAGGTGGCAAGGAGAGGGTTGCGGCATGAGTGAGGGTTTCGATTACATCGTCGTTGGCGGAGGCAGCGCCGGCTGCGTGATGGCCGCAAGGCTGAGCGAGGACACCGCCAGCACGGTGTTGCTGCTGGAGGCCGGCGGCAACGATGACCATCCCTATATCAAGATGCCGCTCGGCTTCCTGCGCGCCATGACCAGGCCCGAGTTCAACTGGACCTACTGGACCGAGGAGGAGCCGCACCTCAACGGGCGCCGCCTGCCTTTGCCGCGCGGCAAGGTGATGGGCGGATCGGGCTCGATCAACGGCATGTTCGCCATGCGCGGCCATCCGGCGGATTATGACCAGTGGGCGCAAATGGGCGCGCGCGGCTGGTCCTATGCCGATTGCCTGCCCTATTTCCGCAAGCTGGAGGATTCGTGGCGCGGCGAGAGCCTGTACCACGGCAAGGGCGGCCCGGTGCGCATCCGGCCGATCGATTCGCCGCACCTGCTGCACGAGGAGATGATGGCGAGCGCGGGCAATGCCGGTTTCGCAACCGTCGATGACCTGAACGGCCCCAACTACGAAGGCTTCGCGCGCGGCGAGCAGAGCGTGGACGACAAGGGCCACCGCGTCAGCTCGGCCAGCGCCTACATCAAGCCCGCGCTTGGCCGCCGCAACCTCGATGTCCGGCAACGCCAGTTGGTCACCCGCGTGGTGTTCGAAGGCAAGCGGGCGATCGGCGTGGAAATCGACGGCCCCGCTGGCCCGACACTGGTCCGCGCGCGCAAGGAAGTGATCCTCGCGGGCGGGGCCTACAACTCGCCGCACCTGCTGCTGTTGTCGGGCATCGGCCCTGCCGAGCACCTGAAGGAGCACGGGATCGCCGTGCTGCATGACAGCCCCGGCGTGGGCCGCAACCTGCAGGAGCATCCCACCGCCAGCCTCGAGTTCGAGGCGAAGGAGAAGGTCACCTTCCTGCGTCAGCTGCGCTGGGACCGGCTGGCGCTGAACGCGGCGCGCTGGGCGCTGACGGGCACCGGTCCGCTGGCGAGCCAGCTCAACAGCTGCAACGTGGTGGTGCGCACCGATCCTCGGCTCGACCGGCCCGACATGCAGATCATGGTCAACCCGATCCGCTTCGACGCGCAGACCTGGTTTCCCGGCATCAAGCCCGAGCAGGACCACGTGTTCTGGGCCGGGATCGTGCAGTTGCATCCCGAAAGCCGCGGTTGGGTGCAATTGAAGAGCGCCGACCCGCGCGAGGTGGCCTCGGTCACGCTCAACATCATGTCCGAGGAAGCCGACCTGGTGCAGATGCGCCGGGCGATCCGCACCGCGCGAAAGATCTACCGCAGCGAGCCGATGGCCAGCCTCGTCGGAGCCGAACGGCCGCCAACCGCCGGGGCGGAAAGCGATGACGAGCTCGACGCGCTGATCCGCGCCACTTGCTATGTCGGCATGCACCCTGTCGGCACTTGCGCCATGGCGCAAGGCGCGCGCAGCGTGGTCGACGAGGAATGCCGGGTGATCGGCGTTGAGGGCCTGCGCGTGGTCGACGCCAGCGTCATGCCCACGGTGCCCGGCGGCAACACCGCCATCCCGGTCACCATGGTGGCCGAGAAGGTGGCCGATGCCATGCGCGGTCAATCCCTGCCGCCGGCCGAGCTTCCGCCCCCTCCCGCCAGCCAACGCGAAGCTGTCGCGGCATGAGCCGCACGCCGCAAGAGGACGCCAACCTGGCGCTGGTGATGGAGCTGTTTGCGCAGGTGCTCAATCCGATGGATTCGGGCGCGGTCGATCGCTTCGTGGCCCCCGACTATGTGCAACACAGCCAGCTGGCACCGCCGGGCCGCGAGGCGCTGAAGGCCTTCCTCGACATGATCAAGGCCGAAACGCCGCACGCGGTGCACGACGTGAAGCGCGCCTTCGTCGATGGCGATCATGTGACCGTGCATTACAACGTGCGCCGTTTTCCGGGTGACCTCGGCTGGGCGGTGATGGACATCTTCCGGGTGGAGCACGGCCTGATCGCCGAACATTGGGACGTGATGCAGGATGTGGTCGAAGGCGGGCCGAACCCCGCTTCGCCGTTCTGAGGGGGAGAGAACTGGACATGCGTTTCAACAACAAGGTCGTGCTGGTGCTGGGTGGCAACTCGGGCATCGGCCTCGCCGCCGCGCAAGCCTTCGCAGGCGAAGGGGGCAAGGTCCACCTGACCGGACGCAACCAGGTGACGCTCGACGCCGCCGTTGCAGCGATCCCCGGCGCGGTCGGCTATGCCGCCGATATTGCCGACATCGCCGCCAGCGAGCGCGTGGTCAGCGCCATCGAGGCGATCGATGGCCGGATCGACGTATTGTTCATCAATGCCGGGGTGGGCGGCTTCGCGCCGCTGGAGGGGATCACCGAGGAGGACTGGGATTTCGTCCACGGCATCAACCTCAAGGGCTGCGTGTTCGCCTTGCAGAAGGCGGCGCGGATCATGGGTGAGGGCGGCGCGATTGTGGTCACCGGCTCGATCGGCGCGCACGGGGCGCTGGAGGGCAATGGCACCTATGCCGCCGCCAAGGCAGGGCTGGCGATGGCGATGAAGGTCTTTGCCAAGGAACTGCTGCCGCGCAAGATCCGTCTCAACCTGGTCAGCCCCGGCCCGATCGATACGCCGCTGCTCCACCGCAACCCCGGCATGGGGCCGGACGACGTGGCACGGTTGAAGGACATGATGATCGCCAACATTCCGATGCATCGCATGGGGACAAGCGACGAGGTGGCGAAAGCCGTCCTGTTCCTTGCCAGTGACGATGCGAGTTTCATTACCGGCACCGACCTGCTGGTCGACGGCGGCCTGATCGAGTTGAGCTGAACCATGACCGATTTTTCCGACACCACCCCGTTCACCGCCCCGTTCTCGACCATCGACAATCCCCGGCTGGAGATGGTCATGGAAGTGCGGCTGAACTTCCCCGAGGCCTATTCGATGGTCCCGCTCCCCGGCGGCGGCATGCGCACGGCGGTGCTGGTGCAGGAGGGCACGTTCGAGGGGCCGCTGCTGAAGGGCAAGGCGATCCCCGGATCGGGCGGCGACTATGCCTATTGGCGCGGTGACGAGGTCGCCTGCCTCGATGCGCGCTACCTGCTGCAGGAGGATGACGGGACCACCATCATGCTGATGAACAAGGGTTTCCTGTGGGGCCGCCAGCCCGACACGATGCAGCGCATCCGCGACTGGGCCTTCAACAGCGGGGCGCCGGTCGATCATGGCGAGTACTATCTGCGCAGCCAGACCACATTCGAATGCGCGGCGGGCAAGCACGATTGGCTGACCAAGCACGTGTTCATCGGCGTGGGCGAGCGGCGCACCGAGGGTAACCGGCTGCGCTATTACGCGCTGACCTGACCGTGGCCCCCAAGCTGGACCTGAAACGCGCCGAGAAGGCTTACTTTTCGGCGCCTCGGGGCGAGTTCGACGAAGCGACGCTCGGTTCCTATCGGCACCTGATGGTCGATGGGCAGGGTTCTCCGGGAGACTCGCCCGAATACGCCGCCGCGCTCGCTGCGCTGTACCCGCTGGCTTATGCGGTGAAGTTCTTCAGCAAGCGTGAGCTGGGCCGCGACTATGTCGTTCCGCCGCTCGAGGGGCTGTGGTGGGCCGATGACCGCAGCGCCTTTACCCAAGCCGGGCGGCGCGACGAGTGGCGCTGGACGCTGATGCTGATGGTGCCCGAGTGGATCACCGCCGATCATGTGGCGGCGGCGCGGGCCAGCAAGGCCAATGTCGATACCTTGGCCGTGCGGCTGGGCGAGCACGCGGACGGGCGCTGCCTGTCGGTCCTCCACCTCGGCTCGTTTGCGGACGAAGCGCCGGTGCTCCACCGCCTGCACCACGAGGTCATGCCCGCGCGCGGCGTCACCTTCAACGGCGAGCATCACGAAATCTACCTCAGCGATCCCCGCCGCACGCCGCCTGAGAAGCTGCGAACGATCCTGCGTCAGCCGGTAAAGCCACACGCCTGATCGTTGCGTTTGTCCGTCCGGTTGCGGTCTGGGCAGCGCCCTTTCGTGCGCCTGATATAAGAACAGAATAGTTTAATAACAGCGCTTTGCGGCGCAATATGGCAAATCCTTCTCGGCTATTTACCCTTTCTCATTCATGCGTTAGTCTGGCTGCGAGTCCTGGAATAGCCGGGACAGACAACCCGGCCAGTCGATCCGGGACACATGGGGGAGAACCAATTTCATGTCAGCTTATCTGGCGCTTGCCGTTTCCGTTGGCCTGCTGGCCGTGCTCGATACCTGGCTGTTCGGCGTTCCGCTGGCCGCCACCTTGCCGGGCCTTGTCTGGGTCAGCTTCATTGCCTGGGGCGCATTCTTCCAGTCGGGCGCGGGCACCAAGGGCTTGACCACCACAATTGTCGGGATGACCTTCGGCGCGATCGTCGGCATGGTCGCGATCATGGCGTTGATGGGCCCGTTCGCCAGCCTGGGCGACCTCGCCGGGCCGGTCGCGGTGGGCTTGGGTGCCTTCGTGATCTGCCTTGCCAGCCGGGTGCCACTGCTCAGCACCATCCCGGTCAGCGTCTATGGCTTTGCCGCTGTCGCCGGAACCACCTTCCTGCTTGGCGCCAGCGGTACGCTGGACCCGGTCGATGCGCTGTGGCGCACGGTCGTCTCGGTGGTGATCGGCGCGCTGTTCGGCTTCGTGTCCGAACTGGTCGCCAACGCCATCACCAGGAAGGGCTGAATAACAGCCGAGCCTTCGGGTATCGCACGCGAAGAGGGGCGGGGAAGCACATGGCTTCCGCGCCCCTTTTCGTTATCCGGCGGCGCGGTTCATTTTGCGGCATCCCCGGTGAAGCGGATGGTGGTGAAATGCGGCTTGAAGTCGTGTTGCGGCGCGCCGCGGAAGGTCAGCAGCGGCCAGAACCAGGCCCGCCAGCTCCACGCCAGATAGGCCGTGAACAGCAGCGTCAACCCGCCCGCGATAAATGTCCCGCGATGCGGTTCCAGCACCCAGTTGTAATAGACAACCACGAAGTTGATCGGCACCAGCGCGACGATCGTCAGCGGCATGAAGCGGTGCACCAGCAGGGTGATACCCAGCACCACCTCGATGGCCTTGATCCAGGCAAAGATCCCGCTGGCGATCAGCGCCACGGTGAAATCGTGGCTGGCGGGGACGAGCCCCAGTCGCTGGTCGTCCGGATAGAGGAAGAAGTTGAGCCCCGCATAGAGGAACCACAGCGCGGTGAACAGGCGGACGAAGTGGTAGAGGCCCTTCGTTGCGATCTGGCCCATCAGCCCTGCACCCCCGGCCGATACGAAAAGTCCGGCCTGCCGTTCCACGCAAACAGCCGCCAGTAATAGCGCCGCCACGGCCAGGCGAGCACGGCGTTGAACAGGATCGTCATGGCGCCGAAGGTCCATTCGACCAGGCCTTCGTCGAGCACGAAGTTCCAGTACACGATCACCAGATTGATCGGCACCAGCGCCAGCACCGTCAACGGCATCAGGCGGTTGGCGAGCATGGTCAGGCCGAGCACGATCTCGGCCACCTTGATCCAGTCGAACAGCCCGCTCGCCATCAGCGCCAGCGTGAAGTCGATCGCCGGTTGCTCGTCACCCAGCGGCTGCAACTGCGGCCAGAAGAAATGCATGCAGCCCGAGAACAGCCACCAGGCGCCGAAGATCAGGCGGCAGAGATGATAGACCCACTTCATCGAGGGGCCGGGTAGCGCGTCGGGAAGTTCGTTGGTCACTGGCCAACCTCCACCTGCTGCGCAGCCCAGGCAGCTTCGCGCTGGGCCGCAAACCGTGGCGACGTCGACATGATATAGCCACGCACCTGCACATTGCCTTCGTGGCAGGCATATTCGAACATGCCGTAACCCGGATGGCGCAACCACGGGATGTCGAGCTTGTATTGCCCCTCCATCACCAGTGGGTCTTCCACCCAGGCCTCATAGCGGATCTGGTCCGGGTTCATCATGGTCAGGTGCTCGGTCACCTTGAGCTGGTCGGAATTGGGGGCGGGCCCCAGCGACATGCCGGGCCGAAAGTTGCTCGTCTCGATCACCAGCGTATCGCCCTCCCAGCGGCCGACCGAATAGCCGAGGTCGAACCGCACCGCGGCGGCCGGCGGGGTGCCGCCGATGTGCACCAGCCGCGTCTCGTGGATCATCTCGAGGTTGATGGCGACGAGGCCGGGTGATTGGAACAGCTCGATCCCGCCATTGTATGCGCCGGGCAGCATCGAACTTGGCATGCCGCGCGTAAGGCAGCGATCGAAGATGCCGAAATCATTCATGTCCTCGAACACTTCGGTGTTCCAGCTGTTGCGCTCCTCGCTGCGCAGCTGCTCGCCCAGCGGGGTGAGCGGCGGGTAGCGGCCATTGGCGGGTTCGGTGACCATCGAGGTCTGGCGCAGCGGGTGGCCGCGCTCGGCCCAGTGACCCATCGACATGACGCCGACTTCGACTTCCTCGTCATAGCGGTCGAGCTGGAATTGGGCCTCGTCGAAAGCGGCGCGGTATTCCTCGTCGGTCAGGAAGGCGCGGGTACCGAATTGTGCCAGCCGTTCGCGCGGGGTCTGGCCTAGGTAATCGACCGGCCAAGTGCCGCGCAGGTCAGGATCGCCCCACGCGGTGCGCGGCATCTGCCAGCCAGTGGGCGGAGGCTGGAAACGGGCGGCGAGCTGGGCCTCCGCTGGCGGCTGCCCGGCCTGCTCCTGCGCCAGCGCTGGCACGCCCGCCAGCGCCAGGCACAATGCGACCGTGATCGCTCGCTTGCTCATCGCCTCTCTCCTCAGTCCCACCGATTTTGCCCGGGGTATGCCCCGCGGCAAGCGCGCTTACTTGTGAACGCTGCCCTCCATGCGCTCGCGGCTGACCCACGCGCCGTGGACCTGGCTGCGCAAGGGCAGGCCCGTCAGCACCCGCGCGACGGGGCCGCTTTCGACCGCGTCGGCCTCCACCACCCACAGTTCGGACAGGTAGTCCGCGGGGTTGGGGCTGTTGGGCACGTCGATCACCATCAGCAGCCACCCGCCGTGGCCGGGCTGCGCGGAGGCGACGTGCGCCGGTTCGCTGATCGCTGCGCCCGGCGGCACCTCCATCATCGACAGGCGGCCATTGCCCGGCTCGATCCGCAGCAGGGCGTTGAAGTTGGCTCCCACTGGGCCGCCCAGCATCGGCGGGCCCTTGGCCTGCGGGTTCATGCTGAGATACCACGCGCGGTTGTAGGGGCGGCCCTGGTCGACATCGGCGAGGCGGCACAGATCGCCGGGAGGACCGATTGGCCGTTCCGCAATGCTCGGGGCGTCCTTGCTCATGTCGATCGTCCAGCGGGTCAGCGCGCCTTGCAGTTCGCGCTGCTCGATGTGGACGCCGCCCGCCTCGCGCATGAACGGGAAGGCGTTGGAATTGGTCAGGCACAAGTCGATGTGGACCAGGTCCCCGTCGTCGTAGGCGTTGACCTCGTGGAAGCACGAGACGCCAACCGGCCCTTCGATCCAGATCATTTCGCTGACGTCACCATAACGCGGCATGATGCCGATGTAGCTCGGCTTGTCCTGGTGATGCGCCCAGTGCGGGCCGCCAGCCTTCAGCCGGTCGAGATCGGCCAGCGTGGGGAAGATCGGGAAGATGGCGTATTTCTGGGTGATCACGAAGTCGTGAATGGTCGACACATAGGGTTGCTCGAACCACTGTTCCTTGACCAGGTTGCCGTCTTTGTCGGCGATGCAATAGGCGACGTTGGGATCACACAGCCCGCCCGCCTCGTAGCCGAAGAAGAACAGCTCGCCGGTTTGTGCATCAACTCTTGGGTGCGCGGTAAAGGTCTGACTTTTCAGCTTTCCTTCGTAATCCCACTTGCCAACGGTGGCGAGTGTGTGCGGATTGACTTCGTACCCGCGGCCATCCTCCTTGGTCATGAACAGCCGCCCCGCGTGCCACACCGGCGTGGTGTTGGCGAGCGTGCGGTCCATGCCCTCGACCGAGGGATCGTCGGTGAACGGATTGCGATAGCGGCCGAACAGGGCCCGGCGCGCGGCCTTCTCGGCGAGGTAGCGTTCGGTCTCGACATAGCGGATATCGAAATCGACGCTCGGTCCATTGGGCCCGTTCTCGATATTGAAGCGCGCGATCATGCCATCGTGGTTGAGCGCAACATCGTCGTCGAACATCGGCGCATGGGCGTTGTCCGGCACCGCGCGAAAGAAAGCCCCTTCGACCTCGGCTGGGATGGTGCCCTCCACCGTCATGTTGCGCAGCGAAAGTTCCATGCGCCGCGGGGTGTTGGTGCCGATGAAGTGAATTGTCTGCGGATAGGCGGTCATTGCCGGGTAGTCTCCCAAGTGATTCCTCGTCTATAACGCTAACAGGTGTTAGGGTTGCCGCAAAGAGCATTGGGCTTGCGACCCGCTCGCAGATACAGCAGGAGATGCAACAGGGGTGGATAGCGTGACAGGCAAGCTGGCGGGGAATAGCATGGGCAAGGTGTCAGTGCGGGCAGCGTTGCTGCACGACTTGCTCAAGCTCAACAACCGGTTGATGGCACCGTTCAGCACGCACTTGGCACACCGCTATCGCATCAGCCTCAACGAATTCCGCCTGTTGATGGCGATCGGCGACCTGGGCAAGACCGCCAGCCACGAGGTGGCCGAGCTGACCGGGGTCAACGTCATGAGCGTGAGCCGCGCGGTCGCCACGCTGCAGCGGCACGGGCGCGTGGCAGTGGTGCGCGACGAAGGCAATCGCCGGCGCAAGTGGCTGACGCTGACCGACGAGGGTTGGCGGTTGTACGAGGTGATGCGTCCGCAAAGCGACAAGGTAGCCGACTATCTGTTCGAAGGCATGGCCGATGGCGACCTGGATGGGCTGGCGGATGTGGTCGCCCGGCTGATCGAGCGGCTGGAAGCGAAGGATGCCGGTGGCCGGTCGGAGTTCCTCGAAGCCACGCGGCCTGACGGCAACTGACGGCGATGGACGAAGCCGGGCGCCGCGCGATCGAGGCAGATGTCACCCGGCTGATCCACGCCTATACCTGGGCCAACGATGCGGCCGATTGGCATGGCTGTGCAGCGCTTTATACCGACGATGCCGTTTTCCGGCGGCCCAGCGGCGGCGATGCGATTGTCGGGCGCGCGGCGATCCTCGCCAGCTTCCTCGCCCGAGCACCGCGCGTGCAGCGCCACGCCATCGCCAATGTGCTGGTCGATGTGGTCGATGCAGATACCGCGCGGGCGCAGAGCGTGATCGTGCTCTACATGGGCGATGCGGCGGACGATGGCGGCCAAGAGACGCAACTGCCTGTGCAGGACGCGAAAAGCCCGCTGATTGGCATGTTCAGCGACCTTTGCGTAAAAATGTCCGACGGCTGGAGGTTCGCCGAACGAATCGGCTCGCTCGACTTCCGCCCTTAAGCGACTGGCGCAGTTTCCGCTTCTTCCTCGCGCGGCTTGACCAGCAAGGCGCGTGACACCAGCAGCGCCACCACCACGCAGGCCAGCGCCGGGATGGCCGCCACGCCCAGGAACGTTTGGGCGGGCACGTCGGCAGCGATCATGGCCGCACCCAATGGCGGTCCGGCAAAAGCCCCGAGCCGGGCCACCAGCACGCCCATGCCGACTGCGCTCGATAGCATGCGCGCGGGGAACAGGTGCGCGGCGAGACCCGGCAGGACCATGCCGCCCGCGTTCGCTCCGCCCACGCCGACCATCAGCAGCAGCGTCCAGCGCGTGGGATCGGGCGCGGTAAAGGCGATCACGAGGAAGCTGACCGCCATGCTGCCGAACATCAGCATCAGTGCCGGGCCCTTGCGCCAGTTATCGACCAGCACGCTGAAGCCGATCCCGATCGCCAGGCCCGCCAGGTTGGCGACCCCGGTAATCTGGGCTGCGGCGTCCATCGACAATCCGGCTTGCGGCAGCACCGTGGGCAGCCACGAGTTGAGCAGGTAGAGGTTGCAGGCGTTAAGCCCGAGCATGGCCGCGAACACCGCGAACGGCAGCAGCCAGGGCCGGGCGAACAAGGCCAGTTGCGGCAGCCTGGTGCCGACCTTGCGCGGCTCACCGGCAGAGGCTGGCACGCCGCCTTCGAGCACGGCCAGCAGCGCCAAGGCCAGCACCACGGCAAAGCAGCCGGGCACGTAGAACAGTCCCTGCCAGCTCCATGCCGCGATCACCGTGGGCGCCAGCACCCCGGCGATGAACAGGCCCAGCGGAATGCCCGCCGAGACCACGGCCATGACCGTGGCGCGCAGCCGCGCAGGAGCGATCTCGCTCGACAGGGCGCTGACGTTGGGCAGGCACGCGCCCAGCGCAAAGCCGGTCATGAAGCGCCACAGCAAGAACATCGTGGTCGTCTCGGCGGTCGACGTCGCCAGCGTGAACAGGCCCGTGGCCAGGCACCCCGCCACGATCAGCGCGCGCCGCCCGAAGCGGTCACCCAGCGGCGCGATCGTCGCTCCGCCCACGCCGAGCCCGACGAGGATGCCGGTGAACACCCAGCCGAAGCTCGCGGGCGACAAGCCCAGCGCCGCCTCGAGCCGGGGCACGGCAATGCCCATGGCGGCGATGTCGAAGCCTTCCATCACGAAGACGCCGCCCAGCAGGATGAGCGCGATGATCTGTCTTGTGGTCATGTCCGCTGCCCTCTCCCTCGCCTATTTTCTTACCGCATATCCCACGGGCTCGGCATGCGATAGGGCACGGTGAGGAAATCGGCCTCGACCTGCCGGATCGCGCCGTCGACGATCTTGAACGCCTCGGCGAGGTAATACGAATGCGGGCGCCGCACAGGGCTGCGCGCGGGCGTGCCGTCGGTCAGCGTGTAATCGCCCAGCCGTCCCGAGTGGTCGATGAAGCCGTACGCCAGCACCAGCCCCTGCTCCACGTCGACCAGCGGAAAGCGGCGGCCGCGCAGCTCGTCGTCATAACGATACCAGCCGAGCGCGAACTGCTCCTCGCAGCCGAGCCGGGCGATGGGTAGCGGGAAGTCAGCGTTGTTGGTGGTCTGGACGCCGTTCTCGACCCGGTTGCACTGGGCATGGAACTGCGTGCGGATGGTCCCGTCATTGCGCTCGATGGTCTCGAAATAGCCGTCGGCAATCCGCACCAGCTCATCGCGCGGGGCGGGCTGGACGGCGAGCGCCAGTTCGGGCTTGTCGACGAAATGCTGCGGGCCGAACGGAAAGCCCTCGTCCTTGTTGCGCGCGACCACCGTCTCGACGCCGGTAATCTGGCCGGCCTCGTTCACCTCCAGCCGGACGCACATGGGGTTCAGCGCATCGCTCTCCTCGATGGCGGTGAACACGGCGACTTGCCCCGCCTCGGGCTCGGCCATGTACAGGCGGTATGGGTCGAGCGCGGTCACCGTGTTCCAGCATCCGTCACCCGGCATCAGCCGGACGTTGTTCTCGGTGACGAAAGCGTCCGGCGCGAATGGCACTGCTGCAGCATCGCGCAGCGCCAGCGCTACCAGATAGCGGTCCATAACAGCAGATAGGCCTGCGCGTGTAAGCATGATGCACTCCTGTCCTTGACTTGCGCGGCTGCTACAGCAAAAGTAACGATCGTTAAAGTCGCGATCAGAATCGCTGCCACAAGACGCAGGTTGGGAGAGCACATGGATCCAGCGGGCAAAGTGGCCGTCGTCACCGGCGGCAATTCGGGTCTGGGCGCGGGCGCGGCCGGGCGGCTGCTGGCCGATGGCGCGACGGTCGTCAGCCTCGACGTCGCGGGCGAGGCACCAGCGGGCGCGACTTTCATTCATTGCGATGTGGCCGATCCTGCCAGCGTCAAAGGCGCGGTGCAGCAGGTGGTGGACCGCTTCGGCGCGATTCATATCCTGATCAACAACGCCGGCATCGGCGGCATCGGCCCGATCGCCACGGCTGAGGGTCCGGGCGATCTCGCCGCCTTCCGCCGGGTCATCGGAGTCAACCTGCTGGGAGCGGTCACCGTCGCTGCCGAAGTGGCCCACCGCATGATCGGCAATGCCCCGCAAGGCCCCGATGGCGAGCGCGGGGTGATCGTCAACACCTGCTCGATCGCCAGCTTCGAGGGGCAGGAGGGCATGGGCGCCTATACCGCCGCCAAGGCCGCGCTGAAGGAACTGACCCTGGTCTGGGCGCGTGACCTTTCGCGCCATGCCATCCGCGTCAACGGCGTGGCACCGGGATTCATGGCGACACCGATGGTGGCCATGCTACCACCCGATTTCGTGGCCGAATTGCTGCGCGACGTGGAGTTCCCCAAGCGGGCGGGCACGGCTGAGGATTTTGCCGCTGCCGTCGATTTCCTGATCCGCACCACGCTGGTCAATGGCGAGGTTCTGCGGCTCGATGGCGGCGCCCGCCCACCGGCGCGCACGCAATGGGCTTCTGGCCAGTAAGGACGAAGTAGCATGGCTGACATTCCCCTGCCCCCCGGTTTCACCGCCCAGAAGATGGACCAGGCGCGCCGCGCGCTCGAAGCCGTGCTCGGGGCCGGCAAGGTGTTCTTCGATGACCTCGACCGGATCACCTACCAAGACAAGTTCGCCATCGACGAAGCGCACCATCACCCCGCTGGCGCAGTCGCCTGCGACACGGTGGAGGAAGTGCAGGCCGTGGTCCGCGTGGCCAACCAGTACCGCCTGCCGCTGTTCCCGATCAGTCGCGGCAAGAACCTGGGCTATGGCGGCAATGCCCCGGTGCTGGCGGGCAGCGTGGTGCTCGACCTCAGCCGGATGAAGAAGATCGAGTTCGACGAACAGCTCGGCACCGTGCTGCTCGAACCGGGCGTGGGTTTCTATGACCTGTACGACTATATCCAGCGCCACAACCTGCCGTTCTGGCTCAGCACCCCCGGCAACAGCTGGGGCAGCGTGATGGGCAACGCGCTCGATCGCGGGGTGGGCTACACGCCCTATGGCGAGCACACCAAGAACATTTGCGGTCTGGAAGTCGTGCTGCCCGATGGCGATCTGGTGCGCACCGGCATGGGCGCGTTCGGCAATGCGCCGACGTGGCAGGCCTACCCGTTCGGCTTCGGCCCGGGGTGGGACCAGATGTTCGTCCAATCGAATTTCGGGATCGTGACCAAGATGGGCATGTGGCTGATGCCCGAGCCCGAGAGCCTGATGGGCATGGACGTGGAGTTCGACCGGCCCGAGGACCTCAAGGTGATGATCGACACCATCGCCCCGCTACGGCGCGAGCGGGTGCTGACGCAGAGCCCAAGCATCGGCAACTGGATGCGCGCCGCCGCCGTGCTGACCCGGCGGACCGACTGGACCAACGAGCCGGGCGCGATTTCGGATACCGTGATCGATGCCATCCGCCGCCAGTTCGGCATTGGCTGGTGGGGCGTGAGCCTGCGGCTCTATGGCCGCGAGGACATCAACCGGGCGGCCTACAAGGTGCTCGAAACCGCCATCGGCAATGCCGGGCCGATGTCGATCAAGCCGACCGTGTGGCGGCGCGGCGAACCGCTGGAATATTCCGGCTGGACCGGCACGCCGATGACCTTCCCGATGCAGAACATCAACTGGTACGGCGGGCGCGGCGGGCACATCGGCTTTTCGCCGATCATCGAGCAGGACGGCGACAAGGCGCTGGCGCAGTTCCGCCGGACCTATGCCCGCTATCAGGAATACGGCGTCGACTATCAGGGCAGCTTCGCCTTTGGCGAGCGGCACATGACCAACGTCAACGCGATGGTGTTCAACAAGGACGACCCCGCCTTCATGGCCAAGATCGACCCGTTCTTCCGCACGCTGGTCGCCGATGCCAAGGAACACGGCTATGGCGAATACCGCACGCACCTCGACTATATGGACACGGTGGCGGGCAGCTATGACTTCAACAACAATGCCTTGCGCAGGCTGAACGACAAGGTGAAAGCCGCACTCGACCCCAACGGCGTGATCGCGCCGGGCAAGAGCGGCATCTGGGGCGCCCAGCGACTTGCGAGCGGAATGCCAACGAGCAATGGGGGAGGCGGACAATGAGGCTCTTCAACATCCTTCGTCATTCCCGCCCCCCTCTCCTTCGTCATTCCCGCGAACGCGGGAACCCAGTCGCGTCCGTCGCGCCGCGCCGCCGCTGGATCCCCGCGTTCGCGGGGATGACGACGTGGGTTGGGGCAGGGCTGGTTCTGACCGCCTGCGCCGGGGTTGCTGTGGCTCAAAGCGGTTCCGCGCCGCCACCCGAGGACGCCGTGGTTGCCGCCGCCCCAGCCGCGCGGCCCGGCCCGCCGCAACCGATCACCATGGCGCAGCGCCCCAACGCCACCGGCGGCGAGGCGCTCTATGTGGAAATGTGCATCATGTGCCACGGCCCGAACGGCATGGGCACCGGCCTGCTGCAACGCGCCGGACGGCCCGAGCCGCTGCTCGAACGGCGCCGCGGCCTGCCCGCTGCCTTCTATGTCGCGGCGGCGCGCAACGGCATTGGCAACATGCCCGCGATCCCGCGCGGCGAAGTGTCGGACGAGCAATTGCAGGCCATTGCCGATTACCTCGCGGCCGGTCCGCATGGAGGTGGCCAATGACGCTGACGAGACGCGGCATGCTCGGCGGCGGGCTGCTTGCCGGCATGATCGCCACCCCGGCGGCGGCGAGCATGGCCCGCTGGCAATGGCGCCACGGCCACGGCACGGTGTTGCTGTACGATGCCAGCCTGCCCGCCGGGCGCGCCTTTGCCGAGGCCGGGCGGGCGTGGAACCGTCCGCCGCTGGCTTTGGCCAATGCACCCGATGCCGACCTGATCCGCCTCGCCCGGCAGATCTTCGCCGAGCGGCCTGCCCTGGTGCGCGGTGTCAGCCGTCAGGCCGACGCGGTGCTGGTGCACGAGGTTGCCGCCGAAGCGGGCTACGAGCGCACCGCGCTGGTGGTCGACGGCGACGCACTGACGTGGACGCTGCAACCGCGCGTGCGGGGTTAGAAATACCCGAACGGGGCGGGGAGAACCGAACGCCGCCGCGAAACCGCGCTCGGCTGGGTGCCGGCTCCTCCCCCTTGAGGGGGAGGTTG
>JBDSUF010000055.1:0-11955 GCA_039927835.1 Alteraurantiacibacter sp.
AGCCCGGCGTCACACCAGTGGCGCCGGGCTTCTTCGTTTCGCCCCCAACAAAGTCCGTTCGTCCTGAGCTTGTCGAAGGACGGTCCTTCGACAAGCTCAGGACGAACGGATGCGGGGTGTAGTCAGCAGGCCGACCTCAATCGCCCGCCTTCACCGCCGCGCCCCATTCCATCCACCCGGCCCACCTGGGCATCCCGGCGAAGTATTCCTGGCCCTTGGGTTGCAGCGTGAACCCCGCCGGAGCGATCACCTCGCCGATCAGCCGCGTCAGGTGGCAATTGCCCATCAGCTTGCGCCACACGGGCTCGATCCGGCCCTGCCACTTGCGCGGCCCGGCATCGGGCGCGCGGCCATGTTCGAGATAGAGCAGCGTCCCGCCGGGTTTCAGAACGCGGCGCATTTCGGCCAGCACGCGTTTGGGGTCGTCGACCGAGCACAGCGTATAGGTGCACACCACGGTATCGAACCTGGCGTCGCCGAACGGGATCGCCTCGCCCACGCCCTGCCGGATATCCGTCACCCAGCCCTTTTCCGCCGCCCGCGCCCGCGCCGCATCGAGGAGCGCTGCGTTGGGATCGATGCCGGCAAAGCTGGTCACCGCTGTCGCATCGTACAACTGCTGGTTATAGCCGCCGCCGCAGCCGATCTCGAACACCGCACCGCGCGCCAACGGCACCACGCTGCGGCGCAATTCGGTCACTTCGTCGGACCCGCACCCCACACCGATAATCTTCGGCAGCACGGTTTCATCGTACCAGTGGCGCAGGCCCATCGTCGTCTCTCCCCTTGTCGGCAGCTGGTTACCCCAGCCCGCCGATCAGACGGTATTTCAGCTCGAGATATTCGTCCATCCCGTGGTGCGATCCCTCGCGGCCCAGTCCGGACTCCTTGACCCCACCGAACGGCGCGACCTCAGTGCCGAGCAGTCCTTCGTTCAGCGCCACCATGCCATATTCCAACCCCCGGAACACGCGCGCGGCACGGGCCACGTCGCGGGTGTAGAAATAGCTGGAGAGGCCATAGCGGGTGTCGTTGGCGATGTGCAGCGCCTCCGCTTCATCCGCAAACGACATGACCGAAGCGACCGGCCCGAAAATCTCCTGCTGGGCGATTCCCATGTCCTGCGTCACCTCGGTCAGCACGGTAGGGGTATAGAACTGCGCGCCGGCATTGTGGCGACCGCCGCCACACGCCAGGCTCGCCCCTTCCGCCAAGGCGCCATCGACCAGCGACTGAACCCCGAGCAGCGCTTTCTCGGTAATCAGCGGGCCGATCTGGCTGTCCGGATCGAGCCCGTTGCCCACCTTGAGCGCCCGGGTCTTGGCCACGAACCGCTCAACGAACTCGTCATGCACCTCGCGCTGGATGAGCAGGCGGTTGGTGCCGATGCAGGCCTGCCCGGCGTTGCGGAATTTAGCCACCATCGCGCCGTCCACCGCCGCTTCCATATCGGCATCGGCGAACACGATGAACGGCGCGTTCCCGCCCAGTTCCATGCTCGCGCGCTTCACCGTGCTGCCCGCCTGCGTCAGCAGCAATTTGCCGATGGCGGTGGAGCCGGTGAAGCTGATCTTGCGGATCGTCGGATGGGTGCAGAACACCTCGCCCACGCCCTTGGCGTCATCGCTGGGGACGATGCGGAACACGTCGCGCGGAATGCCCGCCTCCCACGCCAGCTTCTCCAGCGCGAGCGCGGACAGCGGCGTCGCCTCGCTCGGCTTCATGATCATCGCGCAACCCACCGCCAGCGCGGGCGCGGCCTTGCGGGTGATCATGGTCAGCGGGAAGTTCCACGGCGTGATCGCGGCGCAAGTGCCCACCGGCTCCTTGGTGACGACGATTTCCTTGCCGTGCGCGAAACCGGGGATCGTCTCGCCATAATTGCGGCGCGCTTCCTCGCCAAACCATTCGACGAAGCTGGCAGCATAATCGAGTTCGCCGCGCGCTTCGTACAAGGGCTTGCCCGCCTCGAGCGTGCAAATCAGCGCCAGTTCCTCGCGGTGCTGCACGATCAGATCGAACCAGCGGCGCAGCACGGTGGCACGGGTGCGCGCGGTCTCGGCTGCCCAGGCATGACGCGCGGCGTCTGCGGTGGCGACGATCGCATCCAACTCGGACGCGGCGTAGTTGCGCACCGCGCACAGCACCTCGCCGGTGGCGGGGTTGAACACCGGCAGTCCGCCATCATCAAGGCCGTGCTGGAGCAGCGAAAGGGGCAATTGCGACATGAAGGAATGTTCCTGTTGGGATCGTTGGATTGCGCGCGATGTGCCCCTTCGCAAGGCGTTTGCCAAGGCGTGTCGCGGCCTCATTGGTTGACATTTGTCCCCTTGGGAACCAAAGGCGGCGCGCCTCTTACAATCACGGATGCTGCATTGACGGCGCTCTACGCCCTGCCCGATCACGAAGTGGTTGAGGCCCTGGTCCCCACCATCAGGCACACCCGCTTGTCCAACGACGCGGCGGTGGAGCGCATCCGTGCTGTCCCCGGCATGGTGCCGTTGGCGATTGATGATGCCGATGGCGGCGCGGTGCTGTGGGCCGATATCGGCGACCATCCGTTCCGCGAATGGCAATATATGTACACCGTGCAGGCGCTGGCGCAGGCGGGCAAGATCGGCGAATGCTTCACCACCGATTTCGATATTCTGCTGGATGACCGCATTACCGCAGACGGCATCACGCCATCGGGCTTCATGTTCCATATCAGCCGGTGCGGCTCCACCTTGAGCGCCAAGGCCCTCGCCCGTAGCCCGCGCCATGTCGTCATCAATCAGGGCGGTCCGTTGCAGCGCGGGTTCTGGGCCACGATCACGCGCGACTGGACGCAAGAGGCGGAGCCGACGCCCGAAAACCTCCACGCCTTCCGCAACCTGGTGCTGGCCATGGCGCGCCGCCGCAGCCCGGATCAGGTCTATTCGTTCGTCAAGTTCATCAGCTGGAATACGCTGTATATGGACTTTGCCATGCAGGCCTTCCCGCAGGTGCCCGCCGTGTTCCTCTACCGCAACCCGGTTGAAGTGATCGCCTCGGTGCTGCGCGAGACCAGCGCGGTGCTGTGGGCCAAGGGGCGGCGACAGGCGGGTTTCCTCACCGGGCTCGACTGGCAGGACACCGTGGCGATGGGCGACGTCGATTACCTCGCGCGCATTTTCGCCCGCTACCTCGAACTGGCCGACGCAGCGGGTATCCCCAGCATCAACTATGTCGATATCAACCCCGCCAACTTCCCCGCCATGCTATCGCGCGGCCTCAAGTTCGATCCGGGCGCCGACGAGCTGGCGCTGATGTGCGAGCAGTTCCGCTTCCATTCGAAAGACGATAGCGACAGCAAGACGTTCAAGGATGACAGCGCAGGCAAGCGCGCCGAGATTTCCGACGCGGACAAGGCGCTGGTAAACAGCCTGTGCGGCCCGGCGATGGCCCGGCTCGATGCGTCGTCCGCCAACCTGTTCCCGCGTTCAGCTTTGGTATAAGGCCGCTGCGACACTTGCCGCGCGCGCCACGGCCACTAGTTTAAGACCTGATATTTCTGGAGACCCCCGTGACTTCTGCCGCCAACCTGCTCTCCGTGGTGATCCCCAACCACAACTATGGCCGCTTCGTGGGCGCCGCCATCGCCAGCATCGATGCGCAGACGCACCGCCCGATCGAGGTGATCGTGGTCGACGATGCCAGCACCGACGATTCGGTGGCGCAGATCGAGGCGGCGCTGGCCGCCGCGAAGAACCTCGCGGGCACCAAGTTCATCGCTTTGGCGGACAACGTCGGCAAGCTGGGCGCATTGAACCGCGCGCTGGAGCATGTGCGGGGCCACTACTTCGTGATCCTCGACAGCGATGACGTGCTGAGGCCTGAATATGTCGAGCGCACGATTGTTGAGCTGGAAAAGGCCCGCGCCGAGGATCCGACCATCGCCTTCCTCTACACCGATTGCATGCTGATCGACGCAGAGGGTAACGAGTTGGATCGCGGCAAGTCGGCCGCTTGGGATGCCGCCCTGCTCGAGCGGTATTCGTTCGTGCCCGAGCCGGCGATGTGCCTCGCCGCGCCGATCCTCGAGGCGGCGCCTTACGACGAAGCGATCCGCAAGGGCACCAAGCACCACAAGTGGAAGAAGATCGTCGCCAATGGCTGGAACGGTCGCCATCTGGCCGAGCCGCTGTTCTGCTATCGCATGCACGATGCCAACTTATCGGGGATCGGCAAGCGGGTGACTGATGAGGTGGCGAGCGGCATCGGCGGCGAGCGCATCCTGTCCGGCTATTGGCCGCTGCAGACCACCGAGCGCTGAGCGTAACCATGACCGGCTTTTCGCTGACGCTTGAGACCGCCCGCGTGGGCGTGGTGGGCCTGGGTTATGTCGGGCTGCCGGTGGCGGTGGCCTTCGGGCAGAAATACCCGACCGTAGGCATCGACATCAAGGCGGCGCGCGTCGCCAACCTGAAGCGCGGGTTTGATGAGACCAAGGAAGCAACGGCGGAGGAATTGGCGGCGGCGGACCAGTTGTCGTTCACCACCGACATGGCCGACGTGGCGGACTGCAACGTGTTCATCGTGACCGTGCCGACGCCGCTCAACGATCACAACCACCCTGACCTCTACCCGCTGAAAAGCGCCACGCAGGCCATCGCCAAGGTGCTCAAGCGCGGTGATGTGGTGATCTACGAGAGCACCGTCTACCCCGGCTGCACCGACGAGTTCTGCGTGCCGATCCTCGAAGAGTTGTCGGGCCTCACCTACAACGTCGACTTCTTCTGTGGTTACAGCCCGGAACGGATCAACCCGGGCGACAAGTTGCGCAAGCTGCCCGATATTCTCAAGATCACCAGCGGCTCGACCCCCGCAGCGGCCGATTTCGTCGATGAGTTCTACCGCAGCGTCGTCACCGCCGGCACCCACCGCGCCAGCTCGATCCGCGTGGCCGAGGCGGCCAAGGTGATGGAAAACACCCAGCGCGACCTCAACATCGCGCTCGCCAACGAACTGGCGATGATCTGCAACCTGATCGGCATCGACACGGTCGAAGTGCTGGAAGCGGCGGGCACCAAGTGGAACTTCATGGCCGTGCGCCCCGGCCTCGTCGGCGGGCACTGCATCGGCGTCGATCCCTACTACCTGACGCACAAGGCCGAAGAAATCGGCCACCACCCTGAGGTTATTCTCGCCGGTCGCCGGATCAACGACCGCGTGGGCAAATATGTGGTCAACCAGTTCGTCCGCCTGATGGGCCGCAAGGGCCTGCTGAAGGGCGACCTGCGGGTGCTGGTGCTGGGCTTCGCGTTCAAGGAAAACTGCCCCGACCACCGCAACACCAAGGTCGCCTCTATCGTCACGCACCTGCAGGAATTCGACATCGCGGTGGACGTCTACGATCCGTGGGTCGATGCCGACGAGTGCGAGCACGAATACGGCATCAGGCCGATCCAGACATTGGTGCCGGGCACCTATGACGGAGTGATCCTGGCCGTGGCGCACGACGATATCGTCGCGATGGGGCCTGAAGGCATCCGCGCGCTCGGCAAGCCCGGCGCGGCGCTCTACGATGTGAAAAGCGCGCTGCCGCAGGACGCGGTCGACCAACGGCTGTAGGATTGGGCGGCTTTAGGCTGTCTCGCTCGCCTCGCGCCTTTTCACCAGCGTCGCCTCTGTCAGGTCGAAGCTGTGCTTGTGGTCCACGTCGATCGGACCCCAAGGATAGTCGAGCCACGAGACGTCGACCGACACCTTCATCCGCCGCCCGATGGCATCGAGCAGCCCCGGCAGGCCCTTCAGCTTCAGCTTGTAGATCACGAACGGCCACACGCCGAACGCCTTGAGGATGCGCATGTGGCGCTTGCCGAACTGGCCGCCGCCTTCAAAAATCTTCACCGCCTTCAATGAGTTGGGCGTCTTCAGCGCATAGAGGTTGCAGCTGGAGAACCCGCCGTCCTTCAGCCGGTGGAACGCCAGGCCCGAATTGGCATAGTCCTGCAGCACCACCTCCTCGCTGGTGAAGCCGACCACGGCATCGGCGGTGCTGGCCAGCGTATCGCGCACGAAGTCGCGGATGATCGCGGGCGTGTGGAGCGCGTTGTCGCCGGTGGTGATGATCATGGGCAAGGGGTTGTCGATCTCCTCGACCGCCTTCAGCACGCTGTCCGCCAGGTTACCGTGCGACTGGACGAAGATCACCCGGCCCTCATCCACCCACCCCTTCATCGTCGGGGTGGCGGTGAGGACGTCCGCGCGGTCGACCGAGACGTGGATGCGCGCGAAGCAGCCCGAATCCACCAGCGCTTCCAGCACCCGCTCCAGCATCACCTGTCCGTCGAGCGTGACGAGGCACTTGTGCGACAGGCCCTGGATCTGCGCCACCGGATCATCGACCCCGCGGCGGCTGGCGGCCATCACCAGGCAGGACAGGTGGGTGAAGGTCTGGCTATCGTTCATGGCGTGGTCTTTCAGGAAGCCGGAGTGAAAGCGGCGGCGCGCATCAGTTCGCCCGCATCGACCAGGTCGGGGAGGCGCTCGGACAGGCCGCGCAGGGTTTGGTATGGCTCGCCTTCGAGCACGCCGATGCAGCAGCCGTCGAACTTGGCCCAGTACTCCGCCCATGTGAACGGCGCCGCCTTGCTGCCCTTGGGCCATTCGTGGATCGAGACGAACTGGCGCCCGTCGTGCAGCGTCAGATGAACCTCGGTGGGGAATTCGCCTTCAAGCTTGTCGACCGGGTGGCGGTGGATGATCGGGAACAGGCGGCGCACGTCGTCGCGCCAGATCGCTTCCTCGGTGAAGTCGGACAAGGTGCAATCGCCGCGCGCCAGCACACAGCCGACCGCGTATTCGGCGCTGAACTTGGCTTCCAGCGGGCTCTGCGGATCGGTGTAGAACACGTTGTTGAAGTGCACGCGCGGCATGTGCAGGTCCACGCTGGCGACATCGTCGGCGGTGAAGCCGTGCGTCGCACGCAGATCGAGCACACCGTCCATCGCCCGGTGGATCGCCCCGCAGGTCGGGAAGCGCTTCACGCGGAACTTGTGTTCGGTGATCAGCAGCGGATGGCCCACGCTGTCCAGCTCATAGCGCAGGTTCTGCCCGTGCTCGATGTGCGTGATGGTGTCGCGCAGGTGCTCGTAATCCGGCCCGACCATCAGCCGGTTCATCCCCGTGCGCCCGTCGAGCGTATCGCGCCCGGCGGTGATGCCTGCCGCCGCCATAGTCGCCGCCATGATCCCGCCCTTGGCCGCCAACCCTGCGTGGACCGGCTTCATCTCGGTGCCGAACTGGCTCATGAACCCGGCAGACATGCTGGTTGCGATGGAGAGAGCGCGGGCGCAGGCTTCGGCATCGAGCTTCAGCAGCCGGCACACCGCCGCCGTCGCGCCCATCACGCCCACGGTGGCGGTTGCGTGCCAGCCCCGATTGCGGTGCGTGGGGTTGAGGCCCTGACCGACCCGGCCGAGGATCTGCAGGCCGACAATATAAGCATCGACGCAAGCCGCGCCCGAAAGCCCGCGCTCCTCGGCCACGGCCATGATCGCGGGGAACAGCACGGTGGTGGGATGCGCCTTGGGCGGATCGAAGTTGTCGTCAAAATCGAGCGCATGGGCGATCGTGCCGTTGACCAAGGCCGCCCACGGTGCGGCCAGTTTGTACGATGAGCCGAACACGCTGCACGGCCCTGCTCCCCACGGCGCGACCACTTGCCGCAGCTTAGCGGCCACCGGCTCCACCGCGCCAGGGATCATCACCGCGATGGTGTCCACGAACTCGCGATGCGCCCAGTCGCGCGCGTCATCGGGCCAGGTATCGGGGGTTTCGGCGATCCAGGCGCCGTAAATGTCGAGCGGGTTGGCAGTCACGCTGGCCGCTCTAACCGCGCCTCCCGCCCGGCGCAACCGGGCGCAGTTTCGGCAAGATTTCTCGCCATGCCAAGGTCTGCCTTGCCCTGACCGCGCGAACAGCTAGATAGGGGCCACTCAACCAGCAGAAGCGACCGGCACCCATGGCGACACTCACCCTGCCCAAGAACAGCAAGATCTCCGGTCAGGGCGTGGCTTACAAGGCGGATGGCGCCGCGCGCAGCAAGACCTTCCGCATCTATCGCTGGGATCCGGACAGCGGCCAGAACCCGCGTTACGACACGTTCGAGATCGATCTGGACGCCTGCGGGCCGATGGTGCTGGACGCGCTCAACAAGATCAAGAACGAGATCGACCCGACGCTGACCTTCCGCCGTTCATGCCGCGAAGGCATCTGCGGCTCGTGCTCGATGAACCTCAACGGCAAGAACGGCCTCGCCTGCACCACCGCCATCGAGGACCTGAAGGGCGAGATTCGCATCACCCCGCTGCCGCACATGGAAGTGATCAAGGACCTGGTCCCCGATTTCACGCACTTCTACGCACAATATGCCAGCATCCGCCCGTGGCTGCAGACCATTTCGACCGAGCCGAGCGGCAAGGAGCGGCTGCAATCGCCCGAACAGCGCGCCAAGCTGGACGGCTTGTACGAATGCATCCTGTGTGCCTGCTGCTCCACCGCCTGCCCCAGCTACTGGTGGAACAGCGACAAGTTCCTCGGCCCGGCGATCCTGCTGCAGGCCTATCGCTGGCTGGCGGACAGCCGCGACGAAATGACCGGTGAGCGGCTCGACGAGCTGGAAGATCCGTTCCGCCTGTACCGCTGCCACACCATCATGAATTGCGCGAACGTGTGCCCCAAGGGCCTCAACCCCGCGCGCGCCATCGCCGAGATCAAGAAGCTGGCGGTCGAACGGCAGGCTTGACCTGTCCGGCCTGATTTCCCGTTATGAAGCTCTGATCGCATCGGGCGAATTGCGTCCCGATGCCGAACAGCTCGCTTCCGCGCAGGTTTTGGCGCGGGTGCAGGAGGGGCTGGAGCGGCCCGCCGCGACCGGCCTCTTCGGTCGCCTTCTGGGCACCAAGCCGGCCCCGGTGCGCGGTGGTTACCTGTGGGGCGGCGTGGGGCGCGGCAAGTCGATGCTGATGGACCTGTTCCACGATACACTGGCGATCGAGGCCAAGCGCCGGGTGCATTTCCACGAGTTCATGCTCGAGGTGCACCAGCGCATCCGCGCCGAGCGGGCGAAGGAAGCCGGCGATCCGATTGCCCCGGTGGCTGCCGCTCTCGCCGCCGATCTGCGCTGCCTCGCTTTCGACGAAATGGTGGTCAACAACAGCGCCGATGCGATGATCATGAGCCGGTTGTTCCGCGCGCTGATCGTTGATCATGGCGTGACCGTGGTCACCACCAGCAATCGCCCGCCGCGAGACCTGTACAAGGACGGGCTCAACCGCGAGCATTTCCTGCCGTTCATCGACCTGATCGGCACGGCGCTCGACGTGGTCGAACTGAACGGCCCGACCGATTACCGGCTCGACCGCATCGCTGGATTGGATACCTGGCACGCGCCCTTGGGGGAAGCAGCGACGGCGCAAGTGCGCGAGGCGTTCTTCCGCCTGACCGACTTCGCGCCCGAGGATGCCGCGCACGTTCCCTCGGCAGAACTGGACCTGGGGGGCGGGCGCAAGTTGCATGTGCCCAAGAGCCTGAAAGGCGTCGCCGTGTTCAGCTTCAAGCGATTGTGCGGCGAGGCGCGCGGGGCGAGCGATTATCTGGCCGTGGCCCGCGCCTATCACACGGTGATCGTGGTCGGCATTCCGCTGCTCGGCCCGGAAATGCGCAACGAGGCGGCGCGGTTCGTGACGCTGATCGACGCGCTGTACGAGCACAAGGTCAAGCTGATCGCCAGCGCCGACGCCGAACCCGGCGAGCTCTATGCCAAGGGTGACGGAAGGTTCGAGTTCGACCGCACCATCAGTCGCCTGATGGAAATGCAGAGCGCCGACTACCTCGCGCTGGGGCATGGCACGGACTGATGGAGCAGACAGGGTGCGGCGACATGCCGGTGAAGGAGTTCGCATGAACGACCAACAGATCGATGCAATCGTGTCCAAGGTTCCCGCGGTCACGCTTGGCTTCTGGATCATCAAGATCCTCGCCACCACGCTCGGCGAAACCGCTGGCGACACCCTCTCGATGAGCTGGCTGGGCGAAACCACCGCCCAGGCCGGGCAGGCCGGTCTCAATGGCTACCTGGTCGGCACTGCTATTTTCGGGGCGATCCTGATCGCGCTCGTCTGGGTGCAGATCGCCGCGCGGCGCTTCAATCCGTGGCTGTACTGGGCGACGATCATCGCCTCGACCACTGCGGGAACCACGCTGGCCGATTTCGCCACCCGCTCGCTGGGGATCGGCTACACCGGCGGATCGCTGCTGCTGCTGGCGCTCGTGCTGCTCAGCCTGTTTGCGTGGTATCGCACGCTGGGCACGATCGCGGTGGACACCGTCGCCTCGCCCCCGGCGGAGCGGTTCTATTGGGCGACGATCACCTTTTCGCAAACGCTGGGCACCGCGCTGGGCGACTGGGCGTCGGACGACGGCGGACTTGGCTATCTGGGCGGGGCACTGCTGTTCGGCGGCGCGCTGGCGGTGCTGGCCGCACTGTACCACACGACGAAAATCAGCCGCGTGGGTCTGTTCTGGGCGGCTTTCATCCTCACCCGCCCGCTGGGCGCAACCGTTGGCGACTTCCTCGACAAGCCGTTCGCGAAGGGCGGGCTCGATTTCAGTCGCCCGGTCGCCTCTGCAGTGCTCGCCGTCGCCATCGTCGCATTGATCGCGCTACTACCGCAGCGTGCGGGGCAACATCCGGCCTAGAACTCGACCCGCGCGGTCACCCGCAAATCGCGTCCCACCAGCGGAGCGTAGTCCTTGAGCACCGAGGCGTGGCGGCGGGCGTCGATGTCGAACAGGTTGTTGGCTGAGAGTATGAAGCTCACCGGGCGGATTTCGCCCCAGGGACGCACGGTCAGCTCGAGATTGGTCATCGTGTAGCCTTTGGTCGGCGTTTCGAAGGCGGATAACCGCTTGGGGCTGGTGACGTGCTCGACCTCTACTCGCGCATCGACCAGGCGCGATTCGGCGCCGAGCCCGCCCAGCAGGCGCAACGGCGGGATACGCGGAGCGGGGCCGACGCCTCTGATCGTGGCGTGGATATAATCGGCCAGCGCATCGCCGACGATCCGGAATCCGCCGAATTCGCCCAGCGTGGCCGAACCCTGAACCTCAAACCCGTAATACCGCGCCGGCGCCTGGCGGAACTGGTAAACCGGCAATCCGTCCTGCTCGGTGCCGGTCAGGTCCTGGTAGATGAAGTCGTCGAACCAGTTGTGATAGGCCGACACCTCGATGGTGTAACCCGGCCCGCTGCGGCGCAGGATCGCTTCGGCGGCCCACACCCGCTCAACCTTGAAATCGGGGTTGCCGATTTCGAACGCCTGCGTCCCCGCGTGGGGGCCGTTAGCGAACAGTTCTTCAGCGGCAGGAGTGCGCGCGGTGCGTGAGACGTTGACGCCCATCCGCCAACTGCGGCCAAGGTCGTATGATGCGCCAAGTGAACCCGAAACCGTGTCGAACCGCCGCGATACGCGCGCGAACTGCGGCTGATCGGGCAGCGGCTTCGATGACACCCCGGTGTGCTCGAACCGCGCGCCCGCCTCGACCTTGACCCGGTTTAGATCGAGCTGCTGCACGGTAAACGCGGCCAGCTGGCTCGACGAGTTTCGCGGCAGGAAAGCCTCATCGCCGATCACGTTGAAGTCGCGGATCAGGAACTGGCCGCCGAACGCCCCGCTCCACGCGCCGCGTTTGGCCTGGGTGAGCTCGAGCCGTCCTTCCATGCCCTTGTCGAAAAAGCGCGTGCCGACCGTTCCGTCTTCCTCCAACTCGGCGTGGCGATAGTCGCCATAGGCATAGCGGAAGCGCAGTTTGTCGAGAAAGCCGCCATTGAAATTCAGCCCTACGCGCGCGTCGATGCGGTTCTGCCGGGCATCGATCCGTGGCACCTCCTGCTCGTCGCCCGGGCGGGTCGCATAGCGAATCGGGATC
>JBDSUF010000056.1:0-57138 GCA_039927835.1 Alteraurantiacibacter sp.
CGCGCGCGGTTCCTCGGGGTCCCACAGGTAGCCTTCGAGGTAGAGAATCTTGGCCGAGGCAATCGCGGCTTCGTCCAAGGCCGTGGCGGGGAGGAATTGCGAGGCCCCGAGAAAGGTGTTCATCGTCCGCTGGCCGTCGGGGGTGACGAAGATCAGGCACCGCGCGGTGCTCGGCTCACCCGGGCGCACGGGAGTATCGAAGTCGATCCCGCCGGCGCGAATATCGTGCGCGAAGACCTGGCCCAGCTGGTCATCCGCCACCTGGCCGACGAAGGCGCATTGCATGCCGAGCGCCGCAAGGCCGGCCAGCGTATTGGCCGCCGAGCCGCCGGAAATCTCGCGCGCCGGACCCATCGCGGCATAGAGCGCCTGCGCCTGATTCTCGTCCACCAGCGTCATCCCGCCCTTGGCCAGGCCCAGTTCCTCGATCAGTTCGTCCGAACAGGGAGCCATTACGTCGACAATGGCATTGCCGATGGCGATAACGTCATAACGAGGTTCGGACATTCATGTTTTCCCGTGCGGTGAAAGTGAAACTGGTGCATCTGACCTGCCCGCAACCCGCCCCAACCGCAAGGCCCGATGTCCTCCGTCTTCACCTGTCTGCTGCTGTCCCTGCGCCAACTGGGCGAACCTGCCGTGCTGCGGGTTTTGCTCAAGAGCCTGGGCGTGAGCCTGCTGCTGTTCGCGGCGCTGGCGCTGGCGGGCTGGTGGGGGCTCGATGCGCTGCTCGAGCGCGCGGGCCTTGCCGAAGACTTGCGCGGGCTGGCTTCGCTGGTGCTGACGCTGCTCGGGCTGTGGCTATGCTGGCGGCTGATCGCCATGCTGGTGATCCAGTTCTACGCCGAGGACGTGGTCCGCGCGGTGGAGGCGCGGCACTATCCGCAAGCCGCCAGCGCCGCGCGCGACTTGCCGTGGAACGAAGCGCTGCGCGTGTCGCTGAGCAATGCCGGGCGGGCGCTGCTGTTCAACCTGATCGCGCTGCCGTTCGCGCTACTGCTGCTGGTCACCGGGATCGGCCCGGCGCTGCTGTTCTGGCTGCTCAACGCGGTACTGATCGGGCGCGAGCTGGCCGACATGGTGTGGTTGCGCCATGCCCACGCCCATCCCGGTTTGTCTCCGGTCAGCAAGTGGGAGCGGCTGGCGCTGGGCGGCGTGATCGCGGCGCTGTTCGCCGTCCCCTTTGCCGCGCTGCTGGCCCCCGTGTTGGGTGCAGCGGCGGCGGCGCACCTGGTTCATCGAAAGACCGCTGCCTGATATGCGCCTGATCTCACCGCTCCTCGCCGCACCCGCGCTGGCCCTGCTGCTGGCGGGTTGCGCCACTCCGGCGCCCGCGCCCGCCCCGCCGCCGGTCTCGCGTCCGGTGGTCCAGCCGCTGCCCGGCGTTGTGCCGCCGCCAGCCGAGGCACCGCCGCCCGTCGAGGGCTTTCGCACGCCCGATATCATGCGCGGTGCGGGCCTCGACGGAGTCATCCGCGAGGGGCCCAACAGCCTGATCCGCCAGTTTGGCACGCCCCGGCTCGATGTGACCGAGGGCGACCTGCGCAAGCTGCAGTTCGCCGGCACCCCCTGTGTGCTCGACGTGTTCCTCTACCCCCTGCAGTCGGGCGGCGAGCCACGATCGACCTGGCTCGAAGCGCGCCGGGCGAGCGATGGCGAGGCGGTAGACCTGCTTGCCTGCATGCAGGCGCTGCGTGAGGGTCGCGGTCGGCGCGGGGATGGTCCCACTATCGAAGGCGAGCGCGAGTAACGCGAATTTAAGGCTGTTACGCCACAAGGTTCGGCAAATCCCAAGGGGAGCCGACCCAAATGAGTGTCCATTTCGCCGATTTGACCCGCCAGGCCGCGCTCGATGGCGCGATTGCCGATGACGAAGTCCTCGCCCTGCGGCGCGCTGGCTGGGCCGATGGCGCCATCGGTCGCGCGGAGGCCGAGGCGGTGTTCAGCCTGCAACAGGCCGCCGCCAATCCCTCGCCTGTGTGGAGCGACTTCTTCGTCGAGGCGCTGCGCAACTTCGTCCTCAACGGCAGCGAACCGCGCGGCTATGCCAGCGACGACGAGGCCCAGTGGCTGATCGGCATGGTCGAGGCCGACGGCAAGGTCTGCTCCATGACCGAGCTGGAACTGCTGGTGCAGGTGATCGAGAAGGGCCTCGGCGTGCCCGATGCGCTCAAGGTCTATGTCCTCAAGGTGATCGAAGCCGCCGTACTCACCGGCACTGGCCCCACCCGCGATGGCGGCGAGCTGTCCGATACCCACGTGACCCCGGCAGAAGCCCAGCTCCTGCGCAGGGTGGTGTTCGGTTCGGCCAGTGACAAGCCGGGCGCGGTCAGCTTGCGCGAAGCCGAGATGCTGTTCCGCCTGAAGGACGCCACGCTGCACCAGGCCAATGCGCCCGAATTCGAACGGACCTTCGTGCAAGGCGTCGGCAATGCGCTGATGGGCTATGCCAACGAGGCCGCGCATGTCGATCGCGCGCGGATGCTGGAATTGGAAGCCTTCGTGGCCGACAACAAGCCGAGCGTGGGCCGCTTCATGGGCCAGATGGCGCGCGAAGTGCCCAACGTTTTCAACGTGGTGTTCGGCAAGCGCAATATCGCTGCCAGCTTGGCGGACAAGGTGACCGAAGCCGAGGCGATTGTGCCCTACGAGCAGGAATGGCTCGACGCGCAGATCGCCGCCAACGGCCAGGTTGATGCCTATGATCGCGCGCTGCTCGACTTCATCGAACAGCGCTGAGGGTTCACCCCCTCAGACCATAAAGCTCTCGCCGCAACCGCAAGCGCCCTTGGCGTTGGGGTTTTCGAACACGAAGCCGGCCGCAAAGTCGTCCTCGCGCCAGTCCATCGTGCTGCCGATCAGGTACAGCACCGATGCCGCATCGATGTAGAACGCGCCGCCGGGGGTGACGATCTTCTCGTCGAACGGGGTGTCGGCGGTGACGTAATCGACCGAATAGGCGAGGCCCGAACAGCCCCGCCGGGGTGTGCTGAGCTTGACCCCTATGGCGTCGGCAGGAGCCTTGGCCATCAGGTCGGCAATGCGCTGCTCCGCCGCCGGAGTAAGGATCACGGCAGCGGGCCGGGCGCGGCTCTTGGTCTCGGTGGTCATGTCACAGCATCCCCAGTTCGAGGCGGGCTTCGTCGCTCATCTTCGTGCTGTCCCACGGCGGGTCCCAGGTGACCGCGACAGTGGCATCGCGCACGCCGGGGATCGAGCCGATGCGCAGTTCGATATCAGTTGGCATGCTCTCGGCCACCGGACAATGCGGGGTGGTCAAGGTCATGGTCACCGCCACTGAGCCCTCGGTCGAGACATCGACGCCGTAGATCAGGCCGAGGTCGTAGATGTTGACCGGGATTTCCGGGTCATAAATGTCCTTCAGCGCCGCGATCACCTCCTCGTAGAGGTCGCCGCCTGGCTCGCCGGGGACCACGTCGGCGGGCTTCTGCGCCAGAAAGCCGGCCAGGTAATCGCGCTTGCGCTCCAGCTTCTCGGGCGGACTTTCAACAGCCTGATCAACGGTGGCACGCGGCGGCTTGGCCACCTCGTTCACTTCAACGGCGGTGAAGCCCTTATTCAGTTGCTCGTTCATCCGAAGATCCTCTTGGTGCGTTCGATGCCGCGAATGAGGGCGGCAATATCTTTCTCGTCGCTGTACAACCCGAAGCTGGCGCGCGCGGTGGCGGGCACGCCGAGGTGCTCCATCAGCGGCTGCGCGCAGTGATGCCCGGCGCGGATGGCGACATTTTCCTCGTCGAGAATTGTGCCCAGGTCGTGCGGGTGCACGCCATCGAGCATGAAGCTGACGATCCCCGCGCTGTCAGCCGGGCCGAACAGCGTGACATCGTTGCGCGCGCCGAGTTCGGCGCGGCACTGGGCCACCAGCGCTGCCTCGTGCGCGCGGATCGCGCCCAGCCCGATCGCCGAGACGTAATCGCAGGCGACGGCGAAGGTGACCGCCTCGGTGATGGCCGGAGTGCCCGCCTCGAACCGCTGCGGCGGCGGCGCGAAGGTGGTGCCTTCAAAGGTGACCTTGTCGATCATCGCCCCGCCGCCCTGGTACGGGGGCATGGCATCGAGCAGGTCTGCCCGGCCCCACAGCGCGCCGATGCCCGTGGGACCGTAAAGCTTGTGCGCCGAGAAGGCATAGAAGTCGCAGCCGAGTGCCGCCACGTCGACCGGCATGCGCGGCACGGCCTGGCAGCCGTCGACCAGCAGCTTCGCGCCGACCGCGTGCGCCAGCTCAGCGGCGCGGGCGACATCGAGCACCGAACCGAGCACGTTCGAGACATGCGCCAGCGCCACCATCGTGTGCTCCGGCGTAAGCATCGCCGCAGCGGCATCGAGGTCGATCCGGCCATCGGGCGTCAGCGGGCACACGTCGATCTGCCAGCCGTTGAGCTGCCACGGCACGATGTTGGAATGATGCTCCAGCGTGGACAGCAGCACGCGGCCTTTTTTGGGCCAGCACTGGGCGACGAGGTTGATCGCTTCGGTCGCGCCGCGGGTAAACACCAGCTCATCCTCGCGCCCGCCGATGAAGCGGGCGACCGTGCGGCGCGCGGCTTCGTAGGCCAGCGTCATGTCAGAGCTGCGGGCATAGACCCCGCGATGGACCGTGGCGTAAGTGCCGCCCAGCGCGCGCGCCATGGCGTCGATCACCACCTGCGGCTTCATCGCCGTGGCGGCCGAATCGAGGTAGTGCCACGGCTCGCCGGTGGCGGTGACGAGCCCCGGAAAATCGGCGCGGCGAGTGAGGGTATCGGTCAGGCTCACAGCCCCGCTCCCTCCAGCGAGGCCAGCGCCGTCTCGAGCAGCGCCTCGGCCTCGTCGCCCTGCGCATGGGCGGCAAAGGCATCTGCGATGAAGGCGCGCACCAGCAGGGCTTTGGCCGCCGCCGGATCGATCCCCCGGCTGGCCATGTAGAAGGCCGCCGCTTCGTCCATCTGGCCGATCGCCGCTCCGTGCGCGCATTTTACGTCGTCGGCGAAGATTTCCAGTTCGGGGCGGGCGTTGGCCGTGGCCCCGCGTTCGAGGATCAGCGCCTTGAAGTCCTGCGCCGCATCGGTTTTCTGCGCGTGGCGGGCGACTTCGATGCGGCCGAGAAAATTGCCCGTTGCCGTGCCCCAGTGGACCGATCGGATCACCTGATGGCTGGTCGCGCCGGGCTCGGCATGGCGCACCCGCGTCACCGCTTCGCGCACCACGTCGCCGCCGCCAATGGTCACCGCGCCGAATTCGAAATGCGCGCCCTCGCCCAGCGTCACCTCGACCTCGAGCCGGGTGTAGCTGCTGGCCGATATGACCGCGAACAGCTCCGCCCGCGCGCCCGCGCCGACGTGCAGGCGCACGCGGTGGAGCCCGGGGAACCTGTCATCGAGCACCAGATCCTTGGCGCGCACCTCGCCCGGCGCGAGCGTCACCTCATGCCAATCGGCCAACGCCTCCACGCCCATTGCCTCGACGGCGGCAATGTCGGCATAGCGCCATTCCTCGTCGCGGGAGGTGGGCAGGAGTGCGGCCTCGGTCATGCTGCCACCGCCTCGTAACCTTCGGTTTCCAGATGATGCGCGAGTTCCGGCCCGCCGGTCTTGACGATGCGGCCATTGGCCAGCACGTGGACAAAATCGGGCTTCACGTAATCGAGCAGCCGCTGGTAATGGGTGATCAGCAGCACCGCCTTGCCCGGCTGGCGCATGATCGCGTTGATGCCATCGCCGACAATTCGCAACGCATCGATATCGAGGCCAGAGTCGGTTTCATCCAGCACCGCCAGCTTGGGGTCGAGAATGCCCATCTGGACCATCTCGGCGCGCTTCTTCTCGCCGCCGGAAAAGCCGACGTTCACCGGGCGCTTGAGCATGTCCATGTCCATCTTGAGCAGCGCCGCCTTCTCGCGCGCCAGCTTGAGGAACTCGCCGCCGTTGAGCGGGGCCTCACCACGCACCTTGCGCTGCGAATTCAGCGCTTCGCGCAGGAATTGCAGGAAGCTGACGCCGGGGATTTCCACCGGGTACTGGAAGCCCAGGAACAGGCCGGCCGCAGCGCGCAGGTGCGGATCGATGGCGAGCAGGTCCTCACCGTTGAACGTCACCGTGCCGCCGGTCACCTCGTAGCCGGGCCGTCCGCCCATGGTATAACCCAGCGTCGATTTGCCAGCGCCGTTTGGCCCCATGATCGCGTGGACTTCGCCCGCGTTGATCTGGAGCGACAAGCCCTTCAGAATTGCCTTGTCGGCAACCGTGGCGTGGAGGTCATTTATCGCGAGCATAGGTGGTCCTGCCGTAAGCGGGCTTGGTGCCGGGAGTGGTAGAGCGCGGGCCAGAGGGACGGGGCGAGCGCGGCGGACCGTTGCCGTCGCGGTCATAACGCGGCGCGGTCTGGCGTGGGTTGTCAGCATCGTGGCGGCGGCGCGCGGTGCCCTTGTCGTTCATGCGCATCCGCATCCCGGCAGTGATGCGGGCGAGCACATCATCCATGTTTTCAAGGATATCGCTGGCCTTCAGCCGCATCACGCGGATGCCGACCGATTCGAGGCTCTTGTCGCGCCGCTTGGCTACGGTTTCGTTCACGTCCTCCTCGTCGATGGCGATGGCCATGCCGAGGATGTGGCAGTTGAAATCGACAATCGCCGATCCGATCACCGCGTGCCGCTTGAAGGTGTAACGACCGAGGTCCGCCGTGGCGAACTTGTCGGCCAGCGCCTTGTGCGCCTCGCTGGGAAAGCGCCGCAAGACGCGCGCCTGCTCATGCAGCACGTCGAGCCGCTTCTCGGAAATCTCCCAGCCCCGTCCCTTCTTCTTGAGCGCGGGGGCATCAGCGGGGGCGTCCTCGCCGGGGGTGGGGAGCTTTAGGGTTTTGCGTTCAGTCATCATTCTTGATCCGGACTATCGTGGGGTCTCGCCCTTCGAGGCGCGCGCGTCGGCGCTCAGCAAATCGCTTGAGGCCCAAATACAACGCAATCCCAGCCACGATCGCATCGAACAACGCCCAGGTCCAAGTTCCACCAACAGCCGCACCGATGCTCGACGCGGCGCGCCAGACGGCGATCGCAACCATCATCCAAGGCAGGATTCCGTAAGTGTCGGTGTAGATCGTCTTCACCCCACACTCCCCTCAAGCGAGATCGCCAGCAGCTTCTGCGCTTCCACGGCAAACTCCATCGGCAGCTCTTTCAGCACGTCCTTGGCGAAGCCGTTGACGATCAGCGCCACGGCCTCTTCCTGGCCCAGCCCGCGCTGCATGGCGTAGAACAGCTGGTCGTCCGAAATCTTCGAAGTGGTCGCCTCGTGCTCGATCTGCGCGGTGGGATTCTTCACCTCGATATAGGGCACGGTGTGCGCGCCGCTCTGGTCGCCCAGCAACAATGAGTCGCACTGGGTGAAGTTGCGCACATTATCGGCATTGGCGCCCACGCGCACCAGCCCGCGATAGGTGTTGTTGCTGTGCCCGGCCGATATGCCCTTGGAGATGATCGTGGAGCGGGACCCTCGTCCGTTGTGGATCATTTTGGTGCCGGTGTCGGCCTGCTGGTAATTGTTGGTGACCGCGACCGAGTAGAACTCGCCCACGCTGTCCTCGCCGTTCAGCACGCAGCTGGGATACTTCCACGTCACCGCAGAACCGGTCTCGACCTGCGTCCAGCTGACCTTGCTGCGCTTGCCCTGGCACAGCGCGCGCTTGGTGACGAAGTTGTAGATACCGCCCTTGCCTTGCGCATCGCCCGGATACCAGTTCTGCACGGTGGAATACTTGATCTCGGCATCGTCCATCGCCACCAGTTCCACCACCGCGGCGTGGAGCTGGTTCTCGTCGCGCATCGGCGCGGTGCAGCCTTCGAGGTAGGAGACGTAGCTGCCCTTCTCGGCAATGATCAGCGTGCGTTCGAACTGCCCGGTGTTCTCGGCATTGATGCGGAAATAGGTCGACAGCTCCATTGGGCAACGCACGCCTTCGGGCACGTAGACGAAGGTGCCATCCGAAAAGACCGCGCAATTGAGCGTGGCGAAGTAGTTATCCTGCATCGGCACGATCCGGCCGAGCCACTTCTTGACGAGGTCCGGATAGTCGCGGATCGCCTCGCTGATGCTGCGGAAGATGACCCCCGCCGCTTCCAGCTCCTTGCGGAAGGTGGTGGCCACGCTGACGCTGTCGAACACCGCATCCACCGCAATTTTGCGCGCCCCGGTGACGCCGGCCAGCACTTCCTGCTCGGCCACGGGGATACCCAGTTTGTCGTAGACCGCCTTGATCGCCGGATCGAGCTCATCAAGCGAACCCAGCTCGACCTTCTTCTTCGGCGCGGCGTAGTAATAGGCGTCCTGGTAATCGATCTTGGGGAAATTGACCTTGGCCCAGTCCGGCTCCGGCATGGTCAGCCAGTGGCGGAACGCCTTGAGCCGCCAGTCGAGCATCCATTCGGGCTCATTCTTCTTGGCCGAGATGAACCGGACGGTGTCTTCGTTCAGGCCCTTGGGCGCGAAATCGGTCTCGATGTCGGCCGACCAGCCGTGCTCATAGTCGGCGGCCTTGGCGGCAGCTTCGCGCGCGGCGACGTCGGTTTCGGGCTTTGTCTGCAGGTCTTCGGTCATGCCTGTTCGCTTTCCTTGAGCCGCGCCAGTTCAACCAGCTGCACTTGCGCCAGCGCGCCGCGCAGCGCCTGGTTGACCACGCCCCAGTGCGGGCGCACTCCGCAGGCGCTTTCCAGCCCGCAATCGTGCTTGCCCGCATCGACGCAGGCGGTCAGTGCAATCGGGCCCTCGATCGCCTCGACAATATCGGCCAGCGTGATCGCCGCCGCCGGGCGCGCCAGCTGGATGCCGCCGCCAACGCCGCGCGTGCCGCGCAGCAGGCCGGCCTTGCTCAAGGCGGTGACCAGCTTCTGCACCGTGGGCAGCGGCAGCCCGGTTTCCTGCGCCAGATCGACCGCCGACACGCGCGAAAAGCCGCAATGGCGCGCGGCGGCGCACATCGTGACAACGGCATAATCGGCCATGGAGGACAGGCGCATCGGTGGTCTCGCACGAAATCGGAGTGATTCGTTCTGATTTGCCACCTAGGAGCGCCAACCCGCCAATTCAACGCAGGAAGGCTTGTTGCGAGTCGTTAGCAGGAATGCGCCAAAAAAGAGGGGCGGCTCACTTGGAGCCGCCCCCTGAAAGTCGAGAACCCGTCGCGTAGTCGCGTCGAGCCCTTCGGGTCGCAAGCGAGCACCTAACAGGAAAGTATCGGCAGAAATTGTATGGAAGCGACAGTCTGGCGGGCTTAACCATGAAAATGGCCGTCATGATTGTCGCCATTTGTCTCAGATCGCCGATTGGACAGCGCCGCCGCGCTTTGCCATAGCCCGCCCATGCTGTTCCGCCTGATCCGCCCGGCGATCTTCGCCCTCGATCCCGAACGCGCGCACCGCCTGACGGTGGCCGCGCTGAAAGCCATGCCGCACCGCGCGCCGCCCGCGCCTGGCGGGCCGCTGGCGACCGAAGTGGCGGGCCTCGCCTTCGCCAACCCGCTGGGCATGGCCGCCGGGTTCGACAAGGATGGCGAAGTGCCCGATGCGCTGCTGGGGCTGGGGTTCGGCTTTGCCGAGGTCGGCTCGATCACCCCGCTGCCGCAAGCGGGCAATCCCAAGCCGCGCCTGTTCCGGCTGGCGGAGGACGAGGCGGTGATCAACCGCATGGGGTTTAACAATCGCGGCGGCGAGGAGGCGGCCTCGCGGCTGGCTGCGCGGAAAAGGCGGGGAATCGTCGGGATCAACATCGGCGCCAACAAGGACAGCGCCGATCGCGTGGCCGACTATGTGGTGATGACCCGGCTGATGGCGCCGCTCGCCGATTACCTCGCGGTCAACATCTCCAGCCCCAACACTCCCGGTCTGCGCGCGCTGCAGGACGAAGGCGCGCTGGCCGGGCTGCTCGACGCGCTGATCGAGGCGCGCGGCGACCTTGCCGTACCGATCTTCCTCAAGGTCGCGCCCGATCTGGAAGCCCCCGATATCGACGCCATCGCCCGCATCGCTATCGACAAGCGGCTCGGCGCGCTGATCGTCTCGAACACCACGATTGCCCGCCCGGCGCTGAAATCGCCCCACGCGCATGAGGCGGGCGGACTGTCGGGCGCGCCGCTGAAAGGCCCCGCGCTGCAACGCCTGCGCGATTTTCGCAGCGCCACGGGCGGTGCCCTGCCACTGGTCGGCGTGGGCGGAATTGCCACGGCGGAGGACGCGTGGGAGCGGATCCGAGCGGGCGCCAGCCTCGTGCAGCTCTATTCGGCAATGGTCTTTTCCGGTCCCGGCATCGCCCGCGAGATCACCGCAGGCCTCGAACGGCTGATGCGTCAATACGGTTTTGGCAGCATTGCCGAAGCCGTCGGAAGCGAATAGCATTTCGCACATGCAACATTTCCGCCGCTTCGCCCTGCTGCTGGCACCGCTGGTGCTGGCGGGCTGTGTCACTGCTCCTGAACCTGCGCCGCTTGCCTCCACGCCCTCGGTCACCACTGGCGGCGCGGCGGCGGCGAACGATGCGCGCGTGGGACCGATCGGCGAGGCGATCATGGCGCGCGGCGGCTCGGCCACCGATGCCGCGCTGGCGATGATGTTGGCGCTGGCGGTGCTCGAACCGCAGAGCATGGGCCTGGGCGGCGGCGGACTGCTGGTGCTGGGCGCGCCCGATGGCACCGTCGAGACCTTCGACGGACGCGAGGTCGCCCCCGCTGCCGCGACCAGCACCTGGTTCCTCGAGGCCGATGGCACCACCCCGCGCAACCGCACGGCGGCCACGCTCAGCGGCCTCAGCGTCGGCGTTCCCGGCGCGGTGGCGCTGGCCGCCGAAGCGCATCGCCAGCACGGGCGCCTGCCATGGGCCGACCTGTTCGCACCGGCCATTGCGCTGGCGCGCGATGGCTTTCCGATCACCCCGCGCCTCAGCGCCTCGCTCGCCACGTTCGTCGCACGCGGCGGACGCGATCCGGATGGGCTGGCGATGTTCTATCACACCGATGGCAGCGCCCCCTTGCCGGGCGAGGTGATTCGTCTGCCCGAACTGGCGCAGACGCTGGAGATGATCGCAGCTGGCGGGCCGGACAGCTTCTATCGCGGCGCCTTTGCTGAAGCGATGGCGGCCGAGATCGCCGCCGACACACCGATAGCCGGAATGACCGCGCAGGATCTGGCGAACTACCGCGCGGTCGAGCGTGATCCGGCGTGCATTGTCTATCGCCTGTACCGCGTGTGCACGATGGGGCCGCCATCGTCGGGCGGGGTGGCGCTGCTGGCCATGCTCAAGCAGCTTGAGAGGTTCGACCTCGCCGCGCTGGGCCCGCGCAATCCGGTGACCTGGCACCTGTTCCTCGAATCGCAGCGGCTCGCCTATGCCGACCGTGAATTGTACGTCGGTGACCCCGGCTATGTGGCAGTGCCGCTGGCGGGGCTGCTCGACAGCGAATACCTCGCCAGCCGCAGTGCGCTGATCGATCCCGCCACGACGATGGCCGAAGCCGCGCCGGGTCAGCCTGCCGGGGCCTCACTCGCGCTGGCCACCGGGCAGCAGTGGCCCGAACAGGGCACCACCCATTTCGTCGCGGTCGATAGCAACGGGAATATGGCCAGCCTGACCGCCACGGTCGAAGGCGCGTTCGGTTCGGGCCTCGCCTATCGCGGGTTCTATCTGAACAACGAGCTGACCGACTTTGCCTTCGCGCCACAGGCCAATGGTCGCCCGGTGGCCAATGCCATTGCCGGCGGCAAGCGGCCGGCCAGTTCGATGACGCCGACCGTAGTCTATGATCCGCAAGGCCGTCCGCTGTTCGTGGTCGGCGCGGCGGGGGGCGGGCTGATCCCGCCGCAGACCGCGCGCGCGATCATCGCGGTGATCGATTTCGGCTTGCCGCTGGAGGAAGCGCTGGGCTTTCCGTTCGTGATGGCGGTGGGCGGCGGCAATGTGCTGGTGGAAAAGGGCACGTGGATGGAAGCGCTGGCACCGCAATTGCAGGCGCTCGGCCACACGCGCACCCAGCCGTTCGACCAGTTGCTGCGGACCACAGGTGCATTGCGGCAGGCCGATGGCACCTGGCGCGCGGCCTATGACCCGCGGCTCGAAGCCTTGATCCGCATTCCTGCCGCGCCGGTCGTTGAAGGGGCCGGGGAGGGGCAGTCCGAAGGATTGGGGCCCGAAGCCACCCGCCAGCGCTGATTCCGCCCCATCTTGCCGGGAAACTGGCGCTCGCCTAATCAGTTGCCCGGGAAACTGTCAGGCCCCGCACCAAGCGGCCGGCAAAGGGGAGGGCGCGGGCCTTGCAACTGGATGACATCGCGACGGCGCAAAGTCTGGTCGGCCTGTTCCTCAGCCGCGCCGACGAGCGGGGCGACAAGCCGTTCCTGACCGCCAAGGTCGAGGGGCGCTGGACCTCGATCTCCTATGCGGAAAGCGCAGCGCAGGTGTGCCTGATGGCCGAGCGGCTGGTCGCGCTGGGCCTCAATCCGGGCGACCGGGTGATGCTGGTATCCGAAAACCGGCCCGAATGGTGCCTGGCGGACCTCGCCATCATGGCGGCGGGCTGCATCACCACGCCCGCCTACACCACCAACACGGAAGGCGATCACTGCCACATCCTCGACAACAGCGGCGCGCGCGCGGTGGTCGTATCGACCGACAAACTGGCGCGCCCGCTGCTCGCCGCGATGCTCCGTGCGGGGCAGGCCGAGCACCTGGTGGCGATCGAGCCGATGGGCAACGCGCAGAACGGTGCTTTCGCGGTCCACCAGTGGGAGCAGATGCTGGCGGGCGATCCGGTGGCAGCACGCGCCGCGGTTGAAGCGCGGCTGGCCAGCGTCACGCGGCACGATATGGCCTGCATCATCTACACCAGCGGCACCAGCGGCAGCCCGCGCGGAGTTATGCTCCACCACGGCGCGATCCTCAGCAATGTGGAGGGCGCGGGAGAGATTCTCAGCCAGGATTTCAGCTGGGGCGAGGAGCGGTTCCTCAGCTTCCTGCCGCTGAGCCACGCGCTGGAGCACACCGGCGGGCTGTTCCTGCCGATCGGCCTTGGCGCGGACATCTGGTTCGCCGAGGGGCTCGACAAGCTTTCGAGCAATCTCGAGGAAGCCAGTCCCACCTTCATGATCGTGGTCCCGCGCCTGTTCGAGATCCTGCGTGAGAAGCTGATCAAGACGGTCGAGAAGCAGGGCGGCGCGGCGCAATTCCTGCTGCAGCGGGCGATCCGGCTGGGCGAGCGGCAGATCGCCGGCAAGTCCTCGCCCAAGAACCTGCCGGTCAGCGCGCTGCTCAACCTGACGCTGCGACCCAAGGTGCGCGCGCGGTTCGGCGGGCGGATCAAGGCGCTGGTCTCGGGCGGCGCGCCGCTCAACCCGGAGATCGGCGGGTTTTTCCAGGCGATGGGGCTGGTGATGCTGCAGGGCTACGGCCAGACCGAAACCGCGCCCGTCGCCTCGTGCAACCGCCCCGCCGCGGGCATTCGGCTCGACACTGTCGGCCCGCCACTGAAGGGCGTGGAGGTGAGGATCGCCGAGGACGGCGAAATCCTCGTCAAGGGCGAGCTGGTGATGAAAGGCTACTGGCGCAACCCGGAAGCGACCGCTGCCGCCATGAGTGGTGACTGGCTGCACACCGGCGATATCGGCCATCTCGACAAGGCTGGCCGGATCGTCATCACCGACCGCAAGAAGGACATCATCGTCAACGACAAGGGCGACAACATCGCCCCGCAGAAGCTCGAAGGCATGCTGACGCTGCAGCCCGAGATCGCCCAGGCGATGGTCAGCGGCGACAAGCGCCCGTTCATCGTCGCGCTGCTGGTGCCCGATGGTGAATGGCTCAAGACATGGGCGAGGGACAACGGCGTTGAAGGCGATCTAACGGCGCTGAGAGCCAACCCGGCGTTCCTGAAAGCGATCAAGGCCGCCGTCGACCGCACCAACGCCGAGCTGTCGGTGATCGAGAAAATCCGCAAGTTCGATTTCACCGATGAGCCGTTCACCGTCGACAACGGCCAGATGACCCCAACGATGAAAATCAAACGCGGCCCGATCAGGGCGGTGTATCAGGGGCGGATCGACGGGTTGTATTGAGGCGCGATGTTAAGCCGCCTCGTCCTCCAGCCGCTCCGGAAAGAACGCCGGTTCGCGGTCGGACCAGCCCGGCGCGGTGGCGGCTGCTTCGCTCAAGCTCTGCAGCAGCATCTTGCGGCGGCACGGGCGCATTTGCGGGAGCGCGGCGGCGGCGCAGAATATCGCGGGCAGGAACGGGCGCGCGGCGGCGCCGAGCATGCGTTCGTAGAGGAAGCGGAAGGCCGAGAAGCTGTCGATCTGGTCTTGCACCAGGTCCTGCGCGGCGATTCGCACCGAGGGCCCGATGAATTGCGCCAACCCGTCGAGGGTGACAGTGGCGGGCAAATCGCCGTGCAAGGCGTGCAGCTCGCGATAGGCGAGGTATTGCGCGCGAATCGTCGCCGTGCCGCCGCTCGTTCTGCCCCACGCCTTGAAGGCATCGCCGCGCGCCATATAGACGTCGAGGCTGCGGGTGATGAACTCCTGCTCGCCAGCGGTGAAGCCGGCGAATTCACGCATCTCCGAGATGCTGAGCGATGCGGTCGTCGAACTAGCCATGCGCGGCCTCCTGCCGGTTACCCGACCGATGTCGCGCATCATGGTTAAGATTCGGTTGAATAGGCCCGGCGCATCGACGCGGGCTTAATCTCAGATCAAACCCGCCAGCGGGCTGCTCGGATCGGCATACTTGCGCGTCATCATCCGCCCGGCAAGGTAAGCCTCGCGTCCGGCGATGACGGCGTGCTTCATCGCGCGGGCCATGCGCACCGGGTCTTTCGCCTCGGCAATGGCGGTATTCATCAGCACGCCGTCGCAGCCCAGCTCCATCGCCACCGCCGCCTCGCTCGCGGTGCCGACGCCGGCGTCGACCAGGACAGGAACCTTGGCCCCTTCGACGATCAGCCGAATGGTGACCTTGTTCTGGATGCCGAGGCCGCTGCCAATGGGAGCGCCGAGCGGCATCACCGCCACCGCGCCCGCTTCCTCCAGCTGGCGGGCAGCGATCGGATCGTCGACGCAATAGACCATCGGCAGGAAGCCTTCGTTGGCGAGCACCTCGCACGCCTTCAGCGTCTCGCGCATGTCCGGATAGAGCGTGCGCGCCTCGCCCAGGACTTCAAGTTTGACCAGGTCCCACCCGCCCGCCTCTCGGGCCAGGCGCAGCGTTCGAATGGCGTCATCAGCGGTGAAGCACCCGGCGGTGTTGGGCAAGTAGGTGATCTTCCTGGGATCGATAAAGTCCATCAGCACCGGCTGGGTCGGGTCGGACACGTTCACCCGCCGCACGGCGACGGTGACGATCTCGGCCCCGCTCGCTTCGACTGCGGCGGCGTTCTGGGCGAAGTCCTTGTACTTGCCCGTGCCGACAATCAGGCGCGAAGTGAAGGTGCGACCGGCGACGGTCCAGGTGTCTGAGGTCAAGGTATCGGTATTGGTCATGCCTGCAGCGGTAAGGGCGGGCGCGCCAACGGACAAGGTGCTTTTGGCCCTAACCCCCGCCGACGAAGTGGACGATCTCCAGCACGTCACCATCGGCCAGCGCCACATGCTCCAGCGTCGAGCGTGGGGCGATCATGCCGTTATGCTCCACCGCCACCTTGGCGACCTTGAGGCCCAGCTCGCGCACGAAGTCAGCCACCGTCGCAGACGAGGTGTGGCGCGGTTCGCCGTTGACGGTCAGGGAAATGGCGGTGCTCATCACGCGCCAAGACTTAGTGCAGCTTACGCTTTACGCAAGTTGAGGATGTGCCCGGTAGCCACCAGCAGCACGCCGATCACCGTCAACACGGCTTCCTCGGTGCCGTGGCCCACCGCGACCGCGCCGCCCATGAACGAGAGCCCGGTCATCGCCACCACGAAGGGTGCCGCGCGCCGGTGGCGCAGCGCGCCCATGCCGATGGCCACGGCGGCAATCAGCGTCGCCAGCACCAGCCCGAAGCGGTGAATCGCCGGATCGAGCAGCACGCCCGCGCCCAGCCCCAGCCCCGCCACCAGCACCAGCCCGAGCACGCAATGGACGAGGCACAGGCACGACAACAGTACCCCGATCCGGTCGAGCCGGTCACGAATCCTGGTGATCATCGAAGCCATGCGTGCCCATGTATGTAACGCTATAACATTGCGCAAGCACGAATGCCGCTGCTTTCGCGACAAATTGTCGTGTTGCGATTCGTGGCCGTGCAGCGCAGAGCGCGGGCATGTCACCCAGTGCCAAGCTGCAACCGCGCTCCATCGCCATCTGGCTTTTCGCCGTCGCCGCGCTGGTGGTGCTGATCGTGGCCATCGGCGGGATCACCCGTCTGACCGAAAGCGGCCTCTCCATAACCGAGTGGAAGCCGGTGACGGGTATGCTGCCCCCGCTGAGCGAGGCGCAGTGGCGCGCCGAATTCACCGCCTACCAGCAGATCGGCGAGTATCGCCAGGTCGCCGGTCCGCAAGGCATGACGCTGGCGGACTATCAGTTCATCTATTTCTGGGAGTGGTCCCACCGCCTACTGGCGCGCGTGATCGGGCTGGCCTTTGCGCTGCCGCTGGCATGGTTCTGGGCCAGGGGAGCGATTCCGGCGGGCTACAAACCGCGGCTGCTGGCGCTGCTCGGGTTGGGCGGGCTGCAAGGCGCGCTCGGCTGGCTGATGGTTCGCTCGGGCCTCAACACGCAGATGACCGACGTGTCGCACTTCTGGCTTTCGGCGCACCTGCTCACGGCCTTGTTCACGCTCGGCGGGCTGATCTGGACCGCGCGCGACCTGTTGCGGCTGGCCGAGGATAGCCGCGCCGCTCCCGCGCGGTTGACCCCGCTGGCCGCCACAACACTGCTGGTGCTGTTCGTGCAGCTGCTGCTCGGTGCGTGGGTGGCGGGCCTCAACGCCGGGCTGGCGAGCGACACCTGGCCGCTGATGAGCGGACAATTCCTGCCGCAGTTCAGCCTCGCGGGCGGCTGGCTGTTTGCGCTCACACACGATCCGTTCCTGCTCCACTGGCTGCACCGCTGGTGGGCCTGGGTGGTGGTGGCCATGCTGGTGGTGCTGGCGCGCGCGGTGAAGCGTGCGGGCGACCGGCGCGCTTCGGTGCTGGTGCACTGTGCATTCGGGATCCAGATTCTGCTCGGCATTGCCACGGTTATGTCCGGCGTCGCGCTGTGGCTGGCCGTGGCGCACCAGCTGGTCGGCGCGCTGCTGGTGGCGGCGACGGCCTGGGCCGCCAACCGGCTCGGCTGGCGCGAGCAGGGCCTTGCCAAGGGATGACTGCGTTTTTCCAGTGGTGCCCCTTCCCGGACGAAGGCGAGGCCCGGGCGCCCGTCGCCGCGATTGCGCGATTGGAGCAATTGCATTCGTACCAAACCCCTGCGATTGTCGGGTGGGAAACGGACAAGGCCGCTTCAGCCACGCAGCGATGGCTGGGCAGCCTGGTAGAGACAGGGTCGGCATGAACAGCCTTGCGGCACGGCGTGCAGTTTTGCGATCGGCGTTGGGGCTGGCCTTGCTGCCGTTCCTGTCGTCGCGCATGGCCCGCGCTGCTACCGCCGAGGCTGTAAGCGGTACCATCGCACCTCCATCGGGCGACATGATCTATCGCCGCACGCTGCAGCGCCAGTTGCCGGGCGGTATCCAGCTGGCGACCACACGCGATTTCCGCGTCCGCTTCAGCACCGCTGGCGATGGCTATCTGGTCGACGGCGTGCAGGTGAGCGCGCGGGTGGAGGCACCGGCCAATCTCGCCTCGCTCGCCCGGCTCGAGGAACAGCGCGTGGAGAAGGGCGTCTTTCCGCTGGCGCTCGACCACCAGGGCCGCATCGTCGACGGCCCCGACCCGGCCATGACCGAGCAAGTGAGCCTCGCGTTGGCGGAAGTCCGCCAGCGTTTCGCCGATGGAGGCGAGGTGCGCGAACTGCTCGATGCCCTCAGCGCCAGCAGCACGCAGCTCACCGCCTACCTGCCGCAAGACCTGTTCGCCCCGGCGGAAGGCGCAGTGGAGCAGCGCCAGACGATCGAATTGCCGTGGGGCCAGACCGGTGAGGTGCGCGTGCGTTTTGCCGCCAGTCGCGACGCCGATACCCGCCTGATGCGCCTCGCCACGCGCGAGGTGATCACCACGCTGGAAGGCGAGGAGCGGCGCAGTAGCGAGCGGTGGGAGCTGTTCCGGGTCTAGGTTCCGGACCTAGTCTCAGCACCCCCATAATCCGCACGGTATTATTATACCTCCCCGCAAAAGCGCGGGAATGCTTGACTTATCGGCCCCCGCAAGACACATGCCGCGCCTTCGCAGGGCTTTGCAAGGCTGCTGCGGGACCAGATTCGCATAAGCTCTTAAGGAAACCATCAAGCCATGAAGGCGCTCTCCAGACAGACCCGGTCGATCAAGCCGGCCGAGGTCGACAAGAAGTGGCACGTGATCGATGCCGATGGGCTGGTCGTCGGCCGCCTCGCCACGATCATCGCCAATATCCTGCGCGGCAAGCACAAGCCGAGCTACACCCCGCACGTCGATTGCGGTGACCATGTCATCGTGCTCAACGCCGGCAAGGTGCGCTTCACCGGCAAGAAGCTGGGCGACAAGGTCTATTACCGCCACACCGGTTATGCCGGCGGCATCAAGAGCATCACGGCCGAAAAGGTGCTGCTCAGCGCCTATCCCGAACGGGTGCTGGAAAAGGCTGTCGAGCGGATGATTCCGCGCGGGCCGCTGGGCCGCGACCAGATGCGTGCGCTGCACCTGTTTAACGGCACCGAGCATCCTCATGGCGGGCAGCAGCCCGAAGTGCTCGATGTTGCCTCGATGAACCGCAAGAACAAGGTTGCCAAGTGATGGCCGACGAAAACACCACCATTTCCGACCTGTCGGATCTCAACACCCTGTCTTCGGGTGAAGGCGAAGCCCCCGCCGCTCCCGTGCGGACCGGCCCGGCCGCCGTGCTGCGCGAGCAGGAACTCGACGCCCAGGGCCGCGCCTATGCCACCGGCCGCCGCAAGGATGCCGTGGCCCGCGTGTGGCTGAAGCCCGGCACCGGCAAGGTCACCGTCAACGGCCGCGATCAGGAAGTGTACTTCGCCCGTCCGACGCTGCGTCTGGTGCTCAACCAGGTGTTCACCGTCGCCGGTCGCGAAGGCGCCTACGACGTGATTGCCACCGTCAAGGGTGGTGGCCTGTCGGGCCAGGCCGGTGCGGTCCGGCACGGCATTTCGCAGGCCCTGACCAAGTACGAGCCCACGCTGCGCCCCGCAGTCAAGGCCGCCGGCTTCCTGACCCGCGATCCGCGCGTCGTCGAACGCAAGAAGTACGGCCGCGCCAAGGCCCGCCGCAGCTTCCAGTTCAGCAAGCGCTGATTATTATTGGGCGCTATGCCCTGCCAGAAACCAAGAGGGCGGTCCTGCGGGGCCGCCCTTTTTGGTTCGGGATCAACCCTCCAGCGCCGCGTCGACTGCGCCTTTCAGCCGGTCCATCGTCACCGGCTTGGAGAGGTAGTTGCTCGCTCCGGCGGCACGGACGCGGGCTTCCTCTTCGCGGCCGACGAATGCGGTGATGGCAATGATCGGGATTTCGCGCGTCTCGGCCTTGCGGCGCAGCTGCCCGATCAGCTTGAGACCCGAGACGTGCGGCAGCTGGATGTCCATCGTGATCAGGTCGGGCTTGAACCGCGCGACTTCCTTCATCACCGCTGCACCATCACCCACCATCGCCACCTCGTGGCCGCAAGCGCCCAGCACCTCATGATAGAACATGCGGTTGAGCAGGTCGTCCTCGACGACGAGAATGCGAGCGGTCATGGAAAAAACAACGGCGGGACGAGAAGTGCGGTTCCCGGCAAAACTCACGGCTGGTCCGGCGCCAGCGGCGGTTCGGCGTTTTCGGGCACATCCTCGATCTGCATGGCCGGTGTCGAGCGACCTTCGAGGTTGCGCACCTTGACGGTCAGCGCGGTGCCATCCCAGTGCAGTTCGTTGAAGCTGGCGGGCGTGGTTCGCAGGCGGCGCGAGAGCGTGCCCGCGCCGATCATCCGCACCGGGCCGTTGGGGGTCGGCTCGCTGATGTCGAAGGCATCGTGGACATGGCCCGAAAGCACGGCGACGACATTGCGGCGGGCCAGTTCGGCCAGCGCATGGGCGCCGCCGCGGGTCAGCGCGGTGCCGTGCGTGCCCGCCTCACGCAAGGGGTGGTGCACGGTAACCAGTGCGCGCGTCCCGGCGGGCAACGCGTCGATCTTCGCCAGGCATTCGGCCAGCGCACGGCGCGAGACGCAGCCTTTCGACCAGTTGAACCGCCACTGCGCCGGGACATTGGTGTTGAGCCCGACCACGGCGATATCCTGGAACACCAGCTCGCGCTCGACGAGGTGCTGGAACGCGACAAAGCGGCCGAACGGTTTGAGGTAACGCGATGGCAGGTGGTAACCGGGCAGGTCGTGGTTGCCAGGTTCGACCGTCACCGGCACCTCGATCGCCTTGATCCATCGGGCCGCCGCATCGAACTCGCGCGTCCGGGCGCGCATCGTCAGATCACCGGTGATGGCCACGGCGGCGGGGCGGCGCAAGGCGATCTCGGCCGCCACCCAGTCGAGCGCAAAGCTGTCCTCCAGACCGAAATGGAGGTCGGACAAGTGGAACAGGAGCAGCGGTTCAGCCATCGGCCCGCGTGGCTAGCAGATCGACCGTGATCGCGGCCAGTTCGAATGTAGAGGAGGCACCCGGATCGGCGGGCTCACCATCGAGCAGCAGGCCGAACACCTGGCCATCGACCGAAGCAAGCGTGATCCGCTGCACCTCGCCCAGATCGTCGTGCGGCCCCTCGCGGAAATTGCGCTGCAGCAGGGCCAGCGCCTGCGCCATCATGTCCCCCGCATCCTCGGCATGGTAGGCGGTGACGGCGATGCCGCTGTCGTGCGCTTTGAGCACGATCAGCGGGTAGCCCTCGGCACGGCCCAGCGCCGGATGGCGGCAGGCAATGCCCGGCGCGGCGAGCGTTTCGGTCATCGCTGCGGCGCCTTGCTGCGCCATTTCGAGCACCGACCCCTCGCGCATGGCCTCGCGCACGCGGTGCCAGACGGTGCCGGGACCGGCTTGCAGTTCGGCATAGGCGTGGCCCGCCGGACATCGAATGATGCTGGGGCGCTGCGGCCGTGCGCCTCCGGCGGCGAAGCGGGCGAGCACTTCGTCCGCCGTGGCATCGCCGTGCAGGCGCTTGGCGAGCAGGTTCTGCGTCCCGCCGGGCAGCACCAGAACGCTGCCGCTCCACCCAGCCAACTTGTCGAGCGCGGCGTTGAGCGTGCCATCGCCGGTGAAGATCGCCACCAGGGCAATGCCCGCTGCGTCGAGATCCGCGGGGGCGGGCAAAGGATCGTCCGGAAACGAGACGTCACGCACGATGGTGAGGCCGCCGCCCGCGCAGCTCGTTCGCACAGCGTCGAGCGCGACCGTGTCATTGCTGCCGCTCATCGCGTTGCTGATCAGGCAGCAGGAAATGCCGGGCTTCATGCGGCCAGAGCGCGCGGGGCCGTCACGGGTTCCCATCACATCCGACCAGTCAACAGCGCCCAGGCAGTCCACCCGCTGCCCAGCGTGTAGAGGACATAGACCCAGGCCCAGCCGGGGCTGCCCTGCGCCACCACCAGCAGCGCCACCAGCAGCGCGCCAAATTCCAATCCCAGCGTCACCGGCGGGCGCAGCAGTACGGTGGCGCGGTGCATCTGCCGCACCAGCGGATGGCCGCTGGCGATCACCGCGCGGTGCGCCGCAAAGTTGAACACGCCGCACAGGAACACGATCGCGATGGCCATGCCCACGTCATGCGCGAGGCAGGCTGGCGAGGCAACCTAGGCTTCATCGCAGTCGTTGGTGGAGCAGGCTTGGCGGTTCGTCGGCATGGACTGACTCCGGTCGAGCGACGCGCGTCGCAGGTCGACCGTGCCGCGCCAGCGTCGCGGCGCTCGCCTACCAATGGTGTCGCGCCGCAGCCAAGCTAGTCCCAACGGCTGCGGCGCAACCATTTAGAGGAAGGATTGAGGGAAATGGCACACAAGATCGTATTGGCGCTGGCAACCGCCGCGCTCCTGGCCACGCCCGTCATGGCTGGCGCACAGCGGATCGAACAGCGCACTGTCGGCGTGACCCACACCGACCTTGACCTCGCCACCGAGGACGGTCGCGCCGAGCTGGAGCGCCGCATCGACAACGCCGCGCGCTCGGCCTGCGCAATGGACGAGACCGACCTGGGCACCCGCGTGTTGACGCGCGAAAAGCGCGCCTGCTATCGCGACGCCCGCGCCCAGCTTGACCAGCGCTTTGCCCGCGTGATCGCAGACGGCCGCAACGCCGGCTGACCTGCGCGGCGGCGGCGGCGGAGCGCCCAACCCCATTTGGCGACCCTGCCGCCGCCATTAAGGCTCCGGGCCTAGCGGCGACCTGACCGGCGGCGGTGCCAGGTGAACAGCACGCTCAGCACTAGTGGCCAGACCAGCGTGTTGGCCACGTCGCGCAGGCTTTCCATCGGATCGATCGGCGACTTGACCGAGAGCAGGGCGATCACGTCGAACACTTCGGCCAGCAGACTCAGCGCGGCCAGCAGGCTGAATGGCAACCACCAGCTCCCTTTCCCGCGCAGCACCAGCAGCAGCCCGACAAAGATCGCCAGCCCCACGTGGACGTGCATCGCATCGTGCGACTGGCCGAAGCTGCCGAGCAGCCACTCCTTCAGTTCGACGAAGCGCACGATGATCGCGGGCAGCGGTGTCAGAGAGGCTATCACTTACCGATCACCGGCCCGCCATGGCCTTGACCTTGCGCAGATAGGTGCGGCCAATGCGCAGCTCCTCCCCGTTGGCCAGCTCGACGCACCACACGCCGAGACCTTCGTGGCGCAAGGCCCGGATCTGGTCGCGGCGCAGGATCGTCGAGCGGTGGATGCGGATGAACAGCTCGGGATCGAGCTTGGCCTCCAGCCCGGCGATCGTCTGCAGCAGCAGGTACGAGGCGCCGTGCACGTGTAGCCGCACATAGTCGCGCTCGGCATCGATCCGGCTAACCTCGCCGGCGTCGACGCGCAGCAGTTCGGAACGGGTTGGCACCCAGAACTCGGTCAGCCACGCGCTGTCATCAACCCGGCGCACCTCGCGGCGAGCCAGCGCCCGCCCGATTGCGCGTTCGAGCCGTTCGGCCGCGACGGGCTTCAGCACATAGTCGACGGCATCGAGATCGAACGCCTCGACCGCGAAGTTCTCGTGCGCGGTGACGAAAATCACCGCCGGCACCGGGTTCATGCCATCGCGGCTTCGGGCGATCTCGCGCGCAACCGCGAGCCCGTCCATGCCGGGCATGGTCATGTCGAGCAGCAGCAGGTCGGGCTTGAGCTTTTCGGCCAGCCGCAGCGCCGCGCTGCCATCGCTGGCCGTACCGACCACCGAGAGGCCCGCCAGTTCGGCGCACAGCACCTGCATCCGCTCGATCGCCAGCGGCTCGTCATCGACGATCAGCGTACGCAGGGTCGCGGGGCGGTCAGCGGCAGGAACCCCGGTCACGCGGCAGCATCCTGGCGGCGGTGCCCGTGGAGCAGGGGCAAACGCAATTCGGTAGCATAGCCGCCATTGGCCTGCACCCCGCTGACAATCGCCGCCTCGTTGCCGAAGCGCGCAGCCAGCCGCTCGCGCACATTGGCAAGGCCGATGCCATAACCCGCGCGCGGTTCGCCGTGGCCGCTGTCAGCCTTCCCGTCGTCCGCCACGGTCAGCACCAGCCGCCCGTATTCCTCGCGCGCGGCGAGCGTGATCGTCACTTGCCCGCTGCTGGTGGCGACCGCGTGCTTGACCGAATTCTCGACCAAGGGCTGCAGGATCATGCCCGGCACCTGGCAATCGGCGAGATCGGCGGGAATGTCATAGCGCGCCACCAGTCGCAGCGGAAAGCGCACCGCCTCGATATCGAGATACAGCTTCTGCAGCGCGATCTCCTCACCCAGCGCCACATCGCTGGTGGGATCGTCGGCCAGGCTGTGACGATAGAAGCTGCTGAGCATCTGGATCATCCGCTCGGCCGCTTCGGTCTTGCCGGTCAGCACCAGCGCCGACAGCGAATTGAGCGTGTTGAACAGGAAGTGCGGATTGACCTGATAGCGCAAGGACCGCAGTTCGCTCGCCTTGGCGGCATTCAGCGCCTGCTGCTCGCGCCGCTCGGCCCGCCGCGCCTTCTCGCCCGTCAGCAGCGCCAGGTACAGCGCGCACCACGCCAGCAGCATGAAATAGCGGCCATAGGCGACCTCGGTGATCTGGTCCCAATAGCTTTCCTGCAGCCGCTCCGCAGCCACGGTAACCACGTCCTGCTCTGGCTGGTCCTCCGCAGGGATTTCGGGCAGCGCAGCGGCGGGAATGTCCACCAGCAGGTCGCCCGACTGGTCCTTGCGCACCGAGAAGCCGCGCTGCTCCACCGTCCGGGCGAACACGCGCTCCTCCATGCTGGCAAACACCAGCTGGTTGGCCTGCGCGATCAGCAGGGCGACCGGCAAGGACACGATCAACGCGGCGATGATCTTGAGCCACAGCGCGCGCGTGTCGAACAACCGCAGGATCGACCACAGACCCAGCGTAATCACCGCGCCAGCGAGCGAGGCGAGTGCGCGGCGCCAGAAGGCTTCCTGCGCAAACCCCAGGTCGACCAGCTCACCGCGCAGCGTGGTGAGCAGGAAATAGGTCAGCCACAGCCCGGCGATCGACAGCAGCACGGTGCGGAACGGCACGCGGGCGGGCCCGTCATGCGGATTCCGGTCATCGATGGGCGGGTTGCTCATGGCTGCATCTAGAAGCTGAACCGCGCCGATGGCCAGCCCCTTGGTGCGATCCGGTCGAACACGATCAGGTGTTGGTCGATCAGGCCAGCAGCCCTTCCTCGGCGATCTTGCGCTGCCAGTGGAGCGGGGCGAGCGTGTGGACGTTGTTGCCCGCCGCATCGACCGCCACGGTCACCGGCATATCAACCACGGTGAATTCGTAGATCGCCTCCATCCCCAGATCCTCGAAGCCGACAACGCGCGATTCGCGGATGGCGCGGGATACGAGGTAGGCCGCGCCGCCGGTGGCCATCAGGTATGCCACCTTGTGCTTGGCGATGGTTTGCACCGCGCCCTGCCCGCGCTCGGCCTTGCCGATCATCACCAGCAAGCCGAGTTCGAGCATCATGTCGGTGAACTTGTCCATCCGCGTGGCGGTGGTCGGGCCGGCGGGGCCGACCACTTCACCCATGATCGGATCGACCGGGCCGACGTAGTAGATCGCCCGGCCACGGAAATCGACCGGCAGTTCCTCACCCTTGGCGAGCATGTCCTGGATGCGCTTGTGCGCGGCGTCGCGCCCAGTCAGCATGTGTCCGCTGAGCAGCAGCCGGTCACCGTGGTTCCAACTGGCCACTTCCTCGGGCGTCAGGTGGTCGAGATCGACCTTCTTCGCCGCCACGTCCGGCTGCCACTGCACATCGGGCCACTCGTCGAGGTTGGGCAGCGGCAGGAATGCCGGGCCGGAGCCGTCGATCGTCACGTGGGCATGGCGGGTGGCGGCGCAGTTGGGGATCATTGCCACCGGCTTGCCCGCGGCGTGGCACGGCCAATCGACAATCTTGACGTCGAGCACGGTCGACAGGCCGCCCAGCCCCTGCGCGCCCACGCCCAGCGCGTTGACCCGGTCGTAGATCTCAATGCGCAGCTTCTCGATATCGGTTTGCGGCCCGCGCGCCTTCAGTTGCGTCATGTCGATCGGGTCCATCAGGCTCTTCTTGGCCAGCGTCATGCAATATTCCGCCGTGCCGCCAATGCCGATGCCGAGCATACCCGGCGGACACCAGCCCGCGCCCATCAGCGGAATCTGCTCGACCACCCAGTCGACGATCGAATCGCTGGGGTTCATCATCTTGAACTTGCTCTTGTTCTCGCTGCCGCCCCCTTTGGCCGCAACATCGATGGAGACCGTGTTGCCCGGCACCATCTCCACGCTGAGAACACAGGGCGTGTTGTCGCGCGTGTTGCGGCGGGTGAAGGCGGGATCGGCGAGGATCGAGGCGCGCAGCTTGTTCTCGGGCAGCAGGTAGGCGCGGCGCACGCCTTCATCGACCACGTCCTGCAAGCTCATCGCCGATTCGAGACGGCAGTTCTGGCCCCACTTGAGGAACACGTTGACGATGCCGGTATCCTGGCAGATCGGCCGGTGCCCCTCGGCACACATGCGGCTGTTGGTGAGGATCTGCGCAATCGCGTCCTTCGCCGCCGGGCCTTGTTCGGCCTCGTAAGCCACGCCCAGCGCCTTGATGTAATCCATCGGATGGTAATAGCTGATGTACTGCAGCGCATCGGCCACGGTTTCGATGAGATCCGCCTCGCGGATGGTGATCATATCGGTCATGGCGGGCAGGCTCCAGATGATACAAATGCCGACACTATTTTTTGACGCACTGGGGGTTGTGCCCCCTATAGATAGGCCCGAAAGCCCACTTGGCCTGAGGCCCTCACGCGCCTAAGGCCCTCATACGCCGAAAGACCTCATAGTTCGATAGATTGGGGCGGCAAGAGTGACGAGAGACCCAGATAGAGTGACAGCCACTGTGACCCTGCTCGATACGGCCAAGCCGCAAGACGCTTCCGCCCATGCACGCAGGGCGATGATCGAGAGCCAGCTGCGCACCAGCGGCGTCAGCGCGCAATGCGCCATCGGCCCGATGAGCCGCGTCGCGCGCGAGGACTTCGTGCCCGCCGCCGCGCGCCTTGTGGCCTACATGGATCGCGCCGTGCCGCTGGGCAATGGCAAGTGGCTCGCCGCGCCGCTGTTCCACGGCACGCTGCTGCAGGAAGCCGCCCCGCGCGCCGATGACGTGGCGATCGTGGTCGACGGTGGCAGCGGCTACCTGCCCGCGCTGCTGCACGGCCAGGTGGCCAAGCTGACCGTGCTCACCCCCGCAGAAGCGCTGACGAAGGGCAAAGGCTCGGCGAGCCTGATCCTGATCGACGGCGCGATCGAGCATATGCCCGACAGCCTCGCCGCGCGCCTGGCCGACGATGGCCGCCTGATCACCGGGCTGGTCGAGCATGGCATCGCCAGTGTGGCGCGCGGACGCAAGTACGGGTCTGCGGTCACCTTCCTCAAGCTGGGCGAAATGGGCATTCCGCGCCTCGACGCCTTCGATACGCCGAAGGGCTGGAGCTTTTGATCATGCACCGCGTTGCGCGCAATTTGCGGCTTGCGGCCGTGCTGCTGGCTGGCACCGCCACGCTCGGCGCCAGCCCGGTAACCAGCCCCGCGCTGGCCGATACCCTGCGCGAGGCGCTCGCCGCCGCCTATATCGGCAACCCCACGCTGGAGGCCGCGCGCGACCAGTTGCGCGCGACTGACGAAACGGTGTTCATCCAGCAGGCCAATGGCCTGCCCAGCCTGACCACGTCTGCCACCTATACCGAGTACCTGAAGCAGAGCTCGTCGAGCTTCATTTCGCCCCAGCGGCAGGCCTCGGGCAACCTCGACCTGACGATCCCGTTGTATAACGGCGGCGCGGTGGTCAACAACGTGGCCGCCGCCGAAACGCGCGTCCAGGCGGGGCGCGCCAGCTTGCGCGGGACCGAGAGCTCGCTGTTCAGCCAGGTGACTGCGGCCTACATGGACGTGATCCAGAACGAGGCGATCGTCGGCCTCACGCGCAACAACCTCAACGTGCTCGAGATCAACCTGCAGGCGACCAGCGACCGGTTCGAGATCGGCGACCTGACGCGGACCGACGTGGCCCAGTCGGCCAGCCGGCGTGCGCTGGCACTCAGCGACGCGCAGACCGCCGAAGCCAACCTCACCCGCGCGCGCGAGAATTACATCCAGCTCGTCGGCCTCGCCCCGGTTGACCTGCAACCGCCGCCGCCGCTGCCGGGCCTGCCCGCCAATGTCGCCCAGGCAGTGGACACGGCGCTGGAGAACAACCCCGACCTGATCGCCGCCAAGGAACGCGCCGTCGCCGCCGGGTTCGATGTCAACGTTGCCGGCGCCGCCCGCCTGCCGCGCATCGAGGGCTTTGCCGGCAGCGGCTACCAGAATTACCTCGGCACGCTCGGCTCGGTGCCCGGCACTGGCGCGGCCAACCAGAGCAGCAGCAGCGCGCAGGCCGGTGTCCGTTTCTCGGTGCCGATCTTCAACGGCGGCCGCGTTTCGGCCAGCCAGCGGCAGGCGCAGGCCACACAATCGGCGGCGCTCGAGCAGGTTATCGGGGCCGAACGGCAAGTGATTGCGCAAGTGCGCGGGGCCTATGCCAGCTGGCAGGCGGCGCGGGCGATCATCATTTCCACCCAGACAGCGGTCGATGCGGCCGAGCTCAGCCTTGAGGGCGTGCGGGCGGAAAACACCGTCGGCAACCGCACCATTCTTGACATCCTCGACGCCCAGCAGGAACTGCTGCGCGCGCAGGTCCAGCTGGTTACCGCGCGGCGCAACGAATATGTCGCCGGGTTCACCCTGCTCGCCGCGATGGGCCGCGCCGAAGCGCGCGATCTTGGTTTGGAGGGCGAAGTGCCGCTGTACGACCCGGCGGTGAACTTCGAGCGTGACCGGCCGATCTTCTTCGACTGGCACGGCGATCCCGATCCGGTCGCCGATGCCACCCGCACGGTTGACATCCCGGCGCAGGACGGCGAAATCTCGACCGCACCGTAGCGTGAAAGAGGGGGGACCAATGCGGCACGAAGGCGAACCCTCGGTCGAGGAAATCCTCGAATCGATCAAGAAAGTGATCGCGCGCGATAACCGCGATTCTGCAGATGCCCTGCGCCGCCGCCGCGAGACCGGGGGGTCCACCGCCGCGCCCGCTGCTCCCTCGGCGCCGGGGTTTGGCGCCACGGTGTTCTCCGCGCCCTACGCCGCAACCGACGAGGAGGAGGGCGATGACGTGCTCGACCTGTCGGCGATGGACTTTGCCGACGAAGTTCCCGCCCAGCCCGAACCCGCGCCGGGCCTGACCAACGACCAGGCCGCCGACGCCATGCGCCAGTCGCTCGCTGCCCTTGCCATGCTGGCCGAGCCGCCCGCCCCGCCGCGCATCGTCCGCTCGGGCGAAACCTCGCTCGAAGGCATGGTCCGCGAGATGCTGCGGCCGATGATGGCGCAGTGGCTCGATGCCCACCTGCCCGAGATCGTCGAGCGTCTGGTCACCGCCGAGATCGCCCGCATCGCCGGCAAGAAGCGCTGAGCTTGCGCCGCGCCCTCAGGCGCCTACTTGGGGGCGCATGAGCAACAGCCAGAATGATATCGATCAAGCCGCCCGCGCGCTCGCCAAGATCAACGGTGACACCGTCGCGCGGCACATCTTCCTGTGCGGCCTGTCCGAAAAGCAGGAATGTTGCCGCCGCGAGGAGGGCGAGGCGAGCTGGAAGTTCCTCAAGCGCCGCCTCAAGGAACTGGGGCTGGTCCGGGCGGGCGGAGTGCAGCGGACCAAGGCTGACTGTTTGCAGGTGTGCACCGCAGGGCCGATCGCGGTGATCTGGCCCGACCGGGTGTGGTACCATTCGTGCAGCCCGGAAGTGCTCGAGCTGATCATCCAGCAGCACCTGATCGGCGGCGAGCCGGTGGAGCAATACCGTTTATCCGGGCTTTCTGCAGATCAGACCTCCCGCCCCGCCTCTGCGCCCTGAGTCACGGATCCAGCGAATCGAGGTTGTTGTCGACCGAGGCATCGTGCCCGGTGCCGTTGCTGAGGAACACCAAGCCCATCAGCGCGCTCATCAGCAGCATGGCAAAGCCGATCCCCAGCGCGGTGGCGATGAAGAAGTGGACCGAGACCATGCCGACTTCGCGGTAGAGCAGGCTCAACGCCACGATCACCACCAGCACGGTACCGGCGAACATATAGCGCATCAGCCGCCGGTAGCGGGCCCAAGCGTGGGCCGCCTGCCGCGGATCGTCGAGGGGTGATCGGTGCATGGGCGGCACCATGCGCCTTCGCCGCGCCAGTTACAACGCCGCGCCTTTGCGGATTTGGCAAGACTCGGCGAACCGTGCGATAAGCTTCCCGACAGGAGAGAGGAGGTTGCCATGTCGATCTTGCGCATCATTCAGGGCCGCCAGCTGGAGATCATTTCGTGCTCGCCGCAGGACACCGTGCGCTTTGCCGCCGGGCTGCTCGCCGAAAAACGCATCGGCGCGCTGCCGGTGATGGAGGGCAGCGCGGTCGTCGGCATCTTTTCGGAGCGCGACGTGCTCTATGGCGTGGCCCGCGAAGGCGAAGCATCGCTGGCCCGCGCCGTGGGCGAGGTGATGACCGCGCCCGCGATTACCATCGATGGCTCGGTCGAAGTGCTCAGCGCCTTGTCATTGATGACCCGTCGGCGCATCCGCCACTTGCCGGTGGTCGAGAACGGGCAGCTGCTCGGGTTCGTCTCGATCGGCGACCTGGTCAAGCACCGCATGGAGAGTATCGAGGCCGAAGCGCAGCAGATGCGCGACTATATCACGCTGTCGTGAGCGCGCCCTTGAGTAGCTCGGGCGTGCGCCCTACATCGGGGGCATGGCCGAACCTTTGATCCTGACCGAAGCCGCCGCCGCGCGCGTGCGCACCATCGCCGAGCGACAGGGCAAGCCCGCCGTCCTCCGGCTCGCCGTCGATGGCGGAGGCTGCTCGGGTTTCCAGTACCGCTTCGACCTGGCCGAAGGGCCGGACGGCGATGACCTGGTGAGCGAGACCGGCGGCGTGTTGCTGGTGGTCGATCCGGTCAGCCTCGATCTGGTTGCAGGTGCGCAGGTCGATTATGTGGAATCGCTGGGCGGCGCGGCGTTCAAGGTGGAGAACCCGCAGGCCGCCAGCGGTTGCGGCTGCGGCTCCAGCTTCGGCATCTGATCGCTCGCGTGAGAATCGCCAGCTTCAACATCAACGGCATCAAGGCGCGCCTGCCGCGCCTGCTCGAATGGCTCGAGGAAACCCGGCCCACGGTCGCCTGCCTGCAGGAAATCAAGACGCAGGACGAGGGCTTCCCCGCCGACGAGTTCGCCAAAATCGGCTATCAGGCGATCTGGCACGGGCAGAAGGGCTTCAACGGCGTCGCCATCCTCGCTGACGGTGTGGCCCCGGTCGAAGTGCAGCGCGGCCTGCCCGGCGACGACACCGACGAACACGCGCGCTATCTCGAGGCCGAGGTGGGCGGGTTACGGATCTGTAACCTGTACCTGCCCAACGGCAACCCGCAGCCGGGCCCCAAATTCGACTACAAGCTAGCCTGGATGGAGCGGCTGCGCGCGCGGTGTGCCGGGCACCTCGCCGCCGAGATCCCGACCGTGGTGCTGGGCGACTTCAACGTCATTCCGCAAGACAAGGACGTGTGGTCACCCGCCGCCATGGCCAGCGACGCGCTGATGCAGCCGGCCTCGCGCGATGCCTATGCGCGGATGCTGGCCGACGGCTGGACCGACGCGATCGACACATTGAACCCGCGCGGCGGCTTGTGGACCTTCTGGGACTATCAGGCGGGCGCGTGGCAGCGCGACCACGGCTTCCGCATCGATCACCTGCTATTGTCCCCCGATTGCGCCGACCGTCTGGTCAGCGCCGGGGTCGACAAGGAGCACCGCGGGCGCGAGAAAGCCAGCGATCACGCGCCCGTGTGGGTCGAACTCAAGGGCTGATCCAACGGTCGCGCAGCGACCGCAAGCCTGTCCTGAGCTTCGCCGAAGGGGCCGAATGCCCGCCCGCAGCGGGGGCAGCTTGCTGCCCGCATAGCGAGGAAAGCCTAAGGGGCCGGATGGCCCCGCCGGCGCTTGAGGCTATTCGTAGAAAACATGACTGTCGATGCGGGCGATTTGCGCGCGGCCGCGAATCCACGCGGGGCGGACTCTGGCGGCGTGGAAATAGAGCGATTCGCCCACGCCGCTATCCCACAGGTCCTGGTCCGCGATGCGGGCGATGGCCGTGGCGCGGTGCCAAGCGGTCGACGATGCCGGGGCGGACGGAATGTGCCCGCCGTGGACGAACGAGAATTGCCCGCGCTGGGTCACCACGCCGCAATAGTCGCGCGGGAACCGACCCGACTCGGCGCGGTTGATGATCACCTGCGCCACGGCCAGCTGGCCGGTCAGTTCCTCGCCGCGGGCTTCGAAATAGACCGCCTGGGCAAGACAGGTCAGCTCGGGCGACAGATCGCCGGCACGCATGTCAGCCACCAGCGCGGGCAGCGAACTCGCTGTGGCGGGGGCGGGTTGGGCGGAGATGGGTTGGGCAATGGCCTGGACCACGGGCTCAGACACAAAGCGCAAGGCGCTCGCAGGAGCAGTGGCGGTTTCGATCGCCGGAAGGCCGATCTGTTCTTGGGCCAAGGCGCCGGAAATGCCGACACCGGAAAGAGAAGCAAGTAGCAAGCCAGCCGAGGCAAGTGCCCCGCGGCGATGTAAAATACGATTCATGTGTCCTGTTGCTCAGGGCGGTGAGCGAGCCTGACGCAGGCTGGTGGTTCGGGTCAGCCCGACGAGCGGGCGTTCTTGACCGTGAACCAGCGCAGGACCTGCCGGTCACTCCCCGTCTGCGTACTCCGGATGCGACCTAAGTGCCGCATCGGTCGAAGCCTACGCTTTTGGAAGTGCGGCGGCTCATAACGCTGCACTGCAGCATGTCAACCACGGGTTCCCGGGTTGCCGATGAAGCGTTCGGCATTCGCGATGTCCAGCTCGACCACCCAAAGGTCCGGGTCCTGGCTGTGGCGGCGGGTGCAGTATTCGGAGAAATCGTAAGGATTTTCAGGGTCCTTGGCCTTGGCGAATGCCCAGCTGCGGGTGCCATCGGGCTGCGGCAGGCGCTCGTAGGCGCGGGCGTCTGTGTCATTGTGGCAACAAACGACGAGCAAAGTTCCCGCGTCGCGTTCGCCCTTGGCGAGCACGGTGGCAAAGCCGCCAGCCGCCTGGACCGCGCGGATCAAGCCGGCAACCTCGAGATGGGCAGGAAGCCGCTCATCCATCGCGATCAGGCCACATCGCGATCCGTGGCATTGGTCAGCAAGCCGTAGATCGCCTCCACCGTTGGCGCATCGGACAGCGCATCGCGCACTTCCTCATCGCGCAGCAACCGCGAGATCGCCGCCAGCGCGTGGAGGTGCGCCGCGCCGCTGTGCTCGGGCGAGAGCAGCCCGAACACCAGGTCCACCGGCAGGCCGTCGGCCGCGTTGAACTGGGCCGGATGGCGCAGCTTGAGCAAGGCCGCCATCGGTCGCTGGATACCCGGAATGCGGGCGTGCGGAATGGCCACGCCCCGCCCGAAGCCGGTGCTGCCCAGCTTCTCGCGCTCCTCGAGATATTCGAGTACCAGCGCCGCATCGAGGTCGCATGAGCGGGCAAACAGCGCGCTCAGCGTTTCGAGGATTGCCGGCTTGTCCGCTGCATCGACGATGGCAACCGACTCGGGGTTCAGCACATATAGGGGGTCCATTGGCACTTGCTTTGCGTGTCCCATGGCTTTGCTGCGCTTAGCGGGGCAAATCGGGGAAGGGATTGGTTTTTCTGGCTAATCGACCAAGCACCGGTGTCGCGGGGCCGTGTTCAAGACGGCTCCACCCAGCCGATCGAACCGTCGTTGCGGCGATAGACCATATTATGTCGGCCGGTGCCAGCATTTTTGAAGAACAGCGCGTTGGTATGCCGCAGGTCAAGCATCATGACGGCGTCCGACACGCTGACTTCGGGAACGTCGACCCGCGTCTCGGCGATCACCGGCGGGGCATCGACAACCACTTCCTCGCCCTCGCCCTCGGGTTCGGGCTCGGGCATGGCGAAGATGGTGTAGGCGGCGTCTTCCTCGCGCGCGGCGAACGCAACCTGCTCGTGGCGGTCCTTGAGGCGGCGCTTGTAGCGGCGCAGCTGCTTCTCGATCTTCTCGGCGGCGGCATCGAAGGCGAAGTGCGCGTCGTGCGCCTGACCGTGGCTTTTCAGGATCAGACCCTGGTTGACGTGCAGCACGATATCGCAATCGATCGCGTTGGTCGGTGCCTTGCCGAAGGTGACTTGGGAGGAAAGCGCCCGGCTGAAGTACTTCTCGATGATCGTATCCAGGCGGTCCGAAGCATGTTCCTGCAGGGCGGCGCCGGTTGCCATCTGATGGCCGGAAACGCGAATGTCCATAGAGCGGTACTCCTTCATGCGAACTCGAGACTCTGGGTGTAAGTCGTGATTGGGACTTAATTATGCCAGAGCGGAGATTCCAGACCGGTGAGGAATGCGGCGTGCCGTTCCAGCTCTGCGGCGCTTGGCGCGTGCGGGCGCGCCGGGCGGAATGTACCGATGCGCGGGCGGAAGCTGGTCACCAAAACCAGGTCCACCGTCACCTCTGCTGCCAGCATCAGGCCGATCTGGCGGCCGCCGGTCAGCTCGACATAGACTTGTGCCAAGAGCTCGGCATCGAGCAGCGCGCCGTGCTTGACCCGGTGGCTGCGATCGATGCCGTAACGGGTGCACAGCGCATCGAGCGAATGCTTGGCGCCCGGATGGCGGCGGCGGGCGAGGGTGAGCGTATCGATCATCCGGTCGAGCGACACGGGTGCATGACCGCATCCGCCAAGCTCGGCGTTGAGGAAGCCGAAATCGAACTGCGCGTTGTGCGCCACCAGTGGGTCGTCGCCGACGAAGGCGAGCAGGTCGGCCGCCCGCTCGGCGAACAGCGGCTTGTCCGACAGGAACGCGGCGCTGAGGCCGTGGACCCGCTCGGCCTCCATCGGCATGTCGCGCTGCGGGTTGAACCAGGCGTGGAAGCTGTTGCCGGTGACCACGCGGTTGACCATCTCGATGCAGCCGATCTCGACCATCCGGTCGCCTGATAGCGGGTCGAGCCCGGTGGTCTCGGTGTCGAAGATGATCTCACGCATCAGTTGTCTATCGACCCGTCCGGCGCGCGGCGCAACGGGCCGCGCAGCTTGTCCACCAGGTCTTCGACGGCCCTGCGGGTCTTGGCCAAGCTGGTGCCGGTGTCGATCACGTAGTCGGCGCGGGCGCGCTTCTCGGCATCGGGCATCTGCGCGGCGAGGATGGCTGCGAACATCGCCTCGGTCATACCCTCGCGGGCCAAAACGCGGGCGCGCTGGACCTCTGCCGGGGCCGAGACGACGACCACCTTGTCGACCTTATCGGCGAGGCCCTTCTCGAACAACAGCGGCACGTCGTGGACCACTAACAGCACATCGGCCTGCGCGTGTGCGAACGACTGTCTGCTCTTGGCGACCGCCGGATGGACGATCGCTTCCAGCCGGGTGAGCGCGTCAGAATCAGAAAATACCTTTTCTTTCAATAACTTACGGTCAACTCCCGCAGGACCGGTGGTGCCGGGGAAGGCCGCCTCGATCGCCGCGACCAGTTCGCCGCCTGGACCCTGCATCGCGCGCACCGCGGCATCGGCATCGAACACCGGGACGCCGAGGTCGCGGAACATCGCCGCCACCGTGCTCTTGCCCATGCCGATCAAGCCGGTGAGGCCGAGGACCATCGGCCGTTTCATGCCGTGAGCAGCGCGCGCAATTCGGCGTCGCCATCCTCGCGCGGCGGCGCCACGCCGAAAAACTTCTCGAAGGCCGCCGCCGCCTGCCCAATCAGCATGGCGAGGCCATCGATGGTGCGGAAGCCCCGCGCCCGCGCCTCGACCAATAGCGGCGTTTCGAGCGGGGCGGTGACAATATCGTAGAACACCGAAGCGGGCGGCGTATGGCTGAAATCATAGGCCAGCGGGGGTTGGCCGACCATGCCGAGCGGGCTGGCGTTGACCACCAGGTCGAGGCACCGTTCGCGGTCGTCGAAGGCAAAGTCGGTCGGGTCGGCGAAATGCGCCAGGTCGACCGCGTGGTGCTCGCCGTCGGGATCGATCTCGTCGAGCAGCGCGCGCGCCTTGGCCGGATCGCGCCCCGCCAGCACGACCACCACGTTATGTTCGGCCAAGGCCGCGACAATCGCCCGCGCCGCCCCGCCGGTGCCGAGCACGCGCGCCATGCGGAACAAGTGCGTTTCAGCGAGCCACGGCTGCAACGGCTCAAGAAAGCCCGCCGCATCGGTGTTGGTGCCGATCAGCCGCGCGCCGGTATCGGGCCGATAGCGCCGGGTAATGGTGTTGACCGCGCCAACCATCTCGGCGCCGATCTCGAGCCGATCGAGCAGCGGCATCACCGCCTGCTTGTGCGGCATGGTAACGTTGCACCCGCGCCAGTCGGCGTCCTCGCGGCGCGTCGCGAGATAGTCTGCCAGACCATCAGCGGTTACGTGGCACGCGCGATATTCAGCCTCCAGTCCCAGCTTGTTCAGCCAAAAGGTGTGGATCGCCGGCGATTTCGACTGCGCAATGGGATCGCCAATCACCTCGGCATAAGCCTTCATGCCGAAAGCTCGCCCAGATCGCGCAGCGCGCCCAGCACAGCCAGCAACGGCATCCCCAGCACGGTGAAATGGTCGCCGTCGATGCGCTCGAACAGTTGCACGCCCGGTCCCTCGATTCTGAATACGCCGACGCAATGGGCGACGGCGGGCCATTCGGCGGCGAGATAGTCGGCGATGAAGGCGTCGGACAGCGCACGCACATGCAGCCGGGCGAGCGCGCCGTGATCCCACACCAGCTTGCCGCCTCGCGCCAAGGCGGCTGCCGAGTGCAGCTCGATGATCTGGCCCGAGAACGCCCGCAAGTGCGCGGCCGCCTCCTCGATAGAACCCGGCTTGTCGAACCGGCGGCCATTGACCGTAACCAGCGAATCGCTGCCCAAAACCAGCCCCTCGCTCGGTACCGCCAATGCCTTGGCCCTGGCCAGCGCCAGCGCGACGACATGGGGCGGGGCGGGGCCGAGCGCGGCTTCCACCTGGCGTTCGTCCACCGGTGTCGGGCGCGCTTCGAACGCCACACCCGCAGCAGTCAGCATCGCCTGACGTGAGGCGCTTTTGGAGGCGAGGATCAGCATTGTTCGATCCCACGGCGGTCGCCAAAAGTCCCTTTGACAACCCCTTCGTCATTCCCGCGAACGCGGGGAAGCGAAGCTGTGCCTGCACAATCCAGTGCGCCGTCGCGCTGTGCTCCCCTGGATTCCCGCGTTCGCGGGAATGACGAAAATGGGGTGGTCTTGGAGGCAAGGATCAGCATGGTTCGCGGCTTTCAGCCTTGCTCCCCTCCGCTTGGGGAGGGGCCGGGGGGTGGGGGTTCGGCGTTGCGTGGATGAGCAGGCGTCGAACCCCAACCCCAACCCCTCCCCGAGGGGAGTGGCTCAGCGGGACATAAAGGGCAGCTATAGCGCAGCCAATCATATCGGCTTGATCCCCACCGGATCGCTCTCCACCCGCGCCTCACGTTCCTGGTACAGCTTGATCACCGCCGCCGCCGTCTCCTCGATCGAGCGGCGGGTGACGTCGATCACCGGCCAGCCGTTATCGGCAAACAGGCGGCGGGCGAAGGCGACTTCCTTCTCCACCCGCTCCTCGTCGACATAGGCCGTCTCGGTCCGCTCGTTCAATGACAGCAAGCGGTTACGGCGGATCTCGATCAACCGCTTTGGCGCGGTGGTCAGGCCCACCACCATCGGGTTCTTCAACTCGAACAGGAACTGCGGTGGCGGGCTTTCCACCACCAGCGGGATATTGGCCACCTTGAAGCCGCGATTGGCGAGATAGATCGAGGTTGGCGTCTTCGAGGTGCGCGAGACCCCCGCGAGCACGATCTGCGCGGCCTCCCAGTTGTCCCAGCCGATCCCGTCATCGTGGGCGATGGTGAACTGGATCGCGTCGACGCGGTCGAAATAGGCCTTGTCGAGCACGTGGCGCGCGCCGGGGCGGGCATGGGCAGACTGGCCCAGGTGATCCTCCAACGCGTGGGTCACCGTATCGAGCGCGGCGACATGCGGCAGGCCAAGCTGGCCGCAGCGTTCCTCCAGTCGGGCGCGCGTTTCGGGGTTGGCGAGCGTGTAGAGCACGAGGCCGGGATGGGCCTTGAACTCCTCCATGATCCGGTCAAGGTGCTGGCGGCTGCGCACCATCGGCCAGAAGTGGCGCGTCACGTCGGGCCCGTCGAACTGCGCAATCGCCGCCTTGGCGATCATCTCGAGCGTTTCGCCGGTCGAATCCGACAGCAGGTGGAGGTTCAGGCGGGCCATGTGGACAAGTGCCAGCATAAACCACGGGAGGGGACGGTGGACAAGCGCGGCATGGGATTCCACCCCCACTGACCGGTGATTCGTAGCCGTGCTTGTGGACAGGGCGACATGGTTTTGAACAGCTTGTGGATAGCGGGGAGAGAATCCGGTTGACCACGGCAAGCCGCAGAGTCGGGACCCTTGGGACCCCTGTTCAGCGCGGGGGAAATCGGGCAAGGGCGCGCTATCCCCGAAATCCACAGGGCCTACAAACAACTAAATCACTTATAAGAATCTCTATTATTATTGTTTGGACTCCTCGATGCCCGGAATTCTCCTCGATACCTTGCGCGGCCAGGTCACCGAAAAGCGCCCCGTGTGGCTGATGCGCCAGGCCGGGCGCTATCTGCCCGAATACCGCGCTTTGCGGGCCGAGAAGGGCGGGTTCCTCGAGCTGGTCTATGACAGCGAGGCGGCCACCGAGATCACCTTGCAGCCAATCCGCCGGTTCGGGTTCGATGGCGCGATCCTGTTCTCTGATATCCTGATCGTGCCGCATGCGCTGGGGCAGGACCTGCAGTTCCTCGCCGGCGAGGGGCCGCACTTGTCACCCCGGCTGGTCGATGCGGCGCTGGCTTCGCTTAACCCCGCACCGCACCATTTCCAGCCGGTATGGGATACCGTGCGGCGCACCCGCGCTGCCTTGGCACCCGATGTCACCATGCTCGGCTTTATCGGCAGCCCATGGACCGTGGCGACCTATATGGTGGCGGGCGAGGGGTCGAAGGACCATTACCTGGCGCGCGCCATGGCTTACGGCGACCCGCAGGCGTTCGGCGAGATCATCGAGGCCATTATCGCCAGCTCGATCACCTACCTGAGCGGCCAGATCGATGCCGGAGCCGAAGCCGTGCAGCTGTTCGATTCGTGGGCCGGCAGCCTGTCGCCCGCGCAATTCGAACGCTGGGTGGTGGCACCGACCGCGCGCATTGTGGCGGCTATCCGCGAAAAGCATCCGGCGGTGCCGATCATCGGTTTTCCCAAGGGCGCCGGGGCCAGGTTGCCCGCCTATGCCGCCGAAACCGGGGTCGATGCCGTGGGGGTCGACGAGACGCAGGACGCGCGCTGGGTCCATGCGCACCTGCCGCCCCATATGCCGGTGCAGGGCAACCTCGATCCGCTGGTGCTGATCGGTGGCGGGCCGCAGATGGAGGCCGCCGCACGCGAGGTTATCAACGCTTTTCGCGGCCGCCCGCACGTGTTCAACCTGGGGCACGGGATCGACAAGTCGACGCCTGTCGCCCATGTCGAACAGCTGCTGGAAATTGTCCGCAACGCAGCCTAGATCGGCTTCATGGATGTCCTTTCGATGATCTATCTCTGGCTCAAGGCGGGCCACATCATCTTCGTGATTTTCTGGATGGCGGGCCTGTTCGCGCTGCCGCGCTACTTCGTCTACCATCAGGAAGCGGCGCCAGGATCGCCTGAGGAGGCGTTGTGGCTCGATCGCGAGCGCAAGCTTCTGCGGATCATCCTTGCCCCGTCGATCGTGGTCGTGTGGGTCCTGGGCGTGGCCCTGGCGCAGACGATCAGCGCCTGGGATGCCGGCTGGCTGTGGGCCAAGCTGACGCTGGTCGTGGGCCTGTCGGGCTATCACGGCTATCTCGCGGCCTATCACAAGAAGCTGGCGCGCGGTGAGCGGAGCCTGACCGGCAAGCAGTTGCGTCTGCTCAACGAGGTTCCCGGCGTGACGGCGGCGCTGATCGTGATCCTGGTGGTCGTGCGTCCATTCTGATCACCATTGGCCGCAAAGCGCGTTGACGCTGGGCCGCGAAAGGCATATTCCGCGCCATCCTTTGCCGCATAGGTGACCCTATAGGGGGAACCGGGTCTGCTTTCTCCAAGCCCCATGACCTGCCGGCCTTCCGACTGACTGGACTACGATTATGCATTTGAAGGAACTCAAGAAGCGCACGCCAGCCGAGCTGGTCGCCATGGCCGAGGAATACGAGGTCGAGGGCGCCAGCACCATGCGGCGGCAAGATCTGATGTTCGCCATCCTCAAGGAAGTGGCTGAAGACGGAGAGGAAATCCTCGGCATCGGCACGATCGAGGTGTTGCAGGATGGCTTCGGCTTCCTCCGCTCGCCCGAGGCGAATTACCTCGCCGGGCCCGACGATATCTACGTTTCGCCCAACCAGGTGCGCAAATACGGCCTGCGCACCGGCGACACGGTCGAAGGCGAGATCCGCGCCCCCAAGGACGGCGAGCGCTATTTCGCCCTGACCAAGCTGCTCAAGGTCAATTTTGACGATCCCGAGGCCGTGCGCCATCGCACCAACTTCGACAACCTGACCCCGCTGTACCCCGACGAGCGGCTGATCCTCGACACCGTCGACCCGACGGTCAAGGACAAGTCGGCCCGCGTGATCGATCTGATCTCGCCGCAGGGCAAGGGCCAGCGCGCGCTGATCGTCGCCCCGCCGCGCACCGGCAAGACGGTGCTGCTGCAGAACATGGCCAAGGCCATCACCGACAACCACCCCGAGGTGTTCCTGATCGTCCTCCTGGTCGACGAGCGGCCCGAGGAAGTGACCGACATGCAGCGCAGCGTGAAGGGCGAGGTCATCTCCTCGACCTTCGACGAGCCCGCCAGCCGCCACGTGCAGGTGGCCGAAATGGTCATCGAGAAGGCCAAGCGCCTCGTCGAACACAAGCGCGACGTGGTCATCCTCTTGGATTCGATCACCCGCCTCGGCCGTGCCTACAACACCGTGGTGCCGAGCTCCGGCAAGGTGCTGACCGGCGGTGTCGACGCCAACGCGCTGCAACGCCCGAAGCGCTTTTTCGGTGCTGCCCGCAACATCGAGGAGGGCGGCTCGCTGTCGATCATCGCCACCGCGCTGATCGACACCGGCAGCCGCATGGACGAGGTGATTTTCGAAGAGTTCAAGGGCACCGGCAACAGCGAAATCGTGCTCGACCGCAAGGTCGCCGACAAGCGCATCTTCCCCGCGCTCGACGTGGGCAAGAGCGGCACCCGCAAGGAAGAGCTGCTGGTGGCCAAGGACCAGCTCAGCAAGATGTGGGTCCTGCGCCGCATCCTGATGCAGATGGGCACGATCGATTCGATGGAATTCCTGCTCGACAAAATGAAGGATTCCAAGTCGAACGAAGACTTCTTCGCGACGATGAACCAGTAGGGCGGTTGGCCAGTGCGCGCAGATCAGGATCTGGCGCTACTGGCCATCCTGACTTCACGCGCCGAAGCGCTGGTGGTGGCGTCCATGCTGGAAGCAGCGGGAATTCACGTTCACGTCGGCGGCGAATATCACGCTTCGGTCGATCCGATTTCGGTTGCGCTGGGTGGACATCGGCTGCGGGTGCCTGCGTGGCAGCATGCCGACGCGAGCGCCATCGTGCACGAGGTCGGCCTGCCTACCCAGCCGGCTAGCTACAAGGGCGGGCAGCAGGCTGTGGTGCGCTTGCTGGCGGTTTATGTGGGCCTGCAGTTCTTCTTGGCTATCCCGGCAGCGATCGCCGGCCTGTTTCCGTGGGGTGGCCTGCTCGGCATCGCCTTTGTCTCCTTGGGAGTGCCGGTCGATCCACGCGGCCAGCCCGACTGGCATCTGACTGAGCCTCGGACAGCCTGAACCTCGCGCCAAATACCTCAGCCCTAGAAATCCCCGCCGTCTTGCTCATATAAGTCAGCGATGCCCCCAGCGGGCGCTGCGATAAGGCGGGAACGGCCATGAAAGTGAATATCGAGATCGATTGCTCGCCCGAGGAAGCGCGGCGCTTTATGGGGCTGCCCGATGTGGAGAAGGCCAACGCGGTCTATGTCGATGCCATTGCGGCGGCGATGAAGGGCGTGTCCAACACCGACCAGCTGCGCGACTATGCCGAGCAGCTCGCGCCGATGGGGCAGATGGGCCTGAAGATATTCCAGTCGTTCGTCGAAGGCGCCTCGCGCTCGGCTACCGGGGGATCGACCGCGCGGCCTTCCTCGCGGCGGAAAGACGCCGAAGACTAAGCCACCTGCGATGGATACGATATTCGCGCTGAGCAGCGGTGCGCCGCCTGCGGGTATCGCAGTCGTGCGAATCAGCGGCCCGGCGTCGGGCGGGGCGCTGGCGGCGCTATGCGGCCGTCTTCCGGTGCCGCGCAAGGCGACCCGGGCCTGGCTTTCGGACAGCGACGGCGAGCCGCTCGACGATGGGCTGGTGCTGTTCTTTCCTGGTCCGCACTCGGCCACCGGTGAGGATCTGGCCGAATTGCATGTGCACGGCGGACGCGCGGTGGTTGCTGCGGTGGAAGCAGCATTGGCGGCCATGCCCGGACTGCGCCGCGCCGAACCGGGCGAATTCACCCGCCGCGCTTTTGCCAATGGGTGCCTGGACCTGGCGCAGGCCGAGGGGCTGGCCGACCTCCTCGCGGCAGAGACCGAACTGCAGCGCCGCGCCGCAGTGGGGCAGGCGGGCGGGCACTTGTCGCGCAAGGTCGAGGGCTGGCGCGAGCAGGTGCTGCACTTGTCGGCCATGGTCGAAGCCTCGCTCGATTTTGCCGACGACGACGATGCGGACGAGCTGCCAGCCAGTTTTCATATCGAATTGAACAGCTTGGCGCGCGATCTTGCGCAAGCGCTGGCGCAGCCAAGCGCCGAGCCCCTGCGCGAGGGCTTCCGCGTGGCGCTCGCCGGCCCGCCAAACGCCGGGAAATCCACGCTTTTCAACGCCTTGCTCGAAAGTGACGCGGCCATCACCGCGCCGCTGGCCGGAACCACCCGCGACGTGCTCGTGCGTCCGGTAGCCATCGGCGGCGTGCCGTTTTCGCTGGTCGACATGGCTGGCCTGCGCGAACCGGGCGGCGATACCATCGAAGCGCTGGGGATCGAGCGGGCGACAGGCGAGATTGCCCGCGCCGATCTGGTGCTGTGGCTCGGTCCCGAGGGGGCGGGGCCGGATGGCTGCTGGGAGATTGCCGCCCAGTGTGACCGGGTGGACTGTGACCGGGCGGACCAGCCTGCCAAGGCCAACCCGCACCATCGTGTTTCCGCACTGACGGGCGAAGGCCTGCAAGAACTGCGGCAGGCCCTGATCGACCATGCCACAAGCCGGCTGCCCAAACCGGGCGATCTGGCGCTCAATCGGCGCCAGCGCGCCCTCGTGGCGCAGGCGAGCGAGGCGCTGTCCTCGGCGCGTCGTGTTTCCGATCCGCTCATTCTCGCCGAGTGCCTGCGCCAGGCCCGGCTTGCCTTCGACGCTCTGCTCGGTCGCACAAGCACCGAGGACGTGCTCGATGCGTTGTTCGGTCGTTTCTGCATCGGCAAGTGATGTTCCACGTGGAACACTCTTGGCCAACGACTGTGCCCTGCGACTTGGCCCGGCGACTCGGCTCAGCGACTGGGCCCGGGGGCGACTCGGCTTTGACGTTCCCGGCGCGGCCCTCTATCGGCTAGGCTATGAGCGCGTTCGACATCATCGTTGTTGGTGGCGGCCATGCCGGCTGCGAGGCGGCTGCTGTGGCCGCGCGCATGGGCGCCCGTGTGGGGCTGGTCAGCTTTGACCCTGCGACCATCGGAGCGATGAGTTGCAACCCGGCAATCGGCGGGCTGGGCAAAGGCCATCTGGTGCGCGAGGTGGATGCCTTCGACGGCCTGATAGGCCGCGCCGCCGATGCCGCCGCGATCCATTACCGCATGCTCAACCGATCTAAGGGGAGCGCAGTGCAGGGGCCGCGCGTGCAGGCTGACCGCACGCTGTTCCGCGCGGCGATCCAGCACATGCTCGGTGCGCATGCCCGGTTGTCGATTGTCGGCGGCGAGGTTGCAGAGCTGTTGATGGCGGGCGGCAGGGTGACCGGCGTCCTGCTCGGCGACGGGACCCGGCTGGATGCGCGCGCGGTGATCCTGTGCACCGGCACTTTCCTCGGCGGCACGCTGTTTCGCGGTGAGGAGCGCTTGACCGGCGGGCGCATCGGCGAGGATTCGGCGCAGGTCCTCGCCCGCCAGCTGCGCGACGCCGCGCTGCCGATGGCGCGGCTCAAGACCGGCACCCCGCCGCGGCTCGACGGGCGCACCATCGATTGGGCGGCGCTGGAAGAGCAGCCTTCAGACGCCGAGCCGTGGACCATGTCTCCCCTTACGCCCTCGCGCAGCAACCCGCAGGTGTTCTGCGCGATCACCCGCACCAATGCCGCGAGCCACGCGATCATTGCGGGCAACCTCCATCGCTCGCCGTTGTTCTCGGGCGCCATCGGGGCGGTTGGGCCGCGCTATTGTCCGTCGATCGAGGACAAGATCCACCGCTTTGCCGATCGCGACGGGCATCAGGTGTTCCTCGAGCCCGAGGGTCTCGCCACGCACCTGGTCTATCCCAACGGCATCAGCACCTCGCTGCCGGCCGATGTGCAGCTGGCCATGTTGCGGACCATGCAGGGGCTTGAGCAGGTCGACATGGTCGTGCCCGGCTATGCGGTCGAATACGACCACATCGATCCGCGCGCGCTGGGGCCGGACTTGCAGGTCAAGGCCATCCCCGGGCTCTATTGCGCGGGCCAGATCAACGGCACCACCGGGTATGAGGAAGCGGCGGCGCAGGGCCTCGTTGCCGGACTCCACGCGGCCGCTGTGGTTATGGACCGTGCGCCGCCAGCGCTGCACCGCGCGAACAGCTATATGGCGGTGATGGTCGATGACCTGACGTTGCACGGCGTGAGCGAGCCCTATCGCATGCTCACCGCGCGCGCCGAATATCGGCTGCGCTTGCGGGCCAACAACGCGACTACGCGGTTGACGCCGCTGGCGGTCGAGTTTGGCTGCGTCGGCGAGGAATGCGCCGCGTGGTTTGCGCAGCGCGAGATTGAGCGTGAGGAAATTCGCCTTGGGCTGAGCCAGCAAGCCAGTTCGGGCCAGTTACGCGCGGCCGGACTGGCCGTTCACGCCGATGCCGGACGGCTCAGTTTGCACGAGTGGTTGCGCTTCCCCGAGGTCACGCTGGCGGACCTTGCGGCGTTTCTGCCCGCAGGTATCGATCCGCATGGCGAGGTAGCGGCCGAGCTCGCCGAGGATGCTTTCTACGCCCCCTATCTGCAGCGGCAGGACAACGAGTTGCGTGACTTGCGCGCGAGCAACGCGGTGTTGCTGGGTGACGGCTTTGCCTATGCCGAGGTGCCGGGACTGTCGAACGAGATGGTTGAGCGGTTGACGCTGGCTCGCCCCGCCACACTGGCGACGGCTGGGCGAGTGCGGGGGATTACTCCGGCGGCGCTGGCAGCCGTGCTGGTCCACGCCCGCCGGCTCGGCCAGCAGGTGCGGGAACCGGCATGATCGAGAACGAAGATCAGGCGCGCGCCTTTTGTGAGACGCTGTGCGATGCGCCAGCCATGGCGCGGCTTGAGCGGTTCATTCCGATGCTGGCGGAAGAGAATACGCGGCAGAACCTGATTTCAACCGCCAGCGTCGCGAATGTGTGGCAGCGGCATATTGCCGACAGTTTGCAACTGTTGCTGCATGTTCCACGTGGAACATCGCCGTGGATCGATCTCGGGAGCGGGGCGGGGATGCCGGGGCTGGTGCTGGCGATCGCCTGCCCGGACCAGACGTTCTACCTCGTCGAATCGCGCAAACGCCGCGTGGCCTGGCTTGAGACCATCGCGAGGCACTTCAATCTCGCCAATTGCCACGTCCACGGGGCCAAGCTGGAAGCCGTGCCGAGTGCCCCGATGCAGGTCATTTGTGCCCGCGCCTTCGCCCCGCTTCCGAAACTTCTCAGCTTATCCGCCCGCTTTTCCACACCGGCCACCGTGTGGTTGTTGCCGAAGGGGCGTTCGGCGGCGCAAGAACTTGGCGAGCAGCCCGAATCGATCCGGGCCATGTTCCACGTGGAACAATCGCGCACCGATCCCGAGGCTGGTCTCGTGGTTGGAACAGGAAGGCCGTCCCTCTCATGATCAGGTTTGCCGGATGATCTGTATAGCCATCGCGAATCAGAAGGGCGGCGTGGGCAAGACCACCACGGCGATCAACATCGCCACGGCGATGGCGGCGACCGGATGGCGGACCTTGCTGCTCGACCTCGATCCGCAGGGCAACGCTTCCACCGGTATCGGCGTGCCCGCCTCGGCGCGCGACTTGTCGAGCTATGACGTGCTCGTCGACGGGGTATCGCTGACCGATTGCGTTATCCATACGTCGATCCCGGGCCTCGATCTGGTGCCCGCGACGGTCGACCTGAGCGGAGCCGAGGTCGAGCTGGTCGGGGTCGAGAACCGCACCCACCGGCTGCGCGATGCCATGCAGGCGCATACGGGGCACGACATCTGCTTCATCGATTGCCCGCCGTCGCTCGGTCTGCTGACGATGAACGCGCTGTGCGCCGCCGATACGCTACTGGTGCCATTGCAGTGCGAATTCTTCGCGCTCGAAGGTCTCAGCCAGCTGCTCCAGACGGTCGAGCAGGTGCAGCAGCGGTTCAATCCCGATTTGGGCATCGTCGGCATCGTGCTGACCATGTTCGACCGGCGCAACCGCCTGACCGACCAGGTGGCCGATGACGTGCGCGAATGCCTCGGGCGGCTGGTGTTCGAGGCGGTGATCCCGCGCAACGTGCGCTTGTCCGAAGCCCCCAGCCACGGCTTGCCCGCGCTGATCTATGACCACGCCTGCCCCGGCAGCCGCGCCTATATGGCGCTCGCGCGCGAGTTGATCGGTCGCCTGCCGCAAGAGAGGATAGCCGCATGAGCGTGCCTGACACCGATACGCCTGAAGCGACCAGCCCAGAAGCGACCAGTAAGGCCGTCCAGCGCCGCAAGCTGGGGCGCGGGCTGGGTGCCTTGATGAGCGAGACGCGGCGCGAGGAGCCGCTGGTCGGCACCACCGCGACCGATCTGCGCCCGGCGGCGCGGCCGCTGATCGATGGCGTGCGCCAGATCGACGGCCTCGCCAGCCTCGCCATTGCCTCGATCGTGCCGCACCCGGACCAGCCGCGCCGCCACTTCGACGAGGCCGCGCTGGAGGAACTGGCCGCCTCGATCGCCACGCGCGGGGTGATCCAGCCGGTGATCGTCCGCCCGCTGCCCGATGGCCGTTATCAGCTGGTTGCCGGCGAACGCCGCTGGCGGGCCGCGCAGAAGGCGCAACTGCATGAAATCCCTGCCTTAATTCGCGATCTGGGTGACCGGGACGTGACGGCGCTGGCGCTGATCGAGAACATCCAGCGCGAGGACCTGAACCCGGTCGAGGAAGCCCGCGCCTACCAACGGCTGTCTGAACTGGAATCGATGACGCAGGCCGAGATCGCCAAGCTGGTCGAGAAATCGCGCAGCCACGTGGCCAATCTCCAGCGCCTGCTGGCTTTACCCGCCGCCGTGCTCGACCACCTCGAGGCCGGGCGGCTCGACATGGGCCATGCCCGCGCGCTGATCGGCCACATTCACGCCGAGGCTCTGGCGGACGAGGCGATTGCCAGGAAGCTGTCGGTGCGCGAGGTCGAACGGCTGGTCCGTGCGGCGGACCCTGCCAGCCCCACGCGTGAACGGCGCACCGCGCGCACCCCGCGCGACCCGGCGCACGACGCTGATATTGCGGCGGTCGAGAATCACCTCGAGGAATTTCTCGGCCTGCCGGTGAAGATCACCAGCGACACCGACCCGCGATCGGGCGGGGTGACAATCCGCTATCGCACGCTCGACCAGCTCGACCTGATCTGCCAACGGCTCACCGGCGGTGGCATCTGACCACAAAAAAGTCGCGCGATGCAACCGGGCACCGCGCAACATTATTGTTATAATACAGTGATTTAACGGATAGGTGTGCGCTTGTCGCCTTCGGTCTGGCGATGGATCACGCGGCGCGCGCTGTGGTGGCGCGGCGCCTCGTCGGCCTCGATCTCGATTTCCTCGATGATCACCCGGCGCGCGCCGTGCGCGTGCATCGGCGCCTGCATCTGGGCCTGCGCCGCGACCGGCACCATCATCACCGGGGCATAGGCCATCTGCGGGGTGCCATAGCCGCGTTCGTAATTGATCAGGTAGGCCTCGCAATAATCGAAGCCCTGCTCCTGCGGCGCGTCGGCATAGTAGTAATCGTCGTCATCGTCGTCGCCGATGTTGTCGATGACCGATCCGATCACCGCTCCGGCGAAGCCGCCCACGCCCGCGCCGATCAGCGTACCGGCCAGGCGGTCACCGCGGTGCGCCACGCGGTTGCCCACGACACCTCCGGCGACAGCGCCCAGGACGCTGCCGACCATTCCGCCGTTGCGGTCACGCTCGCGTTCGACATAGACCGGCTCGTCATAGTCGGCGTGGAGCGCGCGGCACTGCGAGAGCCATTCGGCACGTTCTGCCGCGCCATAGGCGAGCTGGCGCGGCTGGCCCGGCGCCATGCCAGCCATGCCGTGGTGGCCGCCCATATGATCGCGCCCGTGATCGCCGCCATGATGATCTTCCCCGTAGCCGCGCCGCTCATGCCGTACTTCGCGCCAGTCGGCCTCGTCCACCTCAGCCCGGTCCACCTCGTCCTCGTAGTAGTCTTCGGATGCGCCGTAATCGCCGTGGGCATAGCTGGCACCAGCCTCTGCATCCCAATCACCGATGTCCTGCACCACCGGCTCGGAATAGGTTTCGATCACCTCTTCCACTTCGGCATAGCGGTCGTCATGGGCGTGCACCTGGGCCTGTACCGGCGCGGCGAACAGGGCCAGCGGACTGGCTGCGGCAAGAAAAGCAAGACGCTTCGACATCGAATCGGCCCCCCGGGGTGCAGCACGCACGATTGCGGCGCATTAACCCGGTGTTTACTATGCCGCTTGCGGTAAATCCCAAGCGTCTCGCGGGCCGTGTCCCGAATCGGGGCGAACGGCTGCTTGCTCAGATCCGCTCGGCGAGCAGGGCGGCGAGGGCCTCGATCCCCCGCGCGTCCTCATCATCAAAGCGCGCGGGCTCCGGGCTGTCGCAATCGATCACCGCCACCACCGTGCCGCCCCGCAATACCGGCACCACCAGCTCGCTGGCCGAAGCAGCGTCGCAGGCGATGTGGCCGGGGAACTGGTGCACGTCGGGCACAAGCTGCGTCTCGCCACTTGCGGCAGCGACCCCGCACACGCCGCGCCCCAGCGCGATACGGATGCACGCGGGCCGCCCGGCGAAGGGGCCAAGCACCAGCTCGCCATCTATCAGGCGGTAAAACCCGGTCCAGTTGACCTGTGGCAGCGTGTCCCACAGCAGCGCCGCGACATTTGCCATGTTGGCCACACCGTCGGGCTCACCGGCGGTCAACGCATCGGCGGCGGACAGCAGGTCACGATAGAGATCGGCCTTGGAAAGGCCGGGATCGGGACGGAAATTGTACATGGCTGCGAAGGTAGGCTGCAAAGCGATTGCCGCAAGAGATTGCCGCGCCTATTTCAAGGCCCATGCGCATCCTCAAGAAACTCGCCATCGCCCTCCTCGTGATCCTGCTGATTGCCGCCGGGGTGATCTGGTGGATGACCCGCCCGGTGCCCGCCACCGTCTCGCTGGAAGACACTACCGGAACCGACCCGACACTGGTCGCACCCGATGCGCAGGTGTTCCCCACGGTGGGCGTGGCCAAGCCGATCGGCTGGGGCGAGGATGGCGTGCCCAGCGCGGCCGACGGCTTGCAGGTCACCCGCTTTGCCCAAGGGCTGGAGCATCCGCGCGTGCTTTACACGCTGCCCAACGGCGACGTGCTGGTTACGCTGTCCAACGCGCCCGAACGACCGCTGGCGGGCGGCTTCCTGACCAACCTGGTGGCGGGCTTCCTGTTTGCCCAAGCCGGGGCCGACGTGCCTTCGCCCAACAAGCTGGTGCTGCTGCGCGATGCCGACAAGGATGGCGTGGCGGAAAGCCAGTTCGTGCTGCGCGATGACCTCGATTCCCCTTCGGGCATGGCCTGGGCCGACGGCAAGCTCTATGTCGCCAACCACAATGCGGTGCTGCGGTTCGATTATGAGCCCGGCGCCACCAGCCTGCCGGGTGCCGCTACCAAGCTGATGGACCTGCCCGCTGCGGGCAATCACTGGATGCGCAACCTGCTGCTCTCGGAAGACGGCAAGTCGCTGTTCATCGCGGTGGGTTCGGCCTCGAACATCGCCGAAGAGGGGCTCGCCGACGAGGCCAACCGCGCGGCGATCCACGAGCTTGATCTGACGACCGGCCGCAGCCGCCTGTGGGCTGCCGGCTTGCGCAATCCCAATGGATTGGCGTGGAGCCCGTGGAGCGGCGAGCTGTGGACCACGGTCAACGAGCGCGATCAGCTCGGCAGCGATCTGGTGCCCGACTATTTCACCAACGTTCCGCTGGGCGCGCAATATGGCTGGCCCTGGGTCTATTACGGCGACCATTGGGACGAACGGGTGAAGTACCCCGCACCGCAGTTCTTCGTGCAGTACACGCGCGAGCCCGAATATGCGTTAGGCGCACACGTCGCGGCGCTGGGCGCGGTGTTTACCCAGGCCGGTTCGCGGCTTGGCGCGCCGTTTGACCATGGCGCGATCATTGCCCGCCACGGCTCGTGGAATCGGGTGCCGATGGGCGGGTACGACGTGGTCTATGTGGCGTTCGACGATCGCGGCAACCCCTTGGGCAAGCCGGTGCCCGTGCTGCACAGCTTCCTCGCGGGCGAGGGCGAAACGCACGGCCGACCGACTTGGGTCGCCTGGGACCAGACCGGTGCCCTGCTGGTCAGCGATGACACTGGCAACATCGTGTGGCGGGTGATCAATCCCGCGGCCTCGCCTTCGGGCGCCAATACGCGTAACGCCGGGACCTCGCTGCCGCCCCAGCGCGAGCTGATGGGCGATCCGGCACGCGCCTTTGACGAGCCGCCGGCGGACATCGTGCCGGGGTCTATCTAGCCCCGCTCCGGCCGGCCACTTCGGTTATAAAGTGCCATGCCACCCGGCCCGAGCGCGCGCCGCGCCGCTTCGACCACTCGAGCGCCTCGTGCTCGTCCACGGGTAGGCCTAGGTCGGCGGCATAGCCGTGCACGATGGCGAGATAATAGTCCTGCGAGCAGGCGTGGAAGCCCAGCGCCAGGCCGAAGCGGTCGGCCAGCGCGAGGCTGTCGTCGACCGCGTCGCGCGGGTTGATCGGCCCAAGCGAACCGGGGTCCTGTTCGGCGAGGTGGCGCGGCACGATGGCGCGGCGATTGCTGGTGACCGCCAGCCGCACATTGGCGGGCCGTGCCTCGACCCCGCCGTCGAGCCATGAGCGCAAGTGGCGCGGACCGACCGAATCGCCCTCGGCAAAACCAAGGTCGTCGATGAACACGAGGAACATGCGCGGGGCTGCTGCCAATTGGCCGAACAGTGCGGGAATGCCGGGCAGCGAATCGCTCGCCACCTGCACCAGCGCCACGTCACCGCCGTCCGCTTGCGCAGCCTTGACCGCGCTGCGCACCAGCGCCGACTTGCCCATGCCGCGCGCACCCCACAACAGCATGTCGTGCGCCGCCTGGCCTTGCGCCAGCCGCGCGACATTGGTGGTGACGCGGTCCTTCTGCTGGTCGATGCCCTTCAGCAGGGCGAGCGCGGGTGCCTCGATCGAGGGCACCGCGCGGGCAACTCCCGACCAGACATAGGCGGGCGCGGCGAGCCAGTCGCATGGCGCAGCGGCAGGCGCGGCAAGCCGTTCGAGCGCCTCGGCGATGCGGCGCAGGGGATCGTCCGTGGGGTCCATGCCCCTCGTTCGCCGCCCCGCGTCGGTGCGTCAAGACTTGGCATGGCCGCCAACGCGCTCTAGCGCCGCTTGCATGACCGCGATCCTGCCCGCCACCGACCACGGACTCGCCCAGGCGGCGGACCTGCTGCGCGGCGGCGGAATAGTCGCCGTGCCGACCGAGACGGTCTATGGTCTGGCCGCGCGCGCCGACAGCGAGGATGCGGTCGCGGCGATCTACCGCGCCAAGGGGCGACCTGCGTTCAACCCCTTGATCGTGCATGTTGCCCGCGTGGAGCAGGCGCGCCTGCTGGCCGTGTTCGACGCCCGCGGCGAGCGGCTGGCGGCGCTCTTCTGGCCGGGGCCGTTGACCCTGGTGCTGCCAATGCGCGCGGATAGCGGCGTGGTTCCGGCGGTGACGGCGGGACTGGGCACCATCGGCCTGCGTGTCCCCGACCATCCGCTGATGCTGGCGCTGCTGCAACGGCTCGACCTGCCGCTCGCCGCGCCATCGGCCAATCGCAGCCTTGGGGTGAGTCCGACCACGGCGGATCACGTCGCCCGATCATTGGGCGAGGCGGTGCCCGCGATCCTCGATGGCGGGCCGTGCGGGCAGGGTCTCGAATCGACGATTGTCGCGCTCCGCCCCGATGGCAGCTGGAGCCTGCTGCGCGAAGGGCCGGTGACGCGCGCGGCGCTGCTCGCCGAGCTTGGCTGCGAGCCGCACGAAGGCAAGGCCGGGATCGAGGCGCCGGGCCAGATGGCGCGGCACTATGCGCCGGGCAAGCCTGTGCGGCTTGACGCCGTGACGTCAGCGGCGGACGAGTTCCTGATCGGTTTCGGGCCAGTGGCAGGGCACTGCTCACTGTCGGAGACTGGCGACCTGGCGCAGGCGGCGGCGCGGCTTTACGCTTGCCTGCATCAGGCCGCAGCATCAGCGCACCCGCGCATCGCCGTCGCCCCGGTGCCGCACGAGGACATCGGCGCGGCGATCAACGACCGCTTGCGCCGCGCTGCCGCCTGACCCCTAGTCCTCGTCGCCCCCGCCGCCTTCGCAGCGCACATCACCGCTGCCCGAGCGCGTGACCGAGCAGGCCGCGGGGCCGAATATGTCGACGTCGCCGCTGCCGGAGAGCAAGACGGTGGCTTGTTCCAGCGCGGTCAGTTCGGCTTCGCCCGACCCGCCGACGTTGACCTCGGCGGCGGCCGCCGTCAGCCCGGTTGCATGAACCTCGCCCGATCCGCTGATCGAGACGGTAGCCTGCCGCACCGTCCCCGAAGCGTCGAGATCGCCCGAGCCTTCGACGGTGAATGTTGCGGCGTCGGCCTCGATCGAGCCGATCACCAGATTGCCTGACCCGCCCACCAGCGCATCGAAGCTGCCGCCCGCCACGCGGTCCACCCCCACCTCGCCCGAACCGGTCAGCGCCACGCGGCTGATCGCCGGCATGGTCACGGTGAAGGTCACCTCGTCGAGGTCATCCCAGGCGTCGCCTGCTTCTCCCTCGCGCGGGCGGATCACCAGCGCGCCGTCCTCGACCACGGCTTCGAACTGGCGCAGGGCGTCCGCCGGGCCGCTGGCGCTAACCGCTAACAGCTCGCCATAGACGATTGCGACATCCTGCGGGCCGGTGATCGACACAGAATCGAAGTCGCTCAGCGCATATTTCGTCTCCTGCAGCTGATCCTCGCGGTGATGCCGCAAGGGGCGGTCATCGTCGCTACCGTCGAGGATCAGCGCGGCGCCACCGGCACCCAACACGCCCATGGCCAGGGCAAAAGCGATTTCCCGCTTGCGTAGGCCCGTTCGTGCCTTGGGTATGTCGCGCGGCAATGGTCTAGTCCCCTTAGTCGTCGCGCTCGGAATCCAGTGGGCTGGCGAGCAGCTCATCGCGTTCGCGGCGCACATCGCGCGCCCGCATGCAGGCGTCCCGATCACCTTCGCCGCAGTCTTCGGAAAGGTTGCGATAGCGGCGGTCGAGCCTGCCCACCTGCTCCTCGCGCTGGCGCATCTCGCGCCCGCGCTTCTCGTCAGCCTCGGATTGACTGGTGGTGGCAAGGTCGACCGCGCCGCTCACCGCGCGCACCGGCGCGGTCACGACGCTGGCGACGGTGCTCACGCAGCCACCCAGAGCCAGAGCCAAAACCGGAGGTAGTGCGGCGGCGAGTAATGGCAGTCTGGCGAACATGGCGGTACCTCGTGCGGGCGAAAGCAATGCCGCGCATGATGGACTGCCCCGCCTTTTCGCGCAATGAACGTGCGGCAAGCTGGTTTCAGGCCGCCCCTAAGCCGCCTTGTCTTCGCCGCGTTCGCACACCAGGCTGCCCGATCCCATGCCTTGCACCTTGCACCGCGCCGATCCGCGCACGGTGACCGTGCCCGATCCCATCAGCCGCGCCTTGACCTCGCCATCGGACGCGAACACCGCATCGCCCGATCCGGCAATGGTCACGCGGGCCTTGTCGACCGAGACCTCGCCCAGCTTCGCGCTGCCGCTACCCGCGACGTTGAGATCGAGCCGGGCGACGGTGCCGCTGGCCTTGAACTTTCCGGAACCCGCAATCGACACGTCGAGCCGGTCCACCGCCAGGTCGCTTACGTCGATCCGGCCCGACCCGGCGATGACGACCTCGGCTTCGTCAGCCAGTTTGGCCAGCTGGATGCGGCCCGATCCGGCAATCGTCGCCTTGCGCGGCGCGGGCATGGTCACGGTGATCGTGGCAATACCTTCAGCGTCGTCATTGGCGTTGCGGCTCGCCACATGCAGCGCCCCGTCCTTCAGGCGGAAGCGCAGGGCGGCCTTGGCGTCGTCGTCGCCCTGAACGGAAACGGTGAAGTCGTCGCCTTCGGTGACCACCAGCATATCCGCTCCGGCCAGCACAACGCCGGTGGTGGTTTCGCCGCTCATGTCGAGCTCTTCGAGCGGTACGCCGTGGCCCATGCCGAAGCCGCCACCAAAGCCGCTTCCGGGCCCGCAATCGGACTTGTCCCAGTCGAACTCGAACTTACCGCTCTTGCGCGCGGCGGCCATCATGCCGCCCATTGCGGCCATGGCCACGAACGGGCCAACCGAGCGGAATATCTTGTCGAAGCCACCAGCTCCGCTGCTGCTTCCATGCCTGTCAGTCATAACGACTCCTGTATCTGTGTATTAATGCGGTAATACGCTAGTTCAGGTTCGGAGGCAAATACACTGGTCGAAGGCTGTCATCCGCTCGTGCCGCGCGCAGGCATGCAAAAAGGGCCGCCCCGGTGTGCGGGGCGGCCCTTTTTGTGCAGCGTCAGCCTTGCGATCAGGCTTCTTCGGCCGTCTCGTAATACTGCGGCGCGTGTTCTTTCAGCACGCCGAGGATCTTCTGCAATGCAGCAGGCTCGTCGGTCTTTTCCATCGCCGCCAGTTCGCGTGCGAGGCGGCTGGAGGCGGCCTCGAAGATCTGGCGTTCGGAATACGACTGTTCGGGCTGGTCTTCCGGGCGGAACAGGTCGCGCGTCACTTCGGCGATCGACACCAGGTCGCCCGAATTGATCTTGGCTTCGTATTCCTGCGCGCGGCGGCTCCACATGGTCCGCTTGACCTTGGGCTTGCCCTGCAGCGTTTGCATGGCTTCACGCAGCGTCTTGTCGCTGGAAAGCTTGCGCATGCCGATGGCTTCCACCTTGTTGACTGGAACCCGCAGCGTCATCCGCTCTTTTTCAAACCGCAGCACATAAAGTTCGAGCTGCATGCCGGCGATTTCCTCGCTCTGCAATTCAACCACGCGACCAACACCGTGCTTGGGGTAAACAACATAATCGCCAACATCGAAGGCGGGGGCGACGGATGCCATGTAGTGTCCTTTCTCTGCCGGTCAGGTCTCTTTCGCAGCGACAGAAAATGCCCGGACCGTGCGACCCATCGCCGGACCATGCTTTTCCTTGTGGACATCGCTGAGAAGGGGAGACCTGCCTTCCTTTCGGCCCGAATCCCTCGAAGGAGCCGGGTGGTGTTGCATTATATAACACAGTCGCAAGGAAAATTCCACCCCGGCGCGTTTTGCGCCCGGCGGAGGTTGTATTGCGCCTGAAACGGGGCGTTCAGTCTCTTTCGCCGGGTTTGACATTGGCCGACTGCTTGCGATATTTCTTGTCTTGCGAATGACTGCGCATGATGAGGTTGGCGGATGATAGAAATCCTAGCCTTTCTGCTGGCGCCGGGCGTAGTGCCTGCTTTCGAACCTGTGCAACCGCCGATTTCCGATCCGGTCCGCGAAGCCTCGGCCCAGAGGGACACCATGTCGCTTGAAGAATGGTTGGCGCGGTTCAATGAACTGGGAGAAGGCGGCGATGCCAGCGCGTTGGAAATGCTCGGCGAACTCTACGCGCTCGGCATCACGGGCGTACCGCGTGACCCTGTGAGAGCTTGTGACTACTTCGAAATGGCGGGCAACCGCCGCGGCGATTCGCTGCATTCTCTTGCGGGATGTTACCACAATGGCGAGGGGCGAACGCAGGACGATGCGCGGGCGCGAGAATTGTATCGCCAAGCAATTGAGGCCGGGTATCTGACCTCGCTTTGCGGCCTTGGAACCATGCTGGTCCACGGCCGTGGCGGGCCGGTGAATGCTGAAGAGGGTGTGGCGCTTTGCCGTCAGGCCGCAGAACTGGGCGATAAAAATGCGCAGACCGATCTCGGCGGCTTCCTTCTCACCGGCCAAGGCGTCGCGCGCGATCCTGTTGAGGCGCGGCTTTGGCTGGAAGAGGCGGGCGGTCAAGGGCAAGCAAACGCGGCGCATTTATTGGGACAGATTTACACGCGCGGCGACGGCGTAGGCGCGGATCACGAACGCGCCGCTTACTGGTTCCGCAATGCGCATGCCGAAGGAAGGGTGGACTCGGCCTGGCTCCTCGCCCGTTCACTTTTGCGCATGGGATATACGCAGGTGGATGGTGAGATAAGCATCAACCCTGCAATGATGCGCGAGTCTGTGGAATTTGCGCTGATTGCAGCGCAACACGATCCCGATCCGGCCATTCGCATCGAGGCTGCCGCTTATGCAGAGGCCGCGAACCAACTAATCGCATCTGCTGGTGATTAGCTCCAAGGAGGAGCAGCCGCCTAGTCGCCCTCGCCGGGTTCGGGCGAGAAGTAAGCGTCGAACTTGTCTGGCTGGCCCTTGAACTCGTCGGCATCGGCCGGCGGGTCCTTCTTCTCGGTGATATTGGGCCATTCGGCCGAATACTGCGTGTTCAGCTCGAGCCACTTCTCGGTGCCCTTTTCCGTATCGGGCAGGATCGCCTCGGCCGGGCACTCGGGCTCGCACACGCCGCAATCGATGCATTCCGACGGGTTGAT
>JBDSUF010000057.1:0-88791 GCA_039927835.1 Alteraurantiacibacter sp.
GGTCGGTCCCGGCAGCGCGCATCGCCACCTCCAGCGTCTTCATGTCGTTGCGATAGCAGCCGACGTAGATCACATAGTCGTCGTGCGGCCATGCCTGCAGCGCGTGGGCGAGCGTGTGGCCGATCACGCATTCCTCGTGCCAAGCCGGAATGCACACCGCCGCCTTGCCGCCCAGCCGCCGGGCGCGCACTTCGGAGCGGTCGAGCTTGAGCTGGGGCAGGCGGCCCGACAGGCACAGCCAGACCCACAGGCCATCGACCAGCAGCTCGTCCAGCGCGCCGATAAGGAAGAACACGCCGGCAAACAGCAGCAGCTCGCGCTCAATCAGCGCCATCCATTCGATGACCGTCCAAGCCCCCATGCGCCCCCGCGGCCCCCATCCGCCCAGCAGGACTACGCGCTCGCAAACAGAATCGCAACACGCTGAAAATCTTGCCAGTCCGCGGCGGATGGTGAAAGACTGTCGGCCATGCCAGCCACTCCGCTTTACCACGCCGTTACCCGGCAGTTCCGGGCGCTGTTTGTCAGCGATGCCTTTGCCGGCGTGCTGCTGATCGCCGTGGCCCTGGCGGCGATGGTGGTGGCCAATTCGCCGTTGGCGGGTCTGTATCACGATGTGTTCCACGGCGCGTGGTTTCCCGCCGCCAAGTTCAAGCTCAACACCGCGCACCTGTGGATCAACGATGGCCTGATGGCGGTGTTCTTCTTCGTCGTCGGGCTGGAGGTGAAGCGCGAGCTGGTCAGCGGCAACCTCAGCAACCCGGCGCAGCGCCGCCTGCCGGTGATGGCGGCGGCAGCGGGCATGGCCCTGCCAGCGCTGGTCTATCTGCTGATCGCCGGGACCCGCGCCCCGCTGGGCAATGGCTGGGCGATCCCGGCGGCCACCGACATTGCCTTTGCCATGGGCGTTGTCGGACTGCTGGGCACCCGCGTGCCGCCCGTGCTGCGGCTGTTCCTGCTGACCGTGGCGATCGTCGACGATATCGGCGCGGTGCTGGTGATTGCGGTCGCCTACACCCCCGTGATCCACGCGCAGTGGCTGCTGGCCGCCGTGGTGGTGCTGGGCGCACTGATCGCCTGCAACCGCAACCGGGCGAGCGCGACCTGGCCCTATGTGCTGGGCGCAGCTGTGCTGTGGTTCTGCGTGCTCCACTCCGGCGTCCACGCTACTGTTGCAGGCGTGGCGGCGGCGCTGGTGGTGCCGATGCAGCGGCGCGACGGTTCGCCGCTGCTCGAGCATATGGAACACGCGCTGGTGGGCTGGAACGCCTATCTGGTGGTGCCGCTGTTCGGCTTTGCCAATGCCGGGGTGCATCTGGCTGGCCTGGGCATGGACGCGCTGCTCGATCCGCTGCCGCTGGCGGTGGGCGCGGGGCTGGTGCTGGGCAAGCAGGTGGGCATCTTTGGCTGCCTGCTGGCGGCGGACAAACTGGGCATTGCCCCGCGCCCGCCGGGCTGCTCATGGGCCGAGATCTGGGGCGTCGCCATCCTGTGCGGCATCGGCTTCACCATGAGCCTGTTCATCGGCGAACTCGCCTTCCCGCTCCACCGCGACCTGATCGACGAGGCGAAGATCGGGATTCTGGCGGGATCGCTGGTGTCGGCGGTGCTGGGTTATGCGGTGCTACGGTTGGTCACGCGGGTGCGTGACGAGGCGGACGATCCGTATGATCCGGTGGTTTGAGGGGTGGTTGGCGGAATGTCAGCTAACGACCCCGTTGCTGACGTCACCAAAGTAGGCCCTCGGGACCGCAAGAGGGCATGGGTCTGCCTCGCTCCCCGCAAATTCCAACGAAAACGGCCTCGCATCACACGGAAAGTTAACCGGCATCTGTAACTGTGGCTGACAATGGTCGCCCAGTTCATCAGACAGGCCCGAAGCTGGCAGGCGCCCCTTCGGCACGCAATAGGGATTGGCGTGCTCTATTTCCTTGTTGCCAGCGCTACGATCCTTGCGTCAAGTAATGGCCGCAATCATGCCGCCGTCTGGCTTGCAGACGCGGTCGTCCTTGCGGCATTGCTAGGATTGCCTCGCCGGAGCTGGGTCCTCGTCATCCTGGCAGGGCTCGTTGCCAACCACCTCGCCAACGATGTTACGCGCGGCTTCCATTGGGCGCATATCCTGTATGGCTTTGCGAACATCGGGCAAGTCTGGTTCGCGGCAGCCCTTATCCGAGCACACATGGTCCGCAGTCCTCTGGCAAATATCGGCTCCCTGGGTCGATTTTTGCTTTGGGCAGGGTTGGTTGCGCCGACGATCGGCGCAGTGCTCGGATCATATGTCTCGTGGTGGATTTACGAACAATCCTATGCACTCTCTTTTATTCGGTGGTTTGCCAGCAATTCCCTAGGTCTTATGGTCGGCACGCCGCTCCTGAAGGCCGCCTTCGATGGCAGTCTGAAGGAAGCGCTCCAGCAACTCACTGGCGTCCAACGCCGCAACATGGCGGCCGTGCTGGCAGTGTTCACGCTGGTGGTACAGGCCACCTTTTCGCTGCAACAATTACCGCTGCTTTTCCTGCCGGTCTCGGCGCTGGTGATGGTGGCGATATGGCTAGGTCGAATCGGCGTCATGGTGGCGGTAGTGATTGTGGCTACAGTCGCCATCAGCGTCATGGTAAAAGACTACGGCCCGCTTAGCCTGCTTGCGGTGGACGATTTCCGCAAAGCAACCTTCTTCCAGGTTTACCTTGGCATTCTTCTGGCCACAGGCATGGTCGTCGCGACAATTGTCACGTCGCGAAGCGACGCGATGGCCCGGCTTGCCGACCGCGAGCAGATGCTCCGCCAGCTCCTCATGCACGGCAAGGATGTCATGCTCAGCTTCGACGCCAAAGGTTGCTGCACCTTCTGCGCAGGCCCCACGGTATCGCTGCTGGGGTTGTCCCCCAATGAGATCGTGGGTCGCAACATCGTCGAACTGGCACAGCGTGTCGCCATGCCCTTGGCCATGCTCGATGCCCAGGAGTGCGCGCTGCGCCCCGCTCTACGCTCGCTCGAATTCCAGCTGTCAGGCGGTCGCAGGTCCTGGATTGAAGGCAGCATGACGCCAATCGTAATCGAAGATTGCCTGACTAGTTCAGTAGTCACGTTGCGTGACATCACCCGTCAGCGAAAGCAAAATGATGACCTCCAACGGCGCGCCTTCACCGATGAGCTGACGCAAATACTGAACCGCGCGGGTTTCGACCGGCAGGTCAACGAGGCCGTGGGTGGCTCAGGACCTGTCACGCTGGCTCTGATCGATCTGGACAAGTTCAAGATGGTAAACGACACCTACGGCCATTCGTCTGGCGATGAGGTTCTGGTGGTGGTGGCCGAGATTATTGGCGCGCACGTTCGTGAGGCCGATGCCGTCGGGCGCATCGGCGGGGACGAGTTCGCGATCCTCTTTCGCGGCGGACCGGAAGCCGCCCTCGCAGCCTGCCAACGCATTTGCCGTTGCGTTCATGAGACCCAGATATTTGCCACCGATCGCCGCCAAATGAGTGTGACGATCAGTTGCGGTATAGCCGCGTTGCCGCCACTGGGTGACCGCCATGAGTTGTTCGAAGCGGCCGACCTTGCCCTCTATGAAGTGAAGCATTGTGGCCGCAATGGCACCCGCCTGGCGGCCTGAGTTTCGTCAAAGGTGTTTTGTGGCTTAGCAGGAGAGCCGCAAGTCTGCTTGCGGCTCTGTTTCACGACAGCTTTCCACCCCAAATCCTGCCATTCGGCACCAGAACCCCTACTTCCGGTTCACCGGCGCACCCTCACCCAGATCCTCGTACCACGCTTCCACCGGCCCGCTCAGCTTGAGGGTCAGCGGGCGGCCGCGGCGGTCCATTGCCTTGCCGGCCTGCACGCGCACCCAGCCTTCGGAGATCGAGTATTCCTCGATATCGGTGCGCACCCGGTCCTTGAAGCGGATGCCAATCCCGCGACGCAGCTTGTCCTCGTCAAAAAACGGGCTGGAGGGATCGACCGAGAGGTGATCGGGCGGGGTGTCGGCAGCCTGCTCAACGGTGGGCTCAGTAGTCTGCTCGGGGGTCTGTTCTTCGCTCATGGTGCCAGCGCTTAGCGCCACGCGGGCCTGCTAATCAATCGGGCAATCGCGGTTAGCCCTCAATTGCCCCATCCAGCCTTGCCCTTTTGCCCATGCGCATCTAATGGCCACCCCCTGTTTGTCAGGCGCTTGCCTGCAAGAAGAAGTCACAGCTTGCGGGCGTGGCGGAATTGGTAGACGCGCTGGTTTTAGGTACCAGTATCGCAAGATGTGGGGGTTCGAGTCCCTTCGCCCGCACCAGTGTCCGCCAGTCCATCGGGCCGCGCGGCGCACAACCGTTTGTAATAAAGGCAGTATCATGCAAATTGTCGAGACCAGCAACGAAGGCCTCAAGCGCGCCTACACGCTGACCATTCCCGCCAAGGACATCGAGGCGCGGATTGATTCCGAGGTGAAGAAGATCGCTCCGACCATCAAGATGCCGGGCTTCCGTCCGGGCAAGGTCCCGGCGAACCTCATCCGCAAGATGCATGGCGAGGCGCTGCATTCCGATGCGCTGAACACCGCGCTGCGCGAATCGGTCGAGGGCCTGATCCGCGAAAAGGCGCTGCGCCCCGCGCTGCAGCCGCGCGTCGACATGGCCGAAGGCTATGCGCAGGGCCAGGATGCCTCGCTGACCGTCGAAGTCGAAGTGTTGCCCGATATCGCGGCGCCTTCGCTTGACGGCCTGACGCTGGAACGCCTGACCGTGCCCGTGACCGATGCCGCGCTGGACGAAGCGCTGGCTAAAATTGCCGAAGGGCAGAAGAGCTACAAGGACGCGCCCAAGACCCGCAAGGCCGCTGACGGCGACCAGCTGATCATCGATTTCGTCGGCAGTGTCGACGGCGTCGAATTCGAAGGCGGCAAGGCCGAGAATACCCCGCTGGTGCTCGGCTCCGGCCAGTTCATCCCCGGCTTCGAAGAGCAGCTGAAGGGCGTCAAGACCGGCGAGCAGAAGACCATCAACGTCACCTTCCCGGCCGACTATCCCGCCGCGCACCTCGCCGGCAAGGAAGCCCAGTTCGCCATCACCGTGCAGGCGGTGAAGGTGGAAGGCGAGACCGTGCTCGATGACGAATTTGCCAAGGGTCTGGGGCTCGAGAGCTTCGACAAGCTGAAGGACGTGCTCAAGATCCAGCTGGAGCAGGAAACTGCCGGGCTGACCCGCACGCAGATGAAGCGCCAGCTGCTCGACACGCTGGCTGCCGAGCATGACTTTGCCGTGCCGCCGACGATGGTCGAGGCCGAGTTCGAGCAGATCTGGCAGCAGCTGCAGGCCGAAGCCGCGCGCGAGGAAGACCCCGAGGCCGCCCGCGCCGAGATCGAGGCCGACAAGGCCGATTACCAGCGCATTGCCGAGCGCCGCGTGCGCCTGGGCCTGCTGCTGTCGGAAATCGGCCAAGCCAACGGCGTCGACATCACCCAACAGGAAATGTCGATGCTGATCACGCAGGCTGCGCAGCAGTATCGCGCCGAGGATCGCCAGCGCTTCGTCGACTATGTGCGCCAGGATGCAATGGCCCAGGCCCAGCTGCGCGCTCCGCTGTACGAGGACAAGGTGGTCGATTTCCTGTTCGACAAGGCCGAAGTGACGGAGCGGGAAGTGACCCGCGAGGAACTGGAAGCCGCGATCGAGGCCGAGGAAACTCCGGTCGTCGAAGCCAAGCCCGCCAAGAAGGCTGCTGCCAAGAAGGCTCCAACGAAGAAGGCTGAGGCCGCCGAAGCGCCTGCCGCCGAAGCCAAGCCGGCAAAGAAGGCCGCCGCCAAGAAGCCGGCCGCTGAAAAGCCCGCTGCCGAGAAGAAGTCGGCTGCGAAGAAGGCTCCGGCCAAGAAGTAAGCCCTTCCGCCACGCAGCGGCCACGCAAATGGGCGGCCCAGCCAATCCGGCGGGGGCGCCCTTTTGCTGTCCGGCGCAACGGCGCTAGAAGCTGCCCTTCACGGTGATGGTGACCACCCGCCCGACATAGCGGCGGCGGTTCTCGCTGAACAGCAGCGGCGATGATCCGCGCGGCCCGGTGAAAACAAAGCGATCGAACACCAGCGGGCGGTCGAGCAAGTTATTGACCCGCGCCTGGACGGTCAGCCCGAAGACGTCCTTGTTCTCGACGAACAGGCCGGGGTTATGGTCGAAGAACGAATCCTGGCTGAACTCGGCCACCCGGTAGGTTGGGTTCGATGTCTGGTAGCGATAGCTGGCGCCAAAGGCCCAGTCGGTGGCCGGCACGTCATAGCGAAAATCCAGATCCAGACTGCGCGGCTGGGCAAACTGGACCCGCAGGAAGCCCGGCTCCACCGGATCGGGATAGCGCGACAGGCGGCGCTGGACAGAAAAGTCCAGCTTGGCCCCCGGCAGGCCCAGTGGATCAAACCGCAAGGTGCCGTTGATATCCACCCCCTTGATGCGCGACCACGCCACGTTGCCGCGCGCCTCGCCGCCAGTGGGCGTGGGCACAATGGTGACGTAATCCTCGAACCGGCGGTAGAAGGTGCGCACGCTGAGCGTGCCCCACTCTCCGAAATCGCGGGTCACTTCCACCTCGCCGCCCAGGCTCTGGTCGGGGCGCAGTTCGTTGTTGCTGGCGTTCTGGTTGTTATCGGACAGGTTCACCGCCGCCAGGAAATCGGCGAAGTTGAGCTGACCCACGCGCTGCTCCAACTTGGCGGACACGGTCCAGCCCGGCCCCGGCGTCCAGCCCAGCGAGAACGAGCCCTTGGGCCGCATGAAGGTGCGCGCATTGGCATCAGGCCCGGTCTGGCGGATGTTCGAATATTCGCCGCCCAGGATCACCTGCATGGTCAGGCCAGTGGCCAGCGGTTGGCTGTAGGACAGCAGAGATTCGTACCGTTCCTCGCGCACGCCGCCGGTTCCGGCCGGGAACGGCGCGGGTACAAAGCTGCCAGCCGTCAGCCGCTCCAGCGCGCCCACCTGGTCCAGTCGGTTGAACGCGCCTTCGAACGACCATTGCCAGTCACCGCCCAGCATGGGCCACGAATATTCGCCGCGACCGATCCGCTCGCCCTTCTGGCTGACCAAGTTAAAGCGGCTGCCGAAAGGGTCGGCCCCGGTGGCCGGGTCGATCACGTTCTGCATCAGGATGTCCATCTGCGCCGCGCTATCGAGCACGATCACTTTCATGCGCCCCGCGCCCAGCGCGAAATCGATGTCGGCACCCAGCTCGCGATCGTGGCCGCGGTTGCGCTGGTCGATCAGGTCGGTCAGCAGCGGCAAGGCGGGCGGGCCAGTCACCGCCTCATCGTCGAACAGCTTGAACCGCCGGTGGAGGTATGAGCCGTTGAAATTGAGCAGCGTGCCGCCAGCCGTGGTATAGCCGACCTGGCCCGAAACGCGCTTGTCGTCCCCGTGTGCGCCGGTTTCGCTGAACCGTTCGTCAAAGGTGCCGTTGCCATAAGTGACAAGGTTGGGCCCGGCATTGCCGTTGCGCACCGGGCGACCTTCCACCGCAACGGTGAAATCGAGTGCGCCAAAGGTGCCGGTCAGCGAGACGATCCCTTCCAGCCAGCGGGCATCGGCATATCTGGCCGCCATCTGCGGGCGCCATTCGAACTGGCCGCTCAAGCCGTCGGTCGAACTGGAGATGACGTTGGCCACGCGGCCCGACAGGCCCGGGATGTTGAGTGTCGAGCCTTCCACCAGCTCGATGCGGATCACATTGCTCGCCGGAATGCGCGCCAGTTCGTCGGTGATCGAGCCGGACTTGGTGACGATGCGTACACCGTTCAGCAGCACGTTGCCGTTGGCCTGGCCCAGCCCGCGCGCATTGTTATTGTTGTTGTTGCCGCCGCCTCCGCCGCCACCGCCGCCTCCGTTACCGGTGCCTTCGATGGTGAAACCGGGCATCTGCAGTACCATATCGAGCGCCGAACGCGGATTGAAGGCGGCGAAATCGGCCGGCAGGTAAACGCGCGGCGCTTCGTTGAGCGCAACCGTCTCGGCCGGGGCAATCGCTGCGGCAGCGGGCGCTTCGGGGGCCAATTCCTGCGCGGGAATGTCGCTTGGCGGCGCGGATGATTGAGCGCGAGCCGGAAGGGATGCCACGACTGGGCACAGGGCAGCAATCATGGCCACGGCCAATGCCTGTTGCCCTGAATGGATCAGGTCACGCCGCAAGTTGTTGATGGTCCCACAGTTCGATTTTTGTCGCGCTAGGCGGAAACCGGCAGTTCGACAACGAACCTTGTGTAATAAACTGTCACCCGCACGGACTGATCGCCCCAGCGGTTGAGTGCCGCAGTTGGGATGATAATGCTCCAGGCGTTCCCGGTCTGCCGGGTTTGGCCTAGAAGTTGCCCTTCAGGGTGAGCTTGATGATCGGTTGGACGCTCAGGTTGCGCCGTTCGGTGAACAGCAGCGGCGAGCGGTCCCGATAACCGCCGTAGACCGACCGGTTGTACAACGAACGGCCGTTGGTGAGGTTGAACACGTTGAGGTTGGCGGTCATGCCCAGCACGTTCTTGTGCTCGACAAACGCGAAGGTGTAGATCGGGCCTTCCCAGTCCTTGCTGACCTCGCTCAGGCGATAGAACGGCAGGTTGTGGTAGTACTCCAGCCCCGCGCCCCAGGCCCAGTTGGTGCCGGGCACGTCGTGCCGCAGGTTGAGCGTGATGCCGGCGTCGTTGGCCCCGCTGAACGGTCGCCGCTCGCCGGTCAGCGGATCGGTCAGCCGGGTGGTGTTATAGTTGACCTCGCTGGTCAGCCGCGCGCCGGTGAAGCCGAGCCGGGCCAGCTCGAGCGTGCTCGACCATTCAAGGCCCAGCTCGCGGCCACCGTCGATGTTGCCGTTGGTTTCGAACCCGCCTTCGACCGGCACGATCTCGATCAGGTCCTCGATCCAGCGGCCATAGAGCTTGAGCTTGGTCGAGCCCCACGGCCCCAGGCTCTCGCTCCATTCAAGGTCCAGGTCCCAGCTCTGCGGCGGGACCAGCTCGACGTTGCCAGCGTTCTGGTTGTCGCGGGCAAGCGAGACGCTGGCGAGGAAGTCGCCGAACGACAGCTGGCCCACCGTGCGCGCGAGCTTGGCCGACAGGTCGGTGCCCTGGCGCGGGGTCCAGGCCAGCGACAAGTTGCCCTTGGGCCGCTGGAACTGGCGGGTCAGGCCGGCCGGGCCCGTCTGCGCCAGCGTCGAGAACTCGGAGCCTGCACCCAGTTGCAGCGTGAGCCCGGTGGCCAGCTGGCGGTTGTGGCTGACGATCACCTCGTAGCGGTCCTCGGTCACCCCGCCGCTGCCGTTGGGGAACGGCACCGGTTGCAGCACGCCCGCCGGGTCGAGGACGAACAGTGCCGCGCTCTGGTCCAACCGGTTGAACGCCGCCTCGCCATCGACCTGCCAGCCGCCACCGAGCATGTTCCAGCTGTACTCGGCCCGGCCGATCCGCTCGCCGCTGTTGCTGATGGCAGTGAACCGGCTGCCTGCGGCGGGATCGCCGTTGTCGTAGTCGAGCACGAAGTCTGATCGGCCCAAGTTGTGGTCATAGGTCTCCAGCCCGACCAGCTTGAGACTGCCTCCCGCCAGCGGCAGCGTCAGGTCGCCGCCCAGCTCGTAGTCGTAGCCCCGGTCGCGGTTGTCGAAGTCGCGGAAGGTGTCGAGCCCGGTCACCACGTCGCGCATCTCGTCGTCGGAGAAATGCTCGTAGTTGCGGCCATATACCGCGTTGAGGTTGAGCGCGATGCCGCCCGGTCCGGTCCAGCCGAGCCTGCCGCTGAGGCGCGGGAACTCGCCCTTGAAGAACAGCGCCACGTCGCGATGCTCGGTCACCACGCCGCTCGCGTCGGAGATGGTGGCGCCCGACCCGCCGGCTCCGCCGCGCCCAGTGCCATGACTGAAGGCGAGCGACCATTCGAGGTCTCCGCCGGCCTCCCGTCCAGAACCTGCCAGCGACACCTCGCCGCCGAAGTAGCTCGGTCGGGCATAGCGCGGGCGGAAGGTCGTGCGGTACTCGAACCGGCCGCTGACCCCGCCGGGCCTGGTGATGACATTGGCCACCTGGCCCGACAGGCCGGGAATTCCCAGCGTGGCACCGTCGACAATCTCGATCCGGTCGACCCGGTCGGTGTTGAGGCGGCGCAGGCGGTCGAACAGGTTTTCCGACTTGCTCGACACCCGCGCGCCGTCGATCAGCACGTTGGCGCTGGCTTGCCCCAGCCCGCGCTGCTCGTCCTCGCCGCGGATCGCGAAGCCGGGGACGCGTTGCACCATCTCCAGACCGTTGCGCGGGTTGAAGCGGGCGAAGTCGGCCAGGCGATAGGTGGTGACGGTCAGCTCGGCGGCTTCGGCGGCCACGATCCGCTGGGCCTCCGCATCCTGCGCCACAACGCTTGCGGGCACTCCGCCCAGCGCGACGGCCAGCGCGACAGCCAACGCCAACCAACCTGCTTGCCGCCCCAAAACGTCCCTCCCCACCTGTTGACATGCGTAGTCAGCCGACTTGGTAAGGCAACATGCGCAACGTGCCCGGTGCATTCGACCGGCGGCGAACGAGGGCCGATGAAGGCCAAATCGCGCGCACCTGCCGGGGACGGCAATCCTTACCCCCTTGAACAACGCGGGATGGCGCGCGACATAGGGCCTCGCAAACCTTCCAGAGGGGAAATTCATGCTCGACCTGTTCGGCGACAATCGTGACCGTTTCAACATCGATCCCGTTACCGGCGCGCTGGTGCCCGTGGTGGTGGAATCGACCGCCAGGGGCGAGCGCAGCTTTGACATCTTCAGCCGCCTGCTGCGTGAACGGATCGTGTTCATCACCGGCGGGATCGAGGACAACATGGCCAGCCTGATCGTCGCCCAGCTGCTGTTCCTCGAAAGTGAAAACTCGCAGGACATCTCCATGTACATCAACAGCCCCGGCGGCGTGGTGACGGCCGGCATGGCGATCCATGACACGATGGCCTACATCAAGCCCAAGGTGCGTACCGTGTGCATCGGCCAGGCCGCATCGATGGGCAGCTTCCTGCTCGCGGCGGGCGAGCCGGGCATGCGCGTCGCGCTCCCCAACGCGCGGATCATGATCCACCAGCCCAGCGGCGGCGCGCGCGGGATGGCCAGCGACATCGAGATCCAGGCGAGGGAAATCCTCCGCATCAAGGCGCGGATGAACGACCTTTACGTCAAGTACACCGGCCAGACGCTGGAAACGGTCGAGAAGGCGATGGATCGCGATACCTTCCTCGAAGCCGACGAAGCCAAGGCTTTCGGCCTGGTCGACGCGGTTTTCGCGCACCGTCCCAAGGGCGAAAACCCCGATGAACCCACCGGTTCGGGCGGCGCACCCGAGTAAACGGCTGCTTCACCCTGGGTAAACACTCCCGGGGGGAGTTGTAGCATTTTGGCAACCTTGCTCCTTCAGCGGCTGTCAAGCCGGGGGAATTAAGGTCCATGCGATTGATATTGCGGCGGGCGCCTTTACATTGGCCTTGTCGACTCCTCGCGTCTCCCGGCGCGACCCACCGGCCCAGGCACAGATAGGGACCATGACCAAGTTGAGCGGAACCGATAGCAAGAGCACCCTGTACTGCAGTTTCTGCGGCAAGTCGCAGCACGAGGTGCGCAAGCTCATTGCCGGACCAACCGTGTTCATCTGCGATGAATGCGTGGAGCTGTGCAACGACATCATCCGCGAGGAAACCAAAGGTGCGGTCGGCGGCCGCAAGGACGGCGAGATCGCCACCCCGCACGAGATTTGCGAGACGCTGAACGATTATGTGATCGGCCAGGAACGCGCCAAGCGCGTGCTCTCGGTCGCGGTGCACAACCACTACAAGCGGTTGAAGCACAGCGGCAAGGGCAACGATGTCGAGCTCGCCAAGAGCAACATCCTGCTCGTCGGCCCCACCGGCAGCGGCAAGACGCTGCTGGCGCAAACGCTGGCCCGCACCTTCGACGTGCCGTTCACCATGGCCGACGCGACCACGCTGACCGAGGCCGGTTACGTGGGCGAGGACGTCGAGAACATCATCCTCAAGCTGCTGCAGTCGTCCGACTATAACGTCGAGAAGGCGCAGCAGGGCATCGTCTACATCGACGAGATCGACAAGATCACCCGCAAGGCGGAAAATCCCTCGATCACCCGCGACGTGTCGGGCGAAGGCGTGCAGCAGGCGCTGCTCAAGCTGATGGAGGGCACCACCGCCTCGGTCCCGCCGCAGGGCGGACGCAAGCATCCGCAGCAGGAATTCCTGCAGGTCGACACGACCAACATCCTGTTCATCTGCGGCGGCGCGTTTGCCGGGCTGGAAAAGGTCATCAGCGACCGCTTGCAGAAGCGGTCGATCGGCTTTGGCGCCAACATCTCCGACCCCAGCAAGGCGCGCGTGGGTGAGATGCTGGAAAAGTGCGAGCCGGAGGATCTGCTCAAGTTCGGCCTGATTCCCGAATTCGTCGGCCGCCTGCCGGTGATCGCCACGCTGCACGATCTCGATATCGATGCGCTGGTGACCATCCTCAGTCAGCCCAAGAACGCGCTGGTCAAGCAGTATGCCAAGCTGTTCGACCTTGAGGACGTGGCGCTGACCTTCACCGACGACGCCTTGCAGGAAATCGCCAAGAAGGCGATCAAGCGCAAGACCGGCGCGCGCGGCCTGCGCTCGATCGTCGAGGCGCTGCTGCTCGATACCATGTTCGACTTGCCCAGCCTCGACAACGTAACCGAGGTGGTGGTGGATGCCGACGTGGTCCACGGCCGCAAGGAACCGGTCCGCGTGATGAGCAACAAGGGCAAGAAGAAGGAAGAAGCCGCCTGATAGCGCGCAGTTCGCCGATCCCTCAGCGCGTCAGGTGAACAGCCGCGTGACCAGGTAGGCCAGCGAACCGACCATTGCGCTCGCCGGAATGGTGATGAACCAGGCAATGATCACCCGGCTCGCCACGCTCCAGCGCACCGCGCTCGCCCGGCGGGCCGCACCCGTTCCCACCACGCTCCCGGTAATGGCATGGGTGGTCGAGATCGGGATGCCCATCGCGCTGGCGCCGAACACCACGATCGATCCGGCGGTGGAGGCGCAGAAGCCCGAATGGTGGTTCAGTTTGGTGAGCTTGCTGCCCATCGTCCTGATGATCTTCCACCCGCCCGACAGCGTGCCCAGCGCAATCGCCGCATAGCAGCTCAGCACCACCCAGCCGGGCACGTGGAACTCCCCTTCCAGATGCCCGGTCGAATAGAGCAGCACGGCGATGATCCCCATGGTCTTCTGCGCATCGTTGCCGCCGTGGCTGATCGAATAGGCGGCGGATGACAGCAGGTGCAGACCCTTGAACATGCCGTTGGCCTTGCGCGGCTGCACGCCCTTGAACAGCCAGCTGGTGCCCAGCATCAGCCCCATGGCCAGCACAAAGCCGATGGTGGGCGACAGGAAGATCGCCGCGATGGTCTTGATCGTGCCGTCGCTTTCCACCGCGCCGAACCCGGCATGGGTGATGCCCGCGCCCAGCAAGCCGCCGATGAGCGCGTGGCTGGAGCTGGAGGGGATGCCTTTCAACCAGGTCAGGATATTCCAGAACATCGCCCCGATCAGCGCCCCGAAGACCACGGCGGGGGTGACGATGTCCTTGTCGACGATGCCCTTGCCCACCGTCTCGGCCACGTGCAGGCCGACAATCCAGTAAGCGGCAAAGTTGCCAACCGCGGCAAACAGCACCGCGTTGAACGGCGACAGCAACCGCGTCGCCACCACCGTGGCGATGGCATTGGCGGCATCGTGCATGCCGTTGAGGAAATCGAACGTCAGCGCCAGCGCGACGAGGCCGATCAGCAGCGGCATGGCCAGGGAGTGATCCATCGGACTGGGTCCCGGTTCAGGAGTGGTCGATCACGAGACCGTCGATCTCGTTGGCCACGTCCTCGAACCGGTCAACAATGCGCTCGAGCCGCTTGAACATCTCCTGCAGCACCACGAAGCGCAGCGGGTCCTTGGGTCCTACCTCCTTGAAGATGCGCTTGAGGCCGGCAGCGTGGATCTCGTCGGCATGGCCTTCTATGCGCACGATCCGCTCGGTCAGTTCGTGCAGGCGCACGCCGTTGTCTGCCACGCGGCGCAGCAGCGGTATGGCTTCGGCGGTCAGGCGGGCGGCATCGACGATGATCGCCGCCATGTCGCGCATTTCCGGCTCGAACGCGTCGATGTCGTAGAGGTCCACCGCGCCGGCCGTGCGCTGCATCTCGTCGATGGCATCGTCCATCCGCGCAATCAGGTCGGTGATCGCCGAGCGGTCGAACGGCAGCAGGAAGGTGCGGCGGACGCTCTGCAGCACCTCCCGGGTGATCACGTCGGCATCGTGCTCGCGCTCGTTGATCTCGCGGATATGGCCTTCCTTGCCCGGACCGCCCTGCGCCAGCCGGGCCAGCGCATCGGCCCCGGCGACGAGCGTGGCGGCGTGGCGCTCGAACTGATCGAAGAAATTGCCCTGCTGCGGGAGGAGCTTCTGGAACCACGAAAACATTAGACTGACCCCTGTCCTGTCAACGACCGTATCAATAATGCGGGAACCCTGCGTGGCGGCCCTAAACTCGCTGGCGCCGAAGCTGCGGATCAGCGCGCGCAGATCGGGCTCGTCGACCGCCTCGGCCGCTTCGGCCATGGTGAACCAGCGGCGCTCGCGCTCGTGCTGTTCCTTCCAGCTCGGCAGCTCGTCGGTCACAGCGAAAGGGAAGACATCGACATCGGTCCACACCGTCGCGCCGGAGCTCTGCTGCTTGCGGTAGCGATAGTTGCCCAGCGGCGTCGGGCAGGCGGCGCCGCGCACGCCGGCTTCCTCCTCCGCCTCCACCGCGGCGCTGGCATGCGGCGACAGCTTGGCGATGGGATTGCCCTTGGGGATCACCCAACGGCCCGTCCCGCGCGAGGTGATCAGCATGATCTGCACTGGAGCATCGATAGCGTAGGATACCGACCGATAGGGCAGCACGGCGATCTGCCTTATGGCCATGTCCCCTGCGCCCCTTTTCGATTGTCTCCGGGGCCCTAGGGCACCTGAGTAAGTGTGACAAACTCGTGACCGCGCTTTTCCACCGCTGGCGCGCGTTCGGCGACGTCTGCTTCAGCCTTCCCCCGCCTTGCGCCGTTCCACCAGCGCCAGCATCCGCGCCGCGCGATCTGGCGGGAGCAGTTCCAGCGCGTTGTAGGTGGTCGCAAACTGCGGAATGTCTGCGGGGAAGCTCACCCAGGGCATGGCGAAATCGGTGAAGATCACCGCATCGGGCGTGAACGCGGCGGGATCGTCGAGCGTGCCGACGCGCAGGCCCGCACCCAGCCGACCAAGCCGCGGATACCAGCTCCACACGGCGGTGCCGCACCGGGCGCAGCGGCAGATCGTGTGCGGGCCCCCGCTGCCCGCTGCCACCGGGTGCTCGGTCAGCTCGCCCGCAGTCAGCTCCAGCCGCTCGGCCTCGAAGAAGGCGTTGACCACGCTGGTCGAGCCGGTCTGCTGCTGGCACAGGCGGCAATGGCAGTTGTTGACGAACACCGGCGTGCCCTTGGCGCGATAGCGCACATGGCCGCAGCCGCAGCCGCCTTCGTGGACCGCTTCCTCACTCATCGACAGTCTCCGCAGTGGTCGCCTTCGCCGGTCTCCACCTGCAAGGTGGCATGGCCGATGGCGAAGTGGTGCTCCAGTTCGTGCGCAGCCTCGTGCAGAAAGGCATCGCCCGGATGACCGGCGGGCATGGTGAGGTGCGCGATCAGCGCGGTCTCGGTCGTGCTCATCGGCCAGATATGCAGGTCATGGACCGAGGTGACGCCCGGCAGGCCCGCCAGCAACCGCCGCACCGCGCCCTCGTCGATCCCGTCGGGCACGGCGTTGAGGCCCATCTTCACAGCGTCGCGCAGCAGGCCCCAGGTGCCCCAGCCGATCACCGCCACGATCGCCAGGCTGACCAGCGGGTCGATCAGCACCCACCCAGTCAGCACGATCACCAACCCGGCGAGGACCACGCCGACGCTGACCAGCGCATCGGCCGCCATGTGCAGGAACGCGCCGCGCACGTTCAGGTCATGCTTGCGACCACGCATGAACATCAGCGCGGTGGCGGTGTTGATGGCGATGCCGATGGCCGCCACCCAGATCATCGTCTCACCCTGCGGCGCGACGGGCCAGACCAGCCGGTGGACCGTCTCGAACAGGATCGCCCCGATCGCCACTAGCAGCAGCATGCCGTTGGCCAATGCGGCGAGGATGGTCGAGCTCTTCAGCCCCCAGGTGAACCGCGCCGAGGCGGGGCGCCGCGCCGCCACGCTGGCTGCCCAGGCGACCATCAGGCCCAGCACGTCACTCAGGTTGTGGCCAGCGTCGGCCACCAGCGCCATCGAGCCCGAGATCAGGCCAAACGTCGCCTCGACCACGACGAAGGCGGTGTTGAGGGCGATCCCGATGGCGAAGGCCCGACCGAAGTCACGCGCGCCGTGGCCATGCTCACGACCGTGCGAGTGCGAATGCGAGTGTCCGGCCCCCATGTCCGTCAGTCGTATACACAAGCGTCGAGCGCGTCGCGGCGGACCTGGCCGATACGCGCCTCGATGGTGTTGCCATAGCGGCGGGTGAAGCCCGATGGGCTGACCACTTCGCGCGTCTTGGGGCTGGGCAAGGCGGCGGCGATGCGGCTCGCCTCGTCGCGCGTCAGCCGGGCGGCGGAGTGCCCGAAGTAGCGCTGCGAGCCCGCTTCCACGCCGTAGGTGCCAATGCCGGTTTCGGCCACGTTGAGGTAGACCTCCATGATCCGCCGCTTGGTCCAAACGGTCTCGACCAGGAAGGTGAACCAGGCTTCGAGGCCCTTGCGGAAGAACCCGCCGCCTTGCCACAGGAACACGTTCTTGGCGGTCTGCTGGCTGATCGTCGAGGCGCCGCGCTCGCGCTCGCCGCTCATGCGTTCCTCGATCGCCTGCTCGATCGCCTCGGTGTCGAACCCGTTGTGGGTGCAGAACTTGCCATCCTCGGCCCCGATCACCGCGCTGACCATGTTGCGGTCGATGCGGCTGAGCGGCTGCCAGTCGCGGGTCACGCTGTGCTCGTCGAACAGCATGGTCAGCGTATACGTCACCGGCACGAAGCGCAGCAGCACCACCAGCACCAGGCTGAGCGCGATGAAGATGGCGACGGCCTTGGCTGTCCAGAGTGCGATGCGGGTGCCCATTGCTGCGGCCATAGCGAAGGCGGCGTGGCGGGGGAAGCGCCGAGCAGGAGCTTATGAGCAGATAGGCCTGCGCGAAGACCACCCCGCGAGGGTTTGCTGGTTGTGAATTTTTTTCCTTTGATTCAATGTGTTACAACTATTTCTGTCCGTCGCCGTCGTAAGCCGACCGGGCGACCTCGATCACCGCCAGGTTCTGCTCGGCCCAGGCCCAGAGGGGGCAGAACGCCGTCGCCAAGTCATGACCCACGGGGGTCAGCCGGTTTTCGACGCGCGGCGGCACTTGCGCGTAGACCCCGCGCTTGCCAGACCGCTGATGTCGCCATAGGCTCTGCCCATGAGACGGGTTCTTCCGGTGATCCTGCTGTGCCTTGCCACACCCGCCTTTGCGCAGGCAGAAAGCGAAGACGCACGGTGGGGGCCGGACGACCTGGCCGACGATCTTATCCATGCAGACGTGCCGTTGTACGGTTTCGACTGGCCCGATTTCTGGCCTCGTAGTTTCTCGCAAGGCCAAGGTGACGATTTCACCTTTGGCTGCACGTCGAGAGTGGCATTCGGCGATTGGCATTTCGTTGGCACCACGGTCGAAGACTTCGCCGACGAATGGTGGCTGCGCATCCAGAACTACGGCGTTTTCCATTGCATGGCCAATTTCCAAATGGCGCATGAGCGCGCGGAGCTGGACACGGGCGAGTTTTCGCGCGGCTTCTTCGTCCGCTTGGGCTTGGCGGATCAGGCCGGTCGGCCCACAGAACTGTGGGCCCTGCAGCAAGGCATGCGACCGGGCGCCGATTACATTCTGCTCGCCCGGCAACCCGATGATGAGGGCCCGGTCGAACACTTCGCAGTGCTGCAACGGCGGTGCCCGGACGAGCGAATGCGCGGACTCGATCTCGATCTGGATATCGTTCGCGCGGACTACTGCGCGATCAACTCGCAGGAAGAGCTGTTGTCCTTCGCACAGGAAATGCTCGCCTTGCCGCCGTTGGGCACCCTGATCCGCACTGACGACCCGTCCCCGGCAGAGCAGGAACCCAACTTGCCGGACGGTTGATACAAGAAGGGCCGGACGTTTCCGCCCGGCCCCTTTGTCTCGTACAAATCGCTAAGCGATCAAGCCGCCACCGGCAGCAACCGTTCCCCCGCAATCCGCTGCATCGCTTTCTGCAGCTTCTCGAAAGCGCGCACCTCGATCTGGCGGATGCGTTCGCGGCTGACGTCGTAGTGCTGGCTGAGTTCTTCCAGCGTCTGCGGTTCGTCCACCAGGCGGCGTTCGGTCAGGATGTGCTTCTCGCGGTCGTTGAGCGAGCCCATCGCTTCCACCAGCATCTCGCGGCGCATGTCGGCCTCTTCGGCGTCGGCCACGATCACGTCCTGCAAGGGGCGGTCGTCCTGCAGGAAATCCTGCCATTCGCCGCTGCCTTCCTCGCCGTTGCGCATCGGCATGTTGAGCGAGCCGTCGCCGCCCATCATCATGCGCCGGTTCATGTTGATCACTTCCTGCTCGGGCACGCCCAGGTCAGTCGCGATCTTGGCGAGGTTTTCCGGCGACAGGTCAGAATCCTCGTAGGCTTCGAGCTGCTTCTTCATCCGGCGAAGGTTGAAGAACAGCTTCTTCTGCGCGGCGGTCGTGCCCATTTTTACCAGCGACCAGCTGCGCAGGATGAATTCCTGGATGCTCGCCTTGATCCACCACATGGCATAGGTGGCCAGCCGGAAACCGCGCTCGGGCTCGAACTTCTTGACGCCCTGCATCAGGCCCACGTTGCCTTCCGAGATCAGGTCGCTCACCGGCAGGCCATAGCCGCGGTAACCCATGGCGATCTTGGCCACCAGCCGCAGGTGGCTGGTCACCAGCTGCGCGGCAGCCTCGGGATCCTCGTGCTCGCGAAAGCGCATGGCCAGCATGTATTCCTGCTCGGCCGTCAGCACGGGGAATTTCTTGATCTCTGCCAGGTAGCGGTTGAGGCCCTGTTCGCCCCCCAGAACCGGCATTGATGTACGCTTGGTGCTCACTTGGTCCCTAACCTTTCTTGCGTCGACTGCTGTTCGCAGGCCCCTGCCGGGCACCTGAATCGCTTTGCAGCCACATTATTGGTCCGCCCTTATAGACGAACAGCGATCCAGATAGTGTGCATTTCATCGATGTGAATGGGCGGTTTTGTCGATCAGTTCCCGCATATCGGCGGGCAGTGCCGATTCGAAGCGGAGTCGTTGGCCGGTCACCGGATGGATAAACCCCAGCACCGCCGCGTGGAGTGCCTGGCGGGCAAAGCCCAGTTCCTTGAGGAGCGGGCGCAGAGCGGCGGGAGTGCGGCCATAAACAGGATCCCCCACTAGCGCATGACCGATTGACGCAAGGTGAACCCGCACCTGGTGGGTTCTCCCGGTTTCCAGCCGACATTCGAGTAGCGCCGCGTGGTCGAGCCGCTCGAGCGTGCGATAGTGGGTGACCGCGTGCTTGCCGCGATTGCTGGTGTCGGGCAGCACGGCCATCTTCTTGCGGTCCGCGTCGGACCGGCCAAGCCGCGCGCTGATGGTGCCTTGCGGCGGCAGCGGCTGGCCTTGGCAGACCGCGAGGTAAGCACGTTCCAGCGAATGGTCGGCGAACTGGCGGGCGAGGCCTTCGTGCGCCGCGTCGCTCTTGGCCACGACCAGCAGGCCCGATGTATCCTTGTCGATGCGGTGAACGATCCCGGGCCGGGCGACCCCGCCGATGCCGCTGAGTGATCCGCCGCAATGGTGCAGCAGCGCATTGACCAGCGTGCCATCGGCATTGCCCGCCGCCGGGTGCACCACCATGCCCGCCGCCTTGTCGACCACGATCAGGTGCGCATCCTCGAACACCACCACGATGGGGATATCCTGTGGAAGAGCCTGTGGATCATCGAGGGGTGGAATGTGGATAGAAAAGCTCGAGTTAACTTGAACCTTGCCCGAACCACTGGTGGCGGGCTTGCCATCCACCATCACCTGACCGTCGAGAATCAAGGCTTTGACCCGCTCTCTTGAGAGGCTGGTGCAATCGGCCAGCACCTTGTCCAGCCGCCCGGCGGACGGGAAGGTGCCGGTGAGGGTGGTTTCGGCAGACATGCGCGCTGTTTACCCGCAATTCGCCCTTCGACAAGCTCAGGGCGAACGGGTGGGGCGAACGGGCGAACGGGTGCGGGCGAGCGAGTGGGGGCGAACGGTGTCTGGCGGTCGATCTAAGGAGTGCGAACCGCTTCCCTCCCCGCTTGCCTGCGGCTAAGGCGCTGGCATGACTTCGCAACTCGATCTTGCCGCCCTCCTCTGTTCGCGCCTGTGCCATGACCTGTTGAGCCCGGTCGGCGCCATCAGCAACGGTCTGGAACTGCTCGCTGACGAACGCGATCCGGAGATGCGCGCGCGGTGCATGGACCTGCTCGAGCAGAGCGCCACGGCCAGTGCCAACAAGCTGAAGTTCTTCCGCCTGGCCTTCGGTGCGGCAGGCGGCTTCGGCGATCTGGTGCCGACCGAGGAACCGCGCCAGCTGATCGCCGCGCTGGTCGCCGCCAACGAACGGCTGGCGCTCGAATGGGCGGTGGCCGAACCCAAGCTGGCCAAGCCGGCGGTCAAGGTGCTGCTCAACCTCGCCGCCATCGGCATGGACGCGCTGATCCGCGGCGGCACGCTGCTGGTCGGCGCGGAGACGCGTTCTGGCATGACCGAGATCGTCATTCGTGCCAGCGGCCCGCGCATCGCCTTCGACGCCACGATCGGCCGTGCGCTGGAAGGCCAGTTGCCCACCGAGGACCTGTCGGGCCGCACCGCGCCCGCGCACATGCTGCACCTGCTGGTCAAGCAGGAGCGCGGCACCCTGCAGGCGGTCCACGGCCCGGACCTGCTGGTGCTGGGCGCCACTCTGCCTGCGCCCACCGACCTGATCGGCTGATGCCTAGCCCGTTCCCGCGTGATCCGCTGATCCACCGCGAGGTTCCCTCCCCCAACTGGAACGAGCGCAAGGCGCCGATCGACATGGTGGTGATCCACTATACCGAGATGAAGCCGGTCGCGGCCGCGCTGGCGCGGATGTGCGATCCTGCCGCCGAGGTCTCCGCGCATTACTGCATTACCGAGGACGGCGAAGTGATCCGACTGGTCGCCGAGGACAAGCGCGCGTGGCATGCCGGCAAATCATGCTGGCGCGGCCAGCGCGACGTGAACAGCGCCAGCGTCGGGATCGAGCTCGATCATCCCGGCCACGCGCTCGGCTATCGCGCGTTCGCCGCCGCGCAGATCGAGGCGCTGATCCCGCTGCTCGACTCGATCGTCCGGCGCTACAAGGTGCCTTACGCCAATGTCGTCGCCCATTCGGACATTGCGCCTGCCCGCAAGGTCGATCCGGGCGAGCTGTTTCCGTGGGATCGGCTGGCGCGCTACAAGCTGTGCCTGCCGCGCCCGGAGAAGCTCAACCTGGGCGATCCGTTCGACAACGACGGCAGCTTCCTGCTGGCACTGGAGCGCTATGGCTATGAGATCGCCGACCCGTTGAAAGCGGTCGAAGCCTTCCAGCGCCGCTGGCGGCCCGAGACGATCGACGGCGTGATCGACGGCGAGACCGGTGCGATCCTGTTCCAGCTGCTGCTCGATCGGGACAGCGGCAAGGCGCGGTAGGCGTGGCCCATTGCATCAGTGCGATTATCGGCCAGCGTCCTATTGTGGAAGCCGTGGCGACTTATGCCCATGCACCAACGCCCATCGACCTGTCGCAGGGTCTGGCCATTGCTGTCCTGGGCGAGGAGCAACTCGACCGCCTGACAGCTCTGCAACCGGGCAATTAGCCCCCCCTCACAACCCGTACCGCAGCACCAGCAGCGTCGATAGCGTGGCGATCATCAGCAGCACCAGCGGCACCCCGGTGCGCAGGTAATCGCGGAACACATAATCGCCCTCGCCCATGATCATCATGTTGGTCTGGTAGGCGACCGGGGTGGCATAGCACAGGTTGCAGCCGAACAGCACCGCCAGCACCAGCGGCTCGGCCGGCAGGCCCAGCGTCTGCGCCAGACTGAAGGCAATCGGCGTGCCCACTGCCGCCGCCGTGGCGTTACTGGCGAAATTGGTGAGCACGGTGACGAACACCATGATCGCCGCCAGCACTCCCGCCGTGGGCAGATATTGCAGGCCCAAGGCCAGCAGTTCGCCCAGCCATTGCGCCGCGCCCGTGACCAGCACCACTTGTCCCAGCGCGATACTGGCGGCCACCAGCACGATCACCTGCGCCGACAATGCCCGCCCCACCCGCTCAAATTTGACGCAGCCGGTGGCGAACATCACCACCGCGCCCGCCAGCGCTGAAATGGCGATGGGCAGCAGGCCCACGCTGGCCAGCCCGACCGATGTGACCATGATCACCAGCGCCAGCCCGGCCTTGCCCGACCGCGCCATCTCGCGCCCGCCTTCAAGGATCAGCAGACCGTCGCGCTGGGCAAAGGCCTGGGCATTGGCCAGGGTCGACTGCACCAGCAGAACATCGCCTTCGCGTAACGGTGCCTGCGCCGTGGCGGGCCGCGTTTCATGACGAAACCGGCGGGCCTGATGCACCCCCAGCACCGCCACGCCAACAAGGCCAGCGGTGGCCAGAGTGAGCCCGATCAGCCGCGAATCGGGCGCGATGGGCATTTCGATCAGCGCCAGATCCTCGCCGGCCGCTGCGGCCTCGCGGCTGAGGCGCGGCAACAGCCAGCCGGGGGCCTGCGTGGCGCGCAATTTGCGGGCGGCGTCCTCCAGCGCTTCCTCGGGGCCGGACAAATGCAGCCGCATCCCTTCCACCAGCACGCCCTGCACCGGCGCATCGAAGCGCACCTCGGCGGGCAGCATGGCAGCGATCTCCTCGCCGGTCTTGCCCAGCGCGGGACTGTCGACGGCAGGCCGCATGGTGGCGCTGAAGCGGCGCATTTCAGGATCGGCCTGACTGGAATTATCAAACAGCAGGCACGGCATCACCAGCCAGATATAGGGTAGCGCGACCAAGGCGACGACCAGCACGATCTGGGTATAGTGGAACACCGGGATCGCCGGCATCCCCATGTCCGTGGCGATCGAGACCACCAGCAGGTTGGTCGATGTGCCGATGGTGGTGGCCATGCCGCCGATCAGGATGGCCGAATTGACCGGGATCAGCGTGCGCGAGGCGGGCATGCCGCCCTTGCGCGCCAGTTGCACCAGGATTGGCAGCATCAGCACCAGAACCGGGGTATCGTTGATGATCATGCTCATGGCAAAGGCCAGCACCAGCGTGACCAGCAGCCCCAACTGGTTGTTGAGGCGCCACACCGCGCCCAACGCGCGCGCCGCCGGGTCCAGCGCGCCAGTCACCACCAGCCCGCGGCCCAGGATCATCAGCGCGCAGATGGTGATCAGTGCATGGTGGCCGAAACCACCGAAGGCCAGCGCCAGTCCGGCGGAAGGCGCGGCGCCGGGCAGCGGAAAGAAATACAGGCCCAGCGCGATCAGGCCGATGGTGGTGAGCGAGATCACCTCCACCCGCGCCCGCCCGCGCGCGAAGGCGGTGAACATGCCAAAGGCCAGTGCGATGGCGGCAATCGCATGCCAGGAAGGAACGGTCATCATCGCAAGAGTTTAGGCGTTGCGACACGCCTGTGCCAGCCCTCGCAGGCCAGGGGCAGGCAGCTTAACGGATATCGAGCGCCAGCAGCGTGAAGCTCGCCCTACCCGTCGCGTAGACCCCATGACTCCTGCGCTGGGCGGAACCGAAGGCGAGGCCCAGCACCGCCGTCTCCGCGCGCGCGGCGGCGAAGCCTTGCGGATCGTCGGTGACCGGCTTGCCGTTGACGTTGGTCCATCCGCCATCGAGCCGCACGGTCACGGTGCGCTCTCCCGGAGCCAGCGGGATGACCGCAGCGGGCGGCGCGTACCAGCGGTACGAGGCCATGCGCCCGCGCCCGCTCCAGTCATCGCCGCCACGCTGGAAATAAAGCGAGACGGTGGCGGGAATGTCGGGCGTTTCACCCGCCACGAAGCCCGTGCCGGGGGCTGCGTCGATGCGATAACGGATGGTGATCTGCCGCGCCCGGCCCAAGGGCGCGATCGGCGTGGTCAGCGCGTCGATCTCGCCGCGCCCCGCGCGCGGGAAAGTGAAGCGCACGCCGCCGCCGGGCGCGGCATCCGGATTGGCGGGCATGCCGACCGAATAATTGCGCCCGCGCACCCACGGGCCGATGTCCCATTCGGCAGCGGGTGGCACGGTGGCAGCCAGTGCCACGGGGGTGAACGCCAGGGCGGCAAGAGCGAACAGCTTGAAGGGGCGAATCGTCGTCATGCGCGACCTTATGCCGCAATCAGGCTGCGGCGCGGCTGAATCTGGCTGACAGCTTAGCGCAAGGTGCGGTCCTTGCCCTCACCGCCTGCGTGGCCTAGACCCCGCCCCGCCAGGGGGCCGGGCAGCCGCGATGGAGGCAACTCCACCGAGGAAAGTCCGGGCTCCACGAAACAAGGGTGGCGGGTAACGCCCGCCGGGGGTGACCCCAGGGAAAGTGCCACAGAGAGCAAACCGCCGATGGTTCTTCGGAGCACAGGCAAGGGTGAAAGGGTGCGGTAAGAGCGCACCGCGTTTCCGGTAACGGCGACGGCATGGCAAACCCCACCCGGAGCAAGACCAAATAGGGGTCTCGCGCCGGTCGCAAGACTGGCAGGCGCGTTTCGCGCCGAGAGACCCGGGTTGGTTGCTGGAGCGGCCCGGTAACGGGTCGCCGAGATGAATGGCTGCCCCCGGCGATACGGTCTCTTTTGGGATACCGTCGGCGGGACAGAACCCGGCTTACAGGCCCCCTGGCTCTTTTGCACCTGCCTTTGGCCCCCGGCGGCCTGCAAATCGCGCCGGTCGGTGCTTCCGGTGCTCACGACCCGAAAGGTCGCTGCGCGCCGGGTCACCGCCCGGCACGATTTTCGGCTCACCGGGAGCCAAAGGCCGGTACAAAAGCTTGTGATGCGGACGAGTTGTCAGCCCGGACTTGTTCCGGGCCAGGGCTTACTTCCTGCGAAAGGCTCAAGCCGCGCGTTTGCTCACCGTTATCGGGCCTTCTTCGGTGGCGGCGGCTTCGATCAGGCGGCGGGTGGTGCCTTCCAGCACCAGCGCGGTCAGGCGGCCGCTGGCGTATGCGCCGGTATCGATGCCGATGCGGTTGCCGCGCAGTTCGGGCGCCTCGCTGATGGTGTGGCCGTGCACGACGATCAGCTCGTAGGGTTCCGAATGCGACAGGAACGGCTCGCGAATCCACCGCAAGTCGGACACGCGCTGTTCGTGGATCGATACCTCGGGGTCGATGCCAGCGTGGACGAAGACATAGTCGCCCAGCACGATCAAGTCCTCGAACCCGGTGATGTAGTCGCGATCGACCTGCGGCACGGCGGCGCACATCAGGTCCTGCACCTCGTCGATATCGGCGGCGGACAGGGTACGCCGGTCAACCCCATAGCTGTGGATCGTCTGCCGCCCGCCGTGGCGCAGGAAGTGGCGCAGCATGTCGGTGCTGTCGAAGCTCTTGAGGAACATCTCCTCGTGGTTGCCGGCCAGGATGCGCACTTCGCGCGCGTCTTGCCACTGGCGCGCGCGGCGCACCACGCCAGCCGAATCGGGTCCGCGATCGACCAGGTCGCCCAGCAGGATCACCGTGCTGCGGGCAGGCGTGGCCTCCGCGTCATCAACCTCGATCGCCGCGATCAGCGCATTGAACAGGTCCAGTCGGCCGTGAATATCGCCAATGGCATAGACGCGCTGGCCAGCGGGTACGGCGGGCTGGTGCTCGCTGTGGGCGGCGGAAAACAGGGAACGCAGGAACTGGAGCATGGCGCCTTATAGGTCTGGAGAACTCGCTGTCAGCTAAGCACGGCAACGCACTATTGCCATGACGGCTTCCCGCCAAGTGGCAGATTTGCATGACTCGCAGCTGAATGTGGTGCCCAAAATCAACACGCTCGGCGCGAATGCAACGGTGCCGCGCAATTAACCTTGTGCAACGCAGCATGGCTCGTCAGGTATGTTGCGTGACTGCGGCAAACCGGCCCGAATAGAGGCTGCCCCGCAAACACGCAGGTGGGACGAGGCTTCAACCAGCAATTGAGGAAATTGCCCATGCTTACGTCCATCCGCGGCCTTACGGCTGCTACCCTTCTTGCTTCCACTCTCCTGGCCGCACCCGCCTTCGCCCAGGACGAGAGCGACATCACCATCACCGGCAGCGCAGCCCTCGTCAGCGAATACCGCTTCCGCGGTGTCGACCTGTCGGGCGGCGACATCGCAGCCCAGGCCGGCATCACCGCCAAGCACTCGAGCGGCTTCTACGTCGGCACCTGGGGCTCCTCGCTTGACGAAGATTCGGTCGGCTATGGCCACACCGAACTCGACCTGTTCGGCGGCTGGTCGGGCGAAGTCGCCGGCGGCGTGACCGCTGACGTCGGCGTGATCTACTACGCTTACCCGAACGCACCGGCTGGTGATTTCGACTACATTGAAACCTATGCCAAGGCCGGCTTCGCGGTTGGCCCGGCCACGCTGACTCTGGGCGTTGCCTATGCTCCCGAGCAGGATTCGCTGGGCGGTACCGACAACCTGTACCTGTCGACCGACCTGGGCGTTGGCATCCCCGACACCCCGATCTCGCTGACCGCGCACGCCGGCTACACCGATGGTTTCCTGACCTACACCGGCAACGGCAAGGCCTGGGACTGGTCGTTGGGCGCCAGTGCTGCCCTGGGCGGCGGCGTGTCTTTGGGCGCTGCCTACATCGGCGCCGAAGGCACCGGGACCCCGGCTTACGCCTTCGTGGACGACGCCTTCGTCGTCACGCTGAGCGCCAGCTTCTAAGCTTACCGACTCTAGCAGGAGAAGGGGTCCGTTCCGCGAGGAACGGGCCCCTTTTCCGTTATTAGGGCACTACTCCAGATAGAAATCCACCGTGGTCACCACGCGCACGGTCTTGAACGGGGTATCTGCCATGCCCCAGCCGCCGCCATCGCCATCGCGCGCGGCGATCTCGAAGTAGCCTTGGGTGGCCGAGCGGATGCCGCCCACGCCGGTGGCCGAATCCTGCGCAAACTGCTCGGCGCTGTTGCGCGCGTCGCGGGTTGCCTCAGCCACCATCTCGGGCTTGATATCGTTCAGCTTGGTGAAGGTGTAGCTCATGCCGCTGCCTTCCTCGAGCAGCACGCCGCGCCGCACCAGATCGGCCTGCTGGCGCACCGCGCGCTGGGCGCGTTCGATGTCGGTCGTGCGCAGCGTCATCCGCTGGCGCACGGTGAAGCTGGTCACGCCGTTGTTGGTGAAGCTGGAGACGTTGGCCCCGGTCGGCTGGATCGCATCCTCGGGAAAGCCCAGTCCGTTGAAGAACGCGCGGATCGAGGCGCTGTCGCGGTCGACGCTGGCCTGCGCGCTGGCCATGTCCTCGGCCGTGGCGGAATAGGAGATGGTCCAGGTGGCAAGATCGGCGGTCACCTCGCGTTCGGCCAGCCCGCGCACGGTCACCGAGCGCTCGGCCATCTTCATCCGCGTGAGGCCATCGCCCAGCAGGTAGCCACCCGCGACCATGCCCACCGCGAGTATTCCCGCTGCACCCAGCGTGATCGCGGCCAACGGCTGGCGCCAGAAAGGGGTGGCGGAAACGGCGGCTTCTTCGCTACTATCGGACATCGGCGGAACTCCCTGGTGGTGCGGTCTAAAGCCGCGATGGCCTGATGCTCCACCTGCGATGAACCGTTTCTGACTAGCGACGAATGGAGTGCACTCTCGTGACGATTTCCTACCTCCACACCATGATCCGCGTGAGCGATCTTGATGCCACGCTGCGATTTTTCAAACTGCTGGGGCTCGAGGAAACGCACCGCAAGGACAGCGAGGCGGGCCGCTTCACGCTCGTATTCCTCGCCGGCCCCGGCCAGAAGGACGTGGCGGAGGTGGAGCTGACCTACAACTGGCCGCCCGCAGACGGTTCGCCGCCCGAGGACTACACCGGCGGCCGCAACTTCGGCCACCTCGCCTATGCGGTCGATGACATCTACGCGCTGTGCCAAAAGCTGCTGGACGCCGGCGTGACGATCAACCGCCCCCCGCGCGACGGCCACATGGCCTTCGTCCGCACGCCCGACAACGTGTCCATCGAACTATTGCAAAAGAACGGCTCGCTGCCGCCGCAGGAGCCGTGGGCGAGTATGGCGAATACGGGGAGCTGGTAAGTTGCTGCGGTAACTTTGCCTTGCCAAAGGGCGGCGGGACGGTCACCGGACCCATATGGCGCAGCGCAAGTATCCCCAGGTGGTCATTATCGGCCGCCCCAATGTTGGCAAGTCCACGCTGTTCAACCGGTTGGTGGGCAGGAAGATCGCGCTGGTCGATGACCAGCCGGGCGTGACGCGTGACCGGCGCTTCGGCATTGCCGGGCTGCTGGGGCTGGAATTCGAGCTGGTCGATACCGCTGGCTGGGAGGACGAGGATCCCGAGAGCCTGCCCGGCCGCATGCGCGCGCAGACCGAGGTTTCGGTCAAGGGCGCCGACGCCGCGCTCTATGTATTCGACGCAAGGCTGGGCATCACCCCGCTCGACGAGGAAGTGGCCCGCTGGCTGCGCGGGCAAAACGTGCCGGTGGTGGTGCTGGCCAACAAGTCCGAAGGCCGCGCGGGCGATAGCGGGATCATCGAGGCCTATGCGCTGGGCCTCGGCGAGCCGATTGGCATCTCGGCCGAACATGGCGAGGGCACGGCCGAAATCTACGGCGCGCTGATGCCGATCCTGAAGGACAAGGCCGAGCGGCTCGACATCGATTTCGAGGCCGAACAGGCCATCGCCGCCGACGAGGCGAAGAAGCGCGCCGCGCGCAACCTGGCTCGCACCGAACGTGCCGCCGCGCGTGCTGCGGCGCTGGAAGACGGCGACGAGGTGTGGGACTTTTCCGAGGAAGACGCGCTCGACGAAGAGGACGAGCCCGATCCCAAGGCGCCGCTCAGCCTCGCCATCGTCGGGCGCCCCAATGCGGGCAAAAGCACGCTGATCAACCGCCTGCTGGGCGAGGACCGCCTGCTGACCGGGCCCGAAGCGGGCATTACGCGCGATTCGATTGCGGTCGACTGGCTGTGGCACGATCCCAAGTCGGGCGAAGCGCGTGAGATCAAGCTGGTCGACACCGCCGGGATGCGCAAGCGCGCCAAGGTGCAGGACAAGCTGGAGCGCCTGTCGGTATTCGATGCCAAGCGCGCCATCGATTATGCCGAGGTGGTCGTGCTGCTGCTCGACGCCACGCGCGGGCTGGAAGTGCAGGACCTGAAGATCGCCAATATCGCGCTGGAAGAAGGCCGCGCGCTGATGATCGCGATCAACAAGTGGGACATCGCCGGGGTCGAGGGCAACGAAGGCCCGTCGGCGCTGTTCAACGGCATTCGCGGCGCGCTGGACGAAGGTCTGGCGCAGCTGAAAGGCGTGCCGATGGTGGCGGTTTCGGCATTGACCGGCAAGGGTCTGGACCAAATGCTGGCCGCCGCCTTCGAGCTGCGCGATGCGTGGAGCCGCCGCGTGCCCACCGCCGCGCTCAACCGCTGGTTCGACGAGGCGCTGGGCGCCAACCCCCCGCCCGCACCCGGCGGTCGGCGAATCAAGCTGCGCTATATCACCCAGTCGAGCATCCGGCCGCCGCGCTTCGTGATCTTCGGCACCCGGCTCGACGCCTTGCCGACCAGTTATGAGCGCTATCTGGTCAACGGCATCCGGCGCGAACTGGGCTTTGGCGCAGTGCCGGTTCGGCTGGTCCTGAAAAGCCCGGCCAATCCGTTCGCCAAGCGGAACTGACAGCTCCCGTTCAGGTTATAACCGCAAATTCGCGCTCAACAGGGCCGAAGGAGAGGACCTATGGCTGACTTGCGGATCGAATATTTCGCCGCTGGCGTGGGCGCCCCGCAGCGCCATTCCGTCCCCGTGCCCGATGTGCAGACCGCGTTGATCGTCGCCCAGATGAACAGCCCCGATGGCGAGGTGGAATTGTGGGAAGGCGAGACACAGCTCGCCCGCCTGCACCGCCAGCAGGGTGACCTGTCCCCGCTGTGGCGGGTGATGTAGCAGTCGCTAGCTGTCGTCTCCGGCGGGCTTGGAATTGAGCTGGACGTAGTTTTCCAGACCCATGCGGGCGATCAAGTCGAACTGCTTTTCGAGAAAATCGACGTGCTCCTCCTCGTTCTCGAGGATCTCGGCGAACAGGTCACGGCTGGTGTAATCGCGCACCGTCTCGGAATGCTGGATGGCGTCGCGCAGCAGCGGAATGGCTTCCATCTCGAGCGCGAGGTCGGCGCGGAGGATTTCCTCGACCGTCTCGCCCACCTTCAGCTTGTGGATTGCCTGGAAGTTGGGCAGCCCTTCAAGGAACAGCACGCGATCGGCCAGCTTGTCGGCGTGCTTCATCTCGTCGATCGATTCGTGCCGCTCATACTCGGCCAGCCTGGCCACGCCCCAGTTGGCCAGCACGCGATAATGCAGCCAATACTGGTTGATCGCCGTCAGCTCGTTCGTCAGCGCGCGGTTGAGATAGTCGATGACTTGCGGGTCGCCCTGCATGGCCGATGCTCCTTATCCGGTAAGCGCGGAGTGTGCCGCCAAAGCCCCCGTCATGGCAAGCAAAAGCGCGCCCGGACTTGGCGGAAAATGGCGGAAATCTGCGGTTTTGCGAATGCGTATCAGGATCGCACGACACGCGACGGGTTCAGGCGGCGGCGTCAGGCGGCGATCATGCCCACCAGATCGCACGCGCGCGCTTCGTCGATCAGCAATTGTGCGTCATCGAGGCACTGGCCGCAGTTGGGCCGCTTGCCCAGCGCGGCATAGACGGACTCGGCAGCGCCCGACGTGCAGCGGGCGGCGACCTTCAGGTCCTTTTCGCGGATGGCATTGCAGACGCAGATATACATGGCGCGGGCGAATCTCCGGGCTGATGTCTGCAAACTAATGCGAATGGATGTCATTAGCAAGGCTCTTGCGAACCGTTATCATCATTCGACTCAGCCCATCGGCAGGCGGTTGGGGAATACCCGCCAATAGGTGAGGCAACGCCAGACCCATTCGAGCGGGCCATAGCGGAACCGCGCCAGCCACAGCCGCGACAGCCCGAGCATCATGGCCCAGCCCAGCGCCACCACCAGCAGCAGTTCCACCCGGTGCATCTGGCCAAACAGCCCGCCCGCCCAGCCCTGGAACACCAGCGCCATGGCCAGCGACGTGCCGACGTAATTGGTGAACGCCATGCGCCCGGCCAGGACCAGCCGGTCGGCCAGCCAGCCGCGTTGCCCGGCGGGCGGAATGCGAGACGCCCATCGCGCCAGCAATACGGTGCCGCCCAGCACCAGCGGCAGATTGGTCAAAGGCGTGGCGCCGAAGAACACGAACATGGTCAGCAGCGGCGGGAAATTCCGGGAGACGACCCACAGCCCGGTCGCCAGCGTCAAGCCGATGCCGAGGATGAGGCCCGCCCACGCGAGCCACCGGCGCCGCTGCGACATGACCTGGCTGGACGCGTTGAACAGCCCGCAGCGATAAAAGCCCATGCCCAGCAGCAGCAGCGGCACCGTCTCGAAGAACGACCAGGTGAAATACTGCCCCAGCAGATGACCTTGGTCGACCAGCCGCCAGCGAACCAGCCGGGCCAGACTGTCGCCGCCCAGTATGCGCGCCTGCTGCGCGGCCTCGGCCAGCTTGGCGGTCCAGAAATCGGCATAGGCAGACGGCGCAAGCTGCGCCGGCATCGCGGCCTTGCCCGCCTCGACCAGCATCGGCGTGAGGTAGGCCTGCATCTGCAACAGGCCCGCCACCACCAGCCAGATCACGCCCAGCAACAGCGCCCGCTGCCCGTCCATCCGCAGGAACGGCAGCGCGATCAGTCCGGCGCAGGCGTATGTGAACAGGATGTCGCCGCTGAACAGCAGGGCATAGTGCAGCAGACCTGCCAACAGCAGCCAGGCGAGCCGCCGAACCTGCAAGGTCACCGCGCGACCATCGTCGCCCAAGCGCTCGACAAACAGCACCAGCCCGGCACCGAACAGGATCGTGAACAGCGCGCGCAGCTTGCCGTCCACGGCCACGAACTGCACCAGCCACACCCACCGGTCGCCCGCGTTGCCGCCGCCGGGCAGCGCGCCCGGCCAGTAATAGGCGAGGTCAGGGTGGGCATAACCGGTAATGTTGGCGAGCAGGATGCCGAGCACCGCGATCCCGCGAATGAGATCGAGCGCGACCAGCCGCTCGGCTTCGGCGACCGGCGTGGCCGTGGTTGGCAGTGGCGGCGCGGACCCCATTGCCCGGGGTCTAGCGGCTCAGTTGCGCGTCACAAGACATTCATGCCCGCCGCGTTGCAGCGCGGTGCACGCCGCCTGCGCCTCGGCCTGGCTGGCAAAGCCATCGGCGAGCAGCCGGGTGACGCGGCCGGTGGGCACCATCAGCCGCGCATGTCCGGCCAGTTCGCTGCGGCCCGAGACACTGGCCCACAAACGATCGGCATTGGCACGAACGCCAAAGGCACCCAGCTGAACTTTCCAGCCACCCGCAGCGGCAGCGGTGCGCGGTGCAGGAGCGGGCGGCGCCGTAACCGGAGCAGGCGCGGCGCGCGCCACGATCACCGGAGCCGGAGCAGGCGTGGCGGCGACTCGCGGTCCTTCGACATAGCCTGCGCCAGCGCTGGCGGGGCTGCCTGTACCGGTCGCCTCGCGCGCCTGTGCCACGGCGTCACGCGCGGCGGCGACCGAGGGCGAAACGGCGGTGGTGGCCAGCGGACGCGGCACGCGCGGGCTGGCGTTGGCCACGACAGGCGGCTGCGGCGCGGCGGAGTTCGGCGTCGCCAGGTCGGCAGCGGCCAGTTCGGCATGGCGCGCAGCATCGGCCTCCGCCCGCAATTCCACCGCCATGCCGGCGGCGCGCTGGCGATCGGCCATGGTGATGTGCTGGTCCATCTCGGCGATGGCCGGCGCCGCCTGCGGCAGTCCCGCGCCGTTGGCCAGGGTCAGCAGAGCATAGGCCCGCACCCAGTCACGCGGCACGATGTCGCCGTTGAAATGCGCGATGCCGAGCAGGTACTGGCTGCGCGGATCGCCGCGGCGGGCGGCATCCTGCACATAGGGCAGGGCTTCGGCATGGCGCCCGTTCTGGAACAGCATCAGGCCATAGGTATCGGCCGCCTGCAGGTGGCCGCCTTGCGCCGCGCGGGCATAGAGTTGTTCGGCGCGTGCCGCATCCTGCGCCACCCCGCGTCCAAGGCGGTAAGCCTGCGCCAGATTGAACATGGCATCGGCATCGCCCGCCGCCGCCGGACCGTCCCATTCGGCCACCGCAGCGGCATAGTCACCCCGGCTCCACGCCTCCACTCCGGCGCGCACATCGGCGAGGGCCGGCGCCGCCACGGGCAAGGTCGCCATTGCTGCGGCCACGCCTGCAAGCTTCATCCAGTGCCGTTGCATCATTGCTCCACCCTTCCGCTGTCGCGGGGAAAATCTGCCGGGAACATAGTAAACCGCGTCTTAGCAAAAGATTGATGGCCACGCGATTATTGTTGATCGGGCAGTCCGGGCCGCATCTTTCCGCCCCAATGCGCGATTTTTTCGCTCTGACAGGGCAAAGTAACCTGCCCCCTTAACCCAAAATAAACGGTGATCTGCGAACTCGGGAACCATGAAGGACCGGGCAGACCACTCTGCTCGTCCACTTATCTAGGGGGAACGGCCCGTGCGCGTACTGGCATTGGCATCTCAAAAGGGCGGATCGGGCAAGACCACGCTGAGTGGTCACCTGGCCGTGCAGGCCCAGCGCGCAGGCGCTGGACCGGTCGTGCTGATCGACATCGATCCGCAAGGCTCGCTGGCCGACTGGTGGAACGAGCGCGAGGCCGAATATCCGGCCTTCGCCCAGACCACTGTCGCCCGCCTGGCCAACGACCTGGCGATTTTGCGCCAACAGGGCTTCAAGCTGGCGGTGATCGATACCCCGCCGGCGATCACCATGGCGATCCAGTCGGTCATTGCGGTGGCCGAGCTGATCGTCGTCCCCACCCGGCCCAGCCCGCATGACCTGCGCGCCGTGGGCGCCACGGTCGATCTGTGCGAACGCGCCAGCAAGCCGCTGATCTTCGTGGTCAACGCCGCCACCCCCAAGGCCAAGATCACCTCCGAAGCCGCCGTAGCGCTCAGCCAGCACGGTACCGTCGCCCCCATCACGCTGCATCACCGCACCGATTTCGCGGCCTCGATGATCGATGGCCGCACGGTGATGGAAGTCGATCCCGAGGGCCGCAGTTCGCAGGAAGTGACGGCCTTGTGGCACTATGTGGCCGATCGGCTGGAGAAGAACTTCCGCCGCACGGTGTTCGCCGCCCCCGGCAGCCACGTGCTGCAAGGCACAACCGGCAACCGCGTGCAGCAGAGCGGCGGCTTCGGTCGCCGGGTAGCGCAGTAACATGGGCGCCCGCGTCCAGGGGCACGACGAGGGCGGCAACAAAGTCGCCTCGCTTGAGCCCTATCTGCTGGCCCGCAAAGGCGGTGCCCGTCCCGCCATGCGGTCATCGCAACAACTGGGCGGAACTGCCGAGGCCATCGACGACCTCGGCTGGAACGACATTGGCGACGGCCGACCTGCCCCAGTAACCGAAGTCCCAGAACCCGAGGTAAAGCGCCAGCAATCGCGGCTGCTCAGCTGCATTGCCGATGCCAACCGGGCCGTGCTCGAGCGTGCAGACGCCGAGGCCGAGCGCAGCGCACGCCGCGCCGCCTTCACCCTGAGGCTGGACGAGGGGCGCCACTTGCGGCTCCGTCTCGCCAGCACCGTGGCCGGCGAGAGCGCACAGAACCTCGTCACGCGCGCACTCGACGAATTTCTCGCCCGCCATCCCGATATCGAACACCTCGCCGCACAAGTCCGCAACCGGGGCCCGCATGGCTCCGGCCAGCTGGCCTGACGCCGAGCAGGAGAGCATCATGGACACCGTTGACACCACCATCAGCATGAAGGCCCTCGCGGTCTCCACCGCCATGGCGGGAGCGCTGCTGTCCGGCTGTGCTGCCACCCCCGCGCCGCGCGCCGAAGTAACCGCCACGCAGGCCCAGGCCGCGCTGGCCGAGGGTCACACCGATCGCGGACTGCGGCTGGCCGAGCAGGCCGTCCAGACCGAACCGCGCAACGGCGCCTATCGCGCCATGCTCGGCAAGGCTTACCTCGATGCCGGACGCTTTGCTTCGGCCGAGACCAGCTTCAACGATGCCATAGCGCTGGGCGACAACAGCCCGCGCACGGCTTTGAGCCTGGCGCTGACGCTGTCAGCGCAGGCCAAGTATGGCGAAGCGTCGGCGCTGCTCAACGACTGGGAAGGCCAGATTGCCACGGCCGACCTGGGTCTCGCCCTCGCCCTTGCCGGACAGCCCGAACGCGGCATCCACCTGATGAGCAACGCCATCCGTGGCGGCGAGAACAACGCCAAGATTCGCCAGAACCTGGCCTATGCCTATGCCGTCGCCGGTCGCTGGCGCGAGGCCCGCCTGATGGCGGCGCAGGACGTGCCCGCCGACCAGCTTGGCGCACGCATCTCGCAGTGGGCGGAAATGGCCAGCCCCGACGCTTACGAACTGCGCATCGCCCGCCTGCTTGGCGTGCCCTCCGGCGTCCGCGACATGGGCCAGCCGACCGCGCTGGCGCTGGCGAACACCCCGGGCCTTGAACAGCTCGCTGCCGAAGCGAGCGGTTACGTCGCCGCCGCTCAGGTTGAACTGCCCGCTGCCGCACCGCAGATGGAACAAGCGCTTCCCGCAGGCCGCATGGCCGTGCCGGTCTCCGCCAGCGAGCTGCCTGCGGTCGGTCGCCCCGCCGTGGACGTCGCTCCGGTCGATGCCGTGGCCGCCAGCCAGCCCGCCGATTTCGCCACGGCCTTTGCGACCGACGCACCCAGCGGCGGATCGCTCGCGCAAGTGACGCAGGACGCGATCCGCTTTGTCAACCAGCCGGTGGTGCAATCGATGCCCGTCCGCTACGGCGCCGCGCCCGAAGCCGCAGCTGCTCCCGCACTCGCCTTGCGCGAAGCGGCCAGTGCCGGTGCCCGCCAGGTCGCCGCGCGCACCATCGCGCCGCGCGATGCCGAGCCTTCGCCGGTCGAGGCCCTCGCCAGCAACGACGGCACCCATCTGGTGCAATTGGGCAGCTTCTCCAGTGAACAGGGCGCGCGTCGCGCCTGGGGCATCTATGTCAGCCGCTATCCCGAACTGTCGGGCCACGACATGGTGATCACGCAGGCGATGGTTCGCGGCAAGCGCTACTTCCGCGTCTCGGCCGCCGGGTTCGACCGCAGCAACAGCCGCTCGATGTGCAGCGCGGTCGCCACGCGCGGCGGCGATGGCTGCATCAGCTGGGCCGCCAACGCGCCGCTGCCGGGCGCGTTGCCCAGTCGCGCCGAAACGCCGGTGCGCCTCGCCCGCCGCGACTGAATTTTACGACATATCCAGACCGAGCGGCCCGCCCGAAACGGCGGGCCCTTTGCGTTTCAGCCTAGACCGCAATCGCCGCCCCGCCCTTCCACAGCGCGGTCACCCGACCTTGCACCGGCTGGCGGTCGAACGGGGTGTTGCCCGCCTGCGCCTCCATCTTGCGCGCGTCGACCACCCACGGACGCTCGGGATCGACCAGCGCCACATCGGCCTCCAGCCCCGCCACCAGCGCACCTGACGGCACGCCCAGCAGGCGCGCGGGAGCTCCAGCCATCAGGTCGAACGCGCGGGCCATGTCGATCACCTCGTCGCGCACGAGGCTGAGGACCATCGGCAGCAGCGTCTCGGCCCCGGCCATGCCCGGCGCGGCATCGGCGAACGGCAGGCGCTTGTCTTCCGGCCCGCGCGGATCGTGGCCGCTGGCGATCACGTCGATCGTGCCGTCGGCAATCGCATCGATCACCGCCTGCCGGTCATCCTCGCTACGCAAGGGGGGCGATAGGCGGGCAAAGGTGCGGAAGCCGCCCAGCGCCAGATCGCTGAGCATGAAATGCGCCGGAGTAACGCCAGCGGTTACCGGCAGCCCGCGCGCCTTGGCAGCGCGCACCAGTGCCAGCGCGGCGCGCGTGGTCACCTGCCGGAAATGCAGCCGCGCACCCGCGAGTTCGGCCAGCGCAATATCACGCGCCACCGCCAGCGCCTCGGCCTCGGCAGGCGCGGCGGGTAAGCCCAGCCGCGTGGCCATTTCGCCCGCCGTGGCCGCTGCCTTGCCCGCCAGCCCGCCATCCTCGGCGTGTGTGACGACAACCATGTCCAGCATCGCGGCATATTGCAGCAGCCGCAGCATTACGCCCGAATCGGCGATCCACCCGCGCCCGGTGGCGACCGCGCGGGCGCCCGCGTCGCGCATCATTGCGATCTCGGCCAATTGCTCGCCGCTGAGCGCCACCGTGGCCGCCGCCAGCGGGTGAACCCAGAAATCGGGCTTGCCGCTGCTCGCCGCGAACCGCACCCGCGCCGGATGATCGAGCGGCGGATTCTGGTCGGGCATCAAAGCCGCGCGGGTGATCCCGCCAAAATGGAACGCGGGCTTGTCGATGGCGAACACGCCGAAATCGACGAGGCCGGGCGTGACCAGCTGGCCGCGAGCGTCGATCACCTCGTCGTCCGCCGCCGGGCCGTGGCCCAGTTCGGCAATGTACCCGTCGACCAGCCGCAAGGTGCCCTCGATCAACCCGCCGGGCGTAACCAGCGTGCCGCCGGTGATGGCGATGGGGCGCTGCTGCTTCATACCCATTCTCCATCCGCCCAGCCGCTCGTGCCCCGGCCCTTGCGGGTCAGTACGTCGAGGCAGGCCATGCGGATCGCCACGCCCATTTCCACCTGTTGGGTGATGATCGAGCGGCCGGGCATATCGGCCACGTCGCTGTCGATCTCGACCCCGCGGTTCATCGGGCCGGGGTGCATGACGATGGCATTGTTGCCCGCCAGCGCCAGCCGCTTCGACGTGAGGCCATAGAGGTGGCGGTATTCGCGTGGGCTAGGGATGAACTGGCCGTCCATCCGCTCGCTCTGCAAGCGCAGCATCATCACCACGTCGGCCCCTGCCAGCGCGGCGTCGAAATCGGTGAAGGCTTCCACGCCCATCATCTCGACGCCGTGCGGCAGCAATGCAGGCGGCGCGCACACGCGCACGGTGGCGCCCAGCGCCTGCAGGCACAGCATGTTCGAGCGGGCCACCCGGCTGTGCAGCACATCGCCGCAGATCGTCACCTTCAGCCCGTTGAGCATCCCGTCGCTGCTCGCCTCACCGCGCGCGCGCAGGGCATGGCGCAGCGCCAGCGCATCGAGCAGCGCCTGCGTCGGGTGTTCGTGCTGCCCGTCGCCCGCGTTGAGCACCGGGCAATCGACCTTCCCCGCGATCAGCCCCACGGCGCCCGATGATCCGTGGCGGATGACGATGGCATCGGCGCGCATGGCATTCAGCGTCATCGCCGTGTCGATCAGCGTCTCGCCCTTCTTCACGCTCGATTGCGCGGCGTGCATGTTGACCACATCGGCACCCAGCCGCTTGCCCGCAATCTCGAAGCTGAGCAGCGTGCGGGTGGAGTTTTCGAAGAAGGCGTTGATGATCGTCAGCCCGGCCAGCTTGTCGGCGTGCTTGGTCGGCTGGCGGTTGAAGTGGACCCATTGTTCCGCCTCTTCGAGCAGGAACAGGATCTCGTGCGTGGCCAGCGCGCCGATGGCGATCAGGTCACGGTGCGGGAAAGCCCGCCGCCCTGCTGGAAAGCGGGAGGCTGCTGGGGTGGTTGGCGCCGATGTCATTAAAGCCAAGCCCCTAATCGACCACCGTCGCACACTCAAGCTGTTTCGGCTGGCGCAAGGCCCGCGCCGCCCCTAACTAGGCACGATGGAAACGCGACGGGCGAGATCGATGAGTTTTGCGGGCAAAGTTTGGCGGCTGCTGGTCGGCATCAAGGACGGGCTGGCACTGGTTTTCCTGCTGCTGTTCTTCACGGCCGTGTTCGCCGTCTTGCGGTCCGCTCCTTCCCCCGCGCAGGTAACGGGCGGCGCGCTGCTGCTCGACCTTGACGGTTCGATCGCCGAGGAGGTCGCTCCCCCCGATCCCTTGGCCGGCCTGCTCTCCAGCGCCGTGCCCAGCCGCCAGTACGGTGCGCGCGACCTGGTCCGCGCCATCGACGCCGCCGCCACCGACGAGCGGATCAAGGCCATCGCGCTGGACCTGACCACCTTCACCGGCGGCAGCCACGTGACCTTGCAGGAAGTCGCCGAAGCGCTCGGCCGGTTCCGCGCCGCCGACAAGCCGGTCTACGCCTATGCCGTCGCCTATACCGACGACACGATGACGCTCGCCGCGCACGCCAGCGAGGTCTGGGTCGATCCGTTGGGCGGAGCGGCCCTGCGCGGCCCCGGCGGCAGCAACCTCTATTACGGCGAGGCGCTGGAGCGCTACGGCGTCACCACGCACATCTTCAAGGTCGGCACGTTCAAGAGCGCGGTGGAGCCTTACTCCGAGGCCGGCATGTCCGATCCCGCGCGTGAGAACGCCACGCAATACATCACCGCGATCTGGGAAGAATGGCAGGCCCATCTGCGGCAGGCCCGCCCGCAAGCGAAGATCGATTCTGCAACCACCGGACTTGTCGCCCTGCTCGCCGCCAACAACGGTAATATGGCCGAAGCCGCGGTGGCAGCCGGCCTCGCCGACAAGATCGGCACCCGCGACGAATGGGCCGCGCGCGTTGCGCAAGTGGCCGGCGAGCACGAGTGGGACGACCGCCCCGGCCATTTCGCCTCGACCGATTACGACACATTCGTCGCCAACCTCGATCCCGAAGGCCCCGGCGGCCTGCGCAGCCTGACCGGCGGCAACAAGGCCATCGGCGTGGTCACCATCGCCGGCGAGATCAGCGATGGCATGGCCGGCCCGGGCGAAGCTGGCGCCGAACGCATTGTCGCCCTGCTTGATGACGCGCTCGACGATGACCTGGCGGCGCTGGTGGTGCGGGTCGATTCGCCCGGCGGCACGGTCACCGGCTCGGAAAGCATCCGCCGCGCGATCCTGCGCTTCAAGGACAAGGGCATCCCCATCGCGGTCAGCATGGGCAACTATGCGGCCAGCGGCGGCTATTGGGTGTCGACCCCGGCCGATCGCATTTTCGCCCAGCCCGAGACGATCACCGGCTCGATCGGGGTGTTCTCGGTGATTCCCACGTTCGAGCGGGTGCTGGCCGATTATGGCGTCCATGCCGATGGCGTGACCACCACCCCGCTGTCGGGCCAGCCCGATTTTGTCGGCGGCCTGTCGCCCGAGACCTCGGCGCTGTTGCAGGCCGAGACTGCCGCCGTCTACGACCGTTTCCTGACGCTGGTCGCGACCAGCCGCAACCTCACCAAGGCGCGCGCTGATCAGCTGGGCCAGGGCCGCGTGTGGACCGGCGGCACGGCCCGCCAGCTCGGGCTGGTCGACCAGTTCGGCGATCTCGACGATACCATTGCATGGGCCGCCGCGCAGGCCGGGCTGGAAGACGGGAAATGGCACCCGCAATACCTCACCAGCCCGCCCGATCCGTGGGACGAGATGGTCGCCGCCGTACTTGGCGGGGGCGCGACGGCCAAGGGTCCCGAACTGGTCTCGATGACCGGCCTCGTCGCCATGCGCGAGCAAGGCACGCTGGCCACGCTGGTGAGCGACGTCGACCGCATGATCGCCCATCCCGGCGCGCGCGTGCTGTGCCTCGAATGCGTGACCGGCGATCCGCGCTACAGCGCCCCGCCGCGCGGCGCGACAATGGGCCTGTGGCAGGTGCTGGCGGCCCGCCTGTTCGCTTATTGAGCGCTTGCCAAGGGCCACACGCCGTGGCAATGGCGCGCCCCTGCACGGACCCTGTCGCGGTCCCGGCGGGCGCGTAGCTCAGTGGTAGAGCACACCCTTCACACGGGTGGGGTCGCAGGTTCAATCCCTGCCGCGCCCACCATCTTGTGGTGGGCAGGCCCATCCGGGTCTGCCTCCTCCGGTGCTGTTCCCTCCACTTCGTTTCGGGGCACCTGCGGGCGGCCATTTGGCCTTGCGGCGCTTTGCGCCGTGGGGTGTCCATTAGAGTCTTGCCGTTGCAAGCTGGTTCACCAACACCCGTTCGTGTCGAGCGAAGTCGAGACACCTAAGGACGTCCCTCACCCGATAACGAAAGTATACTCCAACCTGCGCCCGCCCGCGCCGTCCTCGGGCATGTCGATCACCAGCGCGGGCTTCACCCCGAACACCGCGTCGCTGCCCAGGTACGGATCGCCGGTGGGGAACAGGTGCGTGGTCAGCGTCGGCTGGCCCGGCATCGTACTGGGCGCGGTGATGCGGAAGTGGACGTGCGCGGGGCGCCACGGGTGGCGGCTGGTGGCGCGCAGCAGGTCGCCCACCGGGCCATCGGTTGGCACCTGGTAGGCGATCGGCATGACCGAGCGGCAGTGCACCCGCCCGTCCTCGTCCGCCTGGAACCGTGCGCGCAGTTCGAACGTGCCTTCGGGCAGGCCGCGCTGCACGTCGTAGAGGCCGTCCGCCGCGCTCTGCCAGATATCGACCTGCGCTGCGGGAATGGGCTGCCCCTGGCGGTCGGTCACGCGCACATCGATGGCCAGAGGCGTCGCCCCCTCGGTGCGCCCGGCGCTGATGTCGGCGCCTTGCCGCGCCATGGGCATGTCGTCGACAAAGAACGGCCCCATCACCGTCCCTTCGGTCGTATCGTCGTGCGGGCTGCCGTTTATCGTCTCGACCAGCATCGACACGCCGAGCACGTCGGACAGCAGGATGAACTCCTCCAGCCCGCCCAGCTTCGACTGGCCCACATCGGCGAGGAACTGGCACGCCGCCATCCATTCCTCGCGGCTTGGCTCCACCTCGTCCACGAACGCGTGCAAGTGGCGCACCATGGCATCGCTGAGCTGGGCCATGCGCGGATCGGGCGTACCGGCGAAGGCCTTGCGGCAGGCGCTGGTGTGATCGACGCGGGCTTGCTTGGTCATCGTCGCTCTCCCGTTGGACGATTGCTGTTTGGTGCAGCCTAGGGCGCGTGGTTGATCGCGGTCAATGCGGTTTGCCTGAAGCGGTGGCATTCGGACCACGCAAGGAGAAGTCCCATGTTCACCACCAATGTCGGCTCTATCGATCGCCTGCTGCGCATCATCGTGGGGGTGGTGCTGATTGCCCTCGTGTTCGTCGGCCCGCAGACGCCGTGGGGCTGGCTGGGGCTGATCCCGCTGGCGACCGGCCTGCTGCGCACCTGCCCGCTCTATTCGCTGATCGGGGTCAACACCTGCCGCCTCTAGACAATACGGTGCAGCCGGGGGCATAGCCCGGCCCCATGCACGACCTGAAACTGATCCGCGACAATCCTGCCGCTTTCGATGCCGCGCTGGCCTTGCGCGGGCTCGACCCCATGGCCGAACGCCTGGTGGCGCTGGACGAGGAGCGGCGCGCGCTCTCGACCCGGCTGCAAGAAGCCAACGCCCGCCGCAACGAGGCGTCGAAGCTGATCGGGCAGGCGATGGGCAAAGGCGATACGGCCACGGCGGAAGCGCTGAAGGCCGAAGTAGCCGAGCTCAAGCAGACCATGCCCCCGCTGGAAGAGGAGGAGCGCGAGGCCGGCAAGACGCTCGACGCCATCCTCGCCGCGATCCCCAACCGTCCGGCGGACGATGTGCCCAAGGGCGCGGACGAGCACGACAATGTCGAGGTCAGCCGCTGGGGCACCCCGACCGCGTTCGCTTTCCCGGCGGTCGAACACGCCGACATGGGCCCGGCGCTGGGCATGGATTTCGAAACCGCCGCCAAGATGAGCGGTGCGCGCTTCACCTTCCTGCGCGGCCAGATGGCCCGCCTCAACCGCGCGCTGGCGCAGTTCATGCTGGATCGGCAGACCGAGCTGAACGGCTACACCGAATGCAACGTGCCGCTGTTGGTGAAGGACGAGGCGATGTTTGGGACGGGGCAATTGCCCAAGTTCTTCGAGGACCAGTTTGCGATTGAGGTTCCGTCGAGCGCTACAAACCAAGCAGACTTCCTTCTCACACTTCTTCAGGATGGAGCGCTGACGGATCGACTTGAGCTTGCCGAACCCGGATTCAAGGCAAGGCTGATCGAAGCGATTGACGATAGGATCAGTCGCCGCTGGCTGATCCCCACCTCCGAAGTCTCGCTCACCAACTCGGTGCGCGAGATGATCCTCGACGATCTGGCCACTCCGATCCGCCTGACCGCGCTCACCCCCTGCTTCCGCGCCGAGGCCGGGTCCGCCGGTCGCGATACGCGCGGGTTCATCCGCCAGCACCAGTTCGAAAAGGTCGAGCTGGTCGCGATCTGCCGCCCCGAAGATGCCGAAGCCGAGCACGCGCACATGGTCGCCAGCGCCGAATCGATCCTGCAGGCGCTCGAACTGCCCTACCGCAAGATGTTGCTGTGCAGCGGCGACATGGGCTTCGGTGCGCGCCGCACCTTCGATCTGGAGGTGTGGCTGCCCGGACAGGACACCTACCGCGAGATCAGCTCTGTCAGCTGGTGCGGCGATTTCCAGGCGCGGCGGATGAGCGCGCGCTATCGCCCCGATGGCGGAAAAGGCACGGCCTTCGTCCACACGCTCAACGGCAGCGGCCTCGCCGTGGGCCGGACGCTGGTGGCGGTGCTGGAGAACTACCAGCAGGCCGATGGCAGCGTGGTGGTGCCATCCGTGCTGGCGCCGTACATGGGCGGGCTGGAGCGGCTGGTGCCCGCGGCCTGATGCGTATCCTCCTCACCAATGACGACGGCATCCACGCCCCCGGCCTGGCCCTGCTCGAGCAACTCGCGGCCAAGCTGTCGGACGACGTGTGGGTCTGCGCTCCGGCGGAGGAGCAATCGGGTGCCGGCCATTCGTTGACCCTGCACATGCCGGTGCGGCTGCGCGAGCATGGCCACCATCGCTTCGCGGTCACCGGCACACCGACCGATGCGGTCAATCTCGCGCTGCGCAAGCTGTTCGCCGATGCCAAGCCGGACCTTATCATCAGCGGCATCAACGCGGGCGAGAACCTGGCCGACGACATCACCTATTCGGGCACCATCTCCGCCGCGATGGAAGGCGCGCTGGCGGGCATTCCGGCCATCGCGCTTAGCCAATCGATGCGGCTGGGCGACAACGGCTATGCCGCCGCCGAGGCGTGGGGCGAGCGAGTGCTGCGCACGCTGGTGCAGGTGTCGATGGCCAAACGCACGCTCGTCAACGTCAACTTCCCCGACCTCGCCGCCAGTGCCGTGAAGGGCGTGCGCGTGGTCCGGCAGGGGTTCCACGACTACGACCGCGGCTCCCTGATCGAGAGCACCGATCCGCGCGGGCGGCCCTACTTCTGGTTCGGCCTGCAGGACGCCGAGCACACGCTCGATCACGGCACCGATCTCGAAGCGATCGAGGATGGCTATATCGCCGTCACGCCGCTGCAAGTGGACCTGACCCACTACAGCGCGATGGACGCGCTGGCCGAGCGGTTCGCCTAGCCCAGCAGCACGAAAACCGCGCCCATCGCCAGGCTCCCCACAATCACGTGGCCGGCATCGATCGCAAACAGCTTCAGGCTGCGCTGCTGGAACAGGTAGTTGATGGCGATGGTCGGCGCCATGATCGCCGCCCCGAAGCCGCCGGCCATCATCCAGATCACATGCGTCGGCGGCTGGATGCGCGCCAACGCATGGCCGAACGTACAGGCGACAATCAGCTCTGCCGCGAAGCACCCGGCAAAGGCCAGCGCCGGATTGAGCGTCATCGTCGGCGTGCCGCCAGGCCAGATCTCCTTCTGCCACACCTTGCCGAACAGTATCCCGTACCACAGCGCACCCACTGCGAAGAACGCCGCCGCGCCCAGCACTACTGCCAGATAGTCGATCTCACCCATCGTCTCGCTCCCCTTCGATCGCGTCCCTGCAGCCACACTAGCGCAATCCGCCGCCTGCGTGTAGGGGCCAGCCCATCATGGCCTCCACCATCATCCCCGACCAGAAGCGCATCGGCATGGTCAGCCTCGGCTGTCCCAAGGCGCTGGTCGACAGCGAACGCATCCTCACCGCCCTGCGCGCCGATGGCTATGCCATGTCCGCCGACTATGCCGGGGCCGACGTGGTCCTGGTCAATACCTGCGGCTTCCTCGACAGCGCCAAGGAGGAGAGCCTCGAGGCGATCGGCGAGGCCATCGCCGAGAACGGCCGCGTCATCGTCACCGGCTGCATGGGCGACGAGGCGGAGCTGATCCGCGCCCGCTTCCCAGCTGTCCTCGCGATCACCGGCGCGCACCAGTACGAGGCGGTGGTCGATGCCGTGCGCCTCGCCGCGCCCGCATCGCAAGGCCCGTTCGTCGACCTGGTGCCCCAGCCCGATTGGGGCGACGGCGTGAAGCTGACCCCGCGCCATTACAGCTACCTCAAGATCTCCGAGGGCTGCAACCACGCCTGCTCGTTCTGCATCATCCCGACCCTGCGCGGCAAGCTCGCCAGCCGCCGGATCGACGCCGTGCTGCGCGAGGCCGAGAAGCTCGTCGCCGCCGGGACGAAGGAGCTGCTGGTCATAAGCCAGGACACCTCCGCCTACGGGGTCGATACCCGCCACGAACCGCGTGACTGGCATGGCCATCCCGTCCGCGCCCACATGACCGACCTTGCCCGCGAACTCGGCCAGCTCCGCACCCCTCAGGGCGAGACGCCGTGGGTCCGCCTGCACTACGTCTACCCCTACCCGCACGTCGATCAGGTGATCCCGCTGATGGCGCAGGGCCTGCTGACGCCCTACCTCGACATCCCGTTCCAGCACGCCAGCCCCTCGGTGCTCAAACGCATGAAGCGCCCGGCGAACGAGGCGAAGGTGCTCGAACGGCTGAACTCGTGGCGCGCGATCTGCCCGGACATCACCATTCGCTCCAGCTTCGTGGTCGGCTTTCCGGGCGAGACCGAGGCCGATTTCGCCTACCTGCTCGAGTGGCTGGAGGAGGCCCAGCTCGACCGCGTGGGCGCCTTCCGGTTCGAGCCTGTGGCCGGCGCCCAGGCCAATGCCCTGCCCGATCAGGTGGCCGAAGCGGTCAAGGAAGAGCGCTATGCCCGGATCATGGAGGTCACCGAGCGGATCAGCGCCGCCAAGCTCGCCGCCAAGGTCGGCCGCACCATCCGCGTGATCGTCGACGAAGTGGGCGAGCCGGACGAGGATGGCGACATTGGCGCCACCGCCCGCAGCCAGGCCGACGCGCCCGAGATCGACGGCCAGGTCTTCCTGCGCAACGTCCCCGCCACACTGCAACCCGGCGACTTCGCGACAGTGACGGTGGAGGATGCCGACGCGCATGACCTGTTCGGGGTGATTCGTTCAGCCTGAAACGCTCGGCCATGAACGGCTGGGGGTTTAGTTGATGAAACACATGCGCCGCCCAGACCATTGGGCGAACCAAAGGCGGACAAAGGGGATGGACGGTTCAATCAGCCGGTGATGCCAGATGCGGCATCGCGGGAGCGAGGCTGGCGTAAGGTATAGGGTGTAGGAAAGGGTTATTCTGGCAGGAAGCCCAATGTGTAGACCTGAGGCCGCAACTTATCGCCTAGGACCCTGTATGCGGCCTTGAACGGATCAAAGTCGGTCAATTCGGTATCGCCATATGCTTCCAGCGCCTTGCGGATCTGATACCAGCCCGCGTCGGAGCGGTTGAGCTTGTACTCCTCGCGGATTTTGCGGGGAAAGGCTGCGGCGTGGAAGCGTTGCCACAGCTTGCGCCCCTCATCCAACACCGCTTGTGCCTCGGGCGAGAAAATCATGCCCACCATGTGGCGCACCATGAAATCACTCTCGAACCGCCCCTTCGCGCCGACTTCGGCTTCGGTATAGGGGATGAAGTGGTTGACCAGCGACCATCCGCGGTCGTTCCAGTGCAACCCGTCGGCCCCGGCGGAGAGGTTGCTGCCGTTGAACAGCATCCACACGAGGCAGTCTGATTTGAACTCGTCGCTGAGCGGTTGCGACGGCTGCAAAAACTGGTCGCGGTCGTTGAGCCAGGTTGGCTTGATGAGGCGACGGACGGCGAATACGATGGCAGATATGTCAACATTGTCGGGCAAAACATACGATCCGCCGCCATTCCGACCAGTATAAATGGATGAAGTGAGGCAAGTTCCAGTAGATGCGTTCTGCAAATCGTTGTTACCTGCAAAGAGGTAACCCAAAGCGCCGTCGCACCAAAGTTTTTTTCGTGGGTTCCCAGAAGGCGTGAGCGCATTCGATAAAGGAAGGGCCAGTTCGCCACGAGCCTTGGGAGCTGAAACCCAAGCATTTAGGAAGGATGGCGTTGCGCGAACTACGAATGTTTTCTCACCAATCAGTCCACCCGCGCGATCCAACGCATTTGCGGTAACATCGCTGACCTGTACTTTTTCTGTTTGATCCCAAATCAAAAAGCCGATTGGGAAATCGCCTTTCAAGCCGTCGAATGAACGGCTGTGAACGACAAACCCGTCCAGATATTTGGCCTGCCAGACGCGGCGAAAGGGTTCAAAATTAGGAGCATTCACATATTTCAGCGTGCTGAACATCGCCAGTGTCGCGTTTGGCAATTCCTGCCTGATTCGCACTAAAAACTGCACAAACAATTCCTTGCTCGCGTAGCCTAAGTTCATTTCGCGCATTGCGTTGTTGATGCGTGTTTTCTCAACACCGATCTTGTTTTCGTCCCCTTTGTTTATACCCGACCCACTCTCCGCATAAGGCGGATTGATCAGCACCAAGATCGGCTTCGCGCCCTTCTTCCCCGCCTTCGCATCGGCAATCGCCTGCCGCAGTTCCATCGGCACTTTGCCCGACAGGCTGTAGTCGATCTCGCCGAAATCGGTGACGTCGTCGTTGAGGTAATCGTACTGGAAAATCGTCGCACCGACGCAGGTGTGGCTGGCGCGCATGATCTCGACATCGGCTTGATCGAGCGTAGACATGAACACGTTGCGGTAATTGCTGTGCTTGACCTCCAGATTGCCGACCCCGCAGCACATATCCCAGATGATATAGCGTTCCTGCCAGTTCGGCCCCAGTGTGGCGACCAGCTGCTCATAGGCTTTGTCGACGATGTGCAGCGGGGTGTAATAGGCCCCCTTGAACTTCTGCTCGTCGATCGGCAGCAGACTGTCGCGCCGTTCGAGCAGGTAATGCCGGTGCTTCTGTTCGGGCGGACGGTGATAGATTGCCCAGAAATTGCGGTAGCCGCGCTCGCTGGCCAGTTCGTAAGGCTGGCCGTTCAGCAGGAACACCGGCTTGTCGCCGTTGAACAGCAACCGCGCTGGCAGGTGGGTCATCGCCTCGCTCTTGCCGTCGTGCATGATGTCGGCAAAGAACAGTACGGCAAAGTCCGCCGGGTTGACCGTGCCCAGCTCACTACCGATCATGTCCACCCATTTATCAAACACCTGCCGCAGGTTGTCCGGGGTGATCGGGGTACGGATGATCCGGCCTTCCTTGACCGCTGATTTGACCGCGCCGATGAATTCGGCCTCGTGATTGGCGATATCGTAAACCACATAATGCGTTTCGATATGCGCCGCGATCTGCGCGGCCATCGCCTTGTCTGCCGCCGAACCGGATTTGGGCCAGACGATGCTCGCATCCGCAAGGATCGGCAGCGCGTGCTCGGTCGGCATGATTGCCGCCTTCTCGCGGTCGATCACCGCCAGAAAGCCGGGGATAGGCTCACCGCGCTTGCGGGCCGCCCGTACATAAACCAACAACTGCGCGAACATCAGGATTGGCGGGGTGGCCGCTTCCTTCGCCTCGAACCAGATTTCCTTGGTCTGGATATCGACCAGACCCTTGAACACGCTCTTGAAGCCAAGCGCCTTGATATAGGCGTCTTTTACGTCCTCTTCGGTCTTAGCCCTTGCCAAATCCGAGAGCAAACTCACAACTTCCCCCAATATTGCTTACAGTCCGGCGCACAATGCCTTGCTGCATCCCCCACCGCAAGCCGCTACACCCGCCCCATGCCCCACCACGCCGCCCAGCTCACCATCGCCACAACCCCGCGCAGCCTCACCGAGATCACCCGCGAGGTGGCGCAGTGGCTTGCCGCCACGCACATCACCACCGGCCTCGTCACGGTGTTCTGCCGCCATACCTCGGCCAGCCTGCTGATCACCGAGAACGCCAGTTCGGCGGTGTGGCGCGATGTGCTGGCGTGGCTCGACCGGCAGGCTCCCGAGGGGCCGCTGTACGAGCATGATGACGAGGGGGGCGATGATATGCCGGCGCACCTCAAGGCGGTGCTGACCGGGGCATCGGTACAGGTCCCGGTGCTGGGCGGGCGGCTGATGCTGGGGACGTGGCAGGGGATTTTCCTTGCCGAACACCGCGCCGCACCGCATCGGCGCAATATAGTGCTGCAATGTTCGGGGGATTAGGGAAACAAATGCTCCGTACCTCGTTCGCCGCCGCATGACCCAGGACATGACCGACAACTTTACCCCCAACACCGATGGCGCGGCCGATGCCTCGCAAGGCGCGTCCGGCGACACGCGCCCAACCGTCTCGCTGGTGGTGGAGATCGGCTTCACCATGCCGCAGCAGGGCGATGTGCTGCTGCAGTTCGAGGCGGCGATCATCCCCGAGCAGGAAGTGCTCAGCAGCGGCTTGTGGCTGACCCCGGTCGAGCATTTCGCCCGCGTCCCCGCGCACGATGGCATCGGCGAGAGGATCTGGCTGCGGGCAGAGGGGCCGTGCAGCCTGACCTATCGCGCCGAAGTGGCGATGCAGCGGGTGCTGGCCGATGTCGGCACACTGGCAGCGCTGGCCCCGCACGAGTTGCCGGGTGAGGCGGTGCAGTACCTGCTCGATTCGCGCTATTGTCTGGCCACCAAGATGCAGACGCTGGTGGCGGACGAGTTCGGCCATCTGGCGGGCGGCGCCAAGGTGATCGCGATGCGTAACTGGATCGCCGGCCACCTGACCTATGAGGCGGGCCATTCCACGCCCGATACCACCGCGATCGACAGCTTTGTGAAGCGTCGCGGGGTGTGCCGCGACTATGCCCACCTGCTGGTGACGATGGCGCGGGCGGCGACCATTCCGGCGCGGTTTGTGTCGTGCTTCTCGCCCGGCGTGAACCCGCCCGATTTCCACGCCGTGGCCGAGGTGTTCCTGGCCGATCCCGCCATCCCCGGCGGCGGTGCGTGGCACATGGTCGACGCCACCGGCATGATCGATCCCGCCAACACGGTGAAGATCGGCGTGGGCCGTGATGCCTCGGACGTCAGCTTCCTGACCTCGTTCGATCCGTGCTGGTTCAATTTTCAGAGCGTGCAGGTTTCCGCCAGCGTCTGAAGTCTGTGGCGGCTGATTTTCCCCGCAATCGTGGCGATCCCCCATTGGCAAGTGCCCATGTTAGCGCTACCACCATTTGCCTGAACACAAATGTCTGGCCGCTGCGGTAACCCGCTATTGCCGTGCAGCATCAACGGTGCGTAAAACGGGGGGAACAGCCATGCGCGAGGCTCTATCATGACAGGCCCATGTTTATGACGGGCAAGGCTCACACGCTGCTGCTGTTCGGGGCGACGGGCGATCTGTCGCGGCGGATGCTGCTCCCCAGCCTGGCCGCGCTGCACGCCGAGAAGCTGGTGCCGGAGAACCTGCGCATCGTCGGCACCGCCCGCTCGGAGATGACCGACGCGGCGTTCCGCAACTTTGCCCGCGAGGCGCTGGAGAAGTTCCTGCCTGCCGAGCGGCGCGGCGGCATGGCCGATTTCCTCAACAAGCTGCATTACCAGCAGCTCGACGTGACCGAGCCGAAGAGCTTCGGCAAGCTGGCCAAGAAGGTTGGCTCGGGTGACGACCTGGCGATTTTCCTCAGCACCGCCCCGCAACTGTTCAAGGCGACGATCGAGGGTCTGGCGGCGGCGGGTCTCGCCGGAGACGGGGCAAGAATCAGCCTGGAAAAGCCGCTCGGCACCGATCTCGCCAGCTCGGCGGCGATCAACGACGCGGTGGCGGCGGCCTTTCCGGAAGAGCGCATCTTCCGCATCGATCACTACCTCGGCAAGGAGACGGTGCAGAACCTGCTGGCGCTGCGCTTTGCCAACCTGATGTTCGAGCCGCTGTGGAACGCCCAGTATATCGACCATGTGCAGATCACCGTGGCCGAGACAGTGGGCCTCGAAAGCCGGGTCGATTTCTATGACGGTGCGGGCGCGCTGCGTGACATGGTGCAGAACCACATGCTGCAACTGGTCGCGCTGGTAGCGATGGAGCCGCCGGGCAAGTTCGACGCCAATTCCGTCCGCGACGAGAAGGTCAAGGTGCTGCGCGCCTTGCGGGCCGTCAGTGCTGACGAAGTGGTCACCGGCCAGTATCGCGGCGGGGCCAGCACCGGCCAGATCGTGCCGGGCTATGACGAGGAACTGGGCCGCGACAGCGATACCGAGACTTTCGTGGCGCTGAAGGCCCACGTCGACAACTGGCGCTGGCGCGGGGTGCCGTTCTACCTGCGCACCGGCAAGCGGCTGACCAAGCGGGTGACCGAGATCGTCGTCCAGTTCAAGCCGGTGCCGCACTCGATTTTCCCCGGCGCCAAGATGCGCCCCAACCAGCTGGTCATTGGCATCCAGCCGGAGGAGAACATCAGCTTCACCCTGATGGCCAAGGTGCCCGGCATCGACCAGGACGGCATGGCGCTGCGCCCGGTGCCGCTCAACATCGCGATGGCCGATGCGTTCAGTGGCAAGGTCAAGCGGATCGCTTACGAGCGCCTGCTGCTCGACCTGATCGAGGGCGACCAGACGCTGTTCGTACGGCGCGACGAGGTGGAGGCGCAATGGCAATGGATCGACGCAATCCGCGCCACCTGGGCGGCCAGCGGCCTGACCCCCAAGCCCTACTCCGCCGGATCATGGGGCCCCAGCGCCGCCATCGCCCTGGCCGAGCGTGACGGGGTCAGCTGGCATGAGTAACCTCCACCCCACCATCCAGCGGGTGACCGACCGCGTGATCGAGCGCAGCAAGGACAGCCGTGCTGCCTACCTCGCGCTGATGGCCGAGGAAGCCGAGCGGCATCGTGATCGCAATGCCGCCATGCCCTGTTCCAACCTGGCGCACGGATTCGCTGCTGCGGGCGAGGACAAGGCCAGCATCGCCGCGCGCAAGGGGCCGAATATCGGCATCATCAGTGCCTACAATGACAGCATTTCCGCGCACCAGCCCTATGGCGCCTATCCGCCAAGGCTGAAGGTCTATGCCCGCGAAGTGGGTGCCACGGCGCAAGTCGGCGGCGCCACGCCCGCGATGTGCGACGGGGTAACGCAGGGCGCGGACGGCATGGAGATGTCGCTGTTCAGCCGCGATGTGATCGCGCTCAGCACCACGGTCGGCCTGTCGCACCTGATGTACGATGCGGTGGCCTTGCTGGGCATCTGCGACAAGATCGTGCCAGGCCTGTTGATCGGGAGCTTACGGTTCGGCTGGCTGCCCGCGATGTTTGTGCCCAGCGGCCCGATGCCAACGGGCATTTCCAACCGCGAGAAGCAGGCGGTCCGCCAGCTCTATGCCGAGGGTAAGGTTGGCCGCGCCGAACTGCTCGAGAGCGAGGCCAAGTCGTATCACTCGGCGGGCACCTGCACCTTCTATGGCACGGCCAATTCCAACCAGATGATGATGGAGCTGATGGGCCTGCACGTGCCCGGCGCGGCCTTTGTCCAGCCCGGCACGCCCTTGCGGCAGGAACTGGACCGCGCCGCCATGCACCGGCTGGCCGCGATCACGCAGGATGGCAACGATTACCGCCCGCTGCACGCCTGCGTGAACGAGAAGGCGATCATCAATGCCGCCGTGGGCCTGCTCGCCACCGGCGGATCGACCAATCATGCGATCCACATCCCGGCGATTGCCCGTGCGGCGGGGATCAAGTTCGACTGGACCGACCTTGACGAGCTTTCCGCCGCCGTGCCGCTGCTGGCGCGGGTCTATCCCAACGGCGCGGGCGACGTGAACCACTTCCAGGCGGCGGGCGGCATCGGCTATGTCGTCGGCGAATTGCTCAATGCAGGCCTAGCGCACGCCGATGTGCTGACCGTTGGCGGGCAACAGGGTCTCAACGACTATGCGCGCGAGCCGTGGCTCGAGAACGAGACGCTGGCATGGCGTGACGTGGGCGCGAGCGGCGACCTCGAGATGCTGCGTCCGGTCAGCGCTCCGTTCATGGCCGATGGCGGGATGCGGCTGGTCACCGGCAACTTGGGACGCGCCTGCTTCAAGACCAGCGCGGTGACGCCCGAACGCTGGACCATCGAAGCGCCGTGCCGCGTGTTTGCTGACCAGCACGAGGTGGAGGCCGCATTTCGCACCGGCGAGCTCGATCGCGACGTGGTCGTGGTCGTCCGTTTCCAGGGTCCGCGCGCCAACGGCATGCCCGAGCTGCATGCGCTGACCCCGTTCCTCGGGGTGTTGCAGGACAAGGGTTACAGGGTCGCGCTGGTTACCGACGGGCGCATGTCGGGCGCATCGGGCAAGGTTCCGGCGGCGATCCACCTCAGCCCCGAGGCGCTCGGCGGCGGCCCGCTCGCGTTCCTGCAGGATGGCGACATGGTGCGCCTGTGCGGGCAGACCGGCACGCTTTCGACCAGCGCCGACTTTACCGGGCGCAACCCGGCCATGGCACCCCCCGCCGCGCGTGGCACCGGGCGCGAGCTGTTCGCCATGTTCCGCCACTTTGCCGACGAGGCCGAAAAGGGCGGCAGCGCCATGCTGGCCGAGGCCGGGCTGTGAGCGGGCTGAAAATCCTCCCCGCCACGGGGAGGGGGACCGCGCGAAGCGGGGTGGAGGGGCGCGCCGACGGCTCGCCACAAGACACCCGTCAAGGCAGTCCACCTCGCTCACCCCTCCACCACCCTGCGGGTGGTCCCCCTCCCCATGCTGGGGAGGAACCCGCAACACAGCTCGTCGCGGTCGATATCGGCGGCACCCACGCGCGGTTTGCGCTGGCCGAAATCGGCACCGATGGCACCATCGTGCTGGGCGATCCGGTCACCCTCAACACCGACGATCACGCCAGCTTCCAGACCGCGTGGGAGCATTTCGCCGAGATCCAGGGCGGGGTCTTGCCCGACAAGGTGGCCATTGCCATAGCCGGGCCGGTGTCGGGCGAAGTGATCCGCTTCACCAACAATCCGTGGATCATCCGCCCGGCGCTGATTGGCGAGAAGCTGGGCGTCGCCGCCTTTACGCTGGTCAACGATTTCGAGGCCGTGGCCCACGCCGTGGCGCGCGCGCCCGATGACCAGTTCGTCCACCTCGCCGGGCCCGATGTGCCGCTTCCCGCAGCAGGCACGCTCAGCGTGCTTGGCCCCGGCACCGGCCTCGGCGTCGCGTGGCTGCTGCGCGATGGCAAGGGCGGGATCCACGTCCAGGCGACCGAGGGCGGCCATGTCGATTTCGCTCCGCTCGACCAGGTCGAGGACGCCATCCTCGCGCGGCTACGCAAGAGCCACACGCGCGTTTCGGTGGAGCGGGTGGTGGCTGGCCCGGCCATCTCCGACATCTACTACACGCTCGCCGCGCTCGAAGGCAAGCCGGTGCACGACCTCGATGACGTGGCCATCTGGACCGCCGCGCAGGACGGCAGCGACAGCCTCGCCGCCGCCGCGATGGACCGCTTGTGCCTGTCATTGGGCTCGGTGGCGGGCGATACGGCACTGGCCCAAGGCGCGACCGGCGTGGTCATCGCCGGGGGCCTCGGCTATCGCCTGCGCCATTACCTGCCGCATTCCGGGTTTGCCGAGAGGTTCACCGCCAAGGGCCGGTTTCATCACCTGATGGCGCAAATCCCGGTCAAGCTGATCACTCACCCCCAACCCGGCCTGTTCGGAGCAGCGGCGGCCTTTGCAGCGGAGCACAGGGACCTGTCATGACCCCCATCGAGAAAATCATGCGCACCGCCCCGGTCATCCCGGTGCTGGTGGTCGAGGACGCCGGCGAGGCGCGCGAGCTGGCCGAGGCGCTCGTCGACGGCGGGCTCAAGGTGCTCGAAGTCACGCTGCGCACGGCTGACGCGCTCACCGTGTTGCGGCGGATGAACCTGGTGCGCGGGGCCATTGTCGGCGCGGGCACGGTGACCAACAAGGCGCTGCTGGAAGACGCGATGGCGGCGGGCGCGGAGTTCATCGTCTCGCCCGGCCTGACCGAACCGCTGGCCCATGCCGCCGCCAAGATGGGCGTGCCGTTCCTGCCCGGCGTCGCCACGGCGGGCGACATCATGCGCGGGATGGATCTGGGGCTGGAGCAGTTCAAGTTTTTCCCCGCCACTGCCGCCGGCGGCATCCCGGCCCTAAAGGCGCTCGCCGCGCCGTTCTTTGCCGCCAGGTTCTGCCCCACCGGCGGGATCACCGCTGCAACCGCGCCCGACTGGCTGGCGGTGCCGAGCGTGCTGTGCGTCGGTGGCTCGTGGGTCGTGCCAGCGGGCGCGCCACTCGATGAGGTCAACCGGCTGGCGCGTGAAGCGACGGCTTTGGCGGGAGGAACAGTCCAGTGAAGTCGCTGGCAGAGCTGACCCAGCGCCTCGCTGAGCTGCACCGCCGCACTTCCGAAACCCCGCTGTTCAACCCGGTGTTCCAGCTGTCGCTGGACCTGTCGCGCCTGCTCGAAAGCGGCGCAATGTCGCTCGACGAATGCTCCGCGCTGATCGCCGAGGTCGAGTGCGAGGCCCTCGGGGCCCGCGCCCAGCGGCTGCGGCGAATGGCCGCGCCGGTGGGGTTGGCAGCCAATGCCGAGGCGCTGGCAGCGTGCCTAGCCACCAGTGGCGCGACCGGCGAGTTCGACGATTTCGCGCGCCAGTGGGAGCATCCGCTGCTGCATACGGTGTTCACCGCCCACCCCACCTTCCTGCTCAGCCCGGCGCAGACTGCTGCCGTGGCCGAAGCGGCGAGCACGGGTGCCGGAATCGATCCTGCCATCGATCCTGCCTGTCTCACCGCGCCGCGCGCCGAGGTGACGCTGGCTTACGAACATGGTGAGGCAATGCGCGCCATCGGCCACGCGGCAGAAGCGCGCGACACCATCGTCGGCGCGCTGCTCGATCACGCGCGGCGGACCTGGCCGGATCGCTGGCTGGAGTTGAACCCGCTGCCGTTCCGCTTCGCCTCGTGGGTCGGCTATGACATGGACGGGCGCACCGATATCGGCTGGTCCAGCTCGATCGGCTTCCGACTGGCCGAAAAGGCGCAGCGCCTCGCGCTCTATTGCCGCCAGTTGTCGGCGATTGACCGGAACCACGCCCTGCTGGAAGAATTGCGCCCGGCGGCGGACTATGCGCTCAACCGGGCGCAGGACTTCGCTGGCGATCTGAGTGATCCCGCCGCGCTGTCGGTTGCCGCCAATCGCCTGACCGCGGGCGATCCGCGCAAGATCCTCAGCCTCAAGCGCTATATCGCCGCGCTTGAAGTGGAAGCGCGCGAGACCACCGATCCAGCCCGCGCCGTGGCACTGAAGGCGCTCGTCGCCGCGATGCGCGCCGACGGGCTGGGCATGGGGTGGATCCACTTCCGCGTGAACGCCAAGCAATTGCACAACGCCATCCGCCGCAAGCTCGACCCCAACGGCACGCTCGATTTGGCGAGCAAGGGCGCCATCGTCCACATCCGCCGGGCGATCGAGGAAGTCACACCGCACCGCTCCAACTTCGCCGCGCTGGCGATCGAGAGCAGCACCGCGATCCGCCAGTTCCTGGCGATGGCGCAGATCCTTGCCCATGTGGACGAGGACGCGCCGATCCGCATGCTGATCGCCGAGTGCGAGGAACCGGCCACGATCCTCGCCGCGCTGTATTTCGCCAAACTGTTCGGGATTGATGGCAAGGTCGATGTCTCGCCGCTGTTCGAGACCGAGACCGCGCTGGAACACGGCGGCCGCTTCCTCGATGCGCTGCTGGCCGAGGACGCCTATCGTTCCTATGCCCGCAACCGCGGCCGGGTGGCGATCCAGACGGGCTTTTCCGATGCCGGTCGGTTTGTCGGCCAGTTGCCCGCCAGCCTCGCCATCGAGCGGTTGCAGGGCCGCCTGGCGCAGGCGATGGCGGACAACGGCCTCGCCGATGTCGCCGCGCTGGTGTTCGACACTCACGGCGAAAGCATGGGGCGCGGCGCGCATCCATCGAGCATGGCTGACCGGCTCAGCTGGCCGCTCAGCCACTGGGCCCGGCGCCGCTTTGCCCGCGCAGGCATCCGTCTGGAGCCCGAGGTCAGCTTTCAGGGTGGCGATGGCTACCTGTGGTTTGCCACCAGCGAACTGGCGCTCGCCACGCTTACCCGCATGGTCGAGCTGCGCCCGGGCGAGACCGATCCCGACGCGCCGAAGGACCCGTTCTACCAGCGCACCGACCTCAGCCTCGATTTCTACCGCGCGATCCGCGATTACCAGCACGAGTACCTCGAAAGCCGGACCTATGCCCGCGCCGTCACCGCTTTCGGGCTGGGTCTGCTGGGCGCCACCGGCAGCCGCGTTTCGCGCCGCCAGAGCGATGTCAACGCCGACCGCGAGATGAGCTTGCGGGCCATCCGCGCGATCCCGCACAATGCCGTGCTCCAGCAACTCGGCTATCCGATCAACGTGATCGCCGGGGTGGGTCACGCGGCGGAAGGCAATTACGAGGAAATGGCCGGGCTGCTGCAGGACAGCGCGCGCGGCCAACAACTGGTGCGGCTGGTGCGCAGCGCCAATGCGCTCGCCAGCGTCAAGACCGTGGCGGCCTATGGCGAGCTGTTCAATTCCGCCTACTGGGCGAGCCGGCCTTATCGGGGGACCGAGGAGAACCTGGCCACCGCGTGCGAGCACCTGGCCGAATACCTCGTCAAGGATGACCGCGTGGGCGTGTTCCGCCGCCTCGCCAGCCGCCTGCGGGTGGACGCGCTGAAGCTGCACCGCCTGCTCTCGCTACTGCCTCCCGATGCCGAGGAGAACGCCGGGCGCGAGGACACGCGCCGCACCATTGGCGTGCTGCAGGGACTGCGGCTGGCGCTGCTGCAGTACATGATGATCCGCGCGGTCAGCGTGCCGGTGTTCAGCCGCGCCAACGATGTCAGCCGCGATGACGTGCTCGAGATGGTCTTCACCTTGCGCATCGACGAAGCGCTGGCGCAATTGCGCCGCGCCTATCCCACCAGCTTCCCCAAGATCACCGACTTCAACCTGAAGGAGCCGACTGATTATCCCGAAGGAGACGACCACGGCTATGCCGCGATCCGGCGGGATTACATCGACCCGATAGATGCGGCGCAGGGGCTGAACCTGCGCATCACCACCGCCATCGCCAACATCTTCGGCGCGCATGGGTAGAACGTGCTGGCCGCCCAACACAGCCTCGTCATTCCCGCAAAAGCGGGAATCCAGTGCGCCGTTGCGCTGTGCCGCCCTGGATCCCCGCTTGCGCGGGGATGACGAAAATAGTGTGCTCGCTTGATCGTGAGCAGATTTAACCGCCCTCCTCGCCTCCGTCCCTATTCGGGACCGGGGCTGCCGATACACTGGATTTTCACCTCCACTCGCGCATAGTCGCCCGCATGAACGCAGGCATCACATGGATTGGCGGGGCGACGGTGGCAGTGCTGGCCGGGTTTGCCGCGCTCGCTTTTGGCGGCGACACGCTGGTGGCGAAGGACCAGCAGGCGGACGTGGCCGGGTGGATCGCGCCGCAGGATGTGCTGGCGCAGGACACCGCGGTCACCGCGCTGGAACCGGTCGATCCCGCCCCTGTTGACCCGGATGGTGCCGACCCGGTGGCCGGCGCCCATCCGCCCGCACCGGTGATGGATGACAGCCCCTTCGTGATCAAGCGCGTGCTGCCGATCGACGGGCCGATCCGCTATGGCGAGTGGCACTGGGACGATGCGGGCGTGCCCCCCGGCCCGCTGGTGATCACCGTGGACCTGCAGGCGCGCGTGATCAGCGTGTTCCGCAATGGCTACGAAATCGGCGCGGCGGCAGCGATGCTTGGCACCGACGAGCATCCCACGCCGCTCGGCCAGTTCCCGATTCTGACCAAGGAACGGCACAACGTATCCGAACGCTATGGCAACGCGCCGATGCCGTGGACCCTGCGGCTGACCTGGGACGGCGTGGCCATCCACGGCGGCAGCGAAGTCGAGCGCGGCTATGCCAGCCACGGCTGCATCGGCATTCCCGACGAATTCGCCGACCGGCTGTATGCGATTGCTCGCGTAGGTGATCGGGTGATTATCACCGATGGGGTGCAGACGGGGGTTGGTGGGTCGCTGGGTTAGTTGCCTGCGCTCTCCCATTCGTCATTCCCGCGAACGCGGGAATCCAGAGCCGCACGCGCAGTTTCTCGACCAACTGGATTCCCGCGTTCGCGGGAATGACGAGGGTGCGGAGTCAGCCAGTCCGCCGGGGCGGTTCGGGACGGAACACCCAATCGCCATCCTCGACCGTGACAAGCACGCCCGCAACGTTGCCTTGCCCGTCGTCCTCCAGCCTGTCGATCAGCCGCGCCACGTCCCCGCCCCGCGCCCGGCCGCCAAGGAAGAACAGGAGCCGCGAGGCGACCATCAACCGAACCGCGCGAGGCGCCCGTGGCCGGTAGCGCGCCATCTCGGGCGTGAACACAACCTGCTCGTCCACCTCTCGGTCGGCCGCCCAGCTGAGGGCCTCATGGGCCTCGGCCAGATGCTCGGCGCTTTGCGCCAGCCCTGCGGGCTTGAGCCAATCGGCCTCCGCGATAGCCTGGCGAACACGAACCCGATCATAAGCCGGATCGGCGTTGCTGGGGTCTGCCGCCACCGCGAGCCCGACGCGGGCCACCAATTCCGCAAGTTCGGCGTGCCGGAACCCCAGCAGAGGCCGCCACAGCTGATATGTGGGGACCGGCCACACCAGCCGTTCGCGCACCCCAGTCAGGCCAGTTAGCCCGCTTCCCCGGTTGAGGCGCATCAGCATGGTCTCGGTCTGGTCGTCGGCGTGGTGCGCAGTGGCCACAGCCGGTAGATTGCGCTCTTGTGTCCAGCGCCCAATGGCAAAGTAGCGGGCTTCGCGTGCTTCCTCCTGCACGTTGCCCGCGCCCACGGTCACTTCCAGTACCGCGCACTCCACGCCCCGCTCCGCACAGGCCGCCGCCACCAGCGCGCACTCATCAGCCGCCTCCGCCCGCAAACCATGGTTGACTGTCGCCACCTCGAACGCGCCGGGGATCGCCGCGTGGGCGAGCAGCAGCATAGCCATCGAATCCGGCCCGCCAGAAACCGCCAGCCCGATTCTCTCGCCACTGGGATTCAGCCGATCCAGGGCGGCCTTGAACCGCGCCACCAGCGCTGGATCGATCATGGCATCAGGGGCAGGTGACACGGCCCCGCAGCGTATCATACTGGCTTTTCAGCCGCCCGCTCGCCTCGACCGGGTAAGTGGTGGTGAACTCGCCCAGAGCGATGCACGCGCGGTTGACCGAGCTGGACGAGTTCAGCGCCAGCGTCGCTTCGACCAGGTACAGCAGGCTGTCGGGCGCGCGGGCGCCCTGCTTGTTGTCGAGGTAATTGGCGAGGAACTGGCGGCCCGCCGCCTCGGGCTCGCCGTTGTCGAGGTAGGCGCGGCCGAGCAGGTTGCGGGCATGGCTTTCGCGCGCATGATCGGGATAGCGTTCAAGGAACAGCGAGAGCTGCTGCTGCGCTTCGGGATAGAAATCGGCGTCCCACAGGCGGAAGCCATAGGTATATTCGTCATCGCCCGCATCGGCGGTGGCGGGCTTGAGGATCGCGCGCACCGCCGCCAGCCGCTCGGGCGTGGGGCCGGTGGCAGGCGTGGTGATGGCCGGGTTGGTGACCAGTTCGGCGGGACCGGACGGCGGCGTCGCTATGCCCGCAGCCGGTGGGGTGACCGCCACTATCCGTGCGGCTTCCAGCGCATCCACCCGGCCCTGCAGCAGGGTGATGGCATTGCCGCTGATCTCGCTGGCGGCGGTGAGGCGCGCGAGTTGCTGCTCGATCGCTTCCATGCGGGTCAGCACGTCGGTGAGCGCGGTCGACGACGCGCCGGGCGTGGTCAGCTGCGGCTGGCCGGGCTGCGCGGGCTCGGACGAAATCTCCGGTTCGAAGAAGCGCTGGTCACCGCCGGGGAACACCGCCCGCTGCAGCGCGCGCAGCTGGGTCTCGATGCGGTTCATCCGGTCGTCGGGCACCGCCGTGGCCGACTGCGCCAGCGCCGGTTGGACCAGCGCGACTTGCGGCGCCACCCCGACCACCAAGCCGAGGGCGAGCAAACTCGCACGGGTGCTGCGCCGGGGGAGTGCTGCCATTGCCATTCATCCTTCTGTTCGCGGGTCCGGTGCCGGGATTTGCCCCACGCTGCCCGAATAGACGATTAACCATGTCGGGTGGAGCCGTGCAGCGACGAAATCCACCGTCGCGACCTGCGGATTACCCCTTATTCGGTGCCAGCTGCCGCTTCGCCCTCTGCCTCGGCCGGTGCCGGGTCTGCCGCAGGTTGTTCGGCTTCCGCTTCTGGCACTGCGGCGGCGGCGGCGCTGTCGGCGGACGCCGCATCTTGCGGGACCACGGTGCGCGTGGCCGCGCGCGGCGCGGTGGCCACAGCGGAGCGGCGACCGGAAACGCCGGACAGGCTCTGGCTCAACGGCACCCGCCGCAAGGGCGCGGCGATGTTGCGCGGGGCGGGCGAAGCGCTGGCGCTGGCGGCCGGTGTCGGGCGTGCCAACAGCGTCGCAGCATCGACCTTCACGTCGCGCATGGTCATCATTTCGGTGGCGAGCGGCGGCACGGCGCGTCCGCCGACGGTGATCGTCAGAGCCTCGGGCCGGGCGGTCCACAGCAGCGGGCCATTGGCTGCCTCGGGCACGGTGAAGCTTTGCCCGCGCGCCATCTCGGTCTCGAGCAGGCGCGTGCCGGAGGCGTCGTAGAAGCGCACCCACACGCCATCCTCCAACGAGGTGAACACCACGGGGCCGCCGGTCGCCGGGGTTGCGGCAGGTCCCTCGGCGGCAGCGGCACTGGGCTCGGCTTGCTCGGGCGTAACCAGCGAAGGCAGCTCGGCAGCGGGCGAGAACAGCGTGCGATAGGCCACGAACAGCCCCGCCAGCAGCAGCGCCACCGCCGCCAGCGACAGCCATACCAGCGGGCGTGAGGGCACGCGGGCAGGGTCGCTCGTCTCGTAGCCGGCAGCAATCCGCTGTGTTGGTTGCAGCGCGTTCAGTTCGCCGCGCACCTGCGAGGCGATTGCCTGCCCATCCAAACCCACCGCCTTGGCAACAGTGCGGGCAAAGCCGACGGCATAGGTGCTGGCAGAAAAGGCGGCGAAATTGCCCGCCTCGAGGTCCTCGATATGACGTTGCGAAATGCGCGTGCGCGCGGCGATATCAGCGACCGACAGGCCCAGCCGCTCGCGCGCATAGCGCAGCTGCGGTCCGGCACCACGCGGCGCCGTGAATTCATCGGGCATTTCGATCTGTTCGGTCATTCGTGCTCCACCGTGCGACCCGGCATTTTGTGTGCGGCATCAATGAAGCGGAACGATGACAAGTCAAGGTAGTCGGAGCGGTTGCAGCGGCTAATCGGCCTCTATTCCGTGCGCTTCGGCCCAGGCCTGCAATTCGGCCCTGAGCGACACCGGCGGATTGGCCAGCCAGCCGTCCATCGCGGCGGCGATTTCGCGCGTGTCGACCTTGCGCACCAGCTCCTTGATCGGGCCGACGGCGGCGGGCGTGATCGACAGCCGGCGGATGCCCAGGCCAATCAGCGCGAGCGCTTCGAGCCGCCGCCCGCCCATCTCGCCGCACACGCCCAGATGCACCGGCGAGCCGCTGCAGCCGGTCACCACACGCTTCAGAAAGCGCAGGATCGCCGGGCTCAGCCAGTCATAACGCTCGGCCAGCGCGGGGTTGGCCCGGTCGGCAGCAAACAGGAACTGCGTCAGGTCATTGGTGCCGATCGAGATGAAGCTGACCTTCGGCAGCAGGATGTCGAGCGTTTCGGCGAGCGAGGGCACTTCCAACATCACGCCATAGCGGATCGCGCTCGGCAGCTTGTGGCGCAGCTTCTTGAGGAAGGCCAGCTGGCCGTCGAACACCGCCTTGGCGGCATCGAATTCCCACGGCTCGCTGACCATCGGGAACATCACGTTCAGTTCGCGGCCCGCCGCACCATCGAGAAGCGCACGGGCCTGGACCTTCAGCAGCCCCTCACGCTCGAGTGACAAGCGCAAGGCGCGCCAGCCCATCGCCGGGTTCTCGTCCTCGCGGCTGGTCTTGCTGGTGAGATAGGGCAGGCTCTTGTCGCCGCCGATGTCGAGCGTGCGGAAGATCACCTTCTTGTCGCCCGCGCTGTCGAGCACGTCGCGATAGAGCCGCGTCTGCCGGTCGCGCTGCGGCAGGGCGGCCGAGACGAGGAACTGGAATTCGGTGCGGAACAGGCCGATCCCGTCGGCCCCGGTGACGCTGAGCATGGCGACATCGTCGCGCAGCCCGGCGTTCATCATCACCTCGATCCGCGTCCCGTCGCGGGTGAATGGCTCGACGTCACGCAGCGCTGCATAGGCTGCCTGCTTCTGCCGCCTGGCGACCATGCGCGTGTCGAACGCATCGAGCACCACCTGGCCGGGCCGCAGCGTGACTTTGCCGGCATCGCCATCCACCAGCAGGGCATCGCCTTCGCGGATCATCCCGCGCACGCCGCGAAGACGCCCGATCACCGGCACGCCCATTGCGCGCGCCACGATCACCACGTGGCTGGTCAGGCTGCCCTCCTCGAGCACCACGCCCTTCAGTCGCCGCTTGTCGTATTCGAGCAGCTCGGCGGGCCCGAGGTTCTTGGCGATGAGGATCGAATCGCCGTGCAGGCCCAGGCTCGCCGCCGTGCCCAGCTGGCCCGAGACGATGCGCAACAGCCGGTTGGACAAGTCCTCGAGGTCGTGCATCCGCTCGGCGAGCAGCGGATCGGAGATCTCGCGCATGCGCTGGCGGGTCCGCTGCTGGACGCGCTCGATGGCAGCTTCGGCGGTCAGACCGCTGTCGATCGCCTCGTTGATACGGCGGCCCCAGCCCTCGTCGTAGGCGAACATCTTGTAGGTCGCGATGACCTCGTCGTGCTCGCCGCCCACGCCGAATTCGGCCTGGCTGGTCATCTGCTCGATCTGCTCGCGCATCTTGTCGAAGGCAAGGTAGACGCGCTGGCGCTCGACCTCGATATCCTCGGCCACGGTCTGCTCGATGTTGACGCGCGGCTGGTGGAACACCGCCTTGCCGGAGCCCAGGCCCGAAACCAGCTTGAGCCCTTCGAGGACCAGTTGCCCGCTTTGCGCGCCCCCGCGTTCGTCCAGTCCTTCGCCGTCAACCAGCCCGGCGTTGTGGATCAGCTCGGCCAGCACCATGGCGACCGTCTGCAACGCCTCGATCTCCACTTCTTCGTAGCGACGCGGCTCGACATGCTGGACGGTGAGCACGCCGATCGCCCGCTCGCGCCGAACGATCGGCACGCCGGCGAACGAGTGGAACTTGTCCTCGCCCGTTTCGGGGCGGTACTGGAATTCAGGATGGGTCGCCGCCTCGTCGAGGTTGAGCGTCTCGATATTGGCGGCGATGGTGCCGGTCAGCCCCTCGCCCACGCCCAGCCGGGTGACGTGAACCGCGCTCTGGTTAAGGCCGCGCGTGGCGTAAAGCTCCAGCACGCCTTCGCGCAGAAGGTAGATCGAGCAGACTTCGCTATCGAGCGATTCGCCGATGATCTCGACCACCTGGTTGAGCTTGCCCTGCGCGTGGGTACGCGCGGCCATCACCTCGTGCAGGCGGGTCAAGATCAGACGGGCGGACTGGGCGGCGGCGGCCATGGCCAAGGCCTAACCTATTCTGGCAGGATTGCAAAACGCCGCCGCCGCAAAAACAGCCTGTTATCTCAGTGCGAGATGGCTTCCTTCAGGCGCAATTTCTGCTTCTTGAGCAACTGGATGATCGCCATGTCGGGCGCGGGCCGGTTCAGTTCTTCCTTGATGCGGGCTTCAAGGCCCTGATGCTTGGCGTGGAGGGCGGCGACATGCGTTGTTTCCATATGCGTTCTCCTGTCGTTGTGGCCCGGCTTTCCGCCAGGTCCGTGAACGATCTGCAACGCGACTCGCATGCTCATGTGAGCCGCGCGGCAATTGTCATAAAATCACAAGTGACCTAGATCAGCAAATAGGGAACGCCACGAAGCGGTCGCTTAACGCGCCAGTAGGATGGTACTGCTCAAGGGGACGAGGTAGTGAGTGCTTGGGGGGCGGTAACACGCAAGGATCGCCGGTGACTGAAGACGAGATGCGCCGCCGCCTGCTGCAATTGCAAATCGAGCATCGCGACCTTGATGCGGCGATTGCTGCGCTGACCCAGGCCAACCCGCAGGACCAGCTGCAGGTCGCCCGGCTGAAGAAGCGCAAGCTGAGGCTGCGGGACCAGATCAGCATGATCGAGGACTATCTGACCCCCGATATCATTGCCTGATTGGCCCTCTGCCTCACGGCAAAACGTGCCTAGTCGGGACAGTCGCATTGCCCTTGGGAAATTAACCACAATCGCTCTGGCGCGGGGCTGTCCGCGCGTCTAGCCACAGCGTCATGGGAGACCCTGCGGACATCAGCCCGGCGATTGTCGAGAAGTTGTATGGCGATGCCTTGCGGCTGGCCGACGAGGCGCGCGCGGCGTTTGACCTGTCCGGGCGCCTTGACGTGGTCGGCAGCGATGCCGAGATCGCCCGCATCGCCTTGTCGTGCGAGGCGCTGCGCACCACCACGCGGATGATGCACGCACTGGCGTGGCTGCTTAACCATCGCGCCTACTTCGCCGGCGAATTGTCCGAGTTCCAGCTGCGCCGCCATGGCCGCCTGCCCAGCAGCCAGCCCGAGCCAGAGGCCGACCAGTGGGCCATGCTGCCGCCCAACCTGCGCGACCTGGTGATCCGCAGCCGCCGGTTCTATGATCGCATCGCCCGGCTCGACAACGCCTGGCGCGATCGCTTCGCCATGAACCCCACCGCCGTCCACCGCCTGCGCGACCGGCTGGGCGCGGCGGTGGCCCTGGGTTGATTATTACGCGTTAGACCTTTGCCAGCGCCTCGGCCCAGCGGGCCATGCGCAAGGTGCGGGTGGCCGCATCCATCGTCGGCAGGAAACGCCGCGACGGCCCGGACATGGCCTCATGCGCATCCTCCAGCGTGGCGAACAGCCCCGCCCCGGTTACGGCGAGCATCGCGGCACCCAACGCGGTGGTCTCGATCATCTCGGGGCGGATCACTTCCAGCGCCAGCACGTCGGCCAGGTCCTGGACCATCCAACCATTGGCGATCATGCCGCCATCGACCCTGAGCCCGGTCCACGCCGCACCATCGGCGGCAAAGGCGGCGGCGAGGTCGGCGGTCTGGTGCGCCATCGCCTCCAGCGCAGCGCGGGCGACATGCGCGCGGGTGGTCGCCAGGCTCATGCCGGTCAGCGCGGCGCGCGCCTCGGGACGCCAGTGCGGTGCGCCCAGCCCGGTCAACGCGGGCACCAGCACCACGCCGCCGTTGTCGGGCACCGAGCGGGCAAGGTCCTCGCTTTCCTCCGCCGTCGCGAGCAGGCCCAGCCCGTCGCGCAGCCACTTGATCAGCGATCCGGCAACGAACACCGATCCTTCGAGCGCGTAGGTCCGCCGTCCCTGCTGCTGGCACAGCACCGTGCCGAGCAGGCGGTTGGCCGAGCGCGGCACCGTGTCTCCCATTGCGGTGAGCACGAAGGCTCCGGTGCCGTAAGTCGCCTTGGTTTGGCCGGGCAGCAGGCAGCCCTGGCCAATTGTCGCCGCCTGCTGATCGCCCGCCATACCGGTGATGGCAATGGGCGCGCCGAACAGCTCCGCCGCAGTCTCGCCCAGCGCGCCGCAGCAGTCGACGATTGTCGGTAAGGCGGCGCGCGGCAGCCCGAACAGCGCCAGCAGGTCCGCGTCCCAGTCGGCGCCGTCCAACGCCAGCAGCATGGTGCGGCTGGCGTTGCTGGCATCGGTGATGTGGCGCGCGCCTCCGGTCAGGTGCCACACCAGCCAGCTTTCGATGGTGCCGAAAGCCAGCCGCCCCTCGTCCGCCGCCAGCCGTACCGCAGGCTCGTTGTCGAGCAGCCAGCGCATCTTGCTGGCCGAGAAATAGGGATCGAGCAGCAGCCCGGTCTTGTCGCGGATCATGTCCTCGTGCCCGGCGGCGCGCAGCGCATCGCACAAGGGCGCGGTGCGGCGGTCCTGCCACACGATCGCGCGGGCGAGCGGCTGGCCGGTCGCGCGATCCCACGCGACCACGGTCTCGCGCTGGTTGGTGATGCCGATGGCGGCAATGCGCTGCGGCCCGCCCGCACGCTCGACCATGGCGCGCGCGGCGGCGAGTGTCTTCTCCCAGATCTCGCCCGCGTCGTGCTCGACCAGCCCGTCGGCGGGATAGTGCTGGCTCAGCGCATGCTGCGCCGCGCCCGCGACCTCGCCATTCGCGGCAAACAGCATGGCGCGGGTCGAGGTGGTTCCCTCGTCGAGGACGAGGATCAGGCGATCGGTCATGGCAATCCTCGTTTTCCCGCCCCATATGTGCCGCCATGTCGCTTCCCCCGCAACCGTGGCCTACCGGATTGACCGAACAGCTCGAACAGCTGGTCGCCCGCGTGCTGGCGCCCAACCCCTCGCCGTTCACCTATACCGGCACGCAAAGCTACATTGTCGGCGGCGACGAAGGGCTGGCGGTGATCGATCCCGGCCCGGACGATCCGGCGCATCTCGCCGCGCTGGTCGCTGCCATTGCCGGGCGTCCGGTGGTGGCGATCTGCTGCACGCATACCCACCGCGACCACTCACCCGCCGCCGCGCCCTTGGCTGCGCTGACCGGGGCGCCGATCGTGGGCTGCGCGCCGCTGCACATCGTGTCCGATGCCCCGCGCGTGGATGCCCCGTTCGACAAAAGCTATGCGCCCGACAGGGTGCTGGCCGATGGCGAGAGCGTGGCCGGCCCCGGCTGGACGCTGACCGCCGTCGCCACCCCCGGCCACACCAGCAACCACTTGTGCTATGCGCTTGAAGGAACGGGCGCGCTGTTCACCGGCGACCATGTGATGGGCTGGGCGACCAGCGTGGTGGTGCCACCCGACGGCGACATGGCCGATTACATGGCCAGCCTCGACAAGCTCTACGCCCGCGAGGACCGCGTGTATTACCCCGCGCACGGCCCAGCGGTGACCAAGCCGCGACAACTGGTGCGCGGCATGGCGGGCCACCGCCGCGCGCGCGAGAAGCAGATCGTGCGGCTGCTGGAACAAGCGCCGCAGACAATCGCTGCCATGATACCGGTCATGTACAAGGGTGTGGATCAGCGACTGTGGCCAGCGGCGGCCCAAAGCGTGCATGCGCACCTGATTGACCTCGCCCGAAATGGCCGGGTGGAAGAGCTGGAGGATGGCACATGGAAGATGACCTGATTGCCACCCCCACCCGCTCCCCCGCCTTGCCGTGGGCGCTGGCGGGAGCGCTGGCCGTAACCACCGCAGGCCTCGGCTGGCTCGCCTTCGGGCCCGACGACACCGGCGATCCGGTCGCCGCCAGCATCACCGCCTTTACCCGGCAGAACCGGCTGACGGTGTTCTCGGCCGAATTGTCGACCGTCGTCTCGAGCACCGACGAGCGCCTGTTCGGCATGCTCGAAAGCCGCCAGATTGCAGTCATTCCCGCGCGGGTGGAATACGGGCTGGACCTGTCGGGCATGGATGCGCGCGACGTGACCTGGGACGAAGCCGCCAACGAACTGCGCGTCACCCTGCCGCCAGTCACCGTGGGCCGCCCCAACCTCGACGAGGCGCGCGCGCAATACCTGCGCGAAGGGGTGTTCATCACGCGCGATGCGCAAGACCATCTTACCCGCGACAACACCCGCGAGGCCGAGCGGCTGGCCGCCAATCAGGCCGCCAATCCGGTGCTGCTGGAATTGGCGCGTAATGCCGCCAGGGATGCAATCGCCCAGAACCTGGCCATACCGCTGGCCGCCACCGGCCACGCCGATGCCCGCATTACCGTGCGCTTTGCGGGCGAACCCGAAGTTTGACCGCCGCTTTCGCCAATCCCACCGGCACCGAGTGCAGGCCGAGATTGCCTGCCTGAAGCGCACCTGATCGAGCTGGGGCGGCAGGGCGAAGTCCGGACCCTTGAATTGACGCCGTAGCCGTTCTGCGCCAGTTTCCCGTTGGCGCTTGCAGGGGGAACTGGGGCCATGGCGACCATTGCCTATTCGACCGATGCTGACCGCGGCGAGGCGCGGTTCTTCTTCGCCATGGCCTGCGTTATGGCCGTCGGCACCATGGGCGGGTTCGCGCTCAATCTCGCCACGGGCCGCACCAGCTTTGCCATGCCTTGGCTGGTGCATGTGCACGCCTGGGTCTTCATGAGCTGGATCGGGCTGAACCTGACGCAAAATTACCTCGTCTTCAGCGATAATGTGGCGCTTCATCGCCGCTTGGGCTGGCTTTCGGTCGTCCTGATCCCCGTGATGGTTGTGGTCGGTTTGCTCGTCCATCGCTGGTCCATGCTCGATCACGGTGGCCCGTCGTTCATCGCCGCGAACGAGTTTTTGATCGGCAATGCGCTGCAGTTGTTCGTCTTTGCCGGGCTTTCTGTATCGGCGATCGCCCTGCGCAAGAAAACCGCCTGGCACCGCCGCCTGATGCTCTGTGCGTTCGCCGATATAGCCGGGGCGGGAATCGGCCGTCTCGTGCCATTACCCTTGGTCATTCCCGCCGCGTGGTGGGTGAATGTCAGCCTCACGCTGACCTTTCCGCTGATCGGCATGCTGGCGGACAAGCGCCGCTATGGCGCGGTGCATCCGGCCTGGCTGTGGGGCATCGGCACGGTGACCGCAGTGCTGATCGTGGGCCAGCTGATTGCCTACAGCCCGCTCGGTTATCAGTTCACCGAGTGGTACCTGGCCGGCTCGCCCGGCGCGGAGCGACCGTTGGAGGCCTATATTCCGGCAATGTAGCTTGTCCCCACCGGGCGGGCGGCCTATTTCCGGCCGATGAGCATCCACACCCCCCTCCCCACCGGAACCGACCTGCTGGCCGAAATCGCCCGCCTCAAGCATGAGCGCAAGGCCGTGATCCTGGCGCATTACTACCAGCGCCCGGAATTGCAGGACCTGGCCGATTTCGTCGGCGATTCGCTGGAACTGTCGCGCAAGGCGGCGGACACCGATGCCGAGGTGATCGCCTTTTGCGGCGTCAAGTTCATGGCCGAGACCGCCAAGATCCTCAGCCCCGACAAGATCGTGGTCCTGCCCGACATGGAAGCCGGCTGTTCGCTGGAAGACAGCTGCCCGCCCGAGAAGTTCGCCGCCTTCCGCGAGCGGCACCCGGATCACATCGCGCTGACCTATATCAACTGTTCGACCGAGGTGAAGGCGCTGTCCGACATCATCGTCACCAGCTCCAGCGCCGAGACCATCCTGGCGCAGATCCCGCCCGAACAGAAGATCATCTTCGGCCCGGACCGGCACCTGGGCGGTTACCTGTCACGCAAGTTCAACCGCGAGATGCTGCTGTGGCCCGGCGTGTGCATCGTGCACGAGGCGTTTTCGGAGACCGAGCTGCTCAAGCTGAAAGCCCAGCATCCCGGCGCGCCGGTGGCCGCGCACCCCGAATGCCCGCCCGCGATCATCGACCATGCGGACTATGTCGGCTCCACCAGCGGCATCCTGCAATTCGCCAAGACCTTCCCCGGCCAGACGCTGATCGTGGCCACTGAACCGCACATCATCCACCAGATGCAAAAGGCGATCCCCGACAAGCAATTCATCGGCGCACCCGGCGCGGACGGCAACTGCAACTGCAACATCTGCCCGTACATGGCGCTGAATACGCTGGAGAAACTCTACACCGCTTTGCGTGATTTGCAGCCGCGCGTGGAGATCGAGGAAGGGCTGCGGTTGCGGGCGAAGAAATCGCTGGATCGGATGCTGGAGATGGCCAGCGGGACTGTCGGCAAAGGGGATTTGGGGGGGCGTTAAGCGCCCCACCCATCCCTTCGTCATTGCGAGCGGAGCGAAGCAATCCAGAGCGGCCGAGCACTTCGGCCTTGATCGAAGGCTACCCGCAGATGTCCTCGAACAGGTCGCGCCACCGGGGATTGCTCGCCTCGATCAACGCCAACTTCTTATTGCGTGAGCCGCCCTTAACCTGCTTCTCGCGCAGAATCGCGAACTCCATGGTGGCATGAAGTTCGAACCATACCAGCATCTTGCAGCCGTGCTTCTTGCTGAAGCCCTCTACCAACCCTTCGCGATGCTGCCACGTGCGTTTCGGCAAATCTGACGTAACGCCCGTGTAGACGGTCCCGTTGCGGCCCGAGGCAACGATGTAGACTGCCGGTTGAAAAATGCGCTGCATCGCCCTGGATTGCTTCGCTTCGCTCGCAATGACGAGATTATTGGTTGCCCACCCGTCTCGGCGCGGTTTCCTTCAAAAACAACGCAATCACGAACCCCAGCACCAGCCCGGCGATGGTGAATGTGAACACGTGCTCGATCCCGCGCGATCCGGCGATTTGCCCGGCGATGATCGGGGCGACGCCGCCGCCGAAGATCTCGCCCGCGCCGATCACCAGCCCGGCGACCGAAGCGACCATGCCCAGCGGCGCCGCCTCTGCCGCAATCGGTCCGGCCAGCGTCGCCAGCGCCGAGAAGTTGAACAGCGCCGCGAAGAACAGCAGCCAGAACAGCGTCGACAGGCTCTCCGCGCCAGCCTGCGTGAACAGCCATGTGAAGATCGCCGCCATGATGTAGCTCATCAGCGTGGTTGGCTTGCGGCCGATAAAGTCCGACAGCGTGGGCATGACGAACTGACCGATGCACCCGCCGAAACCGATGGCACTGACCACGAAGCCCATGTCCTGAATCGAAAGGCCGAGGTAGTCGGTCAGGTAATTGGGCATCATCGCGCCCATCACGAAGATCCCGCCCATCGCGCACATCAGCGTCAGCATGGCGAGCGGGACGTTGCGGTGCTTGAACAGCGAGCCAAAGCTGGGGCGCGGCGCGGCAGGTGCGCCACCCTCCACGGCCACGGGAGCAGGCTCACGCACGATAAAGAACATCGCCAGCGCCATCAGCAGGCCGGGGATGCCGACCAGCATGAACACCGTGCGCCAGTCGGTCACCAGCAGCAATTGCGTGGCTATGATCGGGCCGATGGCGTTGCCGAACAGGCTGATCATGCACTGGAAAATGCCGTTGTTCATGCCGCGCCGCTTGGGATGGCTGGCTTCGACCGCGACGGCCACGCCGGTGGAGGCGACCGGCCCTTCAGCAAGGCCCATCACCGCGCGGATCACCAGCAGGCCAACCAGCCCGCCCGCCATGCCGGAAAAGGCGCTCATCAGCGAGAAGATCACCACCGCCGGGATCAGCACCTTGCGGCGGCCCACCCGGTCGGACAGGAAGCCCATCGCGAAGGCGGACAGGCCCCAGAACACCGCGAGGATGCCCACCAGGTTGCCGAGGTCCTGATAAGTCAGCCCCAATTCGTCCATGAAACTGGGGAACAGCACGGGCAGGATAAAGCGATCGAGCCCGACCAGCCCGAAGGTCAGGCTGAGGACGAGGATGATCTTCCATTCGTAGGCCGTGTCCCAGCGTGCCGTCCCGATTGCAGGCGCACTCGCGGTGCCATTGCCCTGTGCCATCAACCCATCCCCCAGCTTGTTGTTATGCCGCAGCAGGTACCAAGCGCGGGCGGACGTGTCGAATCCCCTTCCCGCATCTTAACCTTGTCCTTCCACCCTGCCTCCAGCCTTTGCCGCTATCGCCGGTGGTGATAGCCTGCACTTCAGGCCGATGGGGACCGACATCTGATGACTTTGCGGAGCTGGCTGTTCGTACCCGGTGATAGCGAGCGCAAGCTGGCCAAGGCCGGCGTCTGCGGCGCGGATGCCGTGGTGATCGACCTGGAGGATGCCGTCGCGCCCGAGGCGAAGGCGATGGCCCGCACGCAGGCGGCGCGCTGGCTGTCGGCGCATCGGCAGCAAGTGATCGCGGGCGCAGCCACCAGCCGCTGGGTGCGGATCAATGCCTTCGACAGCAATCTGTGGCGCGAGGATCTGGCGGTGATCCTGTCCGGCCGGCCCGATGGCATCATGGTGCCCAAGGCCAAAGGACCCGAGCAGATGCGCATGCTCTCGGCCGAAATGTACGAGCTGGAGCAAAGGAACGGCATCGCCCCCAACGCCACCCGCATCGTGCCGATGGTGGGCGAGACCGCCGCCAGCGCGCTGACCATCGCCGCCTATGCCACCGACGAGTTGCCGCGCCTCGCCGGGATCACCTGGGGCGCGCAGGACCTCGCCGCAGCCCTGGGCGCGACCCGCAGCCGCGACGGCAAGACCGGCGAGTGGAGCGATACCTTCAGGCTGGTGCGCAGCCAGGCGCTGCTGGCGGCCCATGCCCGCCACGCTGCGGCGATCGAGACGCCTTATGCCGATTTCGCCGATCTCAAGGGGCTGAAGGCGATGGCGGAGGCGGCCAGGGCCGATGGCTTCACCGGCATGCTGGCGATCCATCCGGACCAGGTGCCGGTGATCAACCAGGCTTTCACCCCGACCGACAAGGAAGCCGCCGAGGCGCGGCGGATCGTCGATCTGTTCGCCGCCAATCCCGGCGCGGGGGCCTTGCCGCTCGATGGCCGAATGGTCGAACAACCGCACCTGCTGCAGGCGCGACGACTGCTGGAAAGCTTGCGCGGCTAAGCTACCCGAAGCTATTCGGCGGCGGCTTCGGGTTCGGCGGGAGCTTCCTGTGCCGGTTCGACCACAGCGCTGTCGGCGCTCGCCGCGCCGCTATCGGCTGCTGCGTCCGCCGGCGTTCCACCCTCGCTCGGCGGCACGACCAGCGCTGGTGGGCTCGACGTCAGGTCGTCGGTCGGGATCATCGCGTCGCTGATCGATCCGGGGAGCACCTCGCCCGAAGCATCGCCGCTGGCATCGTCAGCCGTGGCGCCGCCGAAATAGTCGCACGCGCCCAGCAGCACGATGGCGAAGAGCGGGAAGGCAAAGCGTGTCAGGCGCATTTTCGGATCAATCCTCCAGCGCGGCCAGAAAGCGGTCAGCGCGCAGCCGCAATGCCTCATCGAAGGCCCCCGGCGCAAGAGCCAGACCCAGCCGGGCCATGCTTGTGACGCCATATTCGGCGATCCCGCAGGGCACGATGCCGCCGAAATGCGCCAAGTCGGGATCGATATTGACCGACAGGCCGTGCAGCGTGACCCACTTCCTCACCCGCACGCCGATGGCACCGATCTTGGCTTCGGCGCCGCCCACGTCGCGCGTCCAGATGCCCACCCGGTCGGGCACGGCCCAGGCTTCGACGCCGAAATCGCCCAGCGTACCGATCACCCATTGCTCCAGCCCGTGGACGAAGCGGCGCACATCGCGACCACGTCGGCTGAGGTCGAGCTGGACATAGGCCACCCGCTGGCCGGGACCGTGGTACGTATGCCGCCCGCCGCGCCCGGTGGTGAAAACCTCGAACCGGTCATCGAGCACTTCGGCGGGATCGGCGCTGGTGCCGGCGGTATAGAGCGGCGGATGTTCGAGCAGCCAGACCAGTTCCGCCGCCGTGCCCGCCGCGATGGCCGCCGCACGCTCGTCCATCGCCGCCAGCGCCTGCGGGTAAGGCACGAGTTCGGGCGATACGCGCCATTCCACCGGTGAACCTGGACCTTGCGACATGAAGGTTTGCGTGCGGCAGCCTGTCCGGTTTATCAAGCGTCTTTGCGAGGCCGGAAGGGTTACCCGATGAATTTCGACATGAACCGCACGTGGAACCAGGCGCTGGCGCTGCTGCAGTCCAATGCCCACCTTTTGGCGGTAATCGCGGGGGTATTCCTGCTGCTGCCTGGCACGCTGTTCTATGTCGCCATCCCAGCAGAGCTGACCGCTATGAGCACACAGACCAACCCCGATCCCGACCAGGTGCTGGCCGTGCTGCGGGCCGCGCTGGGGCCGTTGCTGATCGCCGGGCTGCTGATGTTCGTGGCGCAGACGATCGGCTACCTCGCGATGATCGCGCTGATGGGCGATGACCGGCCGACCGTGGGGCAGGCCTTGCGCCGCGCCTTGTCCTCTCTGCCCACCGCCATCGGCGTGGCGCTGGTGATGCTGCTGGGCTATTTCGTGGTGGCGTTTGTGGCCCTGCTGGTGATGATGGCGCTGATCGGCGCAGGTACCTTCATCGGCGGCGAGATACTGGGCGGGGTACTGGCGTTTATCGCCGCGGTCGCCATGATGGTGGTCATCATCTACCTCGGCACGCGCTTGATCCTGACGACCCCGGTCATCGCGCTGGAAGGCGTCACCGGTCCGCTTGCGGTATGCAAGCGTTCGTGGGCGCTGACCAAAAGCCACTCGTTGAAGATCTTTGCCTTTTTCCTGCTGATCTTCGTCGCCTATTTTTTCATCGCGATGATGCTGGGCATGGTGTTCGGCTTGATTGCCGGCCTGCTCGGCGGCGGCGCAGCCTCGGCCCTAGTGCTGGGCTTGTCGAACGGTCTGGTCGGCGCGGCGGTGGCGATGATTTTCAGCGCGATCCTGGTCGCCATGTACGGCCAGCTGGCGGGCCTCAGCCCGACCACGATTGACCAGACTTTCGGCTAGGCCTTAATCCTGCCAGGCCCAGGCGAGCAGACACGGCGGAATGTTCGGCCACACGCGCTGGCTTTCCACGCGAGGGAAATACTGCGCGCTGAGATCGCGGGCCGCACCGGCGTACTGGTAAGTCAGGAATGCCCCGCCTTGGCGGATCACCCGCGCAGTGGCGGCGGCAATCGCCGGGCCGACGCCTTCGGGCAAGGTCGAGAACGGCAGGCCGGACAGCACATAGTCAGCCTTCTCGTGGCCGATCGAGCGAACGATGGCCTCCACGTCTTCGGCTGAACCGAGCACGGCGTGGAACCGGCTGTCGGTGATCGACTGGCGCAGGAAATCGATGAACAGCGGGTTGGTATCGATCACCACCAGGTCCGCATCGCGCGGCAGGCGGTCGAGCACCGGCTGGCAGAACGTGCCGACGCCGGGACCGTATTCGACGAACAGTCTGGTGCTTTGCCAGTCGACCCGGCTGAGCATGGTTTTCACCACCGCCGGACCCGACGGCAGGATCGCGCCAACCATGCGCGGGTGTTCGAGGAAGCCGCGGAAAAACACTCCCGCCGGCCCCAGAGCGCGCTTCAGCTTCTGCCGGAGCCGGGGCAGCGTGCGGCTCGCCGCCAGTTCATTGCCATTCATGCGAAGACTTCCTGCCCCCGAAAACATTGTCGGGCCGCACCGGCGACCGTGTCATTTGCACCCCCCGTGGCAAAATTGACGGCGCTTGGCAATCCGCGCGCGGCGAGTTGTCGGCAACATGCGGTCACAGGATATCCTCGATCAGCTCGGCCGGGCGGCACAAGCGCACACCCTTGGGGGTCTCAACGAGCGGCCGCTCGATCAGTGCCGGATCGGCCACCATCGCCGCCAAGACCGTGGCATCGTCCGCTTGCGGCAGACCACGCGCCGCCGCATCGGTGCCGCTCAGCCGCAAGCCCTGCGCGGGCGTGATCCCGGCGGCGCGATACAACCGGGCCAGCGTTTCACGTGACGGCGGATATTTCAGGTATTCGACCACTTCCACCGCACGGCCTGCCTGCTGCAAGGATTCGAGCGCGGCGCGTGACTTGCTGCAGCGCGGGTTGTGCCAGATGGTCGCTTTCATTGTGCGTCGGCAGCAGGCGCATGGCCCAGCGCGGGCACCGCACGCGCGGCATCTGCCGGATCGATGCCGGGAGCGGGCGCGGCGCTGATCCGTTCGGCGCGACGGGCAACGCGGCCCGCCCGCTGGATCGCCCGCACCAGCCGCGGATAGACCCCGCAGCGGCACAGGTTGGGCACGGCGGCGATAATGTCAGCCTCGGTCGGATCGGGATTGCGCCGAATGAGCGCGGCGGCGGCAATCGCGATGCCCGGCGTGCAGAAGCCGCACTGGATCGCCTGTTCGGCCACCAGCGCCTGCTGCACCGGGTGGCTGCGATCGGCCGACAAGCCCTCGATGGTGGTGATAAAGCGGCCCTCGGCCTCGCCCAGCGTGATCAGGCACGACCGCAGCGCCTCGCCATCGACCAGCACCATGCACGCCCCGCAATCACCCACCCCGCAGCCATACTTGGTGCCGGTGAGGTTGGCCGCATCGCGCAGCGCCCACAGCAGCGGGGTCTGCGGGTCCATGTCGAAATGGACCGGCCGTTCGTTGACGGTCATGCTGGTCATGCGCGGTTGCTCAGCTGCGCCAGCTGGGATCGATCGTATCGATCTTGCGCGTCCACGCGGCGAAATCGAGCTTGCCGAAATCGTCGGTCAATTGCAGGTCGCGGTCGCGCTGGTGAACCGCGACAACATGATCGGGCACCATGATCGGCGCGCCCAGGCTGGCGGTCTTCACCTGCACCTCGCACGCGCGCTGGAGCATGTAGTAGAGCAGAAACATCTCGCCAATCGTGCGCCCCATCACCACCGGGCCGTGGTTCTTCAGCAGCAGGATCTGGTGATTGCCGATATTGCGCACCAACCGCTCACCCTCCTCAGCGCGCACGGTGATGCCCTCGAAATCGTGGTAGCCGATGGCGCCGGCAAAGAAGCACGAATAGAAATTGCTCGCCTGCAGGCCGCCCTCGGTCGAGCACACCGCCATCGTATCGGGCGTGTGCGTGTGGACGATGGCATGCGCGTGCGACAGGTTCTTGTGGAACACCGAATGCTGGGTGAACCCCGCCAGGTTCACCGGCCAGGGATTGTCGCCCACCTTGTTGCCATCGCCATCGATCTTGACCAGCGAGCTTGCGGTCACTTCTTCCCACAGCAGGCCGTAGGGGTTGATCAGGAAGGCGTTGTCCTCACCCGGAACGCGCAGGGTGATGTGATTGTAGATGCTCTCACACCAGCCGTGATGGGCGAAGATGCGATAGGCGGCGGCGAGTTCCAGCCGCGCTGCCCATTCTGCGTCGGAACAATCGAGTGGCCTGCCTGCTGGCGGCTTCAATTGGCCTGCTGGCGGCTTCAACTGGGTGGCCATGGTCTTCTCCCGGGAGACAATCTGCTGTTGCCGCCACTTGTAGGACCAGACGGCCGTCAAGCCAATGGGCCCCAAGAGATTGACTTTGTCGTCCGGATTGTCGAGCCATGCGCCAAGGCAGCGGCGGCAAGCGGCGCCAGGGGAGGATTCGGGTGAACAGGGAGCTGGGCTTCGGCCAGCCATTCGGCGCGATTGCACAGACGGCCTACATCGTGCCGGACCTGACAGCGGCGTGTCTGCACTGGACGCGCAACCTTGGCACCGGACCGTTCTTTGTGCTGCCCCACCTGCTCGCGCCCGGCCAGACCTATCGCGGCGAGGAGAGCCGCGCGGACGTGACGCTGGCGATGGGCTTTACCGGCCACATGATGATCGAACTGATCCAGCCGCTCGACGAGCATCCCAGCGTCTACCGCGAGACGATTGAACGGCGCGGTTACGGCTATCACCATGTCGGCATCGCCTTCGATGACGTCGACGCCGCTGCCCGCGACTACCAGGCACGCGGCTATCACGAGGCCTACCGCGCCGGCGTGCCCACCGGCGGCGAGGTGATCTACCTCGACGATGGCAGCGGCGCGGCGCAAGGCTTCATCGAACTGCTGCCGGTTACCCCCGGCATGGACGCCACTTTCACCCGTTTCTGGGAAGCGAGCCGCAATTGGGATGGCAGCGACCCGGTGCGGCCCTTCATGTAGGATCCGACAGACCCATGGCCACTCCACTTGCAAACGCCGCCGCGCCCGAGGGTAACTGGGCGAAGAAATCGACCAGATACCAGTTCCTGCTGGTGTTTCTGCTCAGCCTCAATTTCGGGATCGTGTTCTTCGATCGCAATTCGCTCAATTTCCTGATGCCGTTCGTGCAGCCCGAACTGGACCTGTCGAACAGCCAGGTCGGGCTGATCGCGGGCGTGTTCTCGTTTACCTGGGCCATCGCGGCATTCGGAGTCAGCCGGGTGTCGGACATCGTCCAGAACCGCAAGCTGCTGCTGGTCTTGTCGACGGTGCTGTTTTCGGCCTGCTCGTTCCTGACCGGTCTGGCCAGCACCTTCGCCTTCCTGATCGGCGCGCGCATCCTGATGGGCGTGGCCGAGGGCGGCGTGATGCCGATCAGCCATGCGATGGTGGCGAGCGAAGTGTCGCCCAAGTATCGCGGGCTGGCGCAAGGTGTGGCGCAGAATTTCGGCTCCAACCTGCTCGGCAGCTTTGTGGCCCCGGTGGTGCTGGTGGCGCTGGCCGAGGCCTATGGCTGGCGCAGCGCATTCTATCTCGCCGGTATCCCCGGCATCATCAGCGCCGCGCTGATCTGGTTTATGCTGGATGAGCCGGCCAAGTCCGCGGCCGACCAGGCCCCCACCGGCCCCAAGAAGTCGGTCGGCCAGGCAGTGTCGGAATGGTTCACTGCCGTGGGCGAGGCCTTGAAGGTGCGCAACGTGTGGATCTGCGTAGTGATGGGCATCCTGCTGGTCGCCTACCTGGTGATCACCTGGGCTTTCATGCCGCTGTACCTGACGCAGGAGCGCGGCTTCAGCCAGACCGAAACCAGCTGGCTGATGGGCGTGCTGGGCGTTTCGGCCACGATTGGCAGTTTCCTCACCGCCGGTCTGTCCGACCTTTATGGCCGCAAACCGGTGATGATCCTGATGCCGTTCCTGTCGATCCTGCTGCCGCTGGGTGCGATGTACTACGCCGGGTCGGGTATGGACGGCGTGATCGAGGCGCCGATTGCCGGAATCATGTCGCTGTTCGGCGAAGTGTCACCCGCCACCGATCATTCATACTGGGGGTTGATCGTGATCTTCTTCTTCGGCTGGGCGCTCAACGGGATCTTCCCGCTGTTCATGGCCACCATCCCGTCCGAAAGCGTCAGCCCCTTGATGGCGGCCACGGTGTTCGGGCTGTGCATGGGCTCTTGCGAGATCATCGGCGGCGCGGGCGGTCCGGCGATCGCGGGCATGCTGGCGGACAGCTATGGCTTGCAGGCGCCCTTGTGGATGATGGCCGGGCTGACCACTGTGGGCGGTGTATTCGCGCTGTTCCTGCGCGAGAGCGCTCCGGCGGTGCTGGCTCGGCGCGGGCTCAAGCCGCTGACCGCCTGAAGTGACCGCAATCAAGCAGTTCACCACGCTCGACGTTTCGCCCGGCGAGCGGGCGCGCTACTGGAACGAGATGGCCGCGCTGCGCTATGCCGGCAGCACGGTCGAGGCAGCCTATGGTGATGATTTCACTGGCCAGATGTTGTCGTGGAGCCTTGGCCCGCTGGCCATGCTGCGCCCACGCACCCATGCCTGCCGCGTCAACCGGACCCCGCTGGCCCACGGCGCCGACAACCTGATCCTGCACCTGCAATGCCGTGGCATCGGACGCTATTCGCAAGGCGGCATAGTCGCGCGGCTGGAACCGGGTGATGCGGTGCTGTGCACCACGCGCGACGCTTATGCCATCGACCTCAGCCGGCACGAGACCATGGTGGTGGAATTCCCCCGCCGGCTGCTGCAACAGCGCTTTGCCGATGTGACCGGCTGCCTCGTCACGCGTTTGCCCGGCACATCGCCCAGCATGCGGATCTTCCACGATTTCCTGTTGTCGCTGTGGCAGCAAGGCTATCGCGAGGAACATCATCCCGGCTGGGAGGACGAAATCACGGGGGTGTTCTTCGATCTGCTGGCCATCGCCCTGCGCGGCGCGGCGTTCGAAAACGAACGCCGGTTCGAGTTCGGGCCTGCACAATCCGGGCTCTCCCAAAAGGTCCAAGCAATTGTCGAGGCGCGGCTGCAGGATCCGCAGTTCTCGGTGGTGGCGATCGCCAACGAATGCCGCCTGTCGGTGCGCGCCGTGCAGAAGGTGTTTGCCACGCTTGGCACGACGCCCAGCGGCTATATCCAGGAACGGCGGCTGGTCCGCGCGGGCGAAAAGCTGGTCGCCTGCCCCGAGGCCACCATCACGCAGATCGCGTTCGACTTCGGGTTCAACGACAGCGCCTATTTCGCCCGTTGCTTCCGCCGCCGCAACGGCATGACCCCGCGCGAGTTCCGCATCCGCCATTGAGCGCTGCGACTGGGGCCACCCATGCGCGTCAGTCCGGTTGGGGTTCGCTTGTGTCCTAGCGTGCGCCGTTGGGCGGCTGTAGAGTGCGGCATCGATCCGGCCCGACAAGAGCCCGGACGCAACCGAGGAACCAGCGATGCCCGAAGCCCCCACCACCGAGCCATGGGCCGGCACACCGCCAGTCCCGCACGCATTGCGGCCGGGCGCCTTGCCCGAAGCCTATATGGCCAAGATTGCCGATGGCGATCCCAAATACTGGGTGCCGATCGTCGAGAATGTCTTCTCCAAGCCGGTGTGGATCAGCCCCACGCTCAACATGTGGGCCGATGTGCTGATGGCCACCAAGCCGTGCATCGTGAACCGGCATTATCACCCCAAGCCGATCTGGGCCTACACCATCAGCGGCAAGTGGGCCTATCTGGAGCACGAGTGGACTGCCACCGCGGGCGATTTCATCTTTGAAACGCCGGGCGAAAGCCACACGCTGGTATCGTACGAACACCCCGATCCGATGAAGGTGTTCTTCGTCGTTTCCGGCCCGCTGATGTGGCTGGACGAGCAAGGCAACAGCGTGGGCCACTACGACGTGTTCGACTACATGAAGGCGGCCCGCGAGCATTACGACAAGGTCGGCATCGGTGCCGACTACGTCGACACGCTGATCCGTTAGGGAGAGAACAAATGACCACCATGACCGCACCGCCCAGCGACAAGGCGGAAATCGTCGATATCAAGTACGAGTACGCCGACCTGGTCCGGCGTACATCGCCCGGCGGGCGCTATATCGATACGCCGAGCGACGAGGAAAGCCCGTGGATTCCGTTCGGTGACAATGCCGCGATCAAGCACGTTGCCTTCGACGTGCGGCAAAACCTGTTTTCCAACATCCTGTGGGTGAAGAGCCCCGGCGTGATCGGCACGCACTTCCATCGCGGCACGATCATGATGGTCTGCCTCGAAGGTTCGGTCCGCTATCTTGAATACGATTGGGTAGCGACCCCCTTCGGCGTGATCCTGGAAACACCGGGCGAAAGCCACACGCTGGTCACCGACCACCCGCAAGGCTGCAAGCTGTTCGGCTGGATGCAGGGGCCGATCGACTTCTTCGACGGTGACGGCGGCTACGTCGATACGACCGACGTGTTCTGGTTCATGAACCACTACGAGACCTACTGCCGCGAGAACGGCCTGCCGATCAATCCGAAGCTGTATCTGTAAGGACACTCGTCATGGCCACGCAGGAAACATCCGGACTGGGCGGCATGAAGGCGTTCTTTAACCCCGACGAGACCTATTGTCGCGAGAACGACATGCCGATCAACCGGCAACTCTATCTCTGATTCGGCGATGACGGTGGGAGAGGCCTTCATCGACGCGGTCGGCGGTCTCCATCCGCGCAACGCCTGGTACGTTGCCGGATGGGACCGCGACTTGCCTGCGGGTGAAGTGGTGGCGATGACCATCTTGGGCCAGATGCTGGCGCTGGCGCGGGACGAACATGGCCAACCCTTCGCCATGGAAGACCGTTGCCCGCACCGCGCCGCGCCGCTGTCGCTCGGCAAGTGCGAAGCGGGCGGCATTCGCTGCTGGTATCACGGAGTGCGCTTTGCCGCCGATGGCCGGGCGGTGGAGATTCCCGGACAGGACACGATTCCCGCAGCCTTGCGCGTACGGACCTTCCCGGTGGTCGAGCGTCATTCGGCGATCTGGGTGTGGATGGGCGATCCGGCGCTGGCCGACCCCGATCAGATCGTCGATTTTGTCGGCTATCGTCACCCCGATTGGGCGATGACGCCGGGGCGGCTCGACTACGAGGCCCCCGCAAGGCTGATCCACGACAACCTGCTCGACCTGTCGCACATCGCCTATGTCCACAAGGACACTTTTTCCGGTGGTAGCGATGCCTCGGCGACAGGCTGGCTGGCGGCAAAGGTTACCACCACCACGCTGCCCAACGGCGTCGCGGTGGAGCGCGCGATGGGCGGAATGCCGCCCAACCCTGCCGGCGGCGGCGGTGTGGCTGACGGTGCCGACGTGTGGAGCCGCTACGAATTTACCGTGCCCGGCACGTTCATCCAGACCACCGAACGCTATGCTCCCGGCACGATGGACCCGGCCAACCAGGCGCGGTGCGAAGGGCAATCGCTGTTCGACACCTTCACCTGCCAGGCCGTCACCCCGCTGACCGCCGACACCGCCTGCTATTTCTTCGCCTTTGGCCCGCGCGCGGCCTTTGCCGAGCGGCAGGACTTCTTCGCCGACCTCGGCCTGCGCGCCTTCCACGAGGACAAGCGCATGATCGAGGCGCAGTGGCGCGTGATGCAGGCGACCTCCACCCGGATCATGCCGCTGGCGATGGACCAGGCGGTGATGAAATACGAGGCGGTCAACAAGCGACTGCTCGGCGGGAAAAAGGAACAGCCATGAAGACCCTCGACCAGTTCGACCTCACCGGTCGCAGCGGCCTCGTCACCGGTGCGGCCAGCGGCATCGGCCTCGCCTATGCCGAAGTGCTCGCCGAGGCGGGTGCGAAAGTAACGCTGACCGATATCGATGCCGAAGGTGCGGCGCGCGAATGCGCTCGGCTGGTCGATCAGGGATACCAAGCACGGTGGGACAGTTGCGACGTGTCCAAGCTGGACCAGGTGGCCCGCGCCTTCGACCATCACGTGGCGGCCTATGGCGGGTGCGACGTGGCTTTCGCCAATGCCGGGCTCGACGTGGGCAACGGCTTCTGGACCCCCGAGGGCACGCGCAACCCCGATGGCCAGATCGACGTCTACGACCCCGACCGGTGGTACAAAAGCATCGGCATCAACTTGAACGGCGTGTTCCACACCGTGCGCGAGGCGGCGCGGGTGATGAAGGCAAATACACAACGCAGAGGCGGCTCGATCGTCATCACCAGCAGCAACGCGGCCGAGGTGAACGAGGCGATCGTCGGCGTGCCCTACATGGCCGCCAAGGCCGGGGTGAAGCACTTCATGCGCCACGCGGCTTACGAGCTGGCGGCCTACGGCATCCGCGTCAACGCCATCGCGCCGGGCCCCTTCGTGACCAACATCGGCGATGGCTGGGTCAAGAAGAACCCGGCGGCGAAGAAGGCGTGGGACGAACTGGTGCCGGTGGGCAAGATGGCCGAAACCTACCAGATCAAGCCGCTCGCGCTGCTGCTCGCCAGCGACGCGGGCAGCTATATGACCGGGGCGCATGTGATGATCGACGGCGGGATGCAGCTGGGGCCGGTGAAACCGTTGAACGAATGACGCATGCCTGCTACCTTTTTTGCAGAATGTAAAATCCGGGAGAAAGCATGACTACCGCAGCGACAACCCCAGCAATGGCCGCGATCTGTCGCGGGCACGACCATCCATTCACCATCGAACCGGTCGAACTGGCTGATCTCGCGGCTGACGAAGTGCTCGTCCGCGTGGTCGCTTGCGGCATCTGCCATACCGACCTTGCCGTGCGCGATGCGCAGTTGCCGGTGCCGCTGCCGGTGGTGCTGGGCCACGAGGGCGCGGGCATCGTCGAGGCGGTCGGCAGCGGTGTGACCAATGCCAAGCCGGGCGACCGGGTGGTGATGAGCTTCAATTCGTGCGGCGACTGCCCCAGCTGCGATGTCGACGCGCCGACCTATTGCTACAACTTCTTCCCGCACAACTGGAGCGGCGCGCGGGCCGATGGCTCGCCCACGATGCACCACAACGGCGCGCCGATGGCGGCAAACTTCTTCGGCCAGTCGACGTTTGCCAGCCACGCCATCGCCCACCAGCGCAACACCTTCGTGCTGCCCGAACGCTTCGACGCCATCCCGCTCGACATGATCGCGCCGATTGGCTGCGGCCTGATGACCGGCGCGGGGGCGGTACTCAACGCCATGCAGGTGCGCGCCGGATTGCCAATCGCGGTGTTCGGCACGGGCACCGTGGGCATGGCGGCGATCATGGCGGCAAAGATCGCCGGGGCCAATCCGATCATTGCGGTGGACGTGAACGATGCGCGGCTCGCACTGGCGCTGGAACTGGGCGCCACCCACGCCTTCAACGCGCGTGATGATGCGCCTGCGAAAATCCGCGCGCTGGTGCCGCAGGGGCTCGGCTATGCCCTCGATACCACCGGCATCAACAAGGTGATCGAGGATGCGTGGAGCCTGCTGGCGTCCAAGGGCATCTGCGGGATCGTCGGCGCCAGCGACCCCACGCACAACCTGACCTTCAACGAAGCGGCCTTCATGGGCGGCGGGCGCACGGTCATGGGCATCCTCGGCGGCAACAGCGACGGCGCGCCGTTCCTGCTCCAATTGCTCGACCACCACCTGGCGGGCAATTTCCCGTTCGACCGGCTGATCGGCCACTTCGACTTCGCCGAGATCAACGAGGCAATCGAGGCAAGCGAGGCTGGCGACGTGGTCAAGCCGGTGCTGCGGATGGGAGTAGGGTGATGCGCTGGCTGCTCGCCCCGCTCGCGCTGCTGCTCGCCCTTCCCGCCGCCGCGCAGGATGCCGCCCCGCCGCCGCTGACGGTTGAGGTGCTGCGGACCAGCGCCGGATCGCTCCATTCCAACGCCACGCTGATCATGGGCGAGCACGATGCGGTGTTGGTCGATCCGCCGTTCACCAGGGCTGATGCCCACCGCGTGGCGGCCATGGTTCTGGATAGCGGCAAGCGGCTGACCCATGTGTTTATCACCCACGATCATCCCGATCACTTCTTCAGCATGGACGTGCTGGAAGACGCCTTCCCGAACGCGGAAATCGTCGCGCATCCTCAGGTCGTGGCGGATATCTGGCGGTCGCTGCCGGCCAAGGTTGCCCGGTGGAGCCCGGTGCTGGGGGCCAACGGCCCGGCGCATCCAGGTGCCCCCGACGCGCTGACCGACGATACCATCATGCTGGAAGGCCGCGAATTGCAGGTGATTGGCCCGATGCAGGGCGATCATGTGCATTCCACCGTTTTATGGGCACCATCGATCCGCGCGCTTATCGCTGGCGATCTGGTGTTCAACGAAGTGCATTTATGGCTTGGCGAACACGAACCGGCCAATGTCACCGCCTGGCGGCAATCGCTCGATACGCTCGCCGCGCTTGATCCCGTTATCGTGGTTGCTGGCCATGCCCGGCCCGGCCTACCGAATGACGCGAGCGGGCTGACCTTTACCGCAGCCTATCTGGACGCATGGCCGCACCTCATCGCCCAATCCGCGAATTCGGCCGATCTGCGCGCCCGGGTAACGGAACGGTTCCCCACCACGATGGACGTGCTGGGCGATTTCATCCTGAAAAACTCGTCCGAAGTGGCGATGGGCGAACAGCCTGTGTGGACCGAGTGAGCAGATGAAAGCCGTCACCTTCCAGGGCCTGCACACGCCGCTCAAGTTCGAGGATCTGCCCGATCCCACGCCCGGCGAAGGCGAACTGGTGGTCAAGGTGGCCCGCTGCGGCATCTGCGGCAGCGACCTGCACATGACCGAGGATGCCGCTTACGGCTGCCAGTACGGCGATGTGCTGGGCCATGAATTCGCCGGTGAGGTGGTGGCGCTGGGCAAAGGGGTGACCACTCAGAAGGTGGGCGATCTGGTCTCGGTCATTCCACTCAAAAGCTGCGGTGCTTGCGAGCATTGCCGCAAGGGCGAAGTGCAGTGGTGCAGCCAGTTCGGGCTGCAAGGCGGGGGCTATGCCGAGTACGCCGTGACCCGCCCCAACCAGTGCGTGACACTACCGGGCGACCTGACGCTGGCCGACGGCGCGATCATCGAGCCGCTGGCGGTGGCCTTGCACGGGGTGAACCTGTCGGGCTTGAAAACCGGCGACAAAGTGCTGGTGTTGGGTGCTGGCCCCATCGGGCTGGCGGTGGCTTTCTGGGCACGGCGATACGGCGCCGCAAAAGTGGCGGTGCAGGATATCGCCAGCTTCCAGCAGGGCCGCGCGCTGGATATGGGGGCGGATGCCTTCGTGGTCGATCCGGAGGACCCGGTGGGCAGCGCCGAGCGCGCCTTGGGCGGCAAGGCCGACATTGTGTTCGAATGCGTGGGCCTGCCCGGCCTGATCGCGCAGGCCGTGGAGCAGGTCAAACCGCGCGGCACCGTGCTGCTGCTGGGCCTGTGCACCAAGCCCGATACGTTCAATTCGTTCGCCATGCTGAGCAAGGAAGTGCGGCTGGTGACCAGCGCCTTCTTCACCGTGCCCGAATACGAAGCCTCGCTGGCAGCGCTGGAACAGGGCGCGCACGCCCCGCGCCTGCTGGTGACCGACACCATCCGCCTGGCAGACACGCCTGCAGTCTACGAAAGCCTCAAGCGCCGCACCGAACAATGCAAGGTGATGATCGCGCCTTAAGCCAAGGCGCGATCATCGACACCCTAGTTGAGCGGCTTGCTCGACCCGAAGAACAGCGCCTGGGCAATCGCCGCGCGCACCGATTCTTCCTTGAACGGCTTGGTGATCAGATAGGTCGGCTCGGGCCGGTCGCCGGTCAGCAGGCGTTCCGGATAGGCGGTGATGAATATCACCGGGACCGAAGCGAGCGCGAGGATATCGGCCACCGCATCCAGCCCGGAGGAGCCATCGGCCAGCTGGATATCCGCCAGAACCAGGCCGGGCATCGAGCGTTCGACCACTTCGCGCGCCTGCGTGCGGGTGGCCGCCGTGCCGCAGATTTCGTGGCCAAGGCCAGCGACAAGGTCTTCCAGCTGCATGGAGATCAGCGGTTCGTCCTCGATGATCAGCACGCTGGTGGTGCTGTCGCGATCGATCTCGGCCACTGCCGAGGCGGCCAGCTCGGTCACCTCGTCCTCATCGAGGTCCATCACCGCAGCCGCTTCGGCGGGCGAGAAATCCTCCAGCGTGGTCAGCAGCAGTGCCTGGCGGCTGACCGGGGTCACCCGATCCAGCCGGTGATGCGTCGCCACTTCGTGGAACGACGAGCCGTTGACAGAGGCAGATTCCACCTGCGCGCTGGTCCACAACCGTGAAAATGCACGATAAAGCGGAACCCTTCCGCCAGCGAGTGATTTGGCCAGAGTATTGTCAGCCAGCGCGGCTTCCAGCGTGGCCCGCACATAGGCATCCCCCGATGCCTGTGATCCGCAAAGCGCGCGGGCATAGCGGCGCAAATAGGGCAAGTGAGCGGCAACTTCGGCGCCGATTGTCATTTTGGATCCCTTCCCGGACAAAATCCTTCCCGCCTAACTCGCACGAACGCGGAAAGTTCCCGCGTGTCTTTCACATAGGGTCCCGCAGGCCACACAAAAATTTTTGCGACGAGCGGAACCGTATCTGCGTCCGGTCATTTATCGTTCTGTCACCGCCGAGACCCCCCTCCCGTCCAACCGGCTGTGACACGATCCCGCAAGGCCCTCGTCCACCCCCCGGACGGGGGCCTTGACTTCATCTGGGCCTTTCCGTTTTTTTATCTCCCACTTCCGTTCGTGTCGAGCGTAGTCGAGACACCTTGCGC